>JAJYQN010000051.1:23244-69619 GCA_021794595.1 Pseudomonadota bacterium
CACATAACCGCCGCCGACGAACTGCCGACCAATCAAGCGCACTTCCGCCGCCTTGGTCATCGCATCCGCCGCTTCGATAGCCGGCACCAGTCCCCGTGTTTCGATCATGCCCAACGCAATACCCGTTACATCTGCCATTTTCGTTCCTCCTGTCCGGACCCACTCTAAAAACCTGCCTTACGGCTCCCAAAAATCGATGATCCCGCCGATGGTAAGATCGGTAAGGACCCCGAAGTCCCCCTGGGCGTATCGCGCTGCCGATCCCGCCACCGTGAAGACCCATTTGCCAGCGGGAACCCCCACGGGGTCCGTCGCTACGCTCAGCTTGCCATCAATATCCGCTAGCACCCGCAGGGAGCTTTGCTTCAGCCCCGGAACCCGCCTGGTTATCACCAGATCCGAAACCACCCGCATAATCTCCATCTCACTCGGGCTTCCAGTTGTCGATGATCCCGATAATGGTGAGATCCGAGGGGTACTCCTTACTCCCCGCGGCCTCGCGCGCGGCCGACGAGCCCACGCATATCACCCAGTCACCGGGAATACACCCGACCGAATCCACGGCCACCGAGCGCAAACCGCCCTCCCGTTCCTGCACCACAAGGAGTGGGCGGTGCCCCATCTCGGCGATGCGGTTCGTCGACACCAGCGTCTTCTCAACCCGCATAATCTTCATGCCAAGCCAACCTCCTCGAAAGTGCCGCCCAGGGGCAGATTCTGAATACTGCCATGCAAATACAGCAAGCTCTGGGCCGCAAGCTCCGGGTAGCGATGACGAATCGCCGCGGCCACCCGCCGAATCTTGTCCTGCATTCGCTCCCGACTCCCCGGAACCCGCGCATCAAATCGATAGCGCAGCATCATCGGGATCGGTAAGCCACGCTCCAAATTCAGATGGCGAAAAATTTTCACACCGACATCCAGATCTGGCGCGCCCTCCTCCACCGTATCCAGATGGGCGTAATAGGCAATATTCCGGACCTGAACTTCCTGAAACCCGTTACCAACACCTATAAAATACTCACCGTGTCCCGCATCGGCGTACCACCCGCCGTGATACTGCCCCACATACTCAATCTGACTTAGATTATTGATGAGTAAGGTCGCTATAAGCCGCCGCATCCCATCATGAGGCACACCCGCCCCCTGCCCCCAGCCGACCGTCTCGCTCGCCGCCCGAATCGCGTCATAGACCGCAAGACAGGCTCGATCCGCGTCCAAATCCAAGGTCTTCCGATACAGTGCGGCGCTATCCACATAGCGATACGCGCTTAAATCCCCGTTTGCGTCCGGCACATGAATACGGATGCTGTCGGTATCCGTATCAACCCCGATCAGCAGAAGATCGGTGCTGGCCCCGCAGCAAAACGCGTTTTCAATCGCCTCGCGAAACTGATGGAGGCGCTCCAACGCCGCCTCGACCGCGACCCTCTCGTTACTGCCGTGCGCGGCGCAGCCCTCATGCGTCGGATCCAACGAGCTCCCATGGTAGACCGCCACCTTGAGATACCGCGTATTCGCATCGGCGGTCGTCGGAAAACCCTCCCGAAACCGCCGCAGCTCCGCGTCCTCCCAGTGCTGCGTATCCGCCTCGACATCGAACAAGGTCCCGGCAAAGGCGCTCCGCCGTACCAGATCCGAGGCCGGTACACGCAAAATGTAAGGAAACAAGCCCTTCAATCGGCCGTCAGAACAGGCCGATACATTCATCGCGTGAAAACCGCAGTCCACCAATAACGAATCAAAACTCTGCCCGGCCGCCGCTTCCGCCTGAATACGCGCCGAAAATCGCTCAATCGCTGCCGTCGCCACCGAGAAGGTGGCCGCGGCGTGCAGGGCGCCGATATCCGGCCCCCGCACCCAAGCCCGCTCCAACAAGGACTCCGGCAGCGGCAAGCCTAATCGACCCTGCGCCAACTCCTGCGCCCGGCGTGGGAAATCTACCCCGCGCGGCACGCCCGAAATCTCCTGCAAGGCTGGGACGATCGCCTCGAACTGCGCCTTAATGTCCTGTTCGCACTGATAAAGCCGGGCATTCTCCTGGCGCTGCGCCAAACCATGCCTACAGGCCTGCCCGGGAAGCGTCCCGCACGCCGGATGCTGAGCACCTAGAGCTAAGGCATTCATAGCTCCCTCCGGCGGGCCTTCGCGCTCTGCGAGTGCGCGGGCCATGGCCACCGGGGCCTGTCGCGCCGCAGACCGTCCATGTCGAAGGGCCCAGGATTTGCGCGTATCCATGGCCGCTAGCCCCGACCGTCCGGGCGCCCGCTGCGTCGACAACGCGACGCGACCCGAATCATCCCCGCGCTCCGCCAGAATAGGTCACGAGCGAACCACTCCGGGTGTTGCCACTACTGCCCGTAACCTTGCCATCCGGTACCGGCACCGCCAACGGCTGGTCCTTATTTTTAGCCGCCGACATCGTGCACGTGCGCGCCACGCCCCGCTGAGTGGGGTTACGACCCTGGGCCCAGTGGCCTTCGGTGCCCGTGACCTGCTGGCTCCGACTCCAATCGTCACCGGTAATTTGGTGCGCGCCTGGTGCCGGCGGCTCCTGTTGTCCCTCGGACTGCACGGCCGGCGGCGCGCTCTCGGGTACCGATACCGCACTGGCATCCCGCGACCGAAACTCCGGCGTCCCCGTGACCAGGCCGCGCGCGAGATCCACCGGACCGGTAATGCGTCGGCCCATTTCGGCGTTCCCCGTCACCTGCGACCGCCCCTGCCGGGACGGCGGAATGATGCTGAAGTCCTCGGGCACCGCAGGACTCGCCACAGCCGCGGCCGGGCGCGGACTCACGTACCGCCGGCTCGCGACCGCGCCCGCCGACGAGGGCTGGCCCTGCATCTTCTCTAACTGCGCTTCAAGCTCCTGCACTCGGGCCTTGCAACCACAAGCCGCACAGTCGCCGCCGGCCGCCGGCACCTTATCCCGGGCGCTACGCGCTGCCGCCTGGGAAAAGTGCAACTCCTCCCCCGCATACGGGGTGCCGGAAACCGCCACGTGCGCACCTGCCTCGTTGCCGGTGACATCCGGGGCCGGACCCAAAGCCGGCCCACTCACGAGCTGGCCGCGGCCGGTCCTGGTCAAGGCGACCTTGGAGGCCTCGGCCTGAGGCACGCTGTCGCACTGGGCGTAGTGCTCACGCCCGTAATAATCGATCCCGGTGACGGGCAGGCATCCGCCGCGCTCGTCACCTGTCGTTTTTGGGAGACGATCCATCCCCGTTCCCGTCACGACAGAGCCGTTTAAGTTGGTCATGGTCTGCACCTTGTCCGTACCGCCGCCGCAAAGGCGGGGGGCTACATAGCCCGCACCGGTGACGCGCTGACAAGATCCAGGCTCGTTACCAGTGACCTTCTCCGAACGCTCCACCAAATTTCCGGTGATGCGCTGACCCTTCCGAGTATCGGTCTCCTCAACCTTAGCTGGCCTTGTCGGCTCAGCCTCGGTTCGACACGTGGCCCGAAAGGTCTCCTGACTCAAGTACTCGATGCCCGTCACCGTGCGGCACGCACCCGCTTCGAGCCCCGTGATCCGAGAACTCGCATCGGCAGCCGTGCCTGTGACCCCGGTACCTCGAAAGGTGTGGGTCTCGGCGACCTTCTTCGGCACACCGTTTATCGTCATGCGCGCCGCGCCGCCATCGGAATACTGAGAACCCGTAATCTTCTGCGCGGCGCCAATCTCAGCGCCCGTAGCCCGACCAAGCCTAGCCTCATCGCTTCCCGATACCGGCACTTGCCGACGCTCGGTCAAACCCACAGCCACCTTGTCTGGACGGGCCGGGGCTTCGGTCTTACAAAATGATTGGAAATTCTCGAGACTCAGATACTCGGTCCCCGTGACGCCACGGCAAGCCCCCGCCTCGTCACCCGTGACACCTCCCGCGCGCCCGACCTGGGTACCGGTCACCGCCACATGCTTCGCCGTGCTCCCCACGCCCACTTTCGCGGGATTAGGGGTCGCTCGCGTCCCACAAAACCGCGAATAATGCTCTGCGCCCGTATACTCGGTGCCCGTGATGCTCCGGCAACTCCCGGCCTCGACCCCGGTGACGGCATGATTCCGATCAACCAGCGTTCCGCTCACCGTACCGCCGGCTGCCGTTGTGCTAATCTCGACCTTTTGCGGCGCCCTAAACTTCCGAGAACGTTGTTGTCCGGTCGGACGCGCCGGCTTTGCTGACCCGCGCCCGTGCTTCGCCAGTTCCTCGCGGTGTAACCGCGCAAACTCGTGAGTATTCCCGGTCTCCAGATACCGCAGCCGAGCGGCCGCCGAACTTAAGCCACGCATCACGTTCAGGGCGACCTTCCCGCGATTCGCGAGCGAACGCCGCCGTGCCTTGCATAAGGTCCGCACCGATCCGTCGCGCCCGCCAAAAACCTCGGGATGGGTCTCCGCAATCTCGCAGACCGAATCAAGAAACTCTTCCTCGACCCCAGGCACCAAAGGCGGGGCAGTCCGCGTCTCGGGCGCCTTAGCGGGAGGGGTAGACGGTGAGCGCCCTGGCGCCTGACGCTGGCCAGGATCTGACCAGCACTGGGCGCCAGCGCAACGCGCGGCGCGATACGCCAAAGCGGCTTCCCGTCCACGAGGTTTCGCGACCTGGCCCTCGGCCTTCACCGGCCCAGGCGTCACCGCCGAAGCCATGGGCTTCGTCTTGGGCACATCCTTCCGAACGGCGGGCCGTCCCTGCTGTCCACCCTGCTTACGCAAGGCCTGCTGACGCCGCATTTCCTGCGCCAGCTCACGGCCGCGCAAGCCACCGGATGAGGATAAGTCAGACATAATGTCCCCCTCTCGGGCCGCGTCCGACACATGCCGGATCCGCCCGAATCATCTAACAAGCTTTAGGAGCCCCGATACACCACAAAAGATAGGCCTTGGCTCTGCGTGTAATTGTCATAGCCAATGAGCCGCACCAAATGGTTCGGATATTCCCGCCGGCATGCCTCAAGCTCGGCCAGGATCGCATCCACATTGCGCTCACCGAACATGGGCAACTTCCACATGTACCAGTAGTACGCAAACGAGCGGCTAGGTTCGACATGCTCGACCGAGGGATTCCAACCCTGCGCTACGATGTACTGAATCTGCCCACGAATCTGATCGGCAGACATGGGGGGCAGATACGAAAACGTCTCGTACCGACGGGCTTGCTTATACTCTTGCATTTCAGCCATAACGACCTCCTTCCTGAATGACGCGTCTAATCCCCGAAACTAGCGGTTCTGGCCGTCGAGCTTATCGACGGTATCGAACTCGAACTTAATTTCTTTCCAGGTCTCCAGGGCAATCTTAAGCTCGGGCGAATGACGTGCCGCATTCGTCAGGATCTCTTTGCCTTCCTTCTCGATATCGACGCCCCGATTGCGGGCCTCGACGCAGGCCTCGAGGGCCACGCGGTTGGCCGCAGCGCCAGCGGCGTTGCCCCACGGATGGCCGAGCGTACCGCCACCGAATTGAAGCACGGAATCATCCCCGAAGATCGCGACCAGTGCCGGCATATGCCATACATGGATACCGCCGGAGGCAACCGCAAAAACGCCAGGCATGGAGCCCCAGTCCTGATCAAAGAAGATCCCGCGACTGCGGTCTTCAGGAATAAAGGATTCCCGCAGAAGGTCGATCCAACCGAGGGTCGAGGCCCGGTCGCCTTCCAGCTTCCCGACCACGGTCCCGGTATGGAGATGGTCGCCGCCGGAAAGACGCAGCGCCTTGGTCAATACTCGGAAGTGAATACCATGGTGCGGATTGCGATCGATCACCGCATGCATGGCGCGATGGACATGCAAAAGCAGGCCGTTCTTACGGCACCAGCGCGCAAGACCCGTGTTCGCGCAGAACCCCCCCGTGAGGTAGTCGTGCATCACAATGGGCATCTTCAGTTCTTTCGCGAACTCGGCCCGCTCGTACATCTCTTCCGGCGACGGCGCCGTGCAATTTAAGTAATGTCCCTTGCGCTCTCCGGTCTGGGCCTCGGCATTGTGGATAGCGTCAGCGACAAAAAGGAAACGGTCGCGCCAACGCATGAAGGGCTGCGAGTTGACGTTCTCGTCATCCTTCGTGAAATCCAAGCCCCCACGCAAGGCCTCATAGACGGCGCGCCCATAGTTCTTGGCGGACAGACCGAGCTTCGGCTTGATGGTACAGCCCAAAAGCGGACGGCCGTACTTGTCCATCTTGTCCCGCTCCACCTGGATACCGTGCGGCGGACCGTTACAGGTCATAACGAAGTGCAGCGGGAAGCGAACGTCCTCCAAACGTAAGGCGCGCACGGCTTTGAAGCCAAAGACGTTACCCACCAACGAGGTAAAGACGTTGACCACCGAACCCTCTTCAAAGAGGTCGATGGGATAAGCAATAAAGGCATAGAAGGCGCTATCGTCGCCCGGAACATCTTCGATCCGGTAGGCGCGGCCCTTGTAATAATCCATATCGGTAAGCAGGTCGGTCCAGACAGTCGTCCAGGTACCGGTGGAGGATTCTGCAGCGACAGCCGCTGCCGCCTCTTCCCGGTCAACGCCAGGCTGAGGGATAATTTTGAAACAAGCCAGAATATCTGAGTCCAAAGGCACGTAGTCAGGAGCCCAATAAGTCTGGCGGTACTCCTTGACGCCGGCTTCATATTTACCAGCCATAGATCCCTCCTAAGGTATCAATCACTCAACTCGACCTGCGAAACTGCATCCCTCGATGCACGCCTGCGCTGGCTCTGGAAATGTACGACCGGGATACCCCAATCGCGCTCGCGCCTTCACTGTCGGCGCCACTTATAACCGCTCCGCGTCCGGGGTGCTTGCTACCGCCCTGTAGACAAATCATGTCCGTTGCGCCACACAGCCTGCTCACACACCCTGGGCGGCGATTTCTGTCCCCGAGGTGGCTCGCGACCACCGCTCACAACCTCACGCGTCTTGCGTGAGCGCGCACCGTCCGCTCCACTATCCCTAGCGTAGGAAATGTACGGAAGCTACTTCATAGGGTAAAGTAAAAAGAACTTAACGTTACCTTTTAGAAAAGTAATACCAAGATCTCCGCTCTGCTCGCTCGCTGAACCGCGGCTCCGAGCATCACGGGGTCCGCGCGGCATCTTAACACGACCAAGGCCCCTGGCGAGTCGTCGGAGACAAACGGCGTTTCCCGTGCCCAATCCCCTTCCATCGCTGATCCCGAGATCAAAACCCTGAGTCGGCTGGTGGCGCGCTCCTCATGAAGAGGGCACGAACCGTCCGGTCGAGCCGCAATCGGCCTAGCCCGGGGCAATGTACAAAGGCCATTTCATAGAGTAAAGTAAAAAGAAATTAAGGTTATATTATGGAGAACTAAAACCTTTGTCCGTTCGTCACGTCACCTTACACCAGCTGCGCATCTTCACGGTTCTGGCCCGGCACCTCAATATGACCCGTGCCGCCCACGAATTGCACCAGACTCCGGCTGCCTTATCAATACAGATCAAACAATTAGCCGCCCATTCAGGAGCCCCGCTCTACGAGCAAATCGGGAAGAAGCTCTATCTGACAGCCAACGGCGAGGCAGTCGAGCGCGCCGGATGCGACATTCTGCGCCGACTTGAGGCCCTGACTCAGGAACTCGATGCCAACCGAAACGTCGAGCGCGGGCTCCTGCGCCTCTCCATTATCTCCACCGCCGAGTATTTCGCTCCCCGCCTAGCCGGGGCCTTCTGTAAAGAGCATCCAGGCATCGAAGTCCACCTGGAGATCATCAACCGCGACAGCATTCTCGAGCGCCTGAAGCAAAATTTGGACGATATTTACATCATGGGCCAGGTTCCTAAAGACATCGACGGTGTCGCTCACCCCTTCCTCGACAACGCGATCGTGGTGATAGCGCCGGCCGGACACCCGCTTGCGGGCGAGACGGACATCGCGCCGGAGCGTCTGCGTGACGAGCCCTTCATCCTCCGCGAGGAGGGTTCCGGCACCCGCATGACGGCCGAAAACTTCTTCCGCGAACGCAATATCCAGTTGCGGGTCCGGATGACCATGAGCAGCAACGAAGCCGTCAAACAATTAGTGGCCGGAGGGCTTGGGCTCAGCGTGCTGTCGCGTAACACGGTGGCCGCCGAGGCGAACTCCGGGGATATAGCCATCTTGAACGTCCATGGCTTTCCGATCCTCCGCCAATGGCATGCCGTGCACCGGAAGAATAAGCGCCTCTCGGCGGTCGCGGAGCGATTTCTCGATTTTCTCTTGCAGGGACGAAAATTTACCGAACCGGAACTCACAAAGCCCTGACCGGCTCACGTCCCACAACACAGGGCCACAATTGGGGTCTAGTGGAAGAGGAATGTCACGGGCGTAATGGGCGCCATTCGCCTCTTGGTATCCGGATGGTCCGAACATACATCGTCCACGGCGCACTCCTACACACGATCGCCGTGCGACTTGTCAGGCGGCGGCGCTTCTCGGTAAGGTAGGTTACGCACGCGCCGCTTCTGCCCTCGTATTCAGGACTCGCCCCATGGCCGCCACAGCGAATGACATCGGTGCCAGACTCGATCGACTTCCCTGGTCGCCGTTCCATAGGCGCATGGTGTTCGCGCTCGGTATCGCGTGGATTCTCGATGGGCTCGAGGTCACCCTCGTGGGCTCGCTGGCCCCGATCCTAAGGCGTCCCCAGACCTTGGGGCTTTCCG
Organism: Pseudomonadota bacterium; assembly: GCA_021794595.1. Classification (GTDB taxonomy): domain Bacteria; phylum Pseudomonadota; class Gammaproteobacteria; order Acidiferrobacterales; family Acidiferrobacteraceae; genus Acidiferrobacter. Next base: position 31,908 of record JAJYQN010000051.1, read on the forward strand.
CCCAATCGGTCGGACTGGTCGCGAGCAGCTATCTTCTCGGCGCGGTCCTCGGGAGTCTGCTTTTTGGCTATCTCGCGGATCGTTCGGGCCGCAAACGCCTCTTTACGGTGACACTCATTCTCTACATCACCGCTACCGCCGCCTCGGGTCTCGCCTGGAATATCGGCAGTCTTGCTCTGTTTCGCTTCTTAACGGGTGCCGGGATCGGCGGGGAGTACAGCGCCATCAACTCGGCGATTCAGGAGCTTGTACCGGCCGCGCGCCGGGGGCGGATCGACATCGTGATCAATGGCAGCTTTTGGTTGGGGGCCGCGGGAGCCGCGGGCCTGAGCCTCGCGCTACTCAATCCCGCTTGGCTACCACTCTTTTTTGGCTGGCGTTTCGCGTTCGGGGCCGGCGCGATTCTAGGTCTCATCGCCCTTGCCTTGCGTACCCGCATCCCCGAAAGCCCGCGCTGGCTCGCAGGCCGCGGGCGCTGCCGCGAGGCCCTGGAAATAGTCGGGACGCTTGAGCGCGCGGTGTACCAGAGTCTCAAGAAAGAGCCGCCCCTTAAGCCTCGGCCGATGACCACGGGCCGCGCCGCCGGCTTTCGGATCACACTCACCAGCGCTTTTCGGATCGTGTGGACGCACTACCCGCAGCGCGCCCTCCTCGGCACAATCCTTATGGCGTCCCAGGCCTTCTTCTACAATGCGTTTTTCTTTACCTACGGCCTGGTCTTGGTCCGTTTCTACCATGTGCCGGCAGCCACCATCGGCCTTTATATCGTGCCCTTCGCCTTAAGTAACTTTCTGGGCGCTGCCTTTTTGGCGCGGTTTTTCGATACCGTGGGCCGGCGCCCGATGATGATCGGCACCTATGCCCTTTCCGGGCTTCTGATGATAGTGAGTGCCGCCCTCTTTCGTGACCACACACTGACCGTCACCGCCCAGACCGGGGCCTGGGCGGTCATATTCTTTTTTGCCTCGGCCGGCGCAAGCGGCGCCTACCTCACCGTAAGCGAGAGCTTTCCCGTCGAGATCCGGGCCAGCGCGATCGCGCTTTTTTACGCCTTAGGCACGGCTATCGGCGGGGTCCTCGCACCGACCGTCTTCGCGGTCCTGATCGCCACAGGATCGCGCGAGCAGGTCTTCGACGGTTATCTTCTAGGGGCCGGTTTGATGGGGCTTGGGGCCTTGGCCGAGTGGCTTTTTGGGATCGCCGCCGAAGGCCTGCCTCTCGAGGGGCTAGCCGCCCCCTTGTCGTCTCAGCTCCCGCCGGGCATTCCCCCCTCAGGCCCTGATCCTGACCGCGATCGTGCCCCTTAGAACATGCCTACGGGATATGACTCCCTCCAGATAGCCACCCTTCCGTAAAGAACGGGGTCACCGAATGCCGCAAATACGCTATCTAGGGATGACTCAATTCCTGAGGCGCCAATCATGGCTGATCGCTTTCGCTTCACCGACAACCGATTAACCGTCCGCATCCTGGAGACCTGCAAAGATCATCTCCAAGCCTTCCAACTGCGCCATGTTATCTATTGCAGTAGCCTGGCCTGGGTGAAGGGCCGTCCCGATGGGCTTGAATGCGACGCCTACGAAGAGGGCTCCACGTCGATCGGTGTCTTTACCGAGGACAACACCCTTGTCGGGGTCGTGCGCCTCATACCCTCCGAGCGTCCATTTATGCTGGAACGGGAGTTCCTGACCCTTGTCGGTCCCGATCACTCCATCAAAAAGCAGGCCGACACCGTCGAGGTCACCCGTCTGGCCACCCGCCGGACGCCCCGATCGCAAGGCCCCTCGCTACCGATCTCCTGTCTCCTCTACAAGGGTATCTATCACTGGTCTTGCGGCCACAGTGTTCGCTATCTCTACCTCGTCGTCGAAACGGCTTATCTGCGGACCCTGCGTAGATGGGGCTTTCCCTGCTCGGCGCTGGGTCCCGCTCAGATCCTCGATCGCGGCGCACCGTGTGTCGCGGCACTCTTGGATTGGGAGGCCTTCCGTGCTCAGGCGCTGATACGACCCTCGCCGTTCACGAGTTGGCTCATAGATAGTCGCCAAACACGCCGAGCGCCGCCGCCTGCGCTATCGCCTGAACCCGATTACGCACCTTCAACTTGCGCATGACATTGTGAAAATGAAAAGTCACGGTGCGCTCGCTAATGCCCATAATCCGCGCCATTTCCCATGTCGTCTTGCCCAGGCTCGCCCAACGCAAGGCCTCGTGCTCCCGAGTCGTCAACGATACGGCGCGGGGCGCACCTCCCGCGAGCCGCACCAAGATACCGTGCAGCATCGGCGTCAAGTACTTGAGCATAATCTGGTAGCGCGACTCCTGGAGAAAGTCCTCTCCGACAAAAGACAGCACGCTGCCTCCGCTTTGTCCGCTGCAGGCCATACCCAGCGTCATGCCGTCCCTTAACCCAAAACGCCCCGAGGTCTCGATAAACTGGCGTTCATCCGAGGACGTGACATTGCGATAGGTGTGCGACCAAATCTGGGGGGCATAGTGCGCAAAATGGATGCGCAGCACGGGATCGACTAAGTCATACCGATGGTCTTGGTACAAGGCAAGCCATTCCGGGGGCCAATCGATGGCGAGAATCGCCTTTACTTCAAGAGCCCCGATTCTGGTATCGAGTCGGACAAGGGCACATAAGACGGCATCGAGAGGGACCAAGGCCTTAAGCGCACGCAAAACGTCCTGTCCCGCGTCCAGGCTCGCGGCCCTTCCGGCTTGGTAGGCGAGCATCGCGAGCGCTACCATATCTCGTTTCGAGAGCCGTGCGAGCTCGCTTTGCAGGCCGCCCATCCCATCAGGTGCAGACGCTAAGGTCATACATTCAAAGAGACGCGGGTTTGTGTCCTTCCACAGTACCACCTCCTTTGCGCACGTTCCAATCGGCGCAGGCTTTGCCTCTCTCTTGGTGCTTACCCATCAGTACCAGCGGTTGAACGCCCGGCTTGAAGGCCCGCGCCCGCAGCGCCCGATCCCGGCACTCGTTGGGGCCCGGGTCTGTGCCGTATATCAGCCCGCACTGATCCCCTCTCCTCCCGGGAGCGTTTGCCCTGCTACACTAAGCGAACTTTTAGACAAACATGACCTCTCTTACTTCCCTCTACCCTGTGGATACTTATGGATAAAACGACACGACACCTGGCCCGACCCCTACGTCATCCCATTGGACGGAGTCTCACCCTAGCGGCGCTTGTCGCGAGCGCCATGGTTATATGTGCGCCCACGGCCTCGGCCAACATCAAGCAAGAGGCTCGCCATGTCGGCCATAACGTGGGCCGGGCGACGCACGACGTAGGCCAGAAGTTCAAGCATGCCGGGCTTACGGTCGGGCATGAAGCGAAAAAGGTAGGCCTTGCGATAGGTCACGCGGCCAAGACTGGCGGGCTCGCCTTCTGGCACGCCGTGAAGGGCCACTAGGTCCCCGACGCATGGGTTTAGGACCCCGGTTCTGGCTCATGCATCGGAGCGTCCGCCTTCTAGCCCGCGATTGGCGAGACGTCGAGGACCAGTTGCCCGTCCACTAAATAAGGGAGCACGACCCGGGTCGATGCGCCTTGGGCTATGGCTTGCAACAACGGCAGGGAGCGCGCGGCCGGGTTCGCGCGGCGCAGCGCCTCGAGATCAGGTGCCGATAGTTCGCTTTCCTTAAGATCGCACGGCCGCCATCCCCACTCGACCAGGACGCATGGGCTAAGAGGACGCTCCCGCGCCACCGCCACCGCCACCGCGAACGGGACCGTGACCGGCCGCACCGGGGCCAATGCCGGCGGCGGAGGCAAATCATAGGCCACCATGAGACAAGGGGGGCCGTCCCCGGAGATCATTAGGGCCTCAAGCAAACCGGCGGCAAAGCTATCGTCGTAGGCGGACAGACTGGTCGTGGCCGCTCGGGACTGCATGGCAATCCCCCAATAGCCGGCGACCGCATTATGGACCGAGTTATGAAACAAGGTCGGCGATAAAGCGATCGGGGGGCGCGCGAGCGCCCGACAATTCTTATCAAGGATATCGAGGTCGCCGCTCCCGGAACTAAAGACCGTAGCGACCTCAGCCGCCGCCCAGCCTGCCGCGTTCAAGGCCTGATAACCGACATCGAGGGCGTAACGCGCCAGCATCGGACAGCGTCGGGCTTCATTCGCGGCAAGGCCCCTCGCCTCGGGTACCCGGAGCGCGGTCGGCTGGTAGGCGCGTTCGCCGCGCAAAACGGCAAACCCCTCGTCGGCGTTCGCAAGACCGGGCCCTAAGAGACCAATTCCGGCAATAAAGGCCTTCATGCATCACGCTCCAAGGCCAAGCTACAATTGCTTCCGCCAAATCCAAAGGTGTTGATCAAGACCCGGCGCACTGGGCTAAAACGCCCCTGAAGGACCAAGGTCGATTGCAGCCGCGGGTCGCGGGCCAGGGTGTTGATGGTCCCTGGTATAAAACCCTCTCTCATGGCCAATTGCGCGATCGCGACCGCGCACGCCCCGGCCGCGCCCAAGGTATGGCCGGCCGCGCCCTTGGTAGAACTGACCGGGGTCGCGCTACAACCGATCTTGGCGATCGCGAGATCCTCAGCGGCATCGTTCGCAAGGGTTCCGGTGCCGTGGAGATGGATATAGTCGAGATCAGACGGCCGCCAGCCGGCGTCCGCCAAGGCCGCGGACATCGCCTCATAGGCCCCTAGGGCCTCGGGGTGCGGGGCTGTCATGTGATAGGCGTCGGCGCTATCGCCGATGCCCATAAGCCGCATGCCCCCGACATCACCCAGAACTCCCGGCGCGGCCAAGATCGCAAAGCCTGCGGCCTCACCGATCGCAATACCATCGCGATCGGCGCTAAATGGTCGCGGGCTTTGGGCGGCTAAAAGCCCGAGCGACTGAAAGCCATAAAGCGTCGTGTCGCAGAGGCTATCGACGCCGCCCACGACCACCGCCTTGCAAATCCCGGCGCGGATAAGTCGCATGCCGGTGGCAAAGGCCTTGGCGCTAGACGAGCACGCAGTCGAGATGACGAACGCCGGTCCCTTCACGCCCAAGTAACGGCGGGTAAAATCGGCGCACGCAAAGACATTGTGGGTTTCCCGATACGGAAAGCTCGCGGGCAAGGCGTCGGCCACGGCAAACGCCGGGTCGCGGTAGGCGGCTTCAGTCTTCGCGATACCCGAGGTGCTGGTTCCAACGACCACGCCGATCTGGCCTGCTCCCAGCTTGCGCGCCAATCGTTCGACCGCCTCAGAGAAGCCATCGGTCTCGAGCGCCAAGGCCGCGAGCCTATGGTTGCGGCAGTCGTAGCGCGCCAAGATCCGGGGCAAGACCACATCCTCGATCCCGGATACCCGCCCTACCGCACACACGAGGCCGCCGACCGTAGTGTATGGCTGAAGGCCCGACTCCCCGCCCACCAGCTTCGCAAACGTCGCGTCCAGCCCGCGCCCGAGCGCGCTCACCAGGGTTAGAGGCCCGATCTCCGGGGTGGCGTTGCGGCCCATCAAACCCCCGACCCTGAGTTCCCGTCGGGGCGCGACCAGGCGGCGGTGAACAGCAGCGCGAGGAGCGCGCCTACGCTCACCGTCAGCCCCACGGATTGGAGCAACGGGACCTGGGCAAAGGCCATTACCCCAAACCCGGTCATAGTGGTCGCCGCACATACCCAGGGAGCGACTGCGCGTCGCCCATGAATCAGACCGTTATCACCCAGAAAGAGTGCGTAGCCCATGCCTAAGCCGACGATGAGAAGCAAGGCGACCACATTCAAAAGCGTCAGTCCATGCCCTATGAGCACCAAAAATGCACAGGTCACCAGCACCGCCGCCCCCATAGGAAGCAGAAGCCGCAGGGTGCCGACAAACGAACGTAAACCCCACGTGAGTACGAGCGCGATAAACAGGACCGCCCACGCCGAATGCCACAATAAGGCGTTGCGGTAACGGCCTAAGAGCCTCCCGACCGCGCGCTTGACCTTCACGAAGTGCACGTCTTTTACGCCGCTTTGCGCGAGAGCGCGAACGATCGCGGCCGGTTTGCGGACCCCGGTCAAGTGCACAAAAGCCACGCTGTGACCGTGGATGGTAGTCAAGAGCGCCGCAATCCGGGCGCGAATGGCGGGCGGCAAGGCCGCGTAAGTCAGAACGGGGGCGACACGCGCGGCGTGCACCGCCCGGAGAAATGGCCGGAACGATCGCAGCCGAAACGGGAGGCCGCGGCTTGCGACTCGCAGGCGCGCGGCAAGCTGCGCTCTTGTCGGCAGCGCGCGCTGACGCCTGCGCTGGACAGCGGCGCTAGGAAGATAGCGTTCCGCAAGATCGAAACCCGTCAGCGCCCCAGCCTTTCGTAACTGAACCAGGGTCGGCACAAGGGCCGCGCTGCGCGCCAACACCACCTGCCGATTAGAGCCCACGATCACCAGTAGTGACGACAAGCCGGGCACACCGAACTCGCGGGCCAAGGCTCCCGTTTGGCGCATCAAGGCCGGGGGCGCCGGACTCAAGGCCGAGACATGATTATCCCAAACGCGTCTCCCTTCGGCCGCTAAAAACAAGACCGCGGCTATACAGGCCACGATAACGACCCAGCCCCCCCGTCGAAGGACCCCCATGGCGACATGGGCCCGCTGGTCGAAAACCGCGAGACTCGAACCCTGGGTCCACGTAGGCATCATGAGCGGCAATAGGAACCGGGCCGCCAGGGCCGCTGCCACCAGACCGACACTAGCAAAGACTCCAAGCTGCACGAGCCCGGCAAGATGCGACACCGTCATGGTCGCAAAGCCTATGACCATAGCCGCCATCGCGAGCATGAGCGCGGGTCCCACCCGCCGCGCGGCGGCCGCAACGTGTTCGCTCCGACCGGTATGCAACAAGACATAGGCGGGGTAGTCCATCGCCACCCCTATGAGCATGGTGCCGAACCCGAGGGTCGTAACCGTCAGGTGAGTAAAGAGCAGGGCCGCGGTCAAAGCCGCAGTCAGACCACCGGTCACAAGCGGCACCAGGCTCGCCACGAGCGGCGGCCACGAGCGATACACAAACAACAGGATCGCTGCCACTAGCAGAACGTCGATGATGGTGAGAACTTGGGCATTACGGGCCACGCGATCGTTCGCGGCGACCGTGATCGCCCCAGTCCCCCCTAACTCCAGGTGGAGGGTGGTTTTGGCCGCCACCTGCGCAAACGCCTGGCGCACCAGGGCCACCGCGCGCCTTTGCGCCGCCACGGAAAATCCCGATTGGCGGGTCTCGACCAACAATAAAGCGGCCTTGTGGTGACGCGAGACCCATACCCCGTCTTGCGTGGCAGGCCCAGTGTTCCGGAGCCATGGCTTGACCGAGGCCATAAAAGCCCCGGTCGGATCGGCCAGCATGCGCCCGGCGCCGAGACCAGCCGGAGAGGCCAAGACCGCGAGGGCGCGCTCGAGATCGGCATGTAAGGCGGCCACCGACCATGAGGTGCGCGGGGCCAAAAGGTAACGATGCCGAAACAAAAACCGGGTGAAGCCACGGGTCGTCCCGTGGCCACCGTTGGCGATGAGCGTAAAGCACCGGCTGTGACGGTGCAGAAGCGGTACGAGCGCGGCGCTGGCCCGCTCGCGGGCGGCGGCCGTGGCGCCGGTAATGGACACCAACAAAAGCCGGGCGGCCTCGCCCTTATGTAAACCTTGCACCAGGGCCCGCTGCACGATGCTTCCGGAACGCGGTAAGAAGGCGGTCAGGCTACCGCCCAGCCGCGCCTCCCTCATAAGGCCGAGGACCAGAACGCCCATCACGCCCAGCCACACCAAGACCACCACTCGCGCGCGTTGAGTGGGCGTCACGGAAGGATATGCATTACCGAGAAATCGCCGCGCGGCGCATGAGTCGTGATCTCCACGAGCTGTCCGCCACGCCCCGTCACCGTCACCGTGGTCACAGCCCTCCGTAGCTCCGCTAGACGCGGATGCAGCACCAGCCGCCACGCCCCGGCATCGCCGCTCAATGTCACCGCAAAGTCATGAGTCAAAAGCGCCTGGTTTCCGCTCAAAAGACCCTCAAAACCAGACACGATCGCGACCAGGCCGGGATAGCGGCTGACCGAGACACCCCGCGTGGCGTGGTTCACATATAAACGGTCACCGACAATGCGGTACACCGCTTTATGCGGCACACTTTGCGCCATGACCAGGGTACTCGGCGGCGTATAGCGCAGAGCGCCACGTAGGTGTAGAGGGCGCTTTAGACCAGCAATGTGATTGGTTTCGGTAAAACGCACCTTATGACTTGTCGTGTGCCGGAGGGTTTGTAGTAAGGAAGACAGGGTCCAGGGGCGCTCGGCGGCCTGCGCCATAGAGCTTATCATGCTGACCCAGAGGACTCGGGCGACCCATCGGGGCATGCCAGAAATCATAAAAGTTGAACCCGTTGTCCGGTGCGATACGGCAATATTTCTGGAGAGCGGCCGTACATCGCTCCCCCAAGTCCTGCACCCAGAACGACCGTTCATGTCCGCTGGGGGCGGCCAAACTCAGCTCGGGCCATACTACCGCATAGTGGCGTAAACCATCAACGGACCTGATAGGCAAGGCACCCAGGACGAAGACCGGAGCGGACCGCAAAGACCACGGCGAGACACAGCTCCGCTCATTGGCGTCAGCCCCGCCGGATAGATGAGTACCCAGGCACGCGACGGGTGAGACCGCTTACTACCAAAGCCCCCGCGACAAAGAGCTTAAGGTACGGGCCCCACCGACCGAAGACCTGCTCCCACCTCCCGGAGGCCAGACGCTTGGGGGCGGCGCGAGATCGGGGTCACGCCACCCACTTAGGACCGTGGCGAATAAAGAGAGGCGACAAGCCCAAGACCGGACCCAAAGGTGCCCGTTGCCAGCGAACAGAGCGATAAAGCCCGCCCTAGGGCTTGTCGTGTGCCGGCGGGTCTGTCGTAAAAAAGGCCGGGTCCAGGGACGCCCGGTGGTGCGCACTCTGGGCCTTACCAGGCCGACTTAGAGGGCTCGGGTGACCCATAGGGGCATGCCAGAAATCATAAAAGTTGAACCAGTTGTCCGGTGCGATCCGGCAATAGTTCTGGAGAGCGGCCGTATACCGTTCCCCCAGGTCCTGCACCCACAACGACCGTTCACGTCCGCTGGGGGCGGCGGGACCGAGCTCTTCAAAGACGACCTCGTAGTAGCGCGAGCCATCACCGGCCGTCTTGTACAGCGCGGCAAAAAAGAAGACCGGGGCCTGTAGGGCGGCTGCCAGCCGGAAAGGACGCACCGGAAACTCGGCATGCGCTCCGAGGAAGGGGACGCTACGGGTCGTTTCAGCGGCCAAGGCGCGATCGCCCATCATGCCGACCAGGCCCCCTTTGTCGAGCAGCTCCTTGATGCGCAAGAGTCCTAAGGGACTGCCAAGCGCGACCGCGGCGTCAGGGCGATCCGAGGGGCCAAGCGCGGCGTCCAGATTGCGCGAGATTTCGGTATGCATGATGACCTGCATACGCAACTCCGGTCGGCTCAGGGCTGCGGCTCGCGCGGCCTCGAAACTGCCAATATGAGCCCCCAATAAGACACAGCCTTGGCCGCGCCCCAAACACTCGGTCACCCGCTCAAACCCGCGAATCTCGCAGCGAGGGGCATCTGGGTGCTGAGCCAACAAAAACACGCGATCGAGAATCGTCTGGGCAAATACATAGAAGTGGCGCACAAGGCGGGCCGACGATGGCTTGGTACCGGAAAGTCGTTCATAAAAGCGCACAAGACCCCGCCGCGCATCACGGGATACGACATAGAAATAGAGCGTCACTGGCCACAAAAAGATCAGCGCCGGGCGCCGCCCCATCCATAAAACAAGGCCCCGCGCCCTTCGCAGGACCCCGGCGCTTACTTGTTCGCGTCTCTCGAACCACGCTCTTGCCATTGTGTTCCCTCAGGGCACACTTACCCGCACTCAGGAGCGGCGCGCCGCAACCGCCGTCGACAAAGACCTTAGGGACGCAAATATCGTCGCGTTCTCGGGGTCGTCTGAGCGCAGCTGGATTCCGTAGTGCTGCGACATGGCCAAGGCGATTTCTAACATATCGATAGAGTCCAGACCCAGGCCCTCACGAAAAAGCGGCGCCTCAGGGTCGATAGCGTTCGGATCAAGCGCCAAATTCAAGCTACTGACCAGGAGCTGGGCGATCTCGTATTCAAATGCGGTTTGCTGTTTCGTCACGGTCAGATGGCCTCGGTTCATGGGATTACGCTAAGACAAAAGCGGAAGCCTTGCACAGGATCTCCGTACTGACAAGCCACCCCGGTGGTCAGACTCACGGCCAGGACCGCAGAAAGATCCAGACCACGGCCACCCCCACCATCAAGGTGTTGGAGCTCTTTAGGAGCGGACTGGCAAGAAAGGCCGCCCCGCGATAGTTTCGGTAGCGCCCAAACACCGTAAAGCTCATATCCCCGCGCCGGGCGGTGATTGCCCCGGTCACGCGCAGACCGGCATAGCCGCCGGGGGCCTCATAGGCTGGACGGTCGGCGGCGGCATAGGCCGGAGACACCCCAAAAAAATAATTGTTGGCCGCGCGACTGCGCCACACCGGGCCGATACTCAGAGAAAACGGCCAGCGAGCCCCATGAGGGCTTTTCATCTCCCAAAAACCCGCGGCGCTCGTCCCTACCCTCGATAGCTGTAATTCAGGTCCCAAAGCAGCCCTAAGGCGCGTTTCAAGACCCACAAAGACCCTGAGGCCCAAGGGCCGCCAGGGCGACCGATAACGGATATCGGGACCGAGCGAGAATGTCGGCCAAAGCGCCGGCATGCCCTGGCGGGCATCGGGCGAACCCGCCGCCACGGGCGGCGAACCGTTGGCGCCGAAACCGATGCTGAAACGCGAGTGCGGGGCGAGCTTGGCATGCAGGTGCTCGTGGCGCAAATCCAAGATCTTCGAGCGATAATCCCAGGACGGATACGGATAGATGAAGAGCCGTTCGCTATCCGATCCGGGGTAAGCGGGCGCCATAAAAAGGGCCAGACCTATGCCGCCCCGAAAGCGCCCCTCTTGCCCATAAGCGGTCTGCGTCATAAGGATGCCCACGAGCGCGAAAGCACAGCCTTGGCCCCTGGCCCACCAGCGACGACTCTCGGCGCCATGCCACGCGCCCATAGAGCCCGTGGAGGCACGGCTCACCTTCCGCCCTGTCCGTGTCTGGACCAGCGCACGAGCGCCTCGATCTCGACTGCGAGTTCCGAGCGACAGATATCGCCGCGAAGATAGAGCACCGGGGCCTCTTGCCACATCCCCGACAACCGAGCGGTGGTCTCGGCGCGCAGGTAGACCTTGGTTGCCACCACCTGGGCCTTGGGCCCGCATCCGGCCTGTGCCACCACCGCATCCAGATTCGCAACCGTCTCCCGCACCTGGGCGGCGAGATCACCGGGGGCCCGGCTCTCGTGGCCGACGATCGCGGCGGTGCCCGATATCCACAAAGACCATCCCTCCGCGTCCTCTACCTTCATGGCCCGCACGAAATCGGGCGGCTGCGGCCCGTAGCTTGCGGGATAACGGTAGGCAGCGATCTGACGAGGGTTTTCTATCGGGATACCCGGACGCTGGCGCGCGAGCGCATAGATCGTAAGCCCGGCCCCCTTGCTTCCAACGCAGGTCGCCGCGGGGCGCAGACCCCCGGCGGCCAGATAAGGAACGAGCGCGCGATGGCGGCCACAATTGAACTGTCGATATCGCTCGAGACCGACATCGATCTTGTGGATGTCCGGAAAGTGCTGCCAAGTCCGAATCAAGCACGGGTAACCGAGACGATCGATCGTTTCGAGAATCCGATCGTAGCTATCCGCTACGAGATCCTGAAATATCCCCTCTTCAGCGATCGTTATGGCAGCAAAAAGCCACTCGCCGTCATGGGCATAGCGCACAGAGCCCGCCTCTCCGTAGGCGGCAGGGCCCCCGATCATAATCTCACACAGCCCAGGGGGATGGGCCGCTAGCGGTAACGAGAGACAGGGACAGGCGCCGCGCCACGCGGGTTTCTCGCCATAACAAACCACGGCCAGAAGATCTGGTCTCGCTTCCAGCTCTGTAAGCCGTGCGCTCGGGTGGTAACGGATCTGCATAAATACCAGCGCTTCCTAACCAATCAGAAAATGAGTCTCGGGGGCTTTAACAAGCCGCCATCTCCTGGAGCTCGCCCGAAGGCTCGCCCCTCATGGTATTCTATCGCGCCGTGTCAGGTGCCACCGTGTGATCCCCGCACGCCGCTTCCGGGCCCTGCTTGAGGAGTCTATGCCCAAAGTGGATCCACGCCGTGTCTTTCAAACCGTGAGTCTCGTAGACGGTCTCGTCGGTGCGGCCGCCGCCGCCCACCTCATGCCTCTGACCCAAGGCCTCGCCTGGATCGGGCTCACTCAGGCCGCGCTCGCTGGCGCCTGCCTTTGCCCACGCTGCCGCTTGGTGGGCCCGGTACTCACGCGCGCTACGACCACGCGGCCGTATATTGCTCTGAGCTTCGATGACGGTCCCGACCCAGCCTTGACACCGTGGACCCTAAAGACCCTGAAACAGTATGGCGCTAAAGCGAGCTTCTTTTGTATCGGCACAAGAGCTCGCCTTCATCGTCAGGACGTCATGGCGATCGCCCGCGCCGGACATAGTATCGAAAATCACAGCGACCAGCATAGCTACCGCTTCGCCTTCCTGGGCTCCCGCGCTTTGGCCCATGAAATCGACGCCGCCCAGCGCACCCTTGAAGACTTATGTGGACAGGCACCTCGCTTCTTCCGGGCGCCGTTCGGATTTCGCAATCCGTGGCTTGCGCCCTTGCTCGCAGACCGCGGTCTACACTACGCCGCGTGGTCGCATCGTGGCTTCGATACCTGGCCCCAGGACAGCGAGCGGGTCCAGAACCGTTTGACGCGCGACCTTAAGCCCGGGGACATTCTCCTACTTCACGATGGCCATAGTGGCCGTGACCGTAAAAACCGCCCCATTATCCATACCGTGCTGCCGCAACTCCTTCAGGAGCTCCAAAACCGCGGACTCACCGCTGTCGATCTCCCGACGCTTTTGGAGCTCTCGCCCTCAGCCGCGGACCCGCGCCTCCGGTGACGAGGTGCGCACAACGATACCCTGACTCATTAAATAGTCCTCGTAACCCCCGCCAAACGACACGATCTCCCGATCGCGGATCTCCAATATCCGCGTTGCGAGCGACGATACGAACTCGCGATCATGACTCGCGAACAGGATGGTTCCGGGATAATGGACGAGCGCGAGATTCAAGGCCTCGATAGACTCCATGTCCAAATGATTGGTGGGCTCATCGAGCACGAGAACGTTCGGTCGCAACAACATAAGCTTCCCAAAGACCATCCGCGCCCGCTCCCCACCCGACAAGACGTGCACGGATTTGGCGCTTTCCTCCCGGGAGAAGAGTAAGCGCCCCAATACCGCGCGGATGCCCTGTTCGTCGTGGCCCGGCGGAGCCCACTGGCTCATCCAGGCAAAAAGGCTTTGGTCTTCGGCAAAATCCTCGCCGTGGTCTTGCGCACAGTACCCGATCCGGGCCCCTTCCGCCCACTGGATCTCCCCCGCTTGCGGGCCAAGCTCGCCGACCAGCGTACGTAAAAAAGTGGTCTTTCCGGCGCCGTTCGCGCCGATCACGCCGATCCGCTCTCCGGCCGTGACCCGCAGATCAAAATCGGCCCATAAGGGCTGATCAAAGCCCTGGCTCAGCTTCCTCGCCTCCACGGCCTGCCGGTATAGCTTCTTTTCCATCTCGAAACGAATAAATGGACTGACCCGGCTCGAGGGTTTGATTTCATCGAGTTGGATCTTATCGATCTGACGGGCACGCGAGGTCGCTTGCTTGGCCTTGGAGGCATTGGCCGAGAACCGGCTCACGAAGGCCTGTAAGTCGGCGATCTGGGCCTTCTTTTTGGCGTTGTCCGCGAGCCGTCGCTCGCGGGCCTCGGTGGCCGCGGTCATGTATTCGTCGTAATTGCCCGGATAGAGACGAACCTCGCCGTAATCGAGATCGGCGATATGGGTGCACACCCGATTTAAAAAGTGGCGGTCGTGCGAAATGATGACCATTGTGCTGCGTCGGCCGTTCAGCAACTCCTCAAGCCATCGTATCGTATGAATATCGAGATGGTTGGTCGGCTCGTCCAGCAGCAAGATGTCCGGATCGGAGAACAAGGCCTGGGCCAACAAGACCCGCAGCTTCCAGCCGGGGGCGACCGCGCTCATCGGTCCGGCATGCTGCACCAAGGGCACGCCAAGCCCCGTGAGCAGTTCGCTCGCGCGGGCTTCTGCGGTATACCCGTCCCGTTCAGCAAACTCCCCTTCCAACTCCCCGACCCGCATGCCGTCTTCCTCGCTCATGGCGCTTAGGGCGTAGATCCGATCGCGCTCGGCCTTCACTCGCCACAGCTCGGTGTCGCCCATGATCACGGTGTCGAGCACCGACTGATCCTCATAGGCAAACTGATCCTGGCGCAGCTTGCCAAGACGCAAGCCGGCATCCAGGACCACGTGGCCCGAGGTCGCCTCGAGGTCGCCGCCAAGAATCTTCATGAAGGTCGATTTGCCGCAACCGTTGGCACCGATAAGCCCGTAGCGGTTGCCCGATCCGAACTTAACGGTGACATGCTCAAATAACGGCACGGCGCCAAACTGCATAGTGAGTAGGGTAGTAGAGAGCACGGGAATCCTAAGCTTTGAGAAGGGCGCGCAAAAACGCAGGTTCAGTTTTCAGCGCGTGAGTGTACCGCAAGCTGCCCTACGGGTCACGAGACGATATCAATTCCGGCGCGGTCAGCGCCCGCGGCTCTTCCACCAACGATTCCATAAGGGGGATATCTCCTTCATCCCCAGCCCTTAACTCCTTGAACTTACGCGCCTGCGGGAGAACGCGCGCCTCCAGGGTGCCGACAGTCTTATTGTAGGCCTCAACCGCCCCACGCAGCTTGGCACCCATCTCCGACCACCCCTTACTGAGAAGACTCATCCGCTTATAAAGCTCCTTACCTAAGGCCGCTATCTCCTCGGCGTTGCGCGCAATCGTTTCTTGTTGCCAACCAAACGCCACCGCCCGCAAGAGTGCGATTAGAGTGGTAGGGCTCGCCGGTATCACCTTCTGCTCGACTCCGCATTCAATGAGCCCCGGGTCTTCTTTCAAGGCCGCGCTAAAAAACACCTCTCCCGGCACGAACATGACCACGAATTCCGGCGCCTTCGTAAACTGCTCCCAATACGCCTTTTTGCCAAGTTGCCCCAAGTGCGTACGCACTTGCGAGGCATGACGCTTCAATGACAGGGAGCGAGAGGCCTCGTCCTCGGCCTCCATGGCCGTCAGATAGGCGTCGACCGGGGTTTTCGCGTCCACGACGACATAGCGACCGCCCGGCAGACGCACGAGCAGGTCCGGGCGCAAGAACCGGCCCTCGTCATCTTCTCGATGCGCTTGTTCCACAAAATCGCAGTGATCGAGCATACCCGCCATTTCAACAACCCGACGCAGCTGCAGCTCCCCCCAACGCCCGCGGGCTGCGGGTTGACGCAAGGCCTTGACGAGGTTTGCAGTCTCCTTATGGAGCAAGGGAAGGTGGCTCTCGATCAAGGACTTCACTTGGTCGGTCAAAGACTGATAGGCACTCTCGCGTTTCATTTCCATTTGCGCCATCAACTTGTCGACCTGGCTCAAGCGCTCCAGGACCGGCTCAACGAGGTGCGCGACCGCCTTCTCGCGCGCGCCTAAATCGGCTGCCGCCGCCTGCGAAAGATGAGCAAAACGCTCCTGGGCCAAGGTCAAAAAGAGCTCGTTATTGCGTTGCAAGGCCTCTTGCGAGAGCCCCTTGAAGGCATCGCCGATTTGGGCTTGCGCGTCCTTGACGGCCGCGAGGCGCTCATCGTGGACCTTTTGATCGTAGCGCAGCCGCTCTTCCAGCTTCACCTGTTCCAACAAAAGCGTGTTCATGCGCCCCTGACTTCCGGACAACTCGGCCTCGCGCGCAGCGAGCAGTTCCCGAATCCGGCCCAGTTCCGCCTCCAAGACCGCCAAGCGCCTGAGGGAGATGGCGCGGGTCAGCCACCACACACAAACCGCCACCGCCACGACCACCACAAAACCGCTTAAAGACCACGGTCCGTTCATCCCAGTTCTCCCTGCCCATGAGCATCTGCATTCGCGTCGGCGGCCCTCTCCGGCGCCAACGCCTCGTCGACGCCGGTCACGTCCAAAGCCCCTTGCTCGGTCCATTCCCTGACAATAGGCTGAAGTTGCGCCAAGACCTCGCCCAGCTTGCGGCCGCGGACCGTCAGGCTATACGACACCTGCGGCGGTACCGTCGGAACACAGTGACGGATCACGAAACCAGCCGCCGTCAGGCGCCGGAGCCGTTCCGCCAAGAGCCGACTCGAGACCCCCGGGATAGCGCGCTTCAAGACCCCAAACCGAAGGGTCCCGTGCGTCTGTAAGGCCCACAGCACGTGGGTCGTCCAAGGCCCAGCGAGGAGCTTTAGGACCGCGTCGACGGGGCAGGGGGAGGGCGTCTCCATGGTTACTTTAAAATACCTACTTCCCAAAGATAACTGTAAAGGGTTATATAACGCATCATACGCGTTTCCACAATGGAGGTTGAGATGAGCCGCATCTTAGTTCTGTATTACAGCACCTGGGGTCACGTCGAGCGCATGGCCGAGACGATCGCCGAAGGCGCGCGCAGCGTGGCGGGCACTACCGTCGATATAAAACGGGTACCGGAGATCATCCCGGCCGAGACCCTGACTGCAATGCACGCCAAGACCCAACAAGCGGCCCCTATCGCCGAACCCAACGACCTTGAGCAGTACGACGCCATCGTCTTTGGAACCCCGACTCGGTTTGGAAACATGGCCGGGCAGATGCGGGCGTTCCTCGATCGCACCGGGCCTTTGTGGAACGCCGGCAAATTGATCGGCAAGCTTGGGAGTGTATTTGTCAGCACCGGCACCCAGCACGGTGGCCAGGAGACGACCATCACCTCCTTCCACACCACCCTTTTGCATCATGGCATGGTGATCGTAGGCGTACCGTATTCCTGCGCCGGGCTCACCAAAATGGATGAGATCAGCGGCGGATCGCCCTATGGCGCCACGACCTTGGCCGGCGGCGACGGCTCACGCACGCCAAGCGCCAACGAACTCGCCATCGCCCGTTTTCAGGGTGAGCATGTCGCGCGCCTCGCCAGTCGGCTGTTCCCCGCATCATGATGCGGGTGCGACCATCCAACGACCGCGGGCTTGCCGAACACGGGTGGCTGACCAGTCGCCACTCGTTTTCGTTCGCGGATTACCATGATCCCCACGAGATGGGCTTTGGCGATTTGCGCGTCATCAATGAAGACATCATAGCGGGCGGCGGCGGTTTTCCGCCCCATCCCCATCGAAATATGGAGATTCTGACCTATGTCTTGGAGGGGGCTTTGCGTCACGAAGACAGTATGGGTCATGGCTCGGTCATAAAAGCCGGGGACGTGCAACGCATGACGGCCGGGACCGGGGTGGTCCATAGCGAGGCGAACGCCTCGCCGGACGCACCCGTCCATTTGTTCCAAATCTGGCTGCTGCCGGATCGCACCGGCTATCCCCCGGAGTACGAACAGGAAACGCCCGATAGGGCCCTGCGCCAAGGGCAATTTCAGACCTTGGCCTCTGGCCGGTTGCAGGAACCCGGGCTACATTGGCACCAGGACGCGCGGCTTTTGACCGCCGAACTGGCGGCTGGAGCGGATGCAAGCTACCCCCTGGCCGCGGGCCGACGCGCCTACCTCCATGTCATTGATGGCGAGCTTCTCATCGGCACCCAAAGGCTCGGCACCGGTGACGCCTGCCGCATCGAAGACGAGACCGCCGTCCGTCTCGCGGCCCGCAAGGAGACTCGGGTCCTACTCTTCGACCTCCGTGGGCCTTGACATTCCATACCGATCGGTATGGAATGGGCGCGATGAGGACCCAGGGTCTACCGACGCGCGCCCGTCTCTTGCATGCGGCCTATACCGAGTTCCAGGAACAGGGATATAGGCAGGCCCGTTTGAGCCGCATTCTCGCCGGAGCCGGCGTCACCAAAGGGGCCCTCTACCACCATTTTCCCGACAAATGGGCCCTGGCCATTGCCGTCATCGATCAAACCCTCGCTGCACATATCGAAACCACCTGGATCGCACCCTGGAGTCTGAGCCAGGATCCGTTGGGCGAGTTGGTGGCGACGGTACGCCAACACTTCGCCGCGCCCGGCTGGGACGCGAGGGCTTTGAGCTGTCCTCTCCGGCTGCTCTTCGCGGACATGGCGACTCTCGATAAAGGCTTCCCGGAAGCCATTGAACGGGCCCTGGCTCGTCCTCGGAGTGCGCTCGTGAGCCGCCTTATGGGGGGGCGCGCGGCCGGCATTGTGCGCGCCGACCTCGACTGCGAGGCCGCAGCGCTATTCATTCTGTCCGCATGGAGGGGCTGCTGGGGTCTTGCCCGCACCTTGCACTCGGTGAAGGCCGCACAGTCCTGTGGTGAAGAGTTGTTACGCTATGTAGCGTCGCTCGCTTCATTGCCGACTCCCCTATCCCCCCGGACCGTACCCAGCCACTCAACGCCACCCCTGTCCGGTGGCCTCTAAATGTTGCATGCCCGTTCCCCAAACCGTTTTGGCGACAAAGGACCCTTACGGCCATGAGGCGCGGGTCGGCGACGAGAACCACGCTGATTCTCGGCACCGTGCTGGGCACGGCGCTCCTCACAAGCTGCGTGCCCGCGCCCCGGATGCCGCTCGCCACCATGCGGCGTGCCGTTCCCGCCTTTACGACGGTCCGCACGGCCTTGGCCCATGCCGGTCTCCATCCCGGGAGGTGGCCTGCGACACGCTGGTGGCGCGTCTTCCATGACCCTAAACTCACTCAACTGATCCATCAGGGCTTGGCAGCCAGCGGCACTATCAAGGCGGCCTTGGCCCATGTCCGAGCGGCACGCGCGGCCTATCGGCTCGCGGCCAGTGCCAACGGCCTTTCACTCGCCGCGAACGCGAGCGTCCAGCGGGAGCGCGCCTCGGCCACAGGTCTCGTCCCCCCGCCGTTTGCCGGACACATCTTCAATTACGGGACGCTGGGACTTAATGCCCATTACGATCTCGCGTTTTGGGACCGCCAGCACGCGGCCGTCAAGGCCGCCCTGGGCAACATCGCCGCCCGCCAAGCCCAAGCCGCCCTACTGCGGCTTATCATGAGCACCGAGATCGCCGAGCGGTATTGGAATTTGGCCTTGGCGCAAAGCCGCGTCCGCACGGCCCAGGCCAGGGCTCGCGTCCGCGCCCACATAGTCGGGCTTTTACAGTCCCGCTATCGCGCAGGCCTCGCCAGCGCCATTCAGGTCAACAACGGGCAGGCGGCGCTGGCCGCGGCCCGCATGGGCCTGCACGCCACCCAAACCGGCCTGCTCCGCGCCCGCTTTGCCTTAGCCGCGCTTGTGGGGCGCGGGCCGGGATTCGCCTACCGGCTTTCGGCACCGACGCCAAGCCATCTTCCGGCTCTCGATTTTCCACGCCGCATCAGCATCGACTTGCTGGCCCGACGCCCGGACATCGAAGTTCGGTACTGGCAGGTCAAGATCGCGTCGGCCGGCCGCGCGGAGGCTCGTGCGCGCTACTATCCCGATGTGTCTTTGAGCGGCGCCTTGGCATACCAAAGCATCACCCTCGGGACCTTGATTGATCCCGCCAACATCGCGGCGGCCGTGGGGCCGGCTATCAATCTGCCGCTCTTTGGGAACGGTGCGAGACGGGCCGGACTGAGTAGAAGCCGTGCGCGCTTCGACATGGCCGTCGACCACTACAACGCCAGCATCATAAACGCCGTGAACCAGGTCGCCTACGCCCTCCTAGCATTGGCCGGCGCGCGCCAAGAGTGGCAACAGGCCAAGGCCCAAACCCGCCACGCAAAGCGCGCCTTCGTTCTCGTCAAGACCCGCTTGCGGGCAGGTATCGTCGGGGACTTGTCGGCCCGCCGCGCCCGACTTTCGCTGCTCGCCGCACAGACGGCCGAAGACCAAAGCCGGGTACGCGTCCTAAAGGCGCTGGTGGCCGTCATCAAGAGCTTAGGGGGCGGCTATCACGCCCTAAACCATGGCCGCGCTTAACGGTACATAACGGTAGGAGACGCATGAATACCTCAACGGAAGCGGTCGCAGGTCGGGCGAAGAGCCGCAAACGGGCCCTCTGGGGCCTCATTCTGCTGTTTGTCCTTCTCGCTCTGGGCTATCTCCTGTACTGGGTGCTGGTCGGGCGCTTTTATGTGAGCACGGACGATGCCTATGTTCGGGGCAACCTCGTGGCACTGACCGCGCGCGTACCAGGAACCGTCGTCTCGATCGCCGCTGACAACACCGATCTCGTCTCCGCTGGCGAGCCGATCGTGGTCCTAGACCCCACCACCGCCCGCCTGCGTCTCCGGGCAGCGACCAGCGCCTTGGCGCTCGCTGTACGCCGGGCACGTGCCTCGCGGGCGCGCCTACGCTCGCTAGAGGCGAACAGGCAAGCCGCCTACGCGCTCTATCAAGAAGCGTTGGCCAACGAACGCCGGCGCCAGCGCCTCGTTCCCCTGCACGCCATCTCCGAAGAGGTTTGGCAGAACAGCGTAGCCCGGGCCGCAGCGCTCAAGGCGCGCTACCTCGCCGCCGAGGCCGAGGCCGAGGCGGTCGCGGCAGAAATCGGCACGGGGCCGATCGCGCACTTACCTGGCATTCGTAGGGCCGCCACCGCAGTGGCCAAGGCCTACGCGGACTGGGCGCGCTGCATCGTGCGTGCACCGGTGTCCGGTTACATCGCCAAGCGCCACGTGCAGCTAGGGCAGCACGTCACCCCGGGCCGGCCCTTAATGGTTATCATTCCCCTGCACCAGTTGTGGGTCACGGCGAACTTCAAGGAAAACGAGATCGGCTCCCTGCGTCTAGGACAAAGCGCCAAGATCGTGGCCGAAGTCTACGGGGACTCGGTCGTTTACCACGGACGCGTCATTGGAATAGGGGCCGGCACCGGCTCGGCATTCGCGCTTCTCCCACCCAGCAACGCGAGCGGCAATTGGATCAATATCGTGCAACGGATCCCGGT
Organism: Pseudomonadota bacterium; assembly: GCA_021794595.1. GTDB lineage: Bacteria > Pseudomonadota > Gammaproteobacteria > Acidiferrobacterales > Acidiferrobacteraceae > Acidiferrobacter. Next base: position 53,001 of record JAJYQN010000051.1, read on the forward strand.
GCGCGTGAGCCTCCCGAAGACCTTGCTCACTCGTTACCCCTTGCGGGTCGGCCTCAGCGCGACCGTTACCGTCAATATTCACAATACCCACGGCCATGCGCTCGCCTTACATCCGCGCCACGGTTTCCTCTATCGCACACCCATCTACGGGCACAGCGAGGCCAAGGCCCGGGTACTAGTCCACAAAATCTTGATCGCCAACGGCGCGCGGCGGGGCTAAGCCATGGCCACCAAAACCCCCGAAATCCCGCTGGCCCTTATTACGCTTGCGCTTTCGCTCGGGACGTTCATGCAGGTCTTGGACACCTCGATCGCCAATGTGTCGATACCGACGATCGCCGGCGACCTCGCCGTGAGTCCCGACCAGGGGGCGTGGGTCATCACCTCGTTTGCGGTCAGTAACGCCATAGCGCTCCCGATGACGGGCTTTTTGGCACGCCGCATAGGCGAGGTCCGGCTCTTTGTCTTCGCGACTTTGCTTTTTACCCTCTCCTCCTGGGCCTGCGGGCTGGCCCCAAGCCTCCCCGTCCTGTTGTTTTTCCGGGTGGTCCAAGGCGCCATGGGCGGCCCCATGATCCCCTTGTCGCAGAGCCTGCTATTGCGCAGCTATCCCCCGAAAAAAAAGGGGTTTGCGCTCGCGCTGTGGTCGATGACCGTGGTCGTGGCCCCCATTCTCGGACCAATACTTGGAGGCTACATCACTGAAGACATCTCCTGGCCGTGGATCTTTTATATCAATATCCCGATCGGGATATTCACCGCGTTCACGGTCTGGGAGACCCTGGCCCACAACGAGACCCCGCGCCAGCACGTGCCGATCGATACGGTCGGTATCGGCCTCCTCGTACTCGGCGTCGGCGCCCTTCAAATCCTGCTCGACAAAGGCAATGACCTCAACTGGTTTGGATCGAATACGATCATAGCGCTCGCGATCGTGGCGACCGTAGCCTTGGCCTTCTTTATTGCCTGGGAACTCACCGACGAACATCCGGTCGTCGATCTCCGGCTCTTTAAAATTCGCAATTTCACGGTCGGCACGATCGCCATGAGTCTCGGTTATCTCGTATTCTTTGGCGGCATCGTCATCTTTCCGCTCTGGCTCCAAACGAATCTGGGTTATACGGCGGTCTGGGCCGGGCTTGCGGCCGCTCCCATCGGCGTGCTGTCGGTTGTCCTGTCACCTTTCGTGGGTCGCTTCATTCATCGCGTGGATTTGCGCCTCATTACGACCGTTTCGTTTCTGATCTTTGCCTGGGTATCGTTTTGGACGAGTACGTTCCCAGGTGACGTCGATTTCGCGCATCTGATCGCGCCCCGTTTAGTCCAGGGCGCGGCCATGGCCACCTTCTTCGTGCCCACCGTCACCTTGTTGTTGTCGGGGCTACCCCAATCTCGGGTGGCGAGCGCGGCCGGGCTTTCCAACTTCATGCGTTTGCTCGCAGGCTCCTTCGGAACCTCGCTCAGTATCACCTTATGGACGCGTCGCGCCACCTTTCACCGGTACCGACTGAGAAGCAACCTCACCCCCGAGAATCCTACGGTTCACCACACCCTACGGGTCTTAGAACAGCACGGGCTTTCTTACCATGCCGCAGTCGGTGTCTTGATGGGGCTTGCCCGCAGTCAAGCCGTGGTCATGGCGACCGACGATTTTTTCTGGCTGTCGGGCTGGATATTCCTGGCGCTTCTGGTGCTGATCTGGTTTGCCAAACCGCCGTTCGGTTCCCCTGACTCAGGGGCCGGCGGCGGGGCCCACTAAGGAGGCGAAACCCAGGAACGGGCGCCGAGCGTGTAGTGGGGGCCCCGTAATTCGGCCCGGCTCTGTGCTTTAAGTCCGGCAACAGGCCCATAGACCTTGAGCCGAGTCCGCCAATTGAATAGGATAGGTCCATGTCTGCCCTTAGTAAATACCGACCGATCGTCGCAGTCCTTGTCCTCACGATTTTGGTTTTGACCCTAGTCCCGCTCGCCCTGCGGCCTCTCTTTAATCTCAACGAGGGCCTGTATGCCGAAGCGGCGCGCGAAATGCTGCATCACAACCCGCTCATTCCGCGCCTAGACGGCTTACCCTATCTCGAAAAGCCGCCCCTCTTCTATTGGCTTATCATGCTGTCGTATAAGATCTTCGGCGTAGGCAAGTTCGCCGCCCGCCTGCCTTCGGCGCTCGCCGCGCTCGGAACCTTGGCCGTGGTATACCGTTTCGCGAGACATCGATCGACGATCCCCGCGTGGCCGGCCCTGATCCTGTTTTCCTCGGCAGGCTTTTACATCATGTCGCAACTCGCGATGTTCGACATGACCTTCACACTCTTTCATACTATCACGCTACTCGCGTTTTTTAGCTACATGGAGAAGCCGGACCAGACCTGGCGATTGCTCGTCGCGGCGGCGGCCAGCGCCTTGGCCTGCCTCACTAAGGGTTTGATCGGGATCGTCCTGCCGGGGCTTACCGTCATGCTGTTCCTGCTGCGGGAACGCCAGACCATACGCTGGCGCCCATTTCTGATCGCCTGGGGGGTGTTCTTCGTCATCGCCCTCCCGTGGCACATCTGGATGACCCTGCATGTGCCGGGGTTCTTTGATCGCTACATCATCCAAGAACACTTCGACCGGTTCCTCGGAACCCTAAAGCCCATGGACTATCGAAGGCCGCCTTTTTACTACAACTTCGAGCATATCCTGCTTGGGATATTCCCATGGACGCCGTTTCTGATAGAGGCCCTCATCAGGCGGCGCCCCTACGACCGGCTGGATCGCTTCCTGCTTCTGTGGGCTGGGGTCTATGTGGTGTTTTTTACGATCTCCAAGACCTCATCTTCGTACTACATGCTACCGGCCTTTCCAGCCCTGGCGCTCTTTATCGGCCGGGCCTTACCCGAGCTCAAGAAGCGCTCGTTGCCGTGGCTTCTGGCGGGGTTTGCGTTGCTGTGCGTGGCCGTGGGTATTAGAAGCCTCCACATCGCCCACCCCTTCATGCGCCCCTACTTAGTCGCCAGCTCCCTAATATATCTCGCGTTCTTTTTGGCCGCCCTTCAGGAACACAGGGCCCATTTCGGACGCTTCTTGGCCTTTTCGGCGATCGGATCGCTGAGCGGCTTTATCGTGCTTGCCCTGGTCTTTTCGATCGCACACGCCAATCGCTATGCCTCAAAAGATCTGGCCGTGGCACTCCTACCGCACCTCACGCCCCACTCTTACGTCTTCGTGGCGCACCACTACGAGGACTTATCGTCTTTTGATTTTTATTTACACAGAAAGATCTACGTCTTCGATCCCCGCCAAGGAGATCTCTACTACGGGATTCGGCACAATCCGCGCAAGACGACGCTGATTACCGGGCAATCACTCGTCGATCTTGCGCGTCACCACCGGGTCTTTATCGTCGGCTCGCCATCCGCGGAACCTTCGTGGCAGCGCTACGGGGCGTTTCATGTCATCGTCACTAATGGCCACGATGTGGTGGTTGAAAATAGCCCGGACTTAAGTCGGAGAGCGCAGCGCACACAGCCGCGCTAGAGTAGGAACCGTCGCAGGATGCGTCATACCATCAAGGACGATGGCGGAGCCCCTATCCTAAAGGTTAGGGGCTTTTTTATGGGCGCTCATACCGCCAATGCCGGAAGGCCTGCAACAACGGGAAGTAGAGCGCAAGCTCCACCGGTCTCGGATCAAGCTCGGTAAAGAAACGAGCATAGTTCGTCAATTGCTCCCGATACCGGTTCTGCTCCTGGTCCAAAAAGGCCGCGAGATCGGAGCCCTCGTGCCAACTCGTTTTGTAGTCGACGATCCACCGTACTCCGTCGGTATCCACAAAGGTGCGATCGACCCGGATCGTGGTCAAGCGATCCTCAATCAAGGCGCTTAAAGCACACTCGCTACCCGCCTCGTTGTGCGGCCCGAGCAGCCACCGGCCTTGGGGATCCGTGAGGGTAAGTCGCAGGGCCTCTAGCACGCGGGAATGCGCTCCCTCCCAGTCGCTTCCCTGCAGACCGTAGCCACGCAAAAGTGACTCGGCGCGGGCCATAAGGGTGTCCGGCACGACCCCGGGCGGCGGCAGACTTTGATAGGTCAATTGGGCAAAAATCTTATGTACGACAACCCCCACTGTGCGGATACAGCTACCGGCCCAATCGAACACGAGCCCCGTCGGCAGTGTCGGCAAAGGACTCTCTCCTAAAACCAAGCCCCCGTCTCGCTCGGGCCACACCGCCTGCGGCACACGCCGAGCGGGACGCGCCCTCTCGGGAACCGACCGAGAGCCCGAGGGCGTAAGACGCGGGGTTTCGAAATCGGACTCGATAAAGGGCCAGAGGACACGCAATAGCCCCCGGGGGCGCGCGACTCCGTCACGGCGAGCGCTATGGCCCACGAGATGAAGACGCGTACGCGCACGGGTACAAGCCACATACAACAGCCGCGCCGATTCATGCCGGCGCTTGCGGGCCAGACTTGCCCGTAGGGACTCGTAAAGGGCGTCGGGGTCTTCACCATCAGCCTTCAAAGGCGCCAGCAACAGGTCCGGCCCACGAGGCCCTGGAGTCTCGAGCGCCAGCAACAAGGATCTGCGATCAGACGCCGTCTCGCGGCCGAGCCCTGGGCAGATCACCACGTCGAACTCAAGTCCCTTGGCCTTATGGATGGTCAAAATCTGAAGATCCTCGGCACCTGGGTCGGCAGGCGCATACAGTGCCTCCAAACGCTCCCTGAGACCCCAGAGAGAGACCTCGGCCGCGTACTCAAGCTCCGCCAAGACCTGAAAAAAAAGCTCCGCCTCCTCCAATTCCCCGTCCGCGTCGAGACCGGCGGGGCCGCCGAGCGCGATCCACGCCTCCTCCACGCGCGAAACGAGCGGCGCCTTGGCGCGACTGGCGCAGGAGGCCATCCAGAGGTCGCGAAACCGCCGCACCCGTACTTGGCCTTCGGTGCTCAAAAGCGCAAGCCGCGCCTCGTCCGCCAAAAGCTCGTTCAGGTCGCGTTCATCGCCGTCGCAGAGCGTGGAGAGGTCAGCAACATCCAAGCCGCACCAAGGGGCCCTGAGGCAGCTCAAGACACTGAGCCGGGCCCCGGGCCAGACCAAGGCCTCGGTGAGCGCCAAAAGGTCAGAGATCACAGCACGACCCGCCAGACCGTAAAGATCGACCGCCGAGAACCGCAAGCCGGCCTTACTCAAGGCCTCCGCAATGGCGTGGCCATGGGTCCGGGAGCGCACTAGGATCGCCAAGCGCGAACCGGGCTCGTGCGTTCGGGTCTCGGTTACGAGGTCGGCCACATACTGGGCCTCGTCCGCGAGCTCGACGTCTTCTAACGCGTGCACGTCGACCGTCCCGCCAGGACCCTTGACGGCAGTCGCCGCGACATGTGGGACCGCGCCTTCCTGGGGATCGAAGTGGCGCGGGAGAATGGCCCCAAAGCAGGCGTTGGCCCACCCCACCAAGCCATCTTGAGAGCGGAAGTTGGCGGTCAATGTGAGCGGCGTAAGTGGCCAGCCCCCCAAACCCTCCTCAACCACGCGCACAAACAGGCTCACCTCGGCCTTGCGGAAACTATAAATGGACTGCATCGGGTCGCCGACCACAAAAAGGCTGCGATCCTCACCCCTTACCCATTCTCCCGTCAGCCGTTCCAAGAGCCGGTATTGGAGCACCGAGGTGTCCTGAAACTCGTCGACCAGGATATGGCGGAGGCTCCGATCGAGACGCAACACCCCACAGCCCGGCTCATCGCCCGACCCTAAAGTCTGCAGCGCCCGCAAGGCCACCTCGGTGAAATCCCAGGTCTGGCGGCGGGCAAACACCAGTAAGAGTTCGGCCGAGGCCTCAGGAAGGATGCGCACAAGTGCCGCTAAGCGCTGCCATTGATCCTCGCTGTAGGCGCAGGGGCCCCACGCCTTGAGTTGCCTTAAGGCCTCGGCGAGTTCCGGCAGGGCCGAGAGTTCAGCGCAGAACTCCGCGACCGGGCCCCACCCCTTTGGCCACCCCGTTAGGCGCTTACGAAACTCGCCTTTCGCGGTCAGAAGACGGCCTGCAAGCTCCTGCCAACGGAACACGGTCTCGCCGTCATGTCTGCGCAAAGCGGCACTCTGCCACGTAGGGTCTCCGGTCACGGCCTCGAGATAAGAGCAGGCCGTCATCAATATCCCATCGGGGCAGGCGCGCTGAGCACGCTCCAGGGTCTTCAAGGCCTGCGCCATAAACGCCGCCTCGAGCACCCGACGCGAGGCGGTCGGGTCGGGCCCCATGCTGCCTAACACGATAGGCAACCACTGCTCGCGCCGCCCGAGAAGCTCGCTTACGAGGGTCACGAACTTATTGATATCGTTCTCAAGCGTCGGCAAGAAATCGGCCAACGCCTGGCCAACCGCGGAGTCCTCGCCCAAACGCTCAAAGGTCGCCAGCGCCGCCTCCGCATAGAGGGCCTCGGGCGTGTCGGTCACATCGAATGCTACGCCCGCCCCGGCGGCCGCCGGCCACTGCTTCACGAGTTCGGCGCATAAGGCATCGAAGGTCTGAATGCGCAGACGGGTCGGGCAGGCCTCAAGGAGCCAGGCACGTGAGTGCGCGCGGCGTGCGGCGCCCTCCGCCAAGAGCCGAGTCGTCGCCTCCGGGCCATCCGCTTCCGATGACCCTTCGCCGACCGCGACCAAGGCGTCCAGCACCCGCGCGCGCATCTCTTCTGCGGCCTTGCGGGTAAAGGTCAGCGCCACGATCTCCTCGGGGTTTTCGACCCGCCCCAAAAGCGCGAGATAGCGCTGAATCAAAAGCGTAGTCTTGCCGGATCCCGCCGGTGCCTGGACGACAAACGACTGGGCGGGATCGATGGCGAGTCTCCGGGCCTCGCTGTCACTGACCGTCATAAGGTCCCCTCCCGCACCCGGCACAGACTTTCGCGGCCGCAATACTCGCAGGCCCCCGGTTGGGGATCGACCCGCACCGATCCCGCCACGAAGGCCTCGGCCAGACCCTCTAGCACCGTGCGCCACGCGGCGGACTTCTGTTCCCACTGCGGGACCTCATCGGCCCCCGGCCAGAGCGCGGCATGGGCGACCCAGGCCTTGTAGGCGGCGCCTTGCGCGGACAGCGCGGCGTAGGCGATCCCCGCCACCATCGGACCTTCGGCAACCGCGTAAAAAAGGAGCTGTGGGTGCAAAGGACGAGCGCCATCGAGGTCAAGCGTCGGCAGTGCCCCGGTCTTGTAGTCAATCAAGATCCATTGGCTGTTGACCTCGTCTACGCGATCGATGCGCCCGCGCGCCCCTAAAGGCCCACAGGGAAATATCACCTCCTTTTCGCAGGCGCGCACCACAAACGGCGGACGCTGCGATTCCAGCGCCAGAAAGTCGCCCAGCAGTCGCTGGTAGCGCGACACCTCGAGGGCCAGGAAGGCCGCGGGAAAGGGCTCGTAGTCGGCGCGCGCTTGGGCCACGGCGTGGTGGACCGCACGCGCCACGTGCTCCCCCCGGTCGTGCGGGGTGAGCGCCGTAAGGTGGGCATGGTCGGGAATGATCCGAAAAATCTGCTCTAAGGCCGCATGTAAAACCGCCCCGCGCACCGCCGGAGCCAAGCCGTAGGAAGGGGCCACCAAGGGATCGGCACGCCACCGATACTGCGCCGCGGCCTTGAACGAACAGCCCGCTTGCGCGGCAAAGAGCCCGACACCGTAGCCTCGCTCGCGGGGCTTGCCCACCGGCGCCAAGGGCTCGGGTATCTCCTCCAAGGGCAGGCGCTGGGCGAAGATCCGGCGCGCCCGACACGCGAACACCGGGGCCTCTGCCACCCGGGGCCTAAGACGCTCGAGGATCGGGCTTGGGCGCAGCACGTCTAAGCCGTCGTGCAGGGCGCTACTGACCGTCACCTCCGGCGCGGCCGCCAAAAACGCCTGGGCCAGGGCCTCGGCATAACGCACATCGTCTTCAAAATGGGCGTGCGGCAGATGATGGGTGCGCTGAAAGCCGGGCGGCAATAAGGGGTGGGGGGAGCGCGGCGCGGGCCAGGCCCGATCATGGAGATTGAGCACCCAGACCCCGTCGAAGGTCAGACCAAGGGCCTCGAGCGGCCCCAATATCTGGATCGGGGTCTCGGTCTCGGCCTCGCCCCCCTGAAAAGCGCGCGCCGCCACCGCCTCTTGGATCGCCCGGAGGACCTGGTCGTAGCTCATGGGGGCTGCGAGCGCATCGAGGGCCGCCACCGCCTCCAATACCTCGTGCAAGGCCGCCACCCCCTCATAGTCCCGCGGGTCTGCATGCCCGGGCCATCCGAGGGCCGCCAAGGCGCCGGTCATGTGCCCGGCCCACAGGCTGGCCCGGGCATGCGGGGGCCAGGTCTTACGGATAGTTAGAAGTCGCTCCCACAAGCTGGCTGCAAGGGGTACCCGATGGCGACCGGCCAGGACTGCCAAATCGGACATTCTCCAAGGTCGCGCCCCGGCGAGCAGCTCGCAGGCCGCACGGAACCGCGCCCCCTCCTCTCTGGCCAGACCTCCGATAAACGGCGACTGCATGAGCGAGGCCGCATCCACCGGCTCCAGGGGGCCTGCGAGGAGACGAAAAACGCGCAGGGCCGCGGCCACGACCGGGGCCTCGGTCAGAGGCGGGGCCCACGAGACGCCATAAGAACGTGGTTGCGCCCCCCCGATTATTTCATCGGCCAAACGCATCAAAGACCCGTGCTGGCGCTCGAGATCAGGAACGATGAGTGCGTAGCGTCCGGTCGGGTTGTGCATCCAGCGGTCCTTAGCCCAGAGGAGCGCTGCGGTCCCTTCATGCACTGTCGAAGGAAAGACCAAGGCCTCTGTTGCGGCGCGGATTCCGGGGAGCTTCAGGACCTCGCACACCGCGCCCGCGCGCTCCCAAGCGGCCTTCACCTCCGCCTGAATCGGGGTCAGGTGCTCGAACCCGGCCCACACCAGCACGGACGGCGGGGTCCATATGCCTTGTTGCAGCGCGGCCACGACCCGTGCGCCGTCGCGCGCCCGGTCCTCGCGTTGCAAGCCGCGCAAGCGATCCGTAAAGGCACGCGCCAAAGCCAGAAAGATCTCGGTCTCCGGGTTCCCGTTTCCCGGAGGTAAGGGCAAGTTGTGGTCGGCGAGCAGGCGCCACGCATCGGCAGCTAAGCCACCAAAGGCCGTGTCGCTGCACAAAAACCCGGTCTCCTGCCCACGCACGAGCTCCGCCCAAAGCCAGCGCTCCTGGGTCGCGGACAGGGGCGCCGAGCGCGTCCCTTGCGCCTCACGCACGGCATCGGCGGCGCGCACGATAAAGGCCGACCATGGAAGGATGTCCGGTGACGTCCAGACCCGCAACCCTCGGGCCCGCTGGTCCGCGGCCCATCGGAGCGCGATTTGACGCGCGAGCCGATTGTTGGCGGTCACGACGGTGGCGCCTGCGGAAAGCGCGCAAAAGAGCCGGGTTTCGGAATCGTTCGTGAATTCGCCCGCAGTTTTAAGTACCATAGCCCCCCACTATGACCATACGCACCCGTTTTGCCCCAAGCCCCACAGGCTATCTCCATATAGGTGGCGCGCGTACCGCGCTTTATTCATGGCTCTATGCCCGTCGCCATCAAGGGCAATTCATTCTGCGCATAGAAGATACCGATCTTGAGCGCTCGAGCCCCGAATCCGTGGCCGCCATTCTCGAGGGCATGGCGTTCCTGAACCTGGACTATGATGAGGGTCCATTCTATCAAACTCAGCGCTTCGACCGTTACCGCGCGGTTCTCCAGGACCTCGTGGCCCAAGGGCATGCCTATTACTGCACCTGCACCAAAGAAGACCTTGAGGAACGGCGGGCTGCGCAAATCGCTCGCAAGGAAAAGCCGCGCTACGATAGACGCTGTCGGGACAGCCATCATCCCGCCTCGGCCCATGCCGTTGTCCGCTTCAAAAACCCCCTGCATGGCGAGGTCGTGGTCCAGGATGCGGTGAAGGGCCCGGTGGTCTTTCAGAACGAGGAATTGGACGATCTGATTATTGCCCGAAGCGATGGGACACCAACCTACAACTTTACCGTCGTCGTAGATGACATGGACATGCGTATCACTCATGTCATCCGGGGTGACGATCACCTCAACAATACGCCCCGCCAAATCAATATGCTGCGCGCCCTCGACGCGACCCCGCCGAGTTACGCCCATATCCCGATGATTCTTGGTGAAGACGGGGCTCGGCTATCTAAGCGCCACGGCGCGGTCAGCGTAATGCAGTATCACGACGACGGCATCCTTCCCGAGGCGCTCATGAACTACCTGGTGCGCCTAGGCTGGGCGCACGGTGATCAAGAGATCTTCTCGCGCGCGGAGATGGTGAGCCTATTCGACATCAAAGACGTCCATAGTGCGGCGGCGGCCCTCAATCCAAAGAAGCTCTTGTGGCTCAATCAGCACTACATCAAAACATTACCGCTCGCCGATGTGGCCGAGCGCCTGCAGCCCTTTCTTCAGGATCGCGGGGCGCAATTCGCCAATGGACCTGCGCTAATCGATGTCGTAGATGCACAACGCGAACGCGCCAAGACCTTGGTCGAAATGGCGGAGTTAAGTCTCTTCTTTTACCAAGACTCGATCGCGATCAGAGACCCGAAGAACCAAGCGGCCCTAGCGGCTGCCCCCAAGCCTGCCCTGCTCGCCCTCTCCGAGGCCCTGAGAACCCTCCCGGATTGGACCAAGGAGGCCATTCACACGAGCATCGAGGCAACCAGTGCCGCCCATGGCTTAACTTTCGGCAAGCTCGCTCAACCGGTACGCATCGCGATAAGCGGAACAGGTGTCTCGCCACCGATCGATATCACCTGCCAGCTCCTCGGACGCGAACGTTGCCTTGATCGCCTCACAAAGGCGCTTGCTTTTGAGAGCCCGACATCTTAGAGTAGCGACCCGTTAGGGGGCCATAGCTCAGCTGGGAGAGCGCCTGCATGGCATGCAGGAGGTCGGCGGTTCGATCCCGCCTGGCTCCACCATGAAAAACAAATGGTTACGTGATACTCCCTCTCCGCAAAATTCCTTTATTTGATTTTTTGCTCCAATTTCGCGCCACTTGAGTCCGGTTTGCTGCGCATAACGATCCCAGGGAACCAAGCGGCGTCTATTCGCAAGCGCGACGATCTCCAACCGGAGGCTTACGCCTGTCAGCACGGCCAACCCATTCCATGAAAAACTGTCACCCCAAAAGCGAAGACAGGGTCTTTGTTGCGACACAGAGAAAACGAGAGGGGTTGAGGGGGAAGTTTGTTTCACGGACCGAGGCCGAGGCCACACGCTTGCGCGCGGCGGGACATCCAAGACGCCCTTGTGTATCCGGTCTTAGCGCAACCTATGATCTCACAGCGCAGTTGAGAGATGCTTGCCGCAATCCCGTAGTCGAGCCATGCGCTTTTCCGGCGCACAAGAATCACGCCCACAAATAACGGGGCGGCGTGTCGATGTCCTTAAGCTAGGTGGCCTGCGGCCACCCGCCCGGACCCTACGCCTTCCGCGGACTACGCGCCCTAGCTTGCGCTCTCCCTGGCGCGCAGCGTGGGAATAACGGGGCAAGGGCAGAGCTCATCGCGATCCGCGCAACCCAATCGACAAATGATGTCGCCTATCCGCATACTCCCCCGCGACACGCGCCCACCCTTTGCGTCATAATTCCGAACTCAGCGGGAACAAAACCCCAGCGGCCAAGTCATTAAGGTGCGGCCTTCGATCCCCAACCACGAGACAGACTTCACTAAGACCTATGCGTATCAGACTCGTTTTGCTCGCGGCGCTCGCGCTGCGCTGCGCCCTCGTGGCCGCTTATGCCCATGCTGTAGTAGGCATGCGCGTCTTCCCAGGCACCCTCACGTTCCCTGACCCCGGCGTAACAGATGAGCTGGATCTCAACTACGCAGGGGCAGCCTTAAGCCCGGTGCCGGGTGAATCCGCCCCTTACGCCCGGACCTTGGCCTTAAGTGACTCAAAGACCCTCACCCCACGCCTTGCTATGAGCGTTGGTACGGACTATCAATACGCATCCGGTGGCGCGCTGCCCAAGGGTTTTGGAAACCTGGCCCTCGGCCTTGATTACCGCCTCTGGAAAAGTGACAGTCAGGAGACCCTCGTCACCGGCGCCCTGAACGAATCTTTGGGGAATACCGGAAGCCATGGCGTTGGCACAACGTACTCAGTCTTTTCCCCAACCTTGCTCTTTGGTCGGGGCCTCGGCGACCTTCCCAGCGCCTGGCGCGATCTGCGGCCTTTGGCGATCAGCGGCATCATAGCGCCCAATATCCCGTCGGCCGCTGGGATCCCCAAAAGCCTCACTTGGGGACTCTCGGTACAATATAGTCTCCCCTACCTCCAATCCTACGTGCGCGACGTGGGCCTGCGCGCGCCATTTAATAACCTCGTGCCGCTCGTTGAATTCCCCATGCAGACTTACACAAGCGGCCCCTATGCCGGCCAAACCTTGGGGACCATAAACCCAGGGGTGGTCTGGATCGGGCACTACGGGCAGATCGGCATCGAAGCCACACTCCCGATCAACCGCGCGAGCGGCCATGGGCTTGGCGTCATATTGGGTGTGGGCTTCTATTTTGACGACATCTATCCGCATACACTCGGCGCACCCCTTTTCCCCACTACCCCAGAGCCCCTCTAATATGTCACATAGGTCCCTACCATTCGCGGTCCTTAGCCTCTTCTTGACCCTAAGCATCCCTGGGCTGGCCTACGCCCACGCCTTTCCGGAACGTTCGCGACCACGGGTCGGCTCGACACTGACAAAACCACCCCACCTTGTGCGGATCTGGTTCGACGCCGGACTGGAAGCGCTCTTTTGCTCATTGACTGTCAAAAACGCAACGGGGCAGATCGTAAGCGAGGGCCGGGGACACGTAGTGGCCGGAACCCATGATCGTTTGTTAGAAACCCAGGTGCCGCCTCTGGCGCCCGGCCGATATCACGTCTATTGGAGCGTGGTCGCAGTCGATGGCCACCATACCGAAGGTCGCTATATGTTCCGGATCCAAAAATAACATGCCTACACATACCCCCTACATCGCCGTAACTGCCTTCGATATCCTTGCCATTATGACCGTGACCGGCGCTCTAAGCGTGCGATTATGGGTCCTGCCCAAAAACACTAGGGCCCTCCTCCACCCACGGCTTTGGGCCCTTGTGGGTCTTGGCCTTGCGGCCCTTACGGCCAGCAGCCTTACGCTTTTAGTCGGACGCACCGCCGAGATGAGTCAACAGTCTCTCGCCCATGTGTGGCACTGGCTCCCGCTCGTCGTACATGAGACCGCGTTCGGCCATATTTGGCTCATTCGCCCCGCCGCGCTTATCATCATGTGGGCCGCGTGGTTTCTCGGCCGACAATCACTGCGTGGACAACTCATCAGCGGTCTTTTGCTCGCCTTAGTGGCTCTGGTCGCCTTTACCCGCAGCGCCACTGGTCATCCGGCAGACCAGGGGCAGTGGACATTCGCAGAGTGGATAGACTGGGCCCACCTTATGATGGGTTCGGTCTGGGCGGGCAGTCTGGTGGCGATGACAGTGGCCGTGTTTCCGGGCCTATCGGCACCGAAGCTGCCAGCCGCGGCACGCGTACGGCTTGTGACCAACCTCTCCGCCTTGGCCGCGACCGCCTTAGCCGCAGTCCTTGTCACGGGTATCTGGAGCGCCTTTCATTATCTCGGCGCCTGGAATGAGCTCTGGTACTCGAGCTATGGGCGCATATTGCTTGTAAAGATCAGCTTCGTGCTCGCGGCCATAGGACTTGGCGCCTTCAATCGCTTCGTGTGCATACCCCGCATCCGGCGCAGCGCTCACGCTCCTGAAGGCCCGATAAGCCAATCATTCTTGAGCCCCCTCTCGCTTCTGAGGCGCTCCGTGGCCATAGAGACTGCTTTATTGCTTGCTACCCTCGTCACGGCTGCGGTTTTGTTGCACGCTATGCCGCCACAGACTATGCAGCGAGCCAATATGGCCTCTCTTTCTGATGGCAGCAAAGGGGCGCGAGTGCGCATCGAGGACGCGGCGTGGGTCATACCACAGACAGCTGATCATCGTCTGCCGGTTTCTGCAGTCCACTATGGCGTGCTTGATTTTAGCCGCCGCAAACCTTACAGTACCGGGCCTTTCAAGCTCACTGTGGGCGTGACGCCGCTCTAGGCCCCAAATGGGCCAACACATCATGAGTCCCCATCGTCTAGAGGCCTAGGACATCGCCCTTTCACGGCGGTAACAGGGGTTCGAATCCCCTTGGGGACGCCAATAACATCAAGAACTTAGTAACGCCAGCTTCCCTTTGAATCCGAATATGTCCGCCATATGTCCACCGGAAGGAAAACGTGCGGGTGGACATGGCGAGTTTACGCGCAAGGCCGGAGCCATGCGGCCGGCGGGTTTGGCAGGTACGGATCAAGGAGCGGGGCTACCCAGAACTCGCCAAAACCTTTGACCTGAAGACCGAGGCTACCGCCTGAGCCAAGCAAATCGAATCGGAGATGGACCGCGGATCTTTATGTCCCGAGCCGAAGCGGAATCCACCTCACTGGCTGAACTACTCGACCGTTATCAGCGCGAGATCGCCACACAAAAGCACGGGGCCGCAATGGAGCGCTCCCATCTTCGGATGATCCGCCAAGACCTCGTTGCTCACGGCTTTTTTTCTGGTATCACAGGCAAGGAATTGACCCTAAATTCAGCAGTTGAACCGCGGCGCCCTCGGAAACTGCCCGATTCATAGGGCTTTGTACCAAAATCTGTGTTCACCGCTTGGGTGAACCGCAGAGTTGTTGAAATCCCTTGCAAATAGGCCGATTAGGGTGGATTTCCGACATCAACTGCCGGATCTAGGTTGACGGCTTAAGGTCGTATCCGCCTCCACCGTAAATCGCGAACTGAATATCCTCTCCCATGTCTTTACCGTAGCCGCGCAGGAATGGCATATCCACTTGCTGTGGGGAAATCCGGTCCGACTCGTGAGCCGCCCACACGTCAACGATAAGAAAGACCGCCGCCTGGTGGGCGACGAAGAAAAGAGATTACTCACAGCGGCCGGGGTCTATGGAGACGCCGGCGAAATCGCTTTCATCATCACATGGGCCATTGAGACCGCCATGCGCCGCGGGAAGATCACCGGCATGCGCTGGGAGCACCTCGATCGAAAGGACCGGGTGCTACTGATCCCAGAGACCAAGAATGGCACACCACGGCAGGTGCCATTGTCCACGGTGGCCTTGAGCATCCTGGACGCCCTGCCCCGGCGAATCGATGGTCGTGTTTTCGCTATTCACGCAGCATCTATAAGTCGAGCCTTTGCCGAGACATGTAAGGCCGCCGGCATCGAGGGACTCACCTTCCATGATCTGCGCCATGAGGCCACCAGCAGGCTTTTCGAGAAGGGGCTGAATCCCATGGAAGTGGCCGCCATTACGGGACACAAGACCCTGCAGATGCTGAAGCGGTATACTCATCTCAAAGCAAAAGATTTGGGGGGGGAGGTCAGGGTAACAATGCATATCCATTCCGCATTTTTTATTCTCATGGCGATGATTCTTGCGGCCGGAGAGCCATTAGGGCAATTCCGCCACCCTCTTCATGATCAGCTGTATTTGTAGATCGTCATTTTGGTTTGCCTGCCCTTTCAGGTTCATTTCTCTCTCATTCAGCTCACCTTTGAGGGCAACCGTAAACTTCTGCAATGGCCCAAGATTGAGTCAATATCGTTGGCATAATGTATTACTGTGAGGCTAACAGATATCTGATCGCCATCCACACGATAATCACCAACGTAGTAGTACTGGCTATCACCACCAAAAGCGCGCGCCCTCTCCAGCACGACAATTCCCGCCCCGAATGTCCCCTTATTGGATTGGAACTGTGCCGTCCACATCGCCTCAATGCTCACCATCTTCTCCTGTCTATGCAGCCTATTGTCGTGTTTTTATCCTGCCGGGTATGGCCCCAAGAACCGCACACCGTTAAAATGGATGAGGTGGCTCGGATGATCAGCGATCCACACCTCGGATTCCCAGGAAATCACTTCCTGGTATTTGTTGAACGTACGGCGATCAGGGAAGGCGGACACGAACACAAGACCGGCACCGCAATTCGTAAAGAGCTCGCTCAGTTCCTGGTGGCGCTTGGCGTCCACGGGTCCGTGCGAGGTCACGGCCTCGGCCAGAATCAGCCAACGCCGATCCGGGTCGTAAATCATGATATCGGGCATTTTACCATGTGCCCCCATGGTGATACCGAGGGAAGCTAGTAAGAGTTCGTTACAGTATCCCCATTTCTTGCCCGTATCGCCGGCATACACGAGTTGCCCACCCGGTACAAAGCGCGGTCCAAATTCTTCACAGAGGGCCTTGATGAGCGCGCTATGATTGCCGGGCGAAAGCAGGACCTCCTGACCTGATGCCACCCGTAATGGCACCATACGCATCCAGCGGGGCATTGCCTGTTGAGCAACCAACGTCCCACGTATTGCCAGAAAGTTGGCAAGGTGGGTCGGATAATCCTTAGTCCCCAAGGCCCGAAGGGCATCTAGGCACGCGGGCTCAATCTGGTAGACGGCGTTCGGGCTATTGACCGGCCGGTCGGGCTGGTCCGGGTTGTAAAGTGCCAGCCCAGCCTGAATAAACTGGTGCATAGTCT
>JAJYQN010000074.1 GCA_021794595.1 Pseudomonadota bacterium
GTCGGGCATAGGACCGCCCACAGGCTTGGCGTCAGCCTTAGAGGCCTCGGCGGATTCGTAGTCGGCGTCCGTAACTGTCACGGTGGTCATATAAGGAGCGGCGAGTTGCACGGCCTCCTCGTTGCGGCCGTCTGCAAAGGCCTGGGCGACAGCGAGCAGGCCCGCGTCTTTCTGCCGGACAATCTCGTCGATTTCCACAACCTCAACAACGCCTTCTTTCATGAATTGCGCCATTGGACTCCCGGCCTCGACGGCGGCGAGCTGAAGGTCGTCGCCCGTGTACACGATCTTGTCTTGAGGCCGGACCTTCTGCAAAAACGCTTCCATATCTCTCGACGAGACCATGCCCGCCTCGTCCATGAGAATCAATTTAGGCGACTGGTCTTTGTCTTCGCGGATGTTGAAAGACGCGAGGACGCGCGAGTCATCAGGGTTTGCGTCGAGCGTGCCATCCACAGCCGTCTGTGATGGCCCGGTGCCGACAACGCGGTATCCATTGGCCTTCGCTTCATCAGCGATGGCCGCGAGCGCCGTGGACTTTCCTGCGCCCGCCGCGCCGCGCACCACGATGCACTGGTCCGAGGTTGTGAGGACCCGGAGCACTGCCTCGCGCTGGCTTTTCGTGAACTCAAATCCATTGATCTGTTCACGTTCAGAGATACGCGCCTCAGCCCCGGCCTGGTCGGTGAGCGGGGTCATAGTGTTTCGACCGGCGGCCACGGCGGCGAGGTTGGAGGCCTCCCGCGCGAGGGTTTCGCGGGTCACGATCTTCTGATCGCCAGCATCGATGAGATTACCGACCCCCCGTGCCGCATCGATCTCCTTGTCGATCTGGTCGAGGGTCAAGCCCTGGTGCATCCCGTGCAGTAGCGCCTGGAGGCGGGTCGATTGGGTGCCGATTACGGATTCGCGCTCCGACAGGTGCGCGGTAGCGAACGCCAGGGCCTCGGAGGCATCCGGTTCGGATAGGGGCTCATGGGGTGGGGTCGGGTCGGGCATATCCAACCCGATCTCGCGACCTAGCTCCCTCCATTCCCAGCGCTGTTCGTCCTGGGATAGCTGGCGCTTGGATTCCCTAGTAGAAAGATTTGAGGCCGTACGCTGGGCGCCAGTCGACCCTTTACGAGTCAGCCCTTTGCGAGCAAGGTCCTGGTCGATCTGCTGGGTACGTGGACTCCCAGCCTCGATCTGTGCATCGGACACCTCAGCTAACTCGAACCCTTCTTCTGTTTTTCTGAGAGATAGGCCTAGCTGCCGCAGCTCCTGGGCAAAATCCGCGCGATACGCAGCGCCATGCATCCGCACCCCATCATTACCGAATTGCAATTCGATGGCGCGTAGACGCCCGTCGCGCCCTTTCGTGGCATTCAAGCCTAAAACGTGACTATGGATCTGTGGGGCGACCTTGCCCCCAACCGGACGCGCATCCTCATGCCTGTGCGCCGCCCATAACATTGCTCCAGTCTTCTCGATGTCCGCGCCGCCATGACCATACCTCGCGCATACGACTTCCTTTTCTATCCTCACCATCGCCCGCGCCACACAACGATCATGCGCGGCAAGGATGGCGTCGCGCATCGCTGGGGAGGCCTTGCAGAGAGCGAACTCGCTCACAGACTTAGGGGCAGAGAACGTCAAGTCCGTCGCCATCCGCCGGTCGTCGCTGGGCTCAGCGAATACGGTCCCGTCCGGCAGGCGCCCTTCTAAGAGCGCCTGAAGATCCTGGGCGCGGACGCGGCCCTGGAGGCCAAGATCGGCAGCCAGGGAGCCGCCCCATGCGCTGGGAGTCGCACCTTTGTTGTAGTACCCGCCCTGTCTGCGACCTTCGCCAACCTCGTGCTGGCAATAGGAGACGACATCAGCGGCTTCCTTCGCCCCGCCCGACAAACCTTTCAGTGTCAGCATCGCTCACGCTCCATATATAAGGAATAGATCCGGATCTCTTATAGGTGCCCCGCCATGGAAATTGCGGGGCTGTGCCACCTATCATCCGGAAATCCCTCTCCGCGCGAAGCCGGAACACCGGCAACCACGAAGTGGTGCGACGGTGTGTTGCAGCCCACTGAACAGTGGGCGTCAAGCTCCGATTTGGCGTTGGGAAACCCGTGAAAATTCCAGCCGCTCACATACCATCTGATGCAAACCCGCAAAAACATCTGCAATCAATACGATTTCGATGTACCGAAGGCACGCCGCGAAAAATGAAAACGTATACGGGCGGCGTACCAAAGGCGTGTCACGCCAGACCGCTTCACGAAAATACGAAACTGAGTAGGCTCAATTGTGCGAACCCGTGAATTTCCATACGGGGTCACTATCGGAAGACACATTTTATGTAGGAGGTCCCATGGGACTAGAGAAGCTACAGAAGGAATACCCGCCCGGCTCTCGCGGCGTTGGCGCTCTCGTTCTCCGGGAACACGGAGCGATAAAGGAGGCGCGGCGGCACGGGTGGACCTGGGCCGAAATTGCCACAGAGATGGGGCAATCGTCGGCGGGAGCGCCTAGGGCGTTGGCCAACGCATTCGCCAGAGTTACACGGCGCATAGATGCCGGGCAGCTGGTGCCGCCCAAGGCAACCGCCGCATCTCCGAAACTGACACCCCGCCAATCCACCAGCGGCGGGGGCTTTACCAATCTCACGCCAGATGACTAAGAGGTGATGACCATGCAAAACAGGAAGATGTTCATAGTTCACGGCGACAGGGGCGGCCTCGGCAAGAGCCGCACCATAACCGCCGTAGCGGAATTCTTGGCGGCCAGCCAAGGTCCGCGCGCCACACCAAAACCTGCAAAACCAACCACCACACGAGGGCAACGTCATGAGTAACCAGAAGAAGCTATTTATAGTTCACGGCGACAAGGGCGGCATCGGAAAAAGTCTTTTCGCAACCGCCTTCGCCGAGTACCTGATCGCCTTATTTGGCGCGGCCTGCGTCGTCGAGGGTGACACGACAATCGCGGACGTCGCAAAGCGATTCGGAGCCGCATCCGAGGTGACAGGGCTCATCACGAACTTGTCGCGTGAGGAGAAGGCGGACGAGGCCGCCATCGCCTTATTTGAGGAGTTAGAGTCTCTTGGTGATGCGGCCAATCTCGTGGTCATCAATACGCCCGGGTCGGCGTCCAAGACGCTCGACAAAAACGCACACTTGTTCGTGCCGGTTGCGCATGACATGGGCTACCAAATCCACGTCGCTTGGATGGTTGCGGACGATCTTGAGGGGATAGAGCTTTCCATGAAATCCGCCTTGTGTGCGCAAGCCGACTACAAGGTCGCCGTCATCAACGCCGCAAAAACGAGCCCCACGTCGGGCCCCTGGCACCGATCGGAGGCCCGTAAGGCGTGGCTGGAGTCCGGCGGGCATGAAGGCGTCATGCCGGTCCTCACCGACCGCGCAATGATTTTGCTGCGTGAAACACAGCAACGCCCGTTTGACCTCACAACACCGGAAGGCGGGCAATCGATTGTGGTTCGGCAGGTCTTTAAGAACTGGCTCGCGGCTTGTGCTGCAGGCCCCTGTAAAACCTTTTTCGGCGAGGAGGAGTAATGGACGACATCGACGACGACATGCCACAGATTGAGGAGGCCCCTGCGGGGGCCTTACCCCCGACCGCACCCGCCGCGCTGACGGCGCAAGACCTGGTGCTTGACGCGCTCCCAAAAGAGAGTGTCACGGACATCTTGCGAGCAACCCATAGGTTCGGAGTCCGCGACGACGATCCGTTGTGGGTTGCCATACTGACACTCCTGCATGTAGACGCGCTCGTCAAAACCGCGCAGGAGGCCGCTGGGCAAATCGAGCAGGCTACCGCAAAGGTGGCCCCATCGATATACGACCAGGCGATGAAAGCCAGCGCGGATCTGAAGGGCACAATTGATGCCGACATCCGGAAAAATGCCGTCGACGTCGGGCGCGCCACCGCGCAAGCGATCATGGTCTCGGTCAACAAAGGGGCCGAGAAGATCCAGGAAGTGGTCGCAGACCTCGATCGCATCGCCCAAGAAAAGGGCAATCAGTTTGCGGCGTCCTGGCGCGCCCAGGCGGCGAGAGCGGGCGAAGAGCAAGCCAAGACGGCTCTGCAGAAGGCCATCGCGATCCGGTGGGGCGTGGTGACAGTAACGATTGCGCTGTCGGTAGTCGTCGGCGCGCTACTCATGTACGGAACATTAGACATTGAGCATTACATCCTGCCTTTTTCCAACCATCTCGCGTTTGTAAACGGTAGGCCCGACTGCGGATTTGTGAAAATCCTTGGCGGTCGGGTGTGCGGAGTCAACTGACCCCGTGAATTTCCATTCAGGGGCTCTTAATAGAGCCCCACATTTTTTGAGGTCCACACCATGCCGCTCAACACCACACTCCCGTCGGTCTCGCAGGCGCAGTCCCTGCTGACGCCATCGTCGTCCGACCAGTCCGTCAGCATCCTCAATAAGCTGTTTGGGATTCCGAACGGCAACTGGCATTCGATTTACTACCAGACGATCGGCGGAGTCGGCAACGGGAGCCTCTTTTTTACGCTCTTAAAGGACTTCGACCTTGTGGTGCTGGCGTTCGTCACGATCATGGTGTTCATCACTATGGCCATCGGGGCGACTTCAACAGCGCATGAAGGCAAAGCCTTTGGCAACCGGTACCATGCGCTCTGGACCCCGCTCCGATCCGCGTTCGCCATGGTCCTTTTGGCGCCGATCCCGGGGGTCGGGTTGAGTCTGATTCAGGGTATCGTATTGCTCATGATCTGGTTTTCGATCGGCGGTGCGAATTACCTCGCAACCCAGGCGACGCAATACATGGCGCAAAACGGCGGCCAACTGACAAGCATCGCGCCGGGCGGCGGCCGTGTCCTGGCCAACGATGTGCTACAGAGCGAACTCGCCGTACAGTTTTTCATCAATTACGAAAAGGCGAAGATCAACCCGATCTACACGGTTTCCCCTTGGCGCCCGGACCAGATGGCCTCGACAGGCGCCTTCAATCCTAATGCCTCGTCAGCCTCACTAG
>JAJYQN010000146.1 GCA_021794595.1 Pseudomonadota bacterium
GGACAGCCTTACGCACCAGGTCCCATTGGGTCGCGGCCGGCAAGGGGATGCGCATACCCGCCTGCAAGGTCTCGATGCGGTTAAAGGGGAGGCCTGCGCCATACTTCAGCAGCCCGACCATACTGGTGGCAAATCGCTTTTAGGTGATCCTGATCGGTGCCATTGTCAGTAGTCTCTGGGGCATCCTTTTGGTTCTTTGCGGGTCGGATCTGGGGTCAGGCGCGGACCATCTCGGAGGGGGCGTGTCGCGGGTCTTCGTGACAGCCCCGATACGCACACGAATTTCTGGGAGAGCCATACCGCGGAAATCGCGCACGCATGGCGCGACCAGCATTACCGTGGGCTTCAGGCGTTCGCTCGCGTTCGCGAACGCCACCGAACGGTTCGCGAACGCTTCTGAACACAGACAAACGCATACGAACGGTTCGCGCACACCCCAGGGGATCTTCGTCACTAAAGGCCGGCAACGGAGCGTCACCTCGGCGCTTTAGTCGGAAGTGAGTGTTATATTGGTGCCTGGCTACGCGCATAGCGGGCACTGGGTGACGGGCGTGACAAGGGGCGGGGGCCGCATATTCCCGGATCTCTTTTGAGTTGCCACAGGTCGACATCTGAAATCCGCCCCGCATATCAGAATGGGACGGTCGCGGACAATCGTGAGAGGAACCCACATATATGCCCGCTGAGACCATTGAGCGCCAATGGCATGTATTGCGCGCCATCCCACCCGCTCCCCGCCGGACGACGGTTCCCGAGCTTCTGACGTACTTGCAATCGACAGGGGCTGGTACAGATGCCTTGAAGGGTCTTACGCGCCGCACCCTCGAACGTGACATCACGACCCTCGAAGCGGTGTTTGCCAAAGCCATCGATGTGGACCGTCGTGCCAAGCCCTATGGGATATCGTGGGTCGGTACAGGCCATCCGGATAGCCGCTATCGTCTCAGTGATGCGCAGGCCGTGGCCTTCGTGCTCCTAGAGATGCACAGTGGCGAAACATTGCCACCCACCCTTCATAAGGCCTTGTTGTCCTTTTTTAAGGAGGCCAAGGGTGTGTTGACACAAACCGGCGCCTCCCCCGTATCGCGCTGGCCGGATGCCGTGCGGGTACTCGATTTGCGTCGACCGGGGCGGCCCCCGCACGTCGTGGCGGCTATTTTACAGACCGTGTGCGAGGCGCTCTTTCGCGGGTGCACGTTGACGGCCCACTACCGTGGGGTCGGTCAAGACGCGTCCTCTGAACAACTCTTGCATCCCCTGGGCTTGGTCCGCTCCGATGGCGCGTATTATTTGGTGGCAACCGCCTGGGACTATCGTGACCCGCGTCATTATGCCTTGCACCGCATGACACAGGCCGCCCTGAACGCATCTCAAGCGTATCGGCCCGATGACTTCGATCTTGATGCCTACGTGGCAAGCGGCGCCTTTCATATCCCAGTGGCCACCGACCCTGTGCGATTGACGCTACGGGTGTCCCCGGTCGCGGCGCTTTATCTCACGGAAGCCCCTCTGGCGGCCGATCAGGTGATGCGGGACGAAGCCGAAGCCTCCATCGTGACGGCAACCGTCACCGACAGTTTTGCCTTGCGGACCTGGATCTTGAGCCAAGGGGCGGACATCGAAGTGATAGCTCCTGCCCGTTTGCGTCGGTGGGCGAGAGAGGCATTACGGACGGCCTTGAGTCCCTATGAAAAGCGATCGCGAAGGCGTCAACCCCCCTAAAATAGCGTTTCTCTGTGGGTGTTTCAGACGGGTTGTTTCAGTCATAGGGGGTACTGGCGACAGAGATCTTGATGCGACACAGACTGACGCAGGATCGGCGTATTCTGAAGGCCATAAAGTTGTCGACCGTATTCAGGAGCCGCCATGAAGAAAGAACCGACACGCCGTCCTTCCCGCCCCACCCGGAAAGCCCCCAGCCCACGCACTTTGGCCGCCCAGTGGGCGCGCCAGTGGCTGTTGCGGGGACTCCTCGTCACCGGCGGATGGCGGCGCTTACAGGCGGCGATCCGCGAGGAGATCGACGAAGATTACGATGACATGGATTGCGACGGGGAGGAAGCCACGCTCTACCCGTTTCTGGGGTTGAAGACCCGCATCCTGCTGCGCGCCCGCCCCCCGACGGTGGAATCGGCCTATCGCACCGCACTCACCCAGGCCGAGCGATGCCCCTGCCCCCCGATTCCCGCCCTCGCGGCGCTGGGACAGGAATTGGGGCTCTCGGAGCTCGAACAGGCAGTTTTGCTCTTTGTGACGCTCGCCAAGAGCCGTGGACCCTTTCGTCATGGCTTATCACACTTGGGAACCCTCACGCATCGAGAGGAGGTGATGGCCGCGATCGGCGCGTGTCTGGATGCGCCGCCGGAGGCGGTCGCGGCCCTCTTCGCGCCCCAGGCGCCTTTGGTCCTGGCCGGTTTTATCGGTTTGGATGCCGACGGTTTTGGCAGTGATCTTGATGACTGGCTGGAGATCCTGCCGGGCCTGGGTGACCGGTTGCTCGAACCCAAGATGTCGAGCACCCGGTTGCTGGCCGCCTATGTCAAGGGCGCTACCGAGGCCCCCCGGGCTCTCGCGGACTTTGCGCATCTCACGACGCCGCTGTCCGTATTGCGCCCGCTCTTGGCGGGGGCAATGGCCACCCATCGACCGGGCGTGAATGTCCTTCTTTATGGACCGCCGGGGACCGGGAAGACGGCGCTCGTACGGGCCTTGGCCCAGGATCTTACGGTGCGCTTGCTGGAGGTGGCGGTCGCCCAGGATGACGGTCAGGCGCTTTCGGCTACCGGGCGCGTGAAGGCCTTGCGGTTGGTGGGACATCTGGGCGCGAGTGTGGGGGATTCGGTCATCTTGTTCGATGAGGTTGAAGACTATTTCAGTACGCGTTATGACCCCGAAGAAGGGCCGTTGTCTCGGGGACCAGGCAAAGGCTATTCGGTCGATCTCCTCGAACAAGCGCCGGCCCCTACCGTGTGGATCACCAATCGCATCGATACGATCGATCCCGCGCTCTTGCGCCGCTTTAGCGCCATCTGTGAGATTGGCGAACCCCCGATCGCAGTGCGCGCCCGGCTCGTGGCTCAGTATCTGACGCCCTTAGGGCTTGCCGATCACCCTTTGGCGGCGCGCTTGACCCAGCAGGCCTTGGTGCCCGGCCTGCTCGCCCAGGCGGCGGCAACGACACAGGTCGCCGGTGTCGTCGATCCTGACGAACGCGCAGCGCTTTATGAAGACGTCATCAATGGACTCTCTCAGGCGCTAGGGCGTCCTGTGGTCCCAACCCAGCCCGTTGTGTCTTGGCCCTATGATCTCGCCTATGTCAACGCCCATGCGGATCTCGCCGCTGTGGCCGCAGGGCTTGCGCGCGTGGGACGGGGGACGGTGCTCTGTTATGGCCCGGCGGGCACTGGCAAGACGGCCCTGGGCCGGTTCTTTGCGGACTCCCTCCAGCGGCCATTACTCACCTACCGGGCCTCGGATTTGCTGGATCCCTATGTCGGAGTGGCCGAACAGCGCATGGCCGCGATGTTTCATCGGGCGCAGACCGAGCGCGCGGTGCTCTTGCTCGATGAATGCGATTCGTTTCTCCGGAGTCGCAAGGAGGCGGTTCGTTCGTGGGAAGTGACCCAAGTGAACGAAATGCTGACTCAGATGGAAAGCTTCACGGGGCTTTTTATCGCAACGACCAATCTCATCGACGATCTCGATGACGCGGCCTTTCGGCGCTTTGATGTGAAGCTGGCCTTGGATCCCCTGACGGGCGCGCAAAGGGGCGCCCTTATCGCCGCCGTGCTCTCGCTGTACGGGCATGCGCCCCATTTCTTCCCGGACACTGAACTTGCGCTCTTGGAGGGCCTGACCCCCGGCGATATGACTACCGCTTTGAAGGGGCTCGCCTTACGCCTCCCTCAGTGGACCCCGGCCGACCTGATGGCAGCCCTCCACATCGAGTGTCTCCCGAAGCGAAAGCATCGGGGGCGGCCGATGGGTTTTATGGCGGATTTCTCATGACCACGCACGGGCGGGCGACTCGAGGGGGGATCCTGTGCGTGGCGGTGGGGCACCGGACCCTGGGGTCGGCTCGCGCACCAAAGAGGAAGGTGTGATGGCATCGATCGGCTTATCGAAATCGAAACTGATGGCTTATCGCCAATGTCCGCGCCGGCTCTGGCTCTCGGTGCATGAGCCGGATTGTGCCGAGGAGGCTGA
Organism: Pseudomonadota bacterium; assembly: GCA_021794595.1. Lineage (GTDB taxonomy): Bacteria > Pseudomonadota > Gammaproteobacteria > Acidiferrobacterales > Acidiferrobacteraceae > Acidiferrobacter. The sequence goes on from JAJYQN010000146.1 coordinate 4,207, forward strand.
TGCGACTACGGCGGCCTTTACCATCGGCCATCAGGTAGGCGCCGTGGCGCGTGATCTGCATGTCGGAGGGCGGCTTATCGCCCCCGAGGGACCCTTATCACTAGCCCTTCATGAGACCACGCAGGCTTTGCAGTCCGCGCCGCGCCAGCCGCTCTTTGAGGCCACGGTCGCGTATAAAGATCTACTGGTGCGGGCCGATATCCTAAAGCCCGTCGCCAAGAAATGGGATCTCATCGAGGTGAAGGCGTCCACCGGCGTGAAGGATCATTACCGGGACGATGTGGCTATCCAAACCTATGCCTTTCAGCAGGCCGGGGTCCCGATTCGCCACAGTGTGCTGCAATACATCAATAACGCCTTCGTGTATCCCGGAAAGGGCTGTTACCACGAGGTCACGTCAAATGGCCACGTCAACAGCCTCTTTGCCCAAGAGGACCTGACAAAAGACATCGCATCGCTGTTAACGGCGGTTCCCCGTTGGGTCCAAGAGGCCCAGACCCTGCTCGCGGGCCCCATGCCGCCCCTCACCGATCATTGTGAGGATCCCTACCCTTGCCCCTTCCTAGCCTGGATGCCCACGTTAGGTCATGTGTTAACACCACGCCGACACTGAGCGGGGAAAAGCGCCAAATTCCTCGAGTTGGACCGCGATCAAGGAAAACATCTTCTCCTCATTGGTTAGGTGGTTCGTTAATCTATAAACAGAGACCCACGAGGTTTATCCGTGTTCCATGAATGGGTAACGCGATAATGTGGCTTATTGTGAAGGAGTCC
>JAJYQN010000128.1 GCA_021794595.1 Pseudomonadota bacterium
CTTTGCGGGCCGCTGTCCGCTTGGACACCTTCAATGCCTCGAAGGCCTGACACCGGATCGCGTGGAGCAAGCGCTCCAAACGGTGCTGGGCGCCTCTTAGGGGGAATGAGGTCTGGCTGCGAGGCGCGCAGCAGGCGTCGATGTTCGTGGGTGCTAAGGCTTGTGGGCTTTGGGGGTGCTATGAAAACGATTGACAGCAGTTTGGGGGCTTAAGCTACGCCTCCTTCTTGGCAGTGGCCTTTGGGGCCCGGTTGCGCCTCCAAAGGCCTGCGTACGGCTTGTATTTGCTCCTTTGTTGGTTATCCGTTTACAGTTGCGATTCAGAGGAGAGTATTTTGCCGCAATCGTGTATCGTTACCTAAGAAATTCCTTAGCCGAGCGTTTCTATGATAGCGTCCGTCAAAGAGATACTAGATCGTGCGCTGGCCATGCCGGAAGACGATCGCGCCGCGATCGCTGAGCGCTTGCTCGTAAGCCTTGATGCCAAGCCCGACCACAACGTCGAAGAGGCCTGGCAACAGGAGATCCAACGTCGGTTGTTGGATATTGATCAAGGGAACATCGCCTGTGTGCCGTGGGAAGAGGTGCGGCGGAGGATGGTCAAGCCCTAGTGTGGCCTGTTGTTTTTCATCCCGAGGCCTACGCGGAGCTTGTACAGGCCCGGGATTGGTATGAAAAAAGGAGTGTCGGGCTCGGGGGGACATTCTTTTCAGAGATAGAGTTAGCCGTCCTTGCGATCCAGGAGAGCCCCGATACCTGGCCGCGCTACACAGCAGGCACAAAGCGGTTTCTGGTCCACCGCTTTCCGTTTGCGATCATATATCGGCAGACCAATCAGACTGTTCAGATTATTGCCGTCATGCACTTGAGGCGACGACCGGGTTATTGGCGATCAAGAACTTGAGTAAAGCGACTCCACATGACTCTGGCCAATGGTCCTTTTCCTTTACGTGTGGTTCTGGCAGTGTTTGTCAACAGAGATGTCGCATGGGCCGGTTCAAGTCGCCCCGATAACGGCTCGGAGGGGTCGTTAAGCCCGACGGGGCGATACGGGTAGCGCTTTCCGGAAAAAAACGCCGCCTGAGCCACTCCGACTTTGCGAAACCACGTTTGACCCCCTGTTCCGAGTTGCGGCCTGTTCCCACAAAACACCACGACCAGCTGACTCCTGAGTTTTCAAGACGGGCGCGGGGAACGGAAGCCGAAATCAAAGCCGGCAATGCCAAGGTCCATGAATCGGGATAACCCCTAGGAATAACAGACCATGCGTGGACAAGTCTTTACCCCTTGGCTATTGTGGCGCCATGCTTTCTGATGCCATCGACCCGCACACCGTCCGCCGGGTACTCGTGATCAAGCTCCGCCACCACGGCGACGTGCTGTTGACAACCCCCGTTTTTCGGGGCCTGCACGCTACCCTTCCCGAGGTCGAGGTCGACGCCCTGATCTACCAAGACAGCCTCGACCTGCTGACCTTGAACCCGGACATTCGGGCGATTCATACCATCAATCGCAGGGCCCGCGACTGGCCGCTCCGCCAAAAGCTGGCCGCCGAATGGCGTCTGCTGAAGGCCTTAAAGGCCCGTCACTATGACCTTATCGTTCATCTCACAGAACACCCGCGCGGGGCGCTGCTGGCGCGCTACTTAAAGCCCCGTTTTGCGGTCACGCGCCGCTACCCCGGGCGTCGCGGGCGCTGGTGGCGCAAGAGCTTCACCCACCTCTACGATGTGCCGATGCGTCAACGTCATACCATCGAGACCCATCTCGACGCCCTGCGCCGCCTGGGGCTCGTTATCCCGGGCACGGAACGCGGCTTGCGTCTTCTGCCAGGCGATGAGGCCAGCGCTCGAATCGCTCACCGTCTCCAAGAGGCGGGCCTTGCGGGCCAGCCGTTTCTCGTCATTCACCCGACCTCGCGCTGGCTTTTTAAGTCGTGGCCGATCTCGTCTATGGCGACTCTTATCGCGCGACTCATCAAAGCAGGTCACAAGCTTATCCTGACATCCGGCCCCGACCCCGAGGAAAAGCAGATGGTGGCCGATATCTTGGCTGCCGCCCCACGCGCTCCCAATCTTCTGGATTGGGGCGGACAACTGACCCTCAAAGAGCTCACGGCCCTCTTGCAAAAGGCCCGTCTTTTTATCGGTATCGACTCGGCGCCTATGCACATGGCCTCGGCGCTGGGGACGCCTGTGGTCGCGATCTTCGGGCCAAGCGGTGACATCGAGTGGGCCCCGTGGCAGACACCGGCGCGGGTCTTGGTAAGCGATCACAGTTGTCGGCCCTGCGGCTTTGCCGGATGCGGAGACGGGCATGTGAGCGAGTGTCTCGAGGCCGTGAGCGTGGATCGCGTCCTGGATGCCGTAGCCTCCATGCTCGCAGAAACGGGCGCCTCGTCATGCATATCGTCTTAATCCGCCAGCGCTATCGACCGGATGGCGGTGCCGAGCAATTTGTGGCACGGGTGGCCGCCGCCCTCGGCGCGCAAGGGGTCAAGGTCACCCTTGTGACCCGCAGCTGGCCTACCACCGAAACCACGCTTGAGATCAAGCGCTGCGACCCTTGGTATATAGGGTCCATCTGGCGCGATCTCGGGTTCGCCCTCTGCGCTTGCCGGCTTTTGCGGTCTTCACCGGCCGATCTCGTCCAGAGTCATGAGCGCATGAGTTGTGCCGACATTTTCCGGGCCGGCGATGGGCTACATCGGTCCTGGCTTCGGGAGAGGCGGCGCACGACGAATCTCTGGGGACGGTTGCGGCTACGACTCAACCCGTATCATATCTATGCCCTGAAGGCCGAGGCCCGGACCCTGAGCAGCACACGGCTGCGCGCCATCATTTGCGGATCAGAGATGGTGCGCGATGAGATCCGTAAAGCCTTCCCGATCACCACCGATAAATTGGTCGTCTTGTATAACGGTGTCGACTGCGCTCGCTTCCACCCCGACGTGAGGAGTCAACGCGCGACCATCCGCGCGCGCTACGCCATCCCAGAGGATGTTAGGCTTTTTGTGTTCGTGGGCTCCGGTTTCTATCGCAAGGGGCTTGCGCAAGCGCTGCGAGCAATCGCCAAACTGCCATTGACGGCGGGTCTGCTCGTAGTGGGGCAAGACAAAGAGGAGCGCCGTTATCGCCGGCTTGCGGCGACCCTGGGAATCGCCTCGCGGGTGTGGTTTGCGGGACGTCAAACCGATCCCCGGCCATTTTACGGCGCAGCCGATGCCTTCATACTGCCGGCACTTTACGACCCCTCTCCCAACGTCGTCCTAGAGGCCATGGCCTGCGGGCTTCCTGTGATCACGAGCACAACCTCCGGAACGTCTGAATTGCTCACCGAAAACCGCAGCGGCTTTGTGTGCGACGCCTTGAACACAGCCCAGCTCACAAAGGCCTGCGAAACGCTGCTCGATCCCGAGCTCTGTGCGGCCATGGGGACTCAGGCTCGGCTTGCCATAGAGCCCTACGATCTCGCACTCATGGGACAACGCTTTAGCGCGTTTTACGAAGACTTCGTACGCCGCCAGATGGCCGCGCATGGCTAGACGCAAAAGCCGCCTCCCCTTGCGGACCGCCATAGCTTGGCGCAGCCTGCGCACGGCACTAGCCCGTACGCCACCCCAAAAAGTGGAACGTGTGCTGATCGCCCATAACCTCCTCTTAGGCGACACCCTGATGCTGGCCTCGCTTCTCGCCGGCTTACGCGCCCGCTACCCAAAGGCGCTCCTCGCCATGACCTGCGCACCGGCCTTTCTCCCTCTGTACGAAGGACGTCCCTATGGGGTAGAGGCCATAACCTTCGATCCCCGAGAACCGGAGAGTCTCACGCGCATAGCCGCTCTCGGCCCCTTCGATTTGGCGATCGTGCCCGGGGAAAGCCGTCACGGCTGGTTGGCTCGGGCGGCCGGGGCACGTTGGGTGCGTGGCTATCGGGGCGGGGCCTGGTACTACCAGGCAGCCCTCGACGAGCGCTGTGAGTTACCGGAACACCTTCAGCCCTTGGTCGATATCATGGGGCATCTGGCCCAACACGATCCCGGCCGCTTCAATCCCGACGACTGGCCGCCGCCCGCCGCCGGTGCCTTTGAGCCGCCCGACGAGGCCTACGCGGTACTCCACCTCGGCGCGGGATCTCCTTTGAAATACTGGCCGCCCGCGCATTGGCGGACGCTTGCCGAAAGCCTGGTCCAACGCTGGGGATTGATCCCGGTCTTCAGTGCCGGACCGGGCCAGGAGGAGCTCGTGCGCGCGGCCGATCCGCAGAAACAGTTTTTGGATGTCGGCGGCCGCCTCGATCTGCGGGACATGTGGCAACTTCTAAAAAAGGCCGCTCTTCTGGTCTCCTTGGACACCGGCATAGCCCATCTTGCGCGCCTCACCAAGACCCCGTCCGTCGTGCTCTTTGGGCCGGGGCAAGCGGACCTTTATAGCCCAGGACGTTTTTTTGCCGATGCCGCCTATAAGGCCGTAACGATCCACGAGATGCCTTGTCGAAACGAGGCCTTGCTCTTTGAACGGACGCGCCCCTGGATACGTACGTGTGTACGTACACCGTCGGCTTGTCACTTCGAGGCCCGTTGCAGTACCGGTATCGGTATCGAGAGCGTGACAGCCGCCGTTCACGAGGTCCTAAAGAAGGCCAACAAGGCCTAGCGGGACACCAGGCCTAGCGCGCGCAGCGACACGTCCAGGACCAAGAGTTGATAGACGGGTTCGGCCAGTTTATCGAACCCGCCCCGAAAACTCCCAACGAGCGTGTCGACGCGGGCGGCCTGTAACTGACCATGGGTCGCTTGGGCTAGGCGTTCGCCAAGACCCGGCAAACGCGACGCAAGTTCGTGACGCAACCAGGTGTTCAGCGGCGGCGAAAAGCCGCGCTTCTTCGCGGTCAGGAGTTTCTCTTGCTGACACAGTTCGCAAGTCGCCACGAGCAGGCTTTTGGCGGGTCGCTGGAACCGTTGCCGGTGAGGTAAGCCCGTCACCGCTTCGACAAGCGGGTGGTCCAAAAGGGGGGCGCGCAACTCGAGACCATGGGCCATGGTGCACAAATCCCCCTTACGCAAAATATACTCGGGGAGGTAATTGGCGAAATCGACAGCCAAAATCCCCTTTAAGCCCTTCTCGGTGGACGGGAAGTCCCGCCAGTATACGACCGATGTCGCCGACAGATCCGGCTGCAAGTAGCGGCGCACAGCCGGCGACATCCCGGAGAACCGCAGCACATAGGCCTCCTGCCAGGTAAGCCCCAATTCCTCGCGCCAACGAGCAGGCTTCTCCCAGGGTAGGTGATCGGACGTTAAGGACAGGGTCATATTGCCACGCCAGCGACTGCGCAGGTGCTGGGCGTAGCGCTTATAGCCGGCGAAGAGCTCGTCGCCTCCGTCGCCTCCTAAGACCACCTTGACCTCTTGACTGGCGGCACGCGCCAAATACCAAAGCGGTAGGGCACTCGGATCGGCAAAGGGTTCGTCGAGATCCTGCACGATCTGATCGAAATCCTGGGACAGTGCGGGCTCGATGGGGAGGGCGCGATGAGTCAAGCCTAAGGCCTTCGCCATGCGCGCGGCCTGTGGCCCCTCATCATAAGAGCTCCCGGGAAAGGTGGCGGTAAAGGCCGTGATGTTGGTGTAGCCCTGGCGCACAAGACTTGCCGCCACCACCGCCGAGTCGATACCGCCACTCAGAAAGAGGCCTGCCGGGCGGTCCGAGGCGGTACGCAGGGCGATGGCCTGATCCAGGGTCTTGCGAAAATCGACAGGGGAGGGCTTGGCGCGCCAATAGGCGCGGACGTCGGGGGTGGCGCCTTGTCCGAACTCCCAAGTCAAAATATGGGCATTGGGAAGTCTATGGACGTCCTTAAGAAGGGTAAGCGGCGCCGGGATGTAGCGGTGGGCCAGATAGGCGTCTATGGCAAGCGGGGCGATCCGTGCCTCGCCATCCAGATAAGGCAAAAGCGCCTTAAGCGTGGAGGCGAAAGCGAAATTCTCGCCATCCCAATGGTACAAGAGGGGCTTTAGGCCCAAGCGGTCGCGGACGGCCAAGAGCCTCCGCCGGCGCAAATCGAGAATGACCACAGCGAACATCCCACGCAGGCGATCCACGAAGGCGTCGCCCCAAGCCTCGTAGGCGTACAGGATAAATTCCGTGTCGCTCGTGGTGCGAAAGCCGTACCCCTTCCGGATCAACTCGGCGCGGTCTTCCTCGTAGCCATAGACCTCGCCGTTAAAGCAGATCCAGATATCCTTCTGCAGGTTGGCCATAGGCTGGTCGGCGTCCGGACGGGGATCACGGATACTGAGCCGCGCGTGCAGAAGGCCGGACGTCACGCGCTCTCGGCCTTCGGTAAAATCCGCTTTCCATAAGACCGCGTGCTGCGCATCGGGCCCGCGTCGAGAAAGCGCCGCCAACATGGCCGCGCTCTGTTCGGTTCGCACCACCCGTCGACCGACAAACCCCCCGATCCCACACATAAAACGCATCCCCTCCCAGCAATACCTCATCATAGCAGGCAGACCCGCCGCGACGAGTCATGGAAGGCGGATCGGATGCCTGCCTCCCAGGGACCTCCGACCGGGCGGGCCGGCGGACAATCTAAGACAGAGAAAAAAGGGGGGCTAGACCGCAAAACGGCTGGGAGGACGATCGCCATGGCGTGTGTGTGCGATGCGTGGCGCGAATGAGGCCACAAAACCCGGGGCATATTTTGGGTCCAACACCTCTTCGGATACACTCGCGACCATGGCCAAAGTGCGGAAATCCTCGGAAGACCCCAACGCGCACGAGCTGCGAATTCTCGTCATCCGTCGCGATAACATTGGCGACCTTGTATGTACCTTGCCGCTCTTCGAGAGTTTGCGCCGCCACTATCCAAATGCCCGCCTGGGGGCGCTCGTCAATTCGTACAACGCGCCACTTCTTGCGGGCAACCCCTTTGTCGACCATATCCATATCTATACCAAATCCAAACACCGGCCACAGGGAACGCGGCTCGCCCTAACGCGCGATCGCCTGAGTCTACTTTTAGAACTGCGCGGCCTGCGATACCGGACCGCGGTCCACGCCGGAAGTCGCGTGCGCGCCGAGATGCGCCTTCTCGCACGGTTCGCGGGCATAAAACACGAGATACTGGACCACCCCAGCGACCAACCGCTCCACGAAGTCGAGCGGGTGCACGGACTGCTACACGCCCTTGGTATTAGTGGCCCGCCGCCCGCGCCAGGTCTTACGCCGCACGCGACAAAGCTTGCCGCGGTGCGCGGCTCACTGGCTGAGCAAGGTTTTGGGGGGGCGATAGGCCTCCATATCAGTGCGCGGGAAGACGAGAATCGCTGGCCACTTGAAAACTTTGCGGCACTCATCAGAGCCGGGGCCGATCAAGGCCATAAATTCGTCATTTTTTGGTCACCAGGCGATACAAACCGCCCCGAACATCCGGGGGATGATGATCGGGCGCGGGCGCTGATGGAGTTATGTCGAGATCTGCCGGTAATCGCGTACCCGACGGCCGATTTAGCGACGCTTACGGCAGCCCTTGCCGCAATCCCCGTACTCGTGGGGTCAGACGGTGGACACTGTCATATCGCAGCCGCCGTGGGGACCCGTGTCATTGGTCTGTACTGCTCACATAAAACCCGCCAATGGCGGCCGTGGGGGACCGCGCACACGGTACTATCAGCTACCCAGGTCAAGGACATCTCCGTGGAGGCTGTTCTTTCAGCACTTCCGAAGATCGCACGACGCTGATCCGACGAGAGCGCACTTTGCCGATACAGCCCGAGACACGAAGGGGTTTATCGCGGCATCGGCTGTGCCGAACCGCCGAAAAGGCCGGCTGGAGGTCGCGCGCATGGTAGCGGGCGGTACTCGAACACGCCGAATAAGGAACGCTGTCGTGGTGCTCACGCCACTCGAACCCATATGATAGTACAACGGGGAAATGATGAATCTTTTTCACATACCACCATAAAAAGAGCGGGCGGTCGTATAAAATGGTCCTTCACCCACGATAGGTCTTGTATTAGCGATGCCGCGACGCAGACATAAAACACCGACCCGGCTGGCGATTGCGGCGTTGACCGCAGCGCAGGCGATCGTTTTGCGGCATCGCCCGAGGGGAACGCCCACGCGTGTGCTCGTTAGTCTTTATTTCGAAGGGCTCGGAGACATCCTTCTCTTAACGCCCCTCATTGCCGCGCTGCACGCGCTGTACCCTACGGCAACTATTATCCTCACCATGCCGGAGGCCTACGTACCCCTTTATGACAGACACCCTTACAACGTGACAGCCGTGGCTTACGATAGACACGACATTAAAACCCTGTGGAGCTTAAAGCGTAATGGGCCTTATGACTTGGCCATAGTCCCGCTGGCAAATCGACAGGCGTGGCTTGCACGAGCTGTTGGTGCTCGGTGGATCCGTGGTTTTGTCGGTGACCGCTGGTATTACCGCCTACCTATTGATGAGCTTGTGCCGTACCCGAAATCGATCGTACCGTTTAGCGATATGTGGACCGAGCTTGCGGGGGGGCGTGTGGATGCTCGCTACGATAAAGCGGACTGGCCGATGCCGCCACTCACTCAGAATTGCGTCATTCAGGGTCCTTACGTCGTGCTGCATCTTGCCGCGAGCTCCGCAGTCAGGAATTGGGAGCCCGACCATTGGGCGCAACTCGCGGCAATGCTGGCCGAACGCGGCTTTACCGTAGCGCTAACGACGGGCGCCAACCAGTCCGATCTGATCCAGGAGATTGATCCCCATGGCCGCTACCGTCATTACCCTGGAACCCTGTCGCTGACAGAACTGTGGCACCTCTTGTCCGGCGCCCGCCTGCTCGTCGTCCCGGATACGGGGATAGCACATCTCGCCAAGCTCACACAGACACCCACCGTTGTGCTTTTCGGGCAATGCGACCCCGCGCTATACGATCCGGGGCGTTTTTGGGCGGGAATGCCTTATAGGGCTGTCGCGGTAGCGGGCGTCGCATGTCGTGACCAGGCGTGGTTCACGGACCGGCCGGGCGTTTTGGGCAATCTCAAGCGATGCATGCGGAGCCTCGCGGACTGCCACCAAGATCGTGTCTGTATGCGCAGCCTCGCGGCCGACACGGTCATGGGCGCCGCGCAGGAACTTCTGGACCTCAAGTGACTGCGCTAATTGGCACCCGAACCGCCTAGAAGCGGGCCGTCTATTCATATTTTTAATCTTAGTTCTCCATTAAGTTTGAGCTTTGGCGAAAGACCCAAACCAAGTATTTGATCGACAAACAAAGTAGCCAACGTGCCGCTGCCAAGGGCCCGCTCCTTGGGCTTGCGAACACCTGCAAAATTTTATGAGCACCTCTTTTAGTTATCGGTCAGCGCCAGCAGGCCGAAGTAGCCGGTCCTTGATTGTGGACAAGAGAATAAGATGTCCTGAAACAATTGAGCCAAAAGGCGCTTGGTTAGAGACGATATGCCCGCGAAACAGGGCTCGTTACCGCGTACGCGCTAGCACCGTTCATGGTTCGTGGCGATAGATTCGGTGAGGCCGATCCTTTTCGTAGGACTTAGAGGTTATGTACGGCGGGACGTGTATAATAGCAACGTACTACACCATAGACAGTAGTCTCGTATGCAGAGTGTTCTTGTAATCCGGCGCGACAACATTGGCGATCTCGTGTGTACGACGCCTCTTTTTAGAACCCTGCGCGAGCATTTCCCAGATGCACGACTCTGCGCCCTTGTGAACCCGTACAACAGAGCGGTGCTGGATAACAACCCCATTATTGACAAGATCTATGCTTTCCCAAATGAGCGCCATTGGCCGAGCGAGCATTCCTGGCGCGAGGTATATGGGCAACAGGCATCTCTCCTTTTGGAGCTCCGGAGGGAGAAGTTTGACTGTATTGTACAGGCGAGCCGTTCGACTCGTCGCCAGGACAAGATTTTTGGCAGACTTATTGGCGGAAAACGATACCTTAGGCGCGACCACGACCCGGACACCGGACATGAGGCCACGCGTACAGTTTCGGTACTTAAGCCCCTTAATATCGGAACGTCTGCGATTCCTGAGCCGCGCGTCTATCCGGACATACCGACAACTAGGCGCATGCATTCGATCCTGCAAAATAGCGTGTCGGGAGCTTGCCCAAGCGCCATACATCTTAGTGCTCGAAACAAGGAAAACCAATGGCCGCTTGAGCGATATCGGGAATTTTTAAGAAGGGCCGTGAAAGAAGGCGGACGATTTGTGGTTCTATGGTCCCCCGGCGATAAGAGGAGCGCGGGCCACCCAGGTGATGATGAAAAGGCAGCCTCACTAAAACATGAACTTGCAGGGCTTCCGATAACGTTTCTCCCCACGCATACGGTGACAGAACTGATCTCCGTTCTGGCCGTGTGCGCCAACCTCATTGGTTGTGATGGGGGCCATTGTCATTTAGCGTCTGGCTTAGGCACGCCCGTCCTTGGCCTTTATTGCGACAGTAAGGTTTTTGAATGGCGGCCATGGGGTCCGGAGCATCGAATCGTCAGCGCACCTCTTGTTCCCGATGTTCGTGTTGACGATGTGCTTACCGCTTACCGTGACCTACCCACGACGCTTTCGTCGCCGTGGGTACGCTAGTGCCGCTTAGTTGGCAACCATTTTTGGAATTTTGTGTGACAATGGTTACTGCAACCTCTCTCGATCCAAGAGAGATCAAGTGCTCGTAGAGTCTCGGTCGCCGCAACAGGGCATCGCGGGCCATCCCGCCCTCGATCTCAGAGCGGCTCATGGTCCGTCTGGGCCGCTACGAGATAGCGCGGTCACCTTGTGTCCACAGAAAGTTTTCTGGATGCAAATAGGTGCCCAGCCCAGGCCGGCATGAACGCACGTTAAACTTAAGCATAGGCGGCGACGACGTGAAACGACATATGTTGTCCTCAACACGCGAGGCGATTTCTGATCGCCTGTTGTAAAGAGCAATCGACATCCGTGACTTTCTCGAGACATCCTTACGGCGATATTTTGATAAGACATCGTCTTTTCTGACAAAGCTCGTGAGTTTAGTCACGCATACGCTAACAATGGCGCTCCCATCTGGGGTGATTCCGTAGAATCCGTAGTTTAGCTGAGTATGGGGCATACCGAAATGAGAAAAGATGATCACTCTCCTGGGCGACATGGGGGCCATTTGGTACGAAAACAACTCGGCCAAATTGGCCGGCCGTGCCAGACTATTTGAGGGGAACACCAAACCAAGTGCTGGCGGCATATGGCAAAGCATTTATAATCTAGCGGCACTAAAACTAGGCATGTTAAGCAACCCTTTTAGAGGTTTTGGCGTGGCGGAAAAACGGGAAAAGGCTCTGTCGTCTCGCGCGTGGTTCGTTGTGGCTGAGAGTTGTGCATTGAGTCTCGTCTGGCCCTTACCCCACTCGATTGCGCTCCGCAACGTCCTCATGGCCGCGCTGTTGATAACTTTGGCCTTTCGTGCCGATTGGCAGCAAGCCGTGCGGCTTATTCGGGGCCCAGCCCGCGGTCTAACGGCGCTTTACGCAAGCTTTACGCTGTGGATATTAGTCGTTGCACTTTTTATATCACCTTTCCGCGGATGGAGTCTTGGCGAGATAAGCGGGCAATGGTTTTGCGGTTTCGTGGCGGTCCTTATCGGCGTGATAACGGCCTTCCAGAAGGATGTGCGGATTGGACCGACGATTGTCGTGGCAGTGCTCGGTGTTTTGGCGGTGCAGGTTCTAGCGGTCGATCTTCAAGGCATCTGGGTGGTGGCTCGCACGGGCGCCTGGTCCCACATGGCCCGGTTGGGTGGGCTTACGGCGGGCCCAGGAAAGGCAAGTTACCTTACGAATTTTCTGCTAAGCGGCCTCATAGCAGAGTTAAGCCTGCGCATGGAAGGCCGCCAAGGGCTTTCTTGGGCATCGGCATGGGTCTGGGGCTTGGTTTTTGCGTGTGTCGTGAGCATTTATTTTGAAGCTATGCGCAACGAGCTTTTTGATGTCGTCGTATTCGTGATGTTCGTCGGAATAATAGGCTATCGAATTCAGGCCCGCCGTGCGCCGCGGCGTGCTCTGTTAGTGGTCACAGGAAGTCTTGTGGCCATCCTGACGGCAATAGGCGTTGACCTGGTACTAGACCCGCGGTGGCAGACTTTATGGGCAACCATACCGGTCGCCCTAGACACCACAGGCCATTTGGCTTGGTTAAACGGCCAGCGTTTTTCTTTACCGCACCTTCCCAATGGCCAGGTCGTTAACCCATCTAATTATCTACGCATCGCCTGGATTAAAGAAGGGTTAAAAAGCGTAGTGGCGGACCCTTGGGGGGTAGGATACGGGCGGTCCGCATTTGGCCACGCGCTACGTTTGCGGTTTGGTAAAATGGCGACAACCACCGGGCTCAATAACTCCCTTATAACCATTGCGATCGGTACAGGGGTGCCGGGTGTTATTTTGTGGCTAGGATGGTTTGCCTCCATTGGCAAGCTCGCGGTGAGCCAGTTTAGCGGTGCGCGCGCATTCGAGGCTCGGTTTCTTCTGCTTATCGTACTAGCCTTCGGCGTCAGAATGGGGCTTGATAACGAGATGCAAAACTATACCCTCGAACAATTCCTGTATTTTGTGGGCCTTCTTGCGCCCTTAGCCGTCATAAGCAGGGGTACTGGCGAGCAGTCCGGGTAAACATACAGAAACGTTAAGGCGTCACACGGCGCGGTTGAATGTTGGGTACCAGTGTTCGTAACAAGAGGGCGCGGTGTGCAAATGACGGGCTAGGCGGGTGACCCACGGAGCGGGCTCCTTATCGCCGTCACACCTTCTGTATGAAATACTGACACGTCATCGCCTAAGATTGTCGTGTAAATCCTTTTCCGGAGCGGCCGCCTCTCATGCCTTTATCTGTGATAGCAATCACCAAAAACGAGGCTGCCATGATTCGTCGCTGCCTTAGCTCGGTGTCGTGGGCCGACGAGATTATCGTGGTTGATTCGGGGAGCACGGACGACACGGTCGCGATCTGCCGCGAATTTACACCTCACGTCATCAGCGCGGAGTGGCCTGGGTTTGGTCCCCAAAAAAACCGTGCATTGGATCTTGCCACCGGTACCTGGGTCCTGGCCCTGGACGCAGACGAGTACCTGCCCATCCCGGCCCAAACCGAAATTCAGCGGGTGCTAGCGGCAGAAGAAAAGGGGGTGGATGCCTACCGCATCCCGCGTCTCTCCAGTTACTGTGGCCGGTTCATGGGACATGGGGGGTGGTACCCCGATTACGTCATCCGGCTTTTCCGTCGAGGCCGTGCGCGCTTTAGTGACGACATCGTCCACGAGCGCTTGGTGGTCCAAGGAACGGTCGGCACCTTGTCCTCGCCGCTTCATCACGAGACTTACCGCGATCTTGAGGAGGTCCTCCACAAAATCGACAGTTACTCGACAGCCGGTGCTGCGATGGCCGCCAAAAAGGGGCGTCGCGGCTCATTACCTAAAGCCCTCATGCATGGCGTCTGGGCGTTCGTACGCACATACTTTGTACAACTGGGCCTGCTCGACGGACCCGAGGGCCTGATGCTCGCGATATCGAACGCCGAGGTGACGTACTATAAGTACCTCAAGCTGCGCCTTCTGACCCAAACGCGAGACGGACATGAGTCCTGAACCTCTGATATTGGCCCGACCCTCTCTCTTATGGCGCTAACGACGGTAAACGACGTGTCGCCACCCATGAACATCCTGATCGTCAAGACCTCGTCGCTGGGCGATGTGGTCCATAATCTGCCCATGGTGTCCGACATTCACGCCCGGTTTCCGTCGGCGCAAATCGACTGGGTGGTCGAAAAGGCCTTTGCCGACATCCCCGCCCTGCACCCAGCCATTCGCACGGTGATCCCCGTGGAGTTGCGCCGCTGGCTCCGGGCACCTTGGCAAGCCCGGACCTGGGAAGAGCTTAAGACATTTCGCAGATCTCTGCGGCAAGCCCGCTATGACCTGGTGTTAGATAGCCAGGGGCTTCTGAAAAGCGCGGTCCTCGCGCGGCAGGCCTTAGGTCCCGTTTATGGGCCGGACCGCAGATCGGCACGCGAGACCTGGGCGGCTTTACTCTACCAAAGGGGGGTCCCGGTGGTGTGGGAACAACACGCGGTGTGGCGTAACCGCTCGCTCGCCGCAGGCGCCTTGGGGTATCCCATTCCGACGGCCGAACCCAATTACGGTCTCGCGCCCCCGCAACCGAAGACGTCCCCCAGCACAACGGCCTATTGCGTGGCCCTGCATGCGACCAGCCGCGCCTCTAAGCTATGGCCCGAAGAATCGTGGGTGGCGCTCGGTAAGGCTCTCGCGCAGCAGGGGCTTGCCACCCTCTGGCCCTCCGGGAGCCCGGAAGAAGAGCGGGCGGCGCACGCCATTGCGCAAGCGATAGGGGCCGGGGCGCAGGCGCTCGCGCGCATGAGCGTCCGGGACCTCGCGGCGATCATCGCAGCGGCCCGGGGCGTGGTTGGGGTCGACACCGGGCTTGTGCACTTAGCCGCGGCCCTCAATCGCCCCACGGTCGGGATCTTCTGCGACAGCGACCCTAAGCAAACCGGGGTCCTCGCCGCGAATGCATCGAGTCTGGGGGGCTTTGGTGCGCGGCCCTCGGTGGAGGCGGTCATGCAGGCCCTTGGTAGTGCAGGTGCTTGGGCGACGTCATGAGGCTCTATACCTTGCTCCTGCGCCTTTTGCTTCCGTTTGCGCTCGCGCGGCTGTGGTGGCGTTCGCGCAAACACCCGCGCTACGCGCCCCGTTGGGGCGAGCGCCTTGGCTACGGGTCCCCGTTAGCGGCCGGGTCTTTATGGATTCATGCGGTCTCGGTAGGGGAGGTGCGGGCGGCCGCACCCCTAATTCGGGCGCTACTGGATGCGCACCCGGACATTCCTTTGCTTGTCACCACGACCACCCTGACCGGAGCGGCCCAGGTCGATATGCTGTTTGGGCAAAGCGTCCAGCACCGATTTGCGCCCTTTGACCTACCGAGCGCCTTAAGACGCTTTCTGGAGAGGACGCGGCCGCACGCGGCCGTGATCCTTGAGACCGAGCTCTGGCCGAACCTGTTTCAGGCCTTGCGGCGAGCCGACATTCCCTTGGTGCTCGCCAACGTGCGACTTTCGGAGCGGTCCTACCGCCGCTACCGACGTTTTCGTGGCCTGACCGCCCATATGCTGGCGGTACCCACGGCGATTGCGGTTCAATCTTCAGCGGATGCCGGTCGCATACGGGCCTTGGGGGCGCCGGCCCAGCGGGTTCACGTCACCGGCAATATGAAGTTTGAGATGACCCCAACCGCGAGCTTGCGCGAGGCGGCGCAGGCCTTGCGCTACGAGTGGGGCGAGCGCCCGGTATGGGTCGCGGCAAGCACCCATCAGGGCGAGGAGGAGATCGTCCTCGACGTCCATGTCCGCTTGCGAGCGATATTCCCGAGCCTTCTTTTGATCTTGGTCCCGCGCCACCCCGAGCGATTCGAGGCGGTGGCCAAGCTCGGGCGTCAGCGCGGCCTAACACTGGTGGAGCGGAGCCTGGGCCTGCCGGTCACGGTGGACACGGCCGTCTTTCTGGGTGACACCATGGGCGAACTCGTGCTGTTTTTTGCCGCGGCGGATTGCGCCTTCATCGGCGGGTCGCTGGTCGAAACCGGGGGCCACAACCCGCTTGAGGCCCTGGCACTCGGCGTCCCCACGGTCTTTGGCCCCCACATGTTCAACTTCGACGAAATCGGAAAACTGACGCGCGAGGCCGGCGCCGGCGTCCAGGTGCGCGACACCGTGAGCTTGGCCGAGGCCATCGGGCGTTACCTTGGAGACCAAGAGGCACGGTTAGCGGCAGGGCGCGCCGGAGAAGAGCTTGTGCTGGCCCACCAAGGGGCTTGCGCCCAGACCTTGGGGCTTTTGGAGCCCTTTGTCAGACGCCCGCTATCGCCTTCGGCAGGTCCCTGATCTCGCGCGCGAGCTCCCGAAAGCGGACATGGTCCGCGCCACGCAGCCACTCAAACACCGTAGATTCGATCGAGGCGATCCGGACGCCCTCACGGCCAAGCCGCTCAAGGGCCTGGGCGTGGTGCGTGGGGTCACGGCTCGCGCAGCCATCCGCCAAGACGTAGGGGGTCTTACCGCACGACACGAGATCAAAGGCGGTCTGCAGCACACAGACGTGGGTCTCGATGCCAGCGATCAGGACCTGATCGCGATGGTCCTCGAAGACCGGGGCGATATCCGCGTCCGCGCAACAGGAAAAGGACATCTTGTCGGCCCGATAGACATCGTCGGGAAGGACCTCGGCGAGCTCCGGGAGGAGTGGACCCAGACCCTGGGGGTACTGCCGAGTCGCGACAACGGGGATGGCAAGGAGCCGCGCGGCGCGCACCAGCAGTTTAAGGCGTAGCAGGAGGCCCGGCGGACTTTCCGTCATGGCCGGGAAAAGGCGCGCCTGAAGGTCGACTAATACTAGGCGGCTGCGCTCGGCCTCGATCAGCATGAAAATCTAGTAACGAGCCATGGTCGGGTCTACGGTGCGGGCCCACGCCTCGATCCCACCCTTGAGGTTCGCCACGTTCTTAAACCCGTTCTGTTGGAGGAACTGGGCGACATGAAGGCTCCGCACCCCGGTGTGGCAATAGATCACCATCTCCTTTTCGGGGTCGAAGGTCTCCATCAGGGCCGGCACCTGCTGCATGGGGGCATGGAGAGAATCGGGGAGGGCACAGAGCTTGCGCTCCCACGGCTCCCGGACATCGAGGATGATCGGTTTATCACCGGCCTGCAGCCGGGCGTGAAGCTCTTCGGGCGAGATCTCGCGCATAAGGGGTGCTTTATTTCATTTATCAGAAGCGAAAGCGATCCGGTTGGGGGGCATTGATCAAGACGGGCACATCCGTCTCGAAGAGCGACCGCTCGGAGTAGCGATCGGCTTCGTGGCGGGTGATGACGCGCACCTCCATAGCCGGCGCGGTCCCCACGATCACGACCAAGCGGCCGCCCACGGCCAAGGACTCCCGAAACGCGGGGTCGGGCCCCAAGGGCAGGGCCCCGCTCACCAGAATGGCGTCATAGAGACCATGGCGCGGCCAGCCGCGGGCCGCATCACCCACCTCGAGATTGGTGTTGTTAAGGCCCAGGGCGCTCAGGTGGCTAGCGGCGCGGAGCTTGAATTCCGGAACGATCTCGACACTGTAAATGGCGCGTGCAAGACCGGCCATGACCGCGGTGAGGTAGCCAGTCCCGGTCCCCACCTCAAGAACCCGATCGGACGCCGAAAGGACTAGGCTGTCGATCAATCGAGCCTCCAACATCGGAGAGAACATGACCTGTCCCCGACCGAGCGGGATGCTCATATCAGCGAAGGCCATGGCCCGGTACGGTGCGGGCACAAATTCCTCGCGTGGCACCTCGCGCAAGCGCGCCAAGAGGCGCTCATCGAGCACCTCGCAGGTACGAATCTGTTGCGCGACCATATTCTGGCGCGCGACATCAAATGATGCTGGCAGCATACAAAAAGGGGGTCCAAAGCTGGAATTTTGAGCGTAAGCCTTTTGCCAGAGAGACGCAAGCGGCTCCTTGCAATCGCCCCGCGAATCCATTAGTTTTGATCGCCCATAGGTCGGCCTTAAAGGTCGACGACCGGCGCCGTGCGCGCACCCTCCACTCTTTAGAATAGGACCCCCGGGCGATGAACGCAGACCCTCGAACCCTGTCACCCTTAACACGAGCCCTTGATCAGGCCATTACCGCGCCTTTCCCGGCCTCGCACAAAGTGTATGTCAAGGGCGCGCGTAACGACATCGCAGTCGGCATGCGGGAGATCACGCTCGAAAGCACGCCGGCGGCCTTGGGCGCGGAAGCGAATCCGCCGATTCGGGTGTATGACACCTCAGGGCCTTACACCGATCCGGCCGCGCACATCGATCTGGCCCGAGGACTTGCATCGCTGCGCCAGAACTGGATCGAGGAGCGCTTGGATGTCGAGAAGGTTAACCTTTCCTCGCAATACGCGCAGGAGCGGGCGGCCGACAAGGGCTTAGCTGACATTCGTTTCCCGGGATCCCGCACCATGTGGCGGGCAAAGACCGGCGCCTGCGTGACCCAGATGCATTACGCACGCCGCGGCATTATCACTCCGGAAATGGAATATATCGCCCTTCGGGAAAACGCCGGTCTGGAGGCGCGAGGAGTGCAAGCCATCACCCCCGAGGTGGTGCGCGATGAGGTGGCGCGCGGACGCGCCATTATCCCCGCCAATATCAATCACCCCGAACTCGAGCCCATGATCATCGGGCGGCGCTTTCTTGTGAAGGTGAACGCCAATATCGGCAATTCGGCACTGGCCTCCAGCATCGAGGAGGAGGTAGAAAAAATGGTCTGGGCGACCCGCTGGGGCGCCGACACCATCATGGACTTGTCGACCGGCCGCAATATTCACGAAACGCGCGAGTGGATCATCCGCAACTCGCCGGTCCCAATCGGGACGGTGCCCATCTACCAAGCCTTAGAGAAGGTCGGCGGGGCGGCCGAGGAACTGACCTGGGAGATGTTTCGCGATACCCTTATAGAGCAGGCCGAGCAGGGGGTGGATTACTTTACGATCCATGCCGGAGTGCGGCTGCCCTTCATTCCGCTGACCGCCAAGCGCCGGACGGGCATTGTGTCGCGCGGCGGCTCGATTCTCGCCAAATGGTGCCTCGCCCACCATCAGGAAAACTTCCTCTATACCCATTTCCGCGAGATCTGCGAGATCATGCGCGCCTATGACGTCTCGTTCTCGCTCGGCGACGGGCTGCGTCCCGGATCAATTGCCGACGCCAACGACGAGGCCCAATTCGCCGAACTAGACACCTTGGGGGAGCTCACGCAGGTCGCCTGGGAATACGATGTCCAGACCATGATCGAGGGCCCGGGACATGTCCCCATGCACCTCATCAAAGAAAATATGGATCGTCAATTGAAGGTCTGCGCGGAGGCTCCTTTTTATACGCTAGGGCCGCTCACGACCGATATCGCCCCGGGCTATGATCACATTACATCAGCCATAGGCGCGGCCATGATCGGCTGGTTTGGAACGGCGCTCCTGTGTTATGTGACGCCTAAGGAACACCTGGGGCTCCCAAACCGGGAAGACGTCAAGGACGGGCTTATGGCCTACAAGATCGCGGCCCACGCCGCCGATCTCGCCAAGGGTCATCCGCAAGCCCAGGAGCGGGATGACGCCCTGAGCAAGGCGCGGTTCGAATTCCGCTGGAACGATCAATTCCATCTCGCCCTCGACCCCGAGCGGGCCCAGGCCTTGCACGATGAAACGCTGCCGAAAGAGTCTGGCAAGGTCGCCCACTTTTGCTCCATGTGTGGCCCCAAATTCTGCTCCATGAAGATCACCCAGGAGGTGCGCGAGTACGCGCAAGCCTTGGGCGCACCCGAGAGCCAGGCCCTGCAGACGGGACTCGCGAGTAAGGCGCTTGAGTTTGTCGAGGGGGGCGCAGAACTCTACCGGAAGGTCTAGATGAGCGCGCACGCGGGGGCCGGGGGTGGTGAACTCGGGCGGCGGGTGGCGCTGCTCACGGCGTTGCTTGCCAGTTTGGCGGCGCTCTTGAGCTACGGAATCACGACCAGCCAAAACCACGCCATCGTCCTCAAAAACGAGGCCGTGTTCGTGCTCCTGAAATCGACCCAGCTGCGGCTTCAGACCCGTGGATCCCGGGCGCAAATATTCCGCGAGCAACAGGCCCTAGACCGGAAGGCCAACCGCCTAAACCAGACGAGCGAGCGACTGATGGGTCCGCATGACCATTATGCTCAAGCGCTTGTGGCCGCCGAGATCGCGATCGCGCTTGCGTCCGTAGCGGCGCTCACCGAAAGACGTTGGCTTTTTCATGGGGCGCTGGCCGCATCGGCATGCGCTCTTCTGTTGGGCACCTTTGGACTGATGTCATGAGCCAACCGTTTCCCGTTATGGTAGCAACGGATCGAGGGAAATGCGGTCAGTGCCCCGCGATTTGTTGCGGCTACATCACCCAAAAGATCCCGACACCGCGCGCGCGGAGCGACTTTGAGCACCTCCTGTGGCAAGTCAGCCATCGCGGCATCGAGGTCTACAAGGACGAGGATGGCTGGTATCTTCTTATGCACACCCGCTGCGAACACCTCCTGGAAGACGGGGCCTGCGGAATCTACGAGACACGCCCGCCGATCTGCCGCGACTACTCAAACGACTTCTGCGAATGGGATGAGCCGGCCGAACGCCACTTCGCCTTGCACTTTCGGGACTATGACGCGCTCCTTCACTACTGCCGGGAACGCTTTCGCAGCTGGCCGCGCTAGGGGCGCGCCTCCTAGGACTCGTGGCCCCGCCCTTCTCGCGGCCCTTGTCATCTCAGCGCTTCTCGCCACGCCGGCCCTGGGGAAGACCGTCCCGCGCATCGTCGTATCGACCGAGGGCGGGAGTTATCGCATGGGACTTACCCTGGTCTTGAAGACTCCCATAGACCGCGCCTGGCACATATTGACCGACTACGCCGCGATCAAGCGCTTGAACCCGGACGTTCAGCGTAGCGAGGTCATCCGCCATGACGGACAGACGCTTTTGCGCATGTATATCAAAAGCTGTGTGCTGTTTATCTGCTTTCCGGTCACCCAGACCGAGGCCATGACCAGTCACAAGCCCTTCGAGATCAAAGGCACTATCATTCCGGTGCTCTCAAGCTTTCGGGGAGGCTTCTCGCGCTGGCGCCTGTCCCCCACAAAAGGCGGTACCCGCGTCTCTTTTAAGGCGGTGCTTACACCGTCCTTTTATATCCCGCCGATCCTCGACTCCTGGCTTATCAAGAGCAAGCTTAAGACCGAAATGCGCACGACCGCCCGTCACCTCGTCGCTTGGGCTAAAAGGTCACATAAAGGCTAGGGCGTGATGGCCTTCGGTTCCTGAAACGTGCCGAGAGGCCCGCAGCAGCGATAGTGCCAGACACCCGGGAATCGCTAGACTTTTCAGGGCGGGTGTTTGCTCGGTCGGAAAGCGAGCGGAGCCGCTGGGCGCGCGCTACAGAGCCGTGCCGGCGCGGGAAAAGATGTGATCAAGACGCTCTAGGGCCAAGACGTGGGGAAACTGGCACCGCATCCTTTCCAAAACAGGCCTCGTGTTCCGAACGGCGTCTTGGCAACGGTTCAGGATAGGCACCATATCCTGGCGGGACAGGTGACAGGTCGTTTCACCAAAAACGAGCAGGTCTTCGGTGGTGGGCCAAGAAAGGGGTGCGTTCTGGCTAAGGGGGAGGGCGGGCCGATCATCGCGGATCCGGACAACTGTGCTAACGACATCGTAGGCCGGCGCGAGCCTGGGATCGGCTGGGTCGTCGTATACCAAGCCAAAATTTTTAAGGTGCGCATCGCCATTGCGCAGAACGGTATTCATGACGACCATGGCAAACAGGGTATCTAGCGCCGGCTCCTGACAGTACATCTTCAGAACCCCGGCGAGACTCGCCATGCTGGACGCGTATTTGGCGGTTCGCGGCAAACCGGATAGGGCACAGAAATCTTCGAACCCTAGACGCTGTCCCTCTTTCTCGCAATCAAATCGCTTCACAAGAAGGGCGCGCCCGTTAGCGGCGAGTTCTGAGTCTACTGTGGGGATACCGGCCGCATGGCACGCCAAAAGACAAAGGTGTTCCACGATCGCGATACCGGGGAATTCTGAGGTCTCGAGCTTGACGATGGTGTCCCCCACAGGAAAAGACAGGGGTCCGTGCAAGGGCGCCGTGGCGAAGGCCTTGGGGAGTATCCCCGATAGCCCAACGTGGATGGCCAGCTGCTCAATCAACTGCTCTAGCAAAACGGTCGTTGTCGAGGGGTCCCTGAGGAGCTTCGATACCGCATGGCTCGCGCTCACCGCAGAAGCCGTGCTCAGGCTCTCTCCCTGCGGCAAAATCCGAACCCGGCCGACCATGTTCTGGCCCACAAGCGCCAAGATGTCGAAATCGTCATCAATCTTGAGGGTCTTTCCCGCGATACGATAAATCGCCTCAAGAAGAGCCCCTTCTGGAAAGCCTACCTGCAAGGCGGGAGGGATGATCATAAAGGGATCCGAGTAATCTTCGTTCACGGGCATCGTAAGCGACACCGCATCCCTGGGTCGCTTATCGGGCATGTAAGAGAACGCATACTCGCCGTTATCGAGACGATCGAGGCGTGCGACCTGGGTATCCTGAACGTAAATATCCAGGCCATCCATTCAAATAAGGCCCTGTTTGCGCATCGCCATAAGTTGATAAACATTCGGGCGCATGGGCAAGCTGCCATCCGGCGCCCGTTCCACCTTGTGTTCTTGTCGGAGATCCAAGCCAATGTCGAGCACTTCAAATACGGCCAAAAGGTTGGCTATGGTGACACGGCCGCTCCCCGCTTCGATACTCCGCAAGGTACCGCGGGCGATGCCCGCCCTCTTGGCAAGATCCCGCTGCGATAGCTTCAGGAATACGCGGCGCTGGATGACTTTGTGCGCAATCTTTTCGGCGAGGGGATTCATAGCCAGATGGTACAATTTATTGTACCACGCGGCAACTCTGTCAGAGTCGAGGCCCTGCCGCAGGTCGCGGGGCAACCCCTTCGTGGGGGATCGGCTGGCTCTGGAGACTCAGTCTACCGGGCGCCATCTCGCGGCTTAGGCGAAAACGCCACATAGAGCATGGGCCCGACGAAGAGCGAGGCCGCGACCGCCAAAACAAGCCCTCCCATCACCGCAGTCGCGAGCGGCTTCAAAAGATCCGTGCCATGGCCTACCCCGATCGCCAAAGGCAAAAAACCCAAAACATCGGCGGCCATGGTCATGAGGATGGGGCGTAAACGACGGCGGGCCGCGAGCTCGACCTCGAGGCGCCCCGGAATCGGTCGGTAATGGCGGGCCTGGCCGAAGACCAATATGCCGTTATTCACAACGATGGCAAACACCAGAAGGAGGCCGAGAAAGGAGGTGCTATCAAGCGGGATGCCGCGCAGCCACAGGGCTACGAGCGCCCCGAGGGCGCTTAAGGAGGTTGCGATCAGGACCGCGAGCGCCGCGCGTTGCGTTCGCAACTGGTAGCCCACCAGAACCAGCAAGACGAAAAGCGCAAAAATGAGCGTCAACTCCATTTGCGAAAAGCTTTTCGCCTGCTCCTTGTAATAACCGGCGATGCTGGCCGTGATCCCGGGCGGGAGATGGGCCTTCGCTATGAGACGGCGCGCGGCGGCGGCGGCGGCGCTGAGCCCCATGGATCGCTTCGGTCGCACCTGAATATCGGCATAAGGGACGAGGTTTTGGTGGGTGATCACGGCCACCGAGGGATTGGTGTGGGCGCGGGCAAAGGCCGAAAGCGGGGCGTATGGGCCGCTTGGGGCGTGCACGAAGAGGCGCGGCAGGAGACGCGCCGTCACCGGGTCTGCGGGCTTAAGATCGACCGTAATCGGTAAGATCTGGGCGCCGCGTAAGAGAAATCCGGCCGGGACGCCCCAGTAGCCGGCCTCGATCTGCTCACCCAACACGGGCGGCGTCAGGCCATTTTGAATGGCGCGGGTGCGCGGGATAAAGGTGATCGCGGGGCCGGCCGACGAGGTCGGAAAACTCACGTTGGCAAACTTATGGCTCGACTGGAGAAGGGCCTTCACCTTCTGTCCCCAAACCGCAAGGGTGCTCGCGCTGTGGCCGAAGAGATCGACATCGAGCGGCGAGTGGGCGCCCGACAGATTGCCGAGCTGGGTCACGAGCAACTGGTGGAGCTTCAGCATAGCCAAGCTCGGGTAGGCCTCGCGGAACACGATCCCTAGGTGATGAATGGTGGCGCGAGCCGAGGCCGTCGACTTCAGCGTGATGACAAGGTCGCCCTTATTCGGCGTGGCGCGCGGATTCCCGAGACTCTGGCCGACCACCACCGACACCGTTTTGACCGCCGGGTCGTGGGCCGCGATCGCGACCAATCCTCGACCCACCTTGAGGGTATCGGAGGCCGAACTCCCGACCGGGGTCCGAAACGGCACCGCAATGACGCCCTCGTTCCAAGCCGGGAGAAAGGCCGTCGGCAGGACCCGAAACACCGCGAACGCCGCCAAAAGCACAAGTCCGCTCGCTAATACCCCGAAAAACGGGCGCTTTAACGCGCTGCGCAGCGTGCGGGCATACGTCACCCGGGCGCGGCGCGCGGGCCGCCAGGCCTTGGGGCTCGGTCGTCCGCGGCCCGCTAGGAAGGCCGCCAGCAAAGGTGTCACCGTCAAGGCCACGCCTTGCGAGACGATCAAGGCCGTGACCAGGGCGATCGCCATCTGGCGAAACAAGATGCCGATGGTCCCGGACAGGAAGATAAGCGGCACAAACACCAAGGCCGATGTCGCGGTGGCGAAGGTCATCATGGGGAGGACCTCGCCTGCGGCAACGAGGGCAAGATGCCGTCGCTCCTCGAGGGTCCCCGAAGGTCGAGAGTGGGTCGCCTGTTCGATCACAACGATGGCGTGATCGACGAGCGCCCCGATCGCGGCGGTAATGCCGCCCAAGGTCATGATGTTGAGGCCAAGATGAAACAAGTGCAGGACGAGCAGGGTAGCGGCCAGCGACAAGGGCACGACAATCAAGGTCGCAAGCGCGGTGTCGAATCGCCGTAAGAACAGCAGCAAGACGCCGAAGGTGATCAAGGTGCCCAAGGCCAGGGCCACCCACACGTCATGCAGGCTCGCACTGATCAGGCGCGACAGATCGTAGTCGCGCACCAAACGAACCCCGGCGGGTAGGCCGGTCCGCAAGGACGCGATTGCGTGCGCCACGCCCGCCGCGACCTTTTCGACATTCGCGTCGGCCTGGGCTGCGACCTCGATCAGAAGGCTATGATGATAAGGAGCGACGGCCGAGCCGCGCACCCGCGGCGGGGGACCTACGCCGATGCGGGCAAGAGCGCCGAGCGGAATGGTGGCGCCCGTGGCGCCCCCCAGCGGTACGGGCAGGCGTTGTAGGTCCGCGACGGTGGCCGGTCGCCCCGCCGCGGTCAGGAGAAAGCTGCTATGGAAGGCCGCCATGACGCCGCCAAAATAAGGTCCCTGGTGGGTCTTTAGAAGGTCCACGATGCGCGCAAGCCCAAGATGGGCCGCGATAAGGCGCCTGAGCGAGAGGGCGACATGGACCTGTGGCCAGCCACGGCCGATCGAGGCCACTGTGTAGACCCCCGGCACATCGAGAAGGCGGGGCTTGATGGTGAAGGCATAGGCCGGCAAGAGATCGCTGCTGGTCTTCGTTTGCGAGACCAGGGCATATTCCGCAAACGGATAGATGCTCGGCATCATAAGGCGCACGGTCATATGCGCGCCCGGCGGCAAGGCCACTTGGCCTAGGCGCGCCTCGAGCAATAAATACGCCTCGTTGGGGGTGAGGGCGCTATTAAAAAACACGTGAATCTTGCTCAGACCATTGCTGGTGGTCGAGCGCACTAAGGTGACGTTGGGTACCCCTTTGGCGGCTTGCTCCAAAGGCTCTGTGACACGGACCAGCATGACATGGACCGGCAGGTAGCCGTCGCTCACCAGCACCGACACGCGCGGAAAGTTGACGTTAGGAAATACGCTTCGGGGTAACGAGCGGAAGGCGACGAGGCCCGCCGCCAGAACGAGGAGCGCCACCAAAAAGGTTGTGAAGCGATTCTCCCAGAGGGCTGTGAGGTAGACCTTCACCGCACTGCCCGAACCAGTGTGCCGGCGCGCAAGCGCGCCGCTTCGGAGTCGATGACCCAGGCGCCGCGAGCAAAGCCGGCCTTAATAAAGGCCCGATGGACGCCGAGATGCAAGACCTGAACCGTGACCGGTTCGGCATGTCCGGCCTTCAAGAGATAGACGCGCGCGCGGGCATGGCGGATGACCAAGGCTTGGCGGGGCACGGACAAAGCCTGTACGCGATGGCCGAACAAGATGAGACGCACGACCTCTCCGGGACGCAGGGAGGACTTCAGGCCGTGGATATAGGCGCGCACGAGCCCTAGGCGATCGACCCGCTCCGCTAAGGCATAGACGCGACCATCCGGGCTCGCCGGTCGCCGGGCCAGCCGTGCCCGGGCCCCCACGAACAGGCGATTGGCTTCGTGCACGGTCAGGGCCGCGGTTTCGTAAAGGCCGCCGTCCCCGGCTATCGCCACCACAGCTGTCCCGCGAACCAACCAAGCGCCGGGCGCCGCCCGATAGCGCACAATCCCAGCGAAGGGGGCGCGGACCACGCCGCGCGCCAAACGCCGCGCGGCCGCTAAAAACGCGGCGTTGTCGGCCTGCCATGCGGCCCTCAAAGACTGTGCATGGGCCGCCGTGATCAAGCCTTGGTGGGCCAAAACCTGCCCCTGCCGATAAGCGCTCCGGGCGGCCTGCACGCGCACGTTGAAGGCCCGCACCGTAGCGGCAAGACTGGTCGGCAACAGACGCGCGATGACAGCCCCGGTCGACACGCGACTCCCAGGGGCCACCACATATGGGCCCATCAAGGCGTCGTAGGGGGCCTGTACGACCGTCCGATCGGGGCCATGAGCGCGGCCAAACACCGTGATCGCTGGCCGATAGGAGGCCGATTGCGCCCGTGTAGCATGAACCAAGAACGGATGAGCACAGGCCACGCTCGACACCACAAGAAGCCCCCACACGCCGCCCTTCATGAGCGCCCACCCGACCACGGTGTCGCGGTTGCGGTCTGGAGGGCAATGGCGGCAGACGCCCGGGACAGGCGCAAGGCGATCAATTGGAGTCGCACTGTAAGAAGCTCCTGCATTAAGGTGAGATAAGGAAAGAGGCCGAGGGCGCCCGCCTTATAAGATACGGCCGCGGCATGCGCAAGCCCCCCGAGGTCTCGCCGGCGACCGCGCAATTCTCGGATCTCGCGACTGAGGCTCTGATCAAGGGCTCGCAGCCTGTAGATTTGCGCCCGCGCCGCGGCGAGCCGTGCGACATAACCCTTAAAGAGCGCGCCCCGCCGCGCCCGGGCGATCGCCACCGCCCCGCGATTACCGTTGAAAAGCGGGAGCACAAGACTCAGCTGGATACCGGCCTGACTCACACCCGAGGTGTTCCTGGCCCCCGCGAAACCGAGACTCAACCGCGGATACTGATCGAGCACGGCCCGCAAAAGCGCCTCATCGGCGCTGTGGTAGGCGGCGACGAGCGCGACCAAATCCATGCGCCTCTGTAAGGCCGCGCTAAAGAGCGCCTGCGCCGAGGCCTTTGGCGATACCGAAACCGTGGGCCGCGCCAGAATCAGCCGTGCCGCGGGCGGGAGACCGAGCTGCTGATTCAAGCTAAGGCGGGTGCTTTGCACGGATCGCCGCAAGGCCGCGATCTTGAGGCGCAAGCTATCCAGGGCGGTCACCCACACCAGGGCCTTGGACCCGGCAATGAGATGGTGGCGCACATCCTGTGCCAGAAACGTCTCGCGCCGCCCCCAAAGGGTCGCAGCGCGCCTCGCAACCCGCCACTCCTGACTCAACCAATAGAGGCGACGGGCCGTCAAGCGGGCATTATTGGCGGCCACCCACTCGCGCCAAGCGATTTCGTAATCGATCGCCGCAGCGTGCTCTTTGGCGAGCCGGATATCGGTCTTGCGGGTCAAAAGTCGCGAGAGGTCCCATAAGAAGCCGTCCGTGAGCGAGGTACTTCGTCCCCCGGACCCCGCCCCATAGGGCCTAAGAGCGCTGAACTGGACCACAGGGTCAGGCAAAAGTCCGGCCGCGAACACCTGGGCGCGCGCGACGCGATTCCTGGCGCGTAAGGCCTTCAGCTGGGGATTGGCCAACACCGCTATCACACCGAGCTCCTTTCCGGTGAGAGGTTTACGAAAATTGAGCGTAAGCGGCGCGATCCCGGGCACCCGGAGACGACGTGCGGCGGTCGCGAGCGCCCTCTGGGTCGGGGCCGCCAAATGCGCAAGCGCCGGGCCGCGTAAGGGTTTCGCCTCGTAACTAGCGCATCCGGCTAGCGCCAGAAGCGCCGCGGCGACCCCGACAAAGCGCATCCTCAGCCAACCGGCAACAGGGAGCGAAACGAGTCGACGGCCGAAAACTCGGCGCAGTCCTTATCCGGGCCGCGCAGATCCGGCTTACGTACGGCCAGGAGATGGCGAATACCGTAGTCGCGCGCGCAGCGTAAAACCGGCAGGCTATCGTCGATCAAGAGGGTGGACGCGGGATCGAAGGGCTCCAAGGCCTGCAGTTGCCCCCAAAACGGGGCGTGTTCTTTGGCTAGGCCCAGATCATGAGCGCACACCACGGCGTCCATATACCTATCTATCCGGGTCTCTCGAAACTTCAGACTGACCGTCTTGCCGTGGGCGTTCGTGACAAGGACCAGGCGTTTGCCGGCCACGCGCATCGCCTGCAGGAACTCTTCGACATAGGGGCGAATACTGATTCTGCTGGCCACTTCCTCTTTAAGCTGGGCAATATCAAGGGCGAGCTCGTCGCTCCAGTAGTCGACGCTGTACCAGTTCAGAGTACCCTGGGCACGCGCGAAGCGTTGGGACAGAAGGGCCTTGGCTTCACTGACAGGAAGGCCGTTGCGTTCGGCGTAGCGGAGCGGGACGTGCTCTTGCCAGAAATGGTTATCGAAATGTAGATCGAGCAACGTGCCGTCCATATCGAGAAACGTCGTTTCCACAGAATTCCAGTCGATCATGGCGCATCCTCAAAGGGTCATTATAGAGAGGAAGCGCGGGGGAGGCTAGCGGACGAAACGGACGGCGTGCTAGTCTCGTTTTGTGTCCGAACCGGAAAACTGTCCCCTCTGCCAGCTTGCGCCGATAAGCCTATTGTGGTCGGACGCCTATTGCTCGGTCATTCCGGCGCAGATCCCCGGGATCGGGGACTTTTGCCGGGTGGTGTGGCGGGCGCACGTCCGCGAGATGACAGACCTCGTGGAGGCTGATCGCCATCGGCTACTCGATGTGGTGATGGGAGTGGAGGAGGTATTAAGAGATCTCCTCAAACCGGCAAAAATGAACGTGGCGTCGCTTGGGAATCTCGTCCCCCACCTCCACTGGCACGTCATCCCGCGGTTTCAGGACGACCCATTTTTCCCAGATAGCGTATGGGCCGCCGAGCGCCGTCCACCGGGCGTGCGTCAGGCCCTCCCCGAGGACGTCTTGCGCGCCGCCCTGGAAAAGAGGCTGAGCGGCGTGACGAAAACGCCTCTATAATCTCGACAAGGCCCGAAGATGGCCAGGGAGGGAACCATGAGCGAGCCGCTGTATTTGGCCTTAGACCAGGGGGGACACGCGACCCGCGCGACGATTTTTAACGAGCAGGGGATCGCGGTTGCCCGCAGCGAGGTGGTGGTAAGCCACCAAAGCCATGCGCCCGATATCCTCGAACAAAACCCGGAGGAAGTCGTAGGGTCGCTTGGCCGAGCCATAGAAGGGGCCTTGCGAATCTTGGGGACCACGACCGCACTCAACATCGTGAGCGCCGGACTCGCGACCCAAAGGGCCAGCCTCGTCTGTTGGGATAGCCGCACAGGACAAGCGCTGTCGCCGATACTGAGCTGGCAAGACCGGCGCGCAAGCCCGTTCATGGCCGACTATGCCTCGCAGGCCTTCGCCATTCGCGAGCGCACCGGACTCATGTTGTCCCCCCATTACGGGGCGCTCAAGATGCGCTGGTGCCTTGAGCACCTCCCGGCGGTGCGGGCGGCGGCCAAGGCCGGCCACCTCATCATGGGCCCCTTGGCCAGCTTTCTCGTGTTCCGTTCCGTGGTACCGCAACCCTTGGTCGCGGATCCTGCCAACGCCGCGCGTACGCTTCTCTGGGGTTGGCGGCGCAAGGACTGGGACCCCGAGCTTTTGCGGCTATTCGGGATTTCAGAGCAGACCTTGCCGACCTGCACCCCCAGCCGCTATCCCTTTGGTGGGCTAAGGGCCGGCGGCGCCCAGGTCCCGCTCACCGTCATGATGGGCGATCAAGGCGCGGCACTTTTTAGCGAGGGCGCGCCGCGGCCGGATACGATCTACATCAATATGGGGACCGGGGCGTTTCTCCAGCGGCCGGTCGCCCATGCGATAGTCGATTGGGGCCCGCTGCTTTGGAGCGTAGCCCTTCAGGACGGTCACGACAGCCTGCACGTCTTGGAGGGGACCGTTAATGGTGCGGGCGCGGCCCTGGCTTGGGGGAGCGAGGCCTTGCCCTACCGCGATCTGGCTCGGTACTGTGAATCGCTCTTGGAAGGCCGCGATCCGCGTCCGCTGTTTTTAAACACCATAGGGGGCCTTGGGTCTCCCTACTGGCGCCCGGATCTCGCACCACGCTTCGAGGGCGAGGGGACCACAACCGCGAAGGCGGCGGCCATTATCGAGAGCGTCCTCTTTCTTGTGAACGAAAACATCCGCGCGATCCAAGCCCAAACTGGTCCGTGCGTGGGACTCGTCGTCACAGGCGGCATGAGCGCCTGTGACGGGGTGTGCCAAGCCCTCGCCAACCTAAGCGGCCTTGGCGTGCGCCGTCCCGGCGAACGCGAGGCGACCTCGCGAGGACTAGCATTCCTGGTGGCCGGGGCACCCGCGGAATGGCCCAAAAGTCCGGGCGAACGAACGTTCGGGCCAGCCACAGACAAGGCGCAAAGCGACCGCTACCAGAAATGGTGCGCGCTCATGCCCTCATGGCACTGAGAGAATCACGCGCCGGGTGTCGCCGCGGGCGGTGCGTTTCGGCAAGACACCCCTGAAACGCTCCATAACCTGATCTGCGGTATGTCGGTAGGCGGTCAGCTTGCCACCAAAAATGCTGATGAGGCGGGGCACCGGACCATCTGCCAAAAGCACCGCCTCGCGCGCCCGGGCGCTGAAGCCTTGCGTCGTTCTCGGGAGCACCCGAAGCCCCGCGAAACTGTCCTCCACGGTCGGCGACAGATCCGGGAAATAACTGGTCAGAACCTCTTGGAGGTAGGCGATTTCATCCCGAGTCGCCGCCGAGAACGCCGGGTTGCCGACATAGGCGGTCTCGGTCGTGCCGGTCAGGATGCGGCCGTGCCAGGGCATCACGAAGACGGCTCGGCCATCGTGTGGGGCCTCCGTATAGTAGAGGCCTTGGTGGAGGGTGCCGGGAGTGATGATGTGAGCCCCCTGAACAAGGTCGTGAGGGAGGCGCGGCGGACCGGGCAGGATGCGACCCAAGACCTGTCCTACCCAAGGACCGGTGGCGTTCACGAGCACCTGAGTGGCACAAGACGCCACCGCTCCCGCGCTCACAAAGCGCACCTCGTAACGCGGGCCCACGCGCTCGGCCCCGATAAACCTAGCCCCGGTGCGTATCTCGGCACCGAACTCCTGGGCCGAACGGGCCACGGCGCGGGTAAGCGCCGCATCGTCGGTCTGGGCATCGTAGTAACGAAACACGGCCTTGAGTCCGGCCGTCTTTAGCCCATCGAGCTTATCCCAGTCACGCGATGCTAGGCGCTGAAATCCGCCGTGGGCGCCATGGGCCAAGGCTCGGTACAGGAGGAGGCCGGCGGCGACCCGCGCGGGACTCCGGCGCGAATGGGCGTACACCGGGATGTAGAAGGCCCGACGCTCAACCAGGGGGGCTGCGATCTTCAGCAGGGTCTCGCGCTCACGCAAAGACTGGCGCACAAGACCGAACTGGCGCGACTCGAGATAACGCAGACCGCCATGAATCAGTTTCGAGGAGCGGCTGGAGGTGCCGGCGGCAAGGTCCTCCTGTTCCAAAAGCAAGGTGCTATATCCCCGCACCGCCGCCGCCTGGGCCACGCCGACCCCCTGAATACCGCCTCCAATCACGACGACATCAAAACGCGTGCTCACGACGCCCCGGCTCCTAAGGCGGAGGCAAGCTCCGCGATCGCAAAGGTCTCAACTAGGGCTGCCCCGCGCAGCGCAAGCTCGCGCGCCAAGGCGGCATCATCGACCTCGTACACCACGAGCGTGCTGCCTTCGTGCGCCAAGGAGCCACGCGCCGGTAGCCCGTCTTTGTCACAAAAATGGTATTCGGGGGCCAGAGACCGCACGCTCCCTGTCATAAACTGCCGATAGCGCGCCGTCACGACCCCAATCCGCGGCCAGAGCCCCCGGGCCACGCGCAGCGCGGGAAGGGAAAAGGAGATCAACACCGTCTGGGCCAGCACCGACTGTAAGGACTCGTAAGCGGCCGCAAGAACGACCTCGGCGCCAAAGCGCTTCACGGCTTGGCGTTTGATTTCGACAAAGGCCGTGACCTGTGGGTGCCGGGCCAAAAAGGCGGCGAGATCCGCGAGACTCGCTAAGGGATTGCCCTGGAAACGGGGGCCGAAACGCTCCGGCCACGAGGCCCCGAGCGTCCGAATCGCCGCGTAGGGGCGCTCGTCTATGGTACCGGCAACGCCGCACAAACGGAGACAGTCGTGGTCGTGGAACAACACCGGCACGCGGTCGGACGTCAACTGAACATCGACCTCGACATAGCGCGCGCCGGCTGCGACCGCGGCCTCTAAAGCGACGAGGGTATTTTCGGGGTAGCGATGCGCATAGCCGCGATGGGCGACCAGTTCGACCATTGATGCCTTTACCTATGGTCCACAATACAATCTCACCACCGAAGGCGGGGGCCTGCGGGCGAGCCGTACGCTACACCCAAGGCGCGGTTCTCTTCAATCAAAAATCCCCCCGCTAGTCTGAAAACCCCGCTGGCCGGACCCAGGAGCGGCATCGGCAACAAAGGGTTCCGGCCAGCGGGCCTTAATGCCGGCGGGGCAGGCAAAGCCCCGACCTTAAGTGCGCCGAACCGCCGGCCTCGGAAGGCGATCTTTCAGGGACAAGACGGAACCCATGCGCGATGATACGAGACGAGGGCGCAGGTTGGATGCGAGGCCCAGGCGGCTTGAAGTCAGCTTAGGGACCATGGTGGTCTGCCTGCTCCCCCTCGTCAGTCATGCGCACGAGATCGGCGCCCGGATCGGGGGCGCCAAAAGCCAGGGCTTGACGAGGGCGGGCGCCGGGGCGCAGGCCTCGATGCGAGGGGCGGGCCGCAAGGCGGCGCGAAAACCTCGGGGCGTGGGCTTTCACTGGTCGGGGGCCATCCTGGCTGACATCTCCCACGGGATCCAGGGGGGCCTAAACGACAACACCACCCTTGCCCAATACTTGCTAGATCTCCGGGCGACCGTCAAGACCGCGCGCCTACTCGGATGGCCGGGCGGCACCTTCTTTGTGGATTTTCAGGACCATCACGGTCCAAGCGTCCAGGTACGCCAGATCGGAAGCATCCAGGACCCGGACAATATGGACGCCTATGCGACCACCGGTATCGACCGCGCCTGGTACCAGCAAGACTTGGCGGGCCGGCGGCTTCGGCTCCGGGTTGGGTTGATGTACGTCGACGACCAGTTCCTGACCGTCCCCTACGCCCGGGACTTTGTGTCGTTGGATTTTTCCTCGGACGCCTCCCTCAGCACCTTCGTGCTGCCAACCTATCCGCGGGGTGCGTTTGGGGCCGACCTTTTTATCTACCCCACCCGATCCCTTTACCTAGCCGCCGGCCTTTTTAATGGCCACCTCTATCGGGTTCTTCCCTATGATCCCGGTGGAAGGTTTTTTATCACCCAGGCCGGATACAAGGGTCATATCGCCGGGCTACCAGGGGTTTTAGAGCTGGGGGCGTGGCGACACACGGGGACGTTTCCGAGCTTTGCCGGCGGCGTTCAGCACCGCGCCCAGGGCTGGTACTTGGTCGCGGGGCTCACGCTCTTTCGGTCGCGCAAGGAGGCGGCGAACACGGAGCGCAAGGTTGGGGTGTTTTTCCAATACGGGGCCGGGCCGCCCACTGTCGCCCTCATCCGCCGCCACATGGGCGCCGGCATCGTCTGGAGAGGGGCCTTTCCGGGACGGCCACGGGACTCCTTGGGATTGGGGGTCAGCGAAGCGCGTCTTACGCCCGAGGCCGGCCTCACGTTTGGTTCCGAGACCGTTTACGAGGCGTACTACCGCTTGTTTGTGGCGCGGAGCCTCAGCATAGAACCTGACCTGCAGTACTGGCATCATCCAGGGGGCAATGGCACGCCGTCTGCGCTTCTGGCGCTAATCCGTACGCAATGGAATTTTTAAGATTCGATGCAACCCGCACGACCCCCTGGCAGCAGCCATGTCCGCGGAAGGATTGGTCGTCACGCCCCTTTCGGCCCTCGCGCATCCGTTTATGTGGCCTTCTTTTCCCGTAAAAATCGGCGGCGGGCTTAGCCCTGTTCACGGACAAGCCCTCCTGCGGAGCCGCTCTTTTAATAATGGAGCACGAGCGGCGCCAACGATCCCGAATATGCCCGCATTCAACAAAGAACGGGTCACTCGTCGCCCCGCTAAGGCCAGCGTGGCCTAGTAGTTTGCTATTATCATATACGGCCATTTACGATAATAGTGGCTAGCCTTATTTACAGGAACAGCAATAGCGGTTAGGAAAAGAGGGGCCACTGGACAATGGATGATGACCACCACAGCCGGTGAGGCTGTGCGCGCCTTTATCCCTGCGCCGTTACCGCCTGTTCCACCACTGGATCTATCGGGCAAGCGCCAACGATTTCTAGAACAGGCGCTCCTCGCATGCGTCGGCGTCACCGACCCCTGATCTTGAACGGGCTTAAGGCTAAAGGCCGCATCTCAAATGGCATTGTGGAGAGCCTGAACAACAAGGCCAAACTCCGCATCAGAAAATCCTACGGATTCCGATTCCCAGATATCCTGGAAATGGCTTTTATCATGCGCTTGGCAAGCTTCCTGAGCCGAAGCTCACCCATGAATTTTACTGAGGAGCCGAAAAAGTCCACCGAGATTGGAGAGCTTGTGTTAAGGGCGACCGGCCGCGTGCTTCGCGCGGTCGAATACTCCCCTTTCCCAACCCGGCCTAGAAATGCCTAACTACCGCCATCGAAATAGCGCGCATCAGTCGCCTAACCCGCCCATAAAGCGGACTGATGTATGGCCCGCTGCTCACGTCAAACGCTATGAGTGTCCATACCTACATATGGCTTTTTATATTGCCTAGCGCCAGTCTTCGCCTATGTCAAACGCGCGCTTTGACTGGGGTACCGACAAGGATGTTGAAAACGAGAAAAAACATGGCGTTTCGTTTAGCGGCGCCCAGTATGCATTCGCTGATCCACGGCGTGTGATTGCCAACGACATCGCCCACAGTCAAACCGAAGAGAGGTTCTATTGTTTCGGAGAGCTTGACGGTGGCGTACTTACGGTGCGGTTCACATATCGCGCTTCTGTTATTCGAATCATTGACGCAGGCTATTGGCGCAAGGGAAAGGCTATTTATGAACGCAAAAATCAAATACACGGGTGAACCATTAGGCAAGACTCAGGTGATCACCGACTTTCTTTTCTCTCCGGCCGAGTTAGCTTTTCGTGAGGAAGGCGTTAAGGTCACTTTGGCACTAAGCAAAAAAGTATCGAGTTTTTAAGTCCGAAGCAACGAAGCACCACACTCAATGCCGTAACCTTGCGCTCAAGCGGGATGCGCCAAAAGCGGCGCACCCCTTAGGCCCCCGAGGCCGCAATGCGGACACGCGGATAGAGGTGGCGGAAGTGAACTTTCGCAGACGCGAACTTCAGGACGCTTGGCGGTCATGTGTAAGCACGGTCACAACTGAAGCCCTGCCCGAGGTCGACATAATGGGTCAGCGATAACCCAAATAATGTATCGCGCTCGATCATCCAACGCCTGTCCGCTTGACGCCCAACAATTCCACACCAGGGCATTTTTGGCCTATAAGTGGGGCGCAATTCCCTTCTGGGGCAGTAAATTGACCGTGAGATGGTCTGTGGGGCTTGAGCGTTAGCCGGGTAGGCAGGATGCGACCATACTGCCGAGGCGGTACTCAGATTCGGCCAGATCTTCGAGTTTTCCGGATTTCGCCCCGATAGATCATAGCAACCCCGTCCGGTGCTTGTGACGCGGATACAATGAAAGAGGGTGCGACAGTTGAAAATTGGCCCCGGGGCATAGTGACGAGGTTCTCCGACGTTTGAAGCCGCGCCGCTATCAACCGCTTAGCATAGCACCGCTTAACCGCAAACCAACTGAGAGCCACCGTGCGCTTCGGGAAGTTTTTAAACCATTAAGTCTTCCGTAGTCGGTTTTGAACCATAAAGCTTCCGTTACTGAAGACTTATGGTTCAAATGACAGGAAAAACCTGTAAGTCGTTGTTTTTAGTGGTGCCCAGGGGCGGAATCGAACCACCGACACGAGGATTTTCAGTCCTCTGCTCTACCGACTGAGCTACCTGGGCGAAGCGCGCATTAAAGCCGCTCGCCGCGGCCGCGTCAAGGCTCGATCGGCCCAGGCTCATGCGTAGCATCCGCTACAGAATGGCGTTTTTCAGGAATTCCCGACTTCCCCGAAACGGTCCGGCCTTCGGAAATGGCCTCTTCGTGGCTGTGCTATTGGTGCAAAGTGTCCGGTTTTGAAACGAGCGAAGAGAAAGGGGCGTATCTAGCAAATCCGCCTGACGCTAAGTGCGCAGAGATAACGGTCCGTGCTTTTGGGCTAGAAGCAGGAGGTCGCAGCTCCCCGCTCGAACGCGCACTTCGCTCCGACACCATCGGGCGCGGGACGGGCCGTGGCGGCGCTCCTCCCGGGGCGGTCGGCGCACAGCGGGGCCTAATTGCCGTATGATAATAGGATGCAGATTCTTCTCGTTAGCCCCTACGAGCTGGGCCGTCAGCCGTTTTCCTTGGCGCACCCAGCGGCCCTCCTGCGGTCACGTGGACACGGCGTGGTCCTGGCCGACCTTACTTTGGGCTCCATGCCGTGGGAGACCCTGGTCCAGTTTGATGTCATTGGCATCGTGCTGGGAATGCACACCGCAACCCGCATCGCGACCAGCCTATTGCCAAGAATACGCGCCACCGCCCCGCAAGCGAAATTGGTGTGCTACGGCCTTTATGGACCCCCGAATACCGATACCCTTCGGCGTCTTGGGGTCGACCATGTGTTGGGGCCGGAGTTCGAAAACGAGCTTTTGCGGCTCTTGAGCAATCCCGAAACGGTCGCGGACACGGCCAGCCGCGTTCGGTTCGTGGTTCCCGATCGCATCGGGCTACCGGCCTTGAGCCGTTACGCGCACCTCATAGTCCCCGATGGCGAGCGCAAGACGGTGGGCTTTGTCGAGGCCTCGCGTGGCTGCAAATACCTGTGTCGCCATTGTCCCATCGTGCCGGTATACGAAGGCCGTTTCCGCGCGATCCCGCCGGAGGTCGTCATCGCCGACGCCGCGCAACAGATCGCGCAGGGCGCCACGCATCTCTCTTTCGGCGACCCGGACTTCTTGAACGGACCAACGCACGCCCTTAGGATACTGGAGGCTGTGCAAGAGAACTGGCCGACCGTGACCTTCGACGCCACCGTCAAGATTTCGCACATTCTGGCCCATAAAGACCTCATGCCACGTCTGTCCAAGTACGGCTGCCTCTTTTTGACGAGCGCTGCGGAATCGTTCGACGACACGGTGCTCGGGCTCCTCGACAAAGGACATACCGCCCAGGATATCGCTTGGGCCGTCCGTATCACCCGGGCATCGGGCATCGCCCTGACCCCGACCTTCGTACCCTTCACCCCGTGGACGACGCTCGAGACCTACCTCGAGCTGCTGACCCAGGTGCGTGACTTGGCCTTGATCAATAGCGTCACACCGATCCAGCTCGTCATCCGCCTGCTCGTCCCGGAGGGGTCCTATCTTTTGCGGATTCCCGGTTTCCGCGAACGGGTCGGCGGGTTTTCGGGGGAGATGTTGGGGTATCCGTGGACCCATGCCGACCCGCGCGTCGATGCCCTACAAACCCTGGCCCAGCGTTGGGTGGAGAAGAGCGAGACCGAAGGGCGAGGGCGCCTTGAGACGTTCAACGGGCTTTGGTCCTTGGCGCACGAGGCCCTGGGACGAAAGGCGCCGACACTTAAGCACGAGCAGGCCGGGCCGGCAAGCCCACACCTTTCTGAGCCCTGGTATTGTTGTGCGGAGCCCACCGCGGCGCAACTGGCGGACTGCGCCGTGGGCGGCTAAAGAAGGTATTTTCTCAAGACACCACATCATCAAGGAGGGAACGTGGACAGTAAGAAGAACGGCGCCTTTATCGACGAGTCCGGGGTCAGAGGATATTTGGCGAAACCGGCGGGTGCGCCGGCCCCGGTGATCATCGTTTTTATGGAGATCTGGGGCATTAACGACCATATTCAGTACGTGTGCGAACATCTCGCGAAGGCGGGCTTTGCGGCCTTCGGGCTCGACTTTTACGACGGTGCCGTGTTTTCGCCGAGCGACCTAGGCGGGGCCATCGCAAAACTGAAGTCGCTCGGTGACCAGGCCATCATGGCCTCCCTGGGGCGGGCCATAGATCATCTAAAGACGAGGAAAGACGTCAAGGGAGAGCAGCTCGGCGTCATGGGGTTTTGTAACGGCGGGCGCTTAGCCTTCCTGGCCGCCAGCAGCTACCCGCAAGACATACGCGCGGCGGCCTGCTTTTACGGAGGAGGCATAGACAACCCTCAGGATCGCTTGGGCCGGACGTCCTTATTGGCCACGATCCCCCAGATCGAGGCCCCACTACTGCTCTGTTATGGAGCCAAGGACGCCTCGATCACGCCCGAGGAGCATGGGCGGATCAGCGCGGCCCTTGGCCACGCCAACAAGCGCTACACCCTGAGCGTCTTCCCCGATGTGGGTCATGCGTTTATGGATCGGCCGGATCCCGCCGAAAAGCAGGCAACGGAGGAGGCTTGGCGGATGACAAACCACTTGTTCGCCGGCCTCAAGGCCGGGGGACGCTAAGCACGAGGTTATTTGCTTCCCGGGGGCTTGAAGCCCTCGGGAACAGTCGAGCCCTCGCCGAAGAAATAGCTCTCCATCTCCTTTTCCAGGAACTTGCGGGCCTTCGGGTCCATGGGGCTCAGACGGTATTCGTTGATGAGCATGGTTTGGTGGGCCAGCCACTGTTGCCACGCCTCTTTGGAAACGCCTTCGTAGATGCGTTTGCCGAGCTCGCCCGGGTAGGTCGGGTAATCGAGGCCTTCGGCCTCCTTTTTGAGTTTCACACACAACACGGTTCGACTCATGTGGTCTCCAAGAACTGGTTGACGAGGCGCCTGACCGGGGCTGGCATACCGGGCTCGGCCGCGCACCGCTGATACCACATCATATCGCGGTTCTCGGACACGCGGGTACCTGTGTTCGTAAGGAGGACCGGCACCGGGGTGATAGACAGGGCGAAGTGGGTAAAGACGTGACGCAGGGCCACGCGGGCCGCGCCGGGCGTGCCCTCGAAGCCGAGTGACGCCAAATAAGGGAGAAGGTCGGAGAGGGCGGGACACTCTGGGAGGCTCCAGAGACCACCCCACACCCCGTGCGCCGGACGGCGCATAAGAAGCAGGCCGGCGTTCGCCTGGTAGACAAGAGCCATGACGACCGAGCGCTCGGGCCTGGCGCGCCGGGTCGGCCGCGCCTCCTCACCCTTAAACAAGCAGTCTTGAACCAGCGGGCAGACGGAACACTCAGGCGTCCTTCGGCACACGAGCGCGCCGAGATCCATGATCGCTTGAGTATAGTCAGCCACATCGTGGGTCGGCGTATAGGTACCAGCATAGTCCCACAGGCGGCGTGTGGCCTTGGCATCACGGTCGGTGATGCCGTGATAGCGGCTCAAGACCCGGCGGACGTTGGCGTCGAGAATGGGGGCCGGGACTCCGAAGGCAAACGCCAGGATCGCACCGGCCGTGGAGAGGCCGATGCCCGGTAAGGCCAAGAGCTCGGGGAGGGTCTGTGGGAACCGTCCTTGATGCCTGTCCATCACAAGCTGGGCGGTGGCGTGAAGATTGCGGGCGCGCGCGTAGTAACCAAGACCGGACCAAAGCGCCAGGACATCGTCGAGCGGGGCCTGCGCCAGGGCCTCAAGGGTGGGGAAGCGCGCCCGAAAGCGCTCGAAGTAGGGCCGCGCAGCGGTGACGGTGGTCTGCTGGAGCATGATTTCTGCAAGCCAGCGCAGGTAGGGGTCCGGAACCTGCCAAGGAAGATCGTGACGGCCATGACGCCGATACCAAGCGAGCACGCGAGCAGTGAAATCCATGATCAATGGATGCCGAGAAAGCTCTTGAGGCGCCCGCCCAGACTCTTAAACGCCGAGCCTAGCCCCTTGCCGGAGCCGCTTAACAGTCGGTTCAAGGAGACGGCGAAATGCACGTGGCCGATCGGGCCACGGACACGCACCGGTACCGTGAGGCCGCTTGGCAGCGTGACCTTTAAGAGCGTGTTCAGGGTCTTCGTGGGGAGCAGTGTCATGGTCCCCTGGCCGTGAACGGCCGCGCGCGCGGTATGCAGGGACAGTGCCTGAAGGGTAACGAGGCTATTGGCGATCGTCGCTTGGGCATGCAAGCGGGTAAAGACGGTGCCCGCCACCTTCTTTAGGCGATGCGGGCCCACGACCGCTTTCGGGTCTTTCGCGATGAAATTGATATCAAGGCCGCGCAAGGCCCCGCGCGGCATATCGGCGGTGAGCCTTCCTGACACGCTCTGCTCGATCGGTAAGAGCGCGACGCCGGATCCACGGAGGCGGACATGGGCATTCAGGAGCCCGGAAAACTCCGGGAACATGTGGAGCGCGCGCAAGAGCGCGCCTATGTGCACCTGAGAAAGCCGGGCCGCGAGCCGCCAGGGCAGTGGGTGGGCCGCTTTGAGCGCAAGCCGCCCGGCGAAGGTCCCGCCATAGAGATCCATCGTGAGCGGCTGTAAGCGGATATGGCCATGGCGTCCGTGTAGGGCGGCGGAGACGCGCGTCAGAGTGAGGCCGTGGGCCACCAGCCGACCGATCGTCACGGTACCCATGACAGGTAGGCTGAGGAGGGGCGAGGGGGTCTTGGTACCCGCTTGCGGACGGCCCGGCCCCTGGACCGGCTGAGGCGCCGGCGGCGCCGAGGGCTTCGGGGGCAGATAGGGCGCGAGAGCCAAGGAGCTGATAGCGAGATGCACTCGGTAGAGGAGCGGGTGCGCTAAGCGCACGAGCCGGCCCGTGACGAGGGTTTGGTCGAAGCGGATCGTGAACGGCGCCAAGGACAACTGGCGGGGGCTCAGCCTGAAAGCGAGCCTTCCCGAGGCGGTCCGCAGGGCCTTGGGGTCACTGGGCCTATAGGATAGCCCGAGCGCGGCTAGGAGCGGCCGGGGGGCAAATGCGGGAATGTGCAGGTGCCCGTGGGCCTTAAGGCCGGACCGGGTCTCTGTCGCCTGCACCGTGCCCACGGCCTTCAGGGTCGCGATCGAGAGCCGAAACGGGTTCAGAAGAAGGCCTTTGTGCTGACGGATGGCGCGCGCCGAGAGCCGAAACGGGAACGGCCCGTGACCTGCGGTCTTCAGCACGCCGGCAAGATGTACGGCCACCGGGCGTCCCGGCCGGATTTCCCCTAAGCGGACAGTGAAGTGACTGAGGATGTCGCGGGCCCCGGTGCGCGCGTTGCGGTAAGTGACCGAGGCATTCGTGACCGTAAGACCGGCCGCCCGCAGCAGAGCGAAGGCTGGGGCCTCGTGGGCCTCGGCGCGCGTGGCCTTCGTTGGCGCAGGCCTCTTCGGGGTCCGGATCAGAGCGGCCCAGTTTGTGTGTCCGGCGGCATTTTCGCGCAGGTTCAGCTTAAGCCCGGTCACGACCACGCGCCGCAGCACGATATGACCCGCGAAGAGCGGGAGGACGCGCACCTCGACTAGCGCATCGTCGACTCGGGCGAGCGGTGTCTTGCCAAAGGTCGGGGCGTTTGCGAGCTCAGCGCCATCGAGGCGAATACCGAGCCAAGGATAGAGAGACAAGCTCAACTTGCCGATGGTCACGGGGCGGCCGCTCGCCTGAGAGAGGGTCTCTGCGATCTCGTTTTTGACCTTGTTTAAAGCCACGATTCCGGGAAGCGCGACGACAATCGCCAGGACCAAGACGGTGGCGAGACTCAGTGCGATGACAACGGTGCGGGTCTGTTTTTTCACGAGTCAGCCTTTCCAAAAAAGGCTGAGTGTAGGGTTCGATCGGGCGCTCTGCAATCGGACCGGGTGCTGGTCAATAAAGAGGGAGGGGGGTGGAGCGGGTGAAGGGAATCGAACCCTCGCTATCAGCTTGGGAAGCTGAAGTTCTACCATTGAACTACACCCGCATAGCACATGGCGCAAAGAGGCCATACAATATACAACCATCTTAGGAATTGCACCATTGCTTATGATTATCTACGTGAACGGGGCCGAGCAAGCCCTGAACGGGCCCGTGGCGCTGACCGCCTTGCTGGGCGACATGG
This sequence comes from Pseudomonadota bacterium, assembly GCA_021794595.1. Classification (GTDB taxonomy): domain Bacteria; phylum Pseudomonadota; class Gammaproteobacteria; order Acidiferrobacterales; family Acidiferrobacteraceae; genus Acidiferrobacter. The sequence continues at coordinate 42,256 of JAJYQN010000128.1, forward strand.
GCCTTGCCGGAAAACGGGTGGCGGTCGAGATCAATCGCGAGATCGTTCCGCGCGCCCAACACGACAGCTGTCTCTTGCAAGACGGGGACCGCATTGAAATCGTTCAGGCCATCGGAGGCGGGTGATGCAGGAAGACAAACTTGACCGCTGGCAGGTAGCCGGTCTGACATTTTCGTCGCGGCTGCTGGTCGGGACCGGCAAATATAAAGACGCGACGGAGACACAGCGGGCCATAGAGGCAAGCGGCGCCGAGATCGTAACGGTCGCTGTGCGCCGGACGAATATTGGGCAAAATCCCGGGGAACCGAACCTGCTCGATATCTTGCCGCCGGAGCGCTACACCATCCTCCCCAACACCGCCGGCTGCTACTCGGCGGAGGAGGCGGTGCGGACGTGCCGCTTGGCGCGCGAACTGCTCGATGGGCGGGCGCTTGTAAAGCTTGAGGTCATTGGCGACCAGGCTAGCCTTTTCCCCGACATGGTCGAGACCCTGAAGGCGGCGGAGACTTTGGTCTCCGAGGGCTTCGCGGTTATGGTCTATACAACCGACGATCCGGTCGCCGCAAAGCGCCTCGAGGCGATCGGCTGTGTCGCGATCATGCCCCTGGCTGCCCCTATCGGCTCGGGGCTCGGTATCCGTAACCCGCTCAATATCCGGCTCATCATTGAACAGGCCCGAGTTCCCGTGCTCGTAGACGCCGGGGTCGGCACGGCCTCCGATGCCGCTATCGCCATGGAGCTCGGTTGCGATGGCGTACTCATGAATACCGCAATCGCCGGAGCGGGCGACCCGGTGTTGATGGCAAGGGCCATGCGCCGGGCCGTTGAGGCCGGACGGGATGCCTTTTTGGCCGGGCGCATGGCCCGCAAGTGGGGCGCTGACCCGTCGTCGCCCGTGACTGGCCTGATCGCATGACAGCAGAGCTCGCGCCACGGCGGCGAATACGCAGCTATGTGCGGCGCGAGCGTCCACTGAAGGCGGGGGCTATAGCCGCCTATGACCGCTTGTGGCCGCGCTTCGGGCTCCCCGAAAGCGCCTGGGGCCAGCTCGGTCGAGATCAGGATGTGGTTCTCGATATAGGATTTGGGGATGGCGAGGCCTTACTTACTATGGCTAAGGCCAATCCTCTGCGACACTATGTCGGGGTCGAGATGTACCGCACGGGGATCGTGAAGGTCATGCGCGCCCTGGAGGAGCGGGAGGCAAGCAATGTGGGCCTGATCGAGGGTGACGCCCAGGCGGTCGTAGCCGGGATAGGGGACGCGCGGATCGATACAGTCCTGATCTTTTTCCCTGACCCCTGGCCGAAGGCCCGCCATCATAAGCGGCGCTTGGTACGTGGCGCCTTCCTGGCGGAGGTCGCGCGCATCCTGCGGCCGGGCGGACTCTTACACTTCGCCACCGACTGGGCGCCCTACGCCGATGAGGTGGCAAGCCTTGTCGGCCAGCACCCCGACTTCCGAGAGAACGGCGAGGGGCGAGGGGAGCGCCCGGTGACCCGGTTCGAGCGACGCGGGCGCAAGCTCGGTCACGAGGCCCGCGATTTGCGCTTTCAGCGCCGGTCAGTCGAGGAGGCGTATCGCGTCGAGACGGGCCCTGTGTCTCCGGTGCCCGCGGTCCTCAAAACTTAAGAACTCCTGGCCCTCGACGGTTTCGAGGGCAAGCGCTACGACCGTGTCTTGATGCCATAGGTCCGCCTCACGCCAAGAAAGAGTCAGCGGGGAGCGCGTGAGGATGGCGCGCTCGTAGCGGTCATACAAGGCACAGGCAATGGGCGTATAGGGGTCAGCCACAGAGCCTCGGCCTAGACGTCGAGGTTGAGAACCTGGAGCGCGTTTTTCTCGATGAATTCGCGGCGGGGTTCGACCTGATCGCCCATCAAGGTGGTAAAGATCAGATCAGCTGCCACCCCGTCCTCGACGTTCACCTTGAGGAGGCGGCGGACCGTTGGATCCATGGTCGTTTCCCAGAGCTGGTCCGGGTTCATTTCACCAAGGCCCTTATACCGTTGGATCGCATGCCCGCGGCGCGCCTCTTCCAGAAGCCAGTCGTAGGCCTCCTCGAAACTCGCAATCGGGCGCTCGCGCCCTTGGCGTTCGGCCACGGCCCCGTCTTTGATAAGCCCGGCGAGTCGGTCACCCAGGGTCCGCAAGCCCCTATACTCCGCCGATTGGGCAAAGGCTGCGTCGAGGCGCGAGGCCCGTACGCCCCCGTGCTCGGTACGCACCACCAGGATCTCGTGGGTCTCGAGCTGCGGGCTGTATACGGCGCTCACCTCATAGCGGGTGGTGGGACTGCGTAGACCCTCGAGACGGCTCGCAAGCAGGCGCGCGAAGGCTGTGGCCTCGGTTTCTTGTTTTAGGACATCGGCGGTCAGGAGCGGGACGTGCATGAGCTCTTTCAACATGGTCCGGTCGTGCCGACGGCCGAGGCGCCTTAAATACATATCGCCCTTGATGTATTCGTTAAAGAGCTTGGCCAAGGAGTCGCCCACGAGGGCCACCTCGCCCGTCCCACAGAGGACGCGCGCGCCGTCCAGGGCATTTTGCGCCAAATAGGCTGTGAGCTCGGCATCGTCTTTCACGTAGCGTTCGTGCTTACCCTGCTTCACCTTATAAAGCGGCGGTTGAGCAATATAGATATGGCCTCGGGCCAGCAGCTCCGGCATCTGGCGGTAAAAGAAGGTGAGTAGCAGGGTGCGGATATGGGAGCCATCGACATCGGCATCGGTCATGATAATGATCCGATGGTAACGGAGCTTATCGGCGTTGAAGTCGTCTCTACCGATGCCGGTGCCTAGGGCCGTAATCAGGGTCCCGACCTCGGCGGACGAGAGCATCTTGTCGAAACGGGCCCGCTCGACGTTCAAGATCTTGCCTTTGAGTGGCAGGATGGCCTGGAAGCGGCGATCGCGCGCCTGCTTTGCGGATCCGCCCGCGGAGTCCCCCTCAACCAAATAGAGCTCGCAGGCGGCCGGATCCCGCTCCTGGCAATCCGCAAGTTTTCCCGGAAGGCCGGCGATATCAAGGGCGCCCTTGCGGCGCGTCATTTCGCGGGCGCGGCGGGCAGCCTCGCGGGCGCGCGCGGCCTCTACCACCTTCTCGGCAATAGCCTTGGCGACCGCCGGGTTTTCCTGAAGATAGTAGCTCAACTGCTCGTTGATCACCGACTCAACCGCCGCTTTAACCTCGGACGAAACCAGCTTGTCTTTGGTCTGCGATGAGAATTTCGGATCGGCGACCTTTACCGACAACACCGCTGTCAGGCCCTCGCGGGCATCGTCGCCAGTCAGGGTGACCTTGGCGCGCTTCGCAAGACCCATTTCCTCCACATAGTTATTCATGGTGCGCGTTAAGCCAGCCCGGAACCCGGCTAAGTGGGTCCCGCCGTCGCGCTGGGGAATATTGTTGGTGTAGCAGAAGACATTCTCCTGGTAGGAGTCGTTCCACTGAAGGGCGAGATCCACAAACACGCGATCACGCTCCGCCTGCAGGGCGATCACCTGGGGATGGAGCGGGTCCTTATTGCGGTTGAGGTCGGTAACGAAGGCCGCGATTCCGCCCTGATATTCGAACTGGTCTTCCTTGCCCGAGCGCTCATCGATCAACACGATGCGGGCCCCGGAGTTGAGGAAGGAGAGCTCGCGTAGGCGCTTGGCCAAGAGATCGTAGTGCATCAAACAATCACTAAAGATCGTGGCACTCGGTTTAAAGTGGACGATGGTCCCGGTCTGTTCGGCGGGCCCCACCATGGCCAGGGGGGCCACGGGCTCGCCCAGTTCATAGCGCTGCGTATACTGCTGGCCATCACGAAAGATGGTGAGCTCCAGGAACTCGGACAGGGCGTTTACCACCGAGATACCGACGCCGTGGAGACCACCCGAAACCTTGTAGGAGTTTTGATCGAATTTTCCGCCGGCGTGCAGGACGGTCATGATGACCTCGGCCGCCGACTTGCCTTCCGAGGCGATAATACCGGTGGGAATACCGCGGCCGTTGTCCTGAACGCTGACCGACTCGTCAGGGTGGATGGTGACGCGCACCTCGGTGCAGTAGCCCGCTAAGACCTCGTCGATGGCGTTGTCGACGGCCTCAAAGACCATGTGATGGAGACCGGTCCCGTCCTCGGTGTCGCCAATGTACATACCGGGCCGTTTGCGGACGGCATCCAGCCCTTTAAGAACTTGAATACTGTCCTGGTCATATGCGGGTCGGGTATCCATCGAGGCTCTCCTGCTGAATCCCGCCAGTCTACCACAGGAGAGACCTCAGGAGGCGTTGCCGCCACTTTGTTCCACGTGAAACATAGAGGCCGGAGAAGCGGCGGTCTCGGCGTCAATCACCGTCACAAAGGCCTGTGACCCCGCGGCTATCAAGACCTCGTAAAACGCCTTCCGACGCACACTATCAAGTTCTGCGGCAAGATCATCAACTAACAAAATCGGGGACCTCCCGGCCTGCTCGGCACACTGGGCGAGCGCAAGTCGCCAAGCGCTGACAACCACCTTCTGCTGGCCGTGGGAGCCGACTTGGGCAAGCGGGTGGTCGGCCAGTACGAATTGAATGTCGGCCCGATGGGGGCCGACTTGGGTATACCCCAGCCGTTCGTCCCCGTCTTCGGACCGCGAAAGCGCGGCCTCCAGGGAGTCCTCGCCCCAACCGGGACGCAGTCTCATGGCCACCGGCCACTGCAACTGCAGACGCTCGGCCAGCTCTTGAAAGGGACCCTGTAATCGCTCCTGGGCGCGCAGCCAAAAACCGGCCAAGGTCTCACCGGTTTGGGCCAGGCCGGGATTAAACATACGATACAGACCACGGCCCTCGCGCAAGGCCGCGTTCCGTTGCCGCAGTACCCGCTGATAGCGTCGCCAGGTCTCCAAAAACAAAGGTTCCACGTGGAACAATAGCCAAGACATCGCTGCCCGTCGTACCTGGGCGTCTTGAAGCGTGGCGTAATGGGTTTCCGGGCTTAACACGAGAACCGGGAGCCGCTCATAGGCACTCACCGCGGATTTCAGGGGTTCACCATCCAGGCGCCAAGACCGCAGCGCACGCCCCCGTTCGTAGCGCAATTCGCCAGCCGAGAGCGATTCCCCGAACTTTAAACCGACCTTCAGCCGTTCGGCACCATGCCTGATCGCACCGCGCGCACTCCCAGGACGTAAGGCCTTACTGGTCGCGGCCAGGGTGATGGCCTCCAAGAGACTGGTTTTTCCGGCCCCGTTTCTCCCAACAATGAGATTAAGGCCCGCTGCGGGCTGCCAACTGAGCTGTCCTAAGCTCCGGAGATTCTCGACCTCTAATTTATTAATCGCCACACTACAAACGCATAGGCATAACCACATAAACCTGGTCACCCGCGCCGTCCGAGGGCCGGATCCGACAGCCGCTATTGCTGTCGTTCCAGGCGAACTCGACTTGGGGTCCGCTTAAGGCCCCTAAGGCCTCGATCACATAACCGACGTTAAAACCCACCTCGAGTTCCGGTAGCGAGACCTCCACATCCAGTTCTTCTGTCGCCTCGTCATGCTCGGGATTGCTGGCGCTTGCGACCACCAACTGACCAGTAAACTGAAGCCTAATACCCCGAAACTTCTCGGTTGATACGATACCGACCCGACTTAGCATCTCGCGCAAGGACTCACGCGGCAGAACCACCGTCTCCCGAACACTTGCCGGGACCACCCGGTTATAATCAGGAAAGCGCCCATCGATTAGCTTTGAGGTGAATATGAGCTGATCCTGCCGCACCCGGATATGGTTAGTCGAGAGGCTAATCTCCACCGGCCCCTCTTCACTCCCTAGTAAGCGCCCTAGCTCTACCACCCCTTTCCGCGGCACGATAACTTGCTTCTCCGCGAGATCCTGGCCCTCGATCGCCACCGTACACATGGCCAGCCTATGCCCATCGGCCGCTACCGCCTTCAAGCTCCCAGGCAGGGTCTCAAACATCAAACCATTCAGGTAATAACGCACATCCTGTTGGGCCATACAAAACTGGGTCTTATCGATAAGCCGCTTCAGATCCGAGCGCGCAATCATAAAACCCATATCCCATTGAGACTCTTTAAGGCTTGGGAAATCCTCAACCGGTAAGGTGCTTAAGGTAAACCGACTCCGCCCCGCACTGATTCGCACCCGATCCTGGTCTTTCTGACAGCGAACCGTACTGCCTCCGGGGAGAGTGCGCACAATATCCAAGAACTTCCGCCCGGGCACTGTCACAGCGCCTTCTTCTCCGACCTCAGCCTTCGCCCTAGAGACCATCTCGATCTCAAGATCAGTCCCCGTAAAGGTCACAGCGTCCCGGTCGCAGCTCACCAATACGTGAGACAAAATGGGCTTTGACTGACGCTTCTCTACGACTCCCGCCGCTAAACCTAAAGCCTTTAGAAGTTCATCTCGTGGCATTGACCATTGCATATGCGCCTCTTTATCCCGCCCGTAAGCATTAAAGGTTTTTAATAAATCTTTTTAGTTGTAGTTATTACTATAGGTGCGCCTTTCTGTGTATAAGTGCTTTTCACCCTAGTTTTATAGCCTCAAACAGCCCCGCATAAGATCTGTATAAACACCCTGGACCCTGTGCGTAAGATTGTGGATAAATGTGCATAACAAACGGCTTTCTCAAAAACCCCATTCTTACCCTTTTTTATCCACACCCTATGTCGTCAATATCCGAGTCAAATTCGCGTAGTCCTCCTTAATCCGCGGATCGGTCTCTATGAGTTCGCTTACCTTACGGCAGGCATGGATTACGGTCGAATGATCACGGCCCCCAAACTCCTTCCCGATCTCAGGGAGGCTGTGATGGGTCAGTTCTTTTGCTAAGGCCATAGCGATTTGGCGCGGTCTTGTCACCTGCCGCGAGCGACTCTTGGCACTTAAATCGGAGACCCGTATTTTAAAATATTCGGCCACCATCTTCTGGATATTGGTGATCGTCACGAGCCGTTCCTGAAAGGCAAGCAGATCTTTCAAGCTCTCGGCGGCCAAGGCGATATCGATAGGGCGGCCCGTAAAGTTAGCGCTCGCCATCACTCTCCGAAGCGCACCCTCGAGCTCTCTTACGTTAGAGCGGACCCGTTTTGCGATAAAGAACGCGACCTCATCACCTAAGGGAATGCCCTCTTGTTGAGCCTTTTTGATCAAAATAGCCACCCGGGTTTCGAGCTCCGGGGGCTCTATCGAGACTGTAAGACCCGACCCAAATCGCGAGACCAAACGCTCCTCGACGCCTACGAACTCCTTAGGGAAGCGGTCCGCGGTGATAATAACTTGGCGTTGACCCTCCAATAAGGCGTTGAAGGTATGAAAAAACTCCTCTTGGGAGCGCTCCTTGCCGGCAAAAAACTGAATGTCGTCGATCAATAAGGCATCGAGCGAGCGGTAATACTTTTTAAAATCATTGATGGCGTTGTGCTGTAGGGCCTTTACCATATCCGCGACGAAGCGCTCGGAATGAATATAGGCCACCTTCGCATCGCGCTTATGGACCACGAGCAGATTCCCAGCGGCCTGCATAAGGTGGGTCTTACCAAGACCGACCCCGCCATAAATAAAGAGCGGGTTATAGGCGCCGCCCGGGTTCTCACCGACTTGGCGCGCGGCGGCCCGCGCCAACTGATTCGATTTACCCTCGATATGGGTTTCGAACGTAAAGTCGGGGTTGAGCCGTGACCCTTGGGTGGCGGGCTCGCGACGGGTCATATTCCCACCATTCGTCCCGGCCCCGTTCACCGCCTTTTTGGTGCCCGTATCCTTAGGCGCATAGCTCCCAACCTGGACTGTGACCGTGATCGCGGCGGTGCCGCCCTGATATTGTGCGGCGAGTTCCGCTATGCGCTCAACGAAGCGATCCTTGACCCACTCGGTCACAAAGCGGTTGGGGGCGAGCAGGCGCAGGCAGTTCTTCTCCCACTCCGCCTGTAATGGCCGGATCCACGTATTGAACTGTTGTGCCGAGAGCTCCTCTTCGAGCCGATCTAGGCATTTCTTCCAAATGACGGGTTGGCTCACGCTGCCTAAACCACAAGGAGGGGAGAAGCCGCTAGTCTAGGGGCGCGCCGATTTATCCACAAGATGCCCGTTCTCCGCTTGCCATTCCCGCGCCGTTGACAAAGCCGCTGCAAGGCCGTAGTGTTCCCGCCCTTTGGTAGACTTTATTAAGGGTGTGTTATGAAAAGAACGTTCCAGCCCAGTGTCCTTAAGCGTAAACGCACTCACGGTTTTCGCGCCCGTATGAGTACGCCCGGGGGCCGCGCCATCCTCAACGCGCGCCGCGCCAAGGGCCGCACCCGGCTTAGCGCCTAAGTTATCCCGTGGTTTTGGGGCCGGAGAGCTTTCCACGCCGCGCGCGCCTGACGGACCCCAGCCACTACCAGCAGGTTTTTAAGACCGGGCGTCGTGGACGCCACCCCTTGATGGGCGTCGTGGCCCTGACTAATAATTTAGGCTACCCCCGTCTCGGACTCGCCGTTTCTCGTAAGGTGTCGCGCAAGGCCGTGATCCGCAACCGGATTAAACGGGTACTTCGCGAGACCTTCAGGCACGAACAAAAGGGTCTTGCCGCCGTGGATTTTGTGGTCGTCGCTTACCCTGAGGCGGCCCTCGCAAGTCATGAAGAGCTGGCCAGCGCGCTCTTGCAGTTGTCACAAAAAATGTGTCGAGTATGCGCAAAATCTTAGTCCTGATCATCCGCTTTTATCAGTACTTCGTGAGTCCGTGGCTCGGTTCGCGCTGTCGCTATTACCCCACATGCTCTCAGTATGCGATCGAGGCCGTGACTCTCCACGGACCCCTGCGCGGGCTGTGGTTTGCGCTCAAACGTATCGGCCGTTGTCATCCTTGGCATGACGGCGGACACGATCCCGTTCCTCGTTAAGGGGTTTTGATATTATCCTATGAATAATTTGCGTCCCGCGCTTTACGCCTTACTGGCCATCATCCTGTTCTTTTTGTGGACCGACTGGGAACATCGGGTGCCGCCCCTCGCGCCGCCGCCGGTAGCCAGCAATCCGCTCATTCCCTCAACGCCCGGGACCGTCCCGCGCCTTCGGGCCGCGCAGCCTCCGGCCGCGGCCCCGAGCGTGGCGCGGGACGCGAAGAAGGCCGTCCTGACGCGCACCGTCACGGTTCGTACCGATACCATGATTGCCACCCTGGGAAGCCGCGGCGCGGATATTACCCACCTCCTGTTGCGTCACTACTCGGCAAAAGATAGCCACGACCAACGCCGTTACGCCCTCCTGCGGCCGACCTTGGCTCACGAATTTATAAACGAGAACGGACTCCTCGGACGCTCCGTCTATCCGAACCAAAATAGCCTCTATACCGTGGCCCACCGCCATTACCAGCTGCTCGCGGGCCACAAACACCTGCGCGTGCGCTTTGATTGGGTGAGGGGCCCGCTTCAGATCATAAAGACCTACGTATTTACGCGTGGTAGCTACCTAGTCCGGGTCCGTTATCACATTCACAACCTGGGGCCGGTGGCGCGTCACGTCTACCTCTACAGTCAGTTCATCCACGGGCCGCCGCCCAAGACCCACTTTTATCACTCGGCGCCGATTTACATCGGCGCCGCGGTGTATACGCCGGCCCACAAATATCACAAGCTGCCGTTTTCGCGGATGGCCAAGCACCCCTACCATCGGGAGGCCACCGGCGGCTGGGTCGCGGTGTCGCAACACTATTTCCTGGGGGCAGCCATACCCCCGCCTCGGGCCCGGGCCATTTTCTATAGCGCCGCCTTGCCCGGCCCGCGTTACCTTATAGGCTACAAGACCGCCCGGGGCCTGGTGGTGGCGCCCGGCACCACAGCGACCGTGAGCACACGGCTTTTCCTCGGACCGAAGAAGCCCTCGCTCTTGAAGGCCGTAGCCCCGGGTCTGCCCCTGACCGTCGATTACGGCTGGCTCACGATCTTGGCCCAGCCGCTTTACTGGACGCTCGCGCACATCGAGAGGCTTACCGGCAACTGGGGGCTTGCGATCATCCTGTTGACGGTGCTGATCAAGATCGTGTTTTTCCCGCTCTCGGCCACGAGCTTTAAGTCCATGGCCAAGATGCGCAAACTCCAGCCGCGCATGGCGGCCCTCAAAGAGCGTCACGGCTCGGATAAGGGTGCCTTGCAACAAGCGATGATGGATCTCTACAAACAGGAGAAAATGAACCCGCTCGGAGGGTGTCTGCCGATGGTGGTGCAGATACCGGTCTTTATCGCCCTCTACTGGGTGCTTTTGGACAGCGTGGCGCTGCGCGATGCCCCGTTCATTCTGTGGATACACAATCTCGCGGCCCCGGATCCTTATTTCGTATTGCCGATTCTGATGGGTATCTCGATGATGCTCCAGCAGATGCTGAACCCGGCGATGATGGATCCCACCCAGCGCAAGATCATGATGGTGATGCCGGTAATCTTCACCGTCTTCTTCCTGTTCTTCCCAGCCGGCCTCGTGCTCTATTGGGTTATCAATAACCTCCTGTCCATCCTCCAGCAATGGTGGGTCATGAGCCGGATGGAGAAGGCCTAGCGAGGGCTATGGACACCGATACCATTTGCGCCATCGCCACACCCGCCGGGGCGGGCGGGCTGGGCGTGATCCGGGTATCGGGCCCTCACGCCGGGGCGCTTGCCCACGCCGTCCTCGGTCGGCTACCACAGCCCCGGTTCGCGACCCTCGCGCGCTTTCGCGACGAGGCCGGACAGACGCTCGACGAGGGTATCGCGCTGTATTTTCCGGGACCGGCCTCCTTTACCGGCGAAGACGTTCTGGAGCTTCAGGGACACGGCAGCCCGGTGGTGCTCGACAGGCTCCTCAGGTCCTTGGTCGCGCTCGGCGCCCGTCTCGCCCGCCCTGGCGAGTTCACCGAGCGCGCCTTCCTGAACGGCAAAATCGATTTGGTGCAGGCCGAAGCGGTTGCGGACTTGGTCGCGAGCGCCAACGAGGCCTCGGCCCGGGCCGCCTTTCGTACGCTCCAGGGGGCATTCTCCGAGACCTTGGAGGGCCTTCACCAACGCCTTGTCGTCCTGCGTACCCACGTCGAAGCGGCCTTCGATTTTCCGGACGAATCGCTGGATACCACCGCCGACTCCGCGGTCGGGCCCGCGCTACAGACCATCCGCGCCCTGGTTGCCGAGGCCCTGCGGCGCGGGCGCGAGGGCCGGCTCTTGCGCGAGGGCGCCCACGTCGTGATCGTAGGCGCCCCCAATGCCGGGAAATCGACCCTGTTAAATGCCTTGGTGGGGCACGAGGCGGCCATCGTCAGCCCCTATCCGGGGACGACCCGGGATCTCGTTCGCGAGACGGTTGTGCTAGACGGCCTCGCCCTGCGCTTGACCGATACCGCGGGCCTGAGGGACAGCGACGACCCCATCGAGCGCGAGGGCGTGCGGCGCGCGGAGGGCGTTTTGGCCGATGCCGATTACGCCCTCTGGGTGGTCGATGACACCGAGGGCGAGTCCTCCCGCGTTCCTCCTCCGACCACGATTCCTACCCTGACTGTGTACACCAAGATCGATCGCAGCGGGCGCCCCGCAGGCGCGTGCCCCGGGGGCTTTGCCGTGTCGGCCCCGACCGCAGTCGGCTTGGCCGAACTCAGGCGCGGTATTCGCGCGCTCATCCTCGGGCCTGAAAGCCGGTCTTGCGAAGAGGGCGCCTTTACTGCTCGCCGCCGCCATGTCGAGGCCCTTCAGTATGTGGCAACCGCTTTGGCGGCCGCCGAGGCCCGCCAACAGGAGGGTCAGATGGAGCTGGTCGCAGAAGAGTTGAGGCGCGCCCACGACCGCTTAGGCGAGATCACCGGGCGGTTTACAAGCGATGATCTGCTCGGGCGAATCTTCGCCGACTTTTGCATCGGGAAGTGATCGCCCCGTTCACCATGCCAGGTGGTAGCGCGCCGCCAGAAGCGCCGTCAGGGTCGCCGTGAGCAACAACACCAAGGGGACCCCGGCGCGGACAAAGTCCCGGAAGCGATAGCCCCCGGCGGCCATGACCAAGAGGTTGGTTTGAAACGACATCGGGGTCGCGAAGCACAAATTGGCCCCGAAAAGCACCGCCAAGACAAAGGGTATCGGCACGACATGGAGGCTGTGGGCGAGGTCGATGGCAACCGGCGTGCCAATGACCGCGGCCACGACATGCGAGGCGGTGTTGGCTATCAGTCCGGTGAGCAGGATCAAGAGCCCTATCATGAGCGCGGGCGCAAGTCCGTGCCCCAAGACGTGGAGTACGGCCGCGAGATAAGAGGCGCCACCTGTGACTGTCAGCGCGAGACTCAGGGCCAGGCTTGCCACGATAATCAAAACCACGTCCGCGCGCAGGGCCTGCGCGAAATCGGCCCAGGTCAGGCATCCGGTTATAAGCATAAGCAACACGCCAACGACCGCACTGATGGCGATCGGCATAAGATTGAGGGCCGCTACCAGCACCACAAGCCCCATGATGACAAGCGCATAGGGGGCCTTATGGTTGCGAGGCAGATCGGTCGTCGCGTCCAGCAACAGCAAGCGACCATTCCGCCGAATCTCGTCGAGACGGGCACGAGTCCCGTCGACCAACACCACGTCGCCCGGCGCCAACACCACCTCGTCGAGCGCCTGCTCGCCCGAGTAGGGCGCGCCTCGCCGGTAAAGTCCGATCGGCGAAAGACCGTAGCGCACCTCGAAAAAGCTCCCAGCGAGGGTATCGCCGGCCAGTCGTGACGCCGGCGTCACCACGACCTCGGCCAGCTGCCGGTCGGCCTTCGGTTCCTCGTCCGCGGCGTGACTCTCGCCTGCGGTCAACACCGCTCCGAGTGCCGCCTCGTGCTCCTTGATCCGCTCAGGTCTGTCGTGGATCACCAGGATGTCGTTAGCGCGCAGCCGCAGGTCCGGGAGCAAGGCCAGTTCGGGCCCGTCCCCGCGGAACACCGCGAGGAGGCGCGCCCCGGCCAAAAGCCCGCGCGCCGCGGCCAAGGTCTTGCCGGCGGCGAGGCTCGTATCGAGGAGTTGGAGACGAGCGGAAAAGGTGCGCGGCGATCCGTTCGTCACCGTCCGGGTCGTCGCCGGGAGCAGGCGCGGCATGATAAGCCACAGGTAGGCGATACCGATGACCGAGGCCCAGGCGGCGATGGCCGAGAACGAGAACATGCCCATGGGCGCTAGGCCTTGCTGCTGCGCGAGGCTCATGACAATGAGGTTCGTGGAGGTCCCTATGGTGGTACCCATGCCGCCTATCAAGGTCGCAAAGCCCATGGGCATCAGAAGTCGGGAGGCGCTCCCTTGGGTGCGGGCCGCGATGCCGCTTAAAAGCGGGAGGAGCAGAATAACGATCGGCGTGTTGTTCACAAACGCGCTCAAAAACGCCGCGCACACCAAGGTCACGAGAGTCGCAAACCGGGGGCTCACTGGCCATAAGCGGGCCAGCAGCCGCCCCACGGGCTCTAGTCCCCCGCTGTTTACGACCCCGGCCCCCACGGTCATGAGCGCTACCACCGCAATGAGCGCCGGGTTGCTAAAGCCCGAGAATAAGCGCAGCGCCGAAAAGGTGTGCCCTGCGACCACTAGCGGGCGCAGGCTAAAGTACAACACGAGTGTCGCTAGCACCAGCAAGGCCGAGGTCTCAAGCGCAAGCCGCTCGTTACTGAACAACACCAAGGCCACGACCACAAGTACGAGCACGAAGAGGGCATGGTGGTTAGGAATGGTCGGGAACATGCGGGGTTTCTCCTGGGATCGTGGTCTTCGGTATACTGAAGCATCCTACCCGAACCGGTGACCCGTTTTCATGTCCGTTTTTTCTGGAAGGCCCCGTGTCAGACGCTGAGAGCCTCACCACCGCGCGGTCGGTCCAGGGCGCGCTTGTGCTCCTGGCCGCAGCCATCCTCGCTTTAGTGTTCGCCAATTCCTCCTTGGGTCCCCAGTACGCCGCGTTTTGGCGCACCACCTACCTGCTTCCCGGGGGGGTTGCCGTGACCGCCCAAGCGGTGGTCGACAAAGGCCTTATGACCTTCTTTTTTCTGGCAGTCGGGCTTGAGCTTAAGCGCGAACTGACCCATGGCGCCTTGCGTCACCCTAAGGCCATGGCCCTGCCGCTCGTCTCGGCGGTCGGAGGGATGGTGGCCCCGGCGCTCCTCTATTACGGCGTGAACCACAGCGGTCACGCCGTCAGGGGGTGGGCGGTCCCGATGAGCACCGATATCGCGTTTGCGGTGGGCGCGCTCGCCCTCCTTGGTAGGCGGGTGCCACGCAATCTCATGATCTTTTTGCTGGCGCTCGCGATCGTCGACGATTTGGGGGCGATTCTGGTCATCGCCCTTTACTACAGCCGTACGCCGCGGTTTATCCCGCTCCTTGCGGCCCTCGGTCTCGTCGGCGCCCTCGTCTTTCTGAACCGCCGCCAGGTCCGCGGTTTTGGTCCCTTTCTCGGCCTGGGCGCGCTCTTGTGGATGGTCTTGGGGCTCGCGGGGGTGGATGCGCCGCTCGCCGGAGTCCTGGTTGCGGCATGTATTCCCGCAAGCGGCCCCGCGCGTCAGTCGGGGGCGCCGCCGTTTGTGTTGGCAAAGCGCCTCGAGCGCTGGCTCGCCCGCCCCATTAGCCTCGGGATCATGCCGCTTTTCGCGCTCGCCAACGCCGGTTTGACGGTGTCCGCCCAGGCCCTGACCGCGAAGGCCGCGATCACCCTCGGCGTCTTTCTCGGGCTCCTCTTCGGTAAGTTTCTCGGAATCGCCGGCGCGGCCTGGCTCGCGCTTCGCCTCCGTCTCGCCCACCTTCCGACGGGCGTCGGTTATCGCCATATCTTGGGCGTGGCCTGGCTCGGCGGGATCGGGTTTACGATGGCGCTTTTTCTCAACGCCCTGGCGTTTGCCTCGGGGGCGGACCGGGTTGCGGGCAAGCTCGGCATCCTTGTCGCCTCGCCGCTCGCCGCGGTCTTGGGTGCGGCCTGGCTTTTTTGGAGCCCGCCGGTCCGGCCGCCCTTACCGAAGGAGCCCGGAGTGCGCTGATTGGGGAGGGTGTGCGCGCGGCCGAAAGGACCGCACCCGAAGCCTCAAGCGAGCCAAGGCCGCCGTTCTTTCGGCGTAGCGAGCCTCGATATAGGCGGCGGTGATCTCTGTCATCGGACGATCGAGATCCGGGCGCGCGCCAACGGCCCGGGCGAGGTAATCCCGTGGCCCTTCCGAGCCCCGACGGGCGAGACCGATTCGGGCCAGGCGCCGGCAGTAACGGTCGTAGGCGCGCATCGCCGGGTCCTTTTGGCTGGGCGTCCGCCCCCCCAGGGCCTTGAGCAGCGACACGATGAGGACCCCAAGCGCCAGCGTTGCGATCCCGAGCGAGGCGAGGTTTACGTCCTTCCAGCCCAAGCGGCGCAGGAGTGCCGCTTGGCGGCGGGCATTGTAGTCTATGACCCAGTTGTCCCAATTGGTCGTCGCCGCGTCCCGCCAGAGTCTCAGTCGGTGACGGAACGCCGTCCACCAGGAGTGGTAGGGCCCAAATTGGCCGGCGTGCTCCTTTAACAGGCGGCGCAGGGCCCCGACCCCTTCATGAAGGGCGCCTGGGGCCACGACTGCCGTCGGGTCCACGCGTCGCCATACCCCACCTATCCAGACCTCGGTCCAGGAGTGGGCATCCCACTCGCGCACGATGACGTCCCCTCCGTCCGGGTTGAATTCGCCGCCGAAGAACCCGACCACCACCCGGGTCGGGAGGCCCGCGGCACGCATCAGGGTCGCGAAGGCCGCCGCGTAGTCTTCGCAATACCCGGCGCGAACGTGAAACAGAAACCGGCGCACGGGGTCCTGGCCCATGGCGGGCGGGGTCAGTGTGTACACGAAATGGTGGCGTACGAAATAGGCGAGTGCGCGGCGCACGATCATAACGGGGCTTGCGCCCCGGCGCGCGAATCGCCGCGCCAAGGCGACGATCCTGGGATCAAGGTCAGACGGTAAGGCCAGGTCTTCCCGGCGCATAGCGGGTGTCAGCGACCCCTGGCGAATGGGGGCCGACTCCAGGCTGTAGCGGAGAATGTGGCGGACCCTATGTTGGGCGCGCACGAGGCCGCCGGCCACGATGGCCGCATGACGCGGTGCCTCCACCGGCCAGTCCAAGGCCGGCAGGACCCGATTGCCCGCGGGATTTAAGAGTACCGTGTAACGGCGCCGCGGCCGGCCCACAGAGCGCCCGACCTTCCGTCCGAGCGGCCCCTCGCGCCAGACCCGCCCGTTTGTGGCGGTCAGCACATAGGCGCGAAAGTAACGCTGGCTTTTGGGGGGCGGGGTCCCGTGGAACATGACCCGCATGGCCACCTTGCGCGACGACAAAAGGTCGCTCAAAGAACCGGGCCGCAATACCGCAGTGAGCCCCGTCTGTCCTATGGGCACCGGGGCGCTGCGCCAGAGTCCTCCGGCGATGCGCGGAAACACGATATAGGCAATCAAAGCGAGCGGGATGGCTTGCAGCAGCAACACGAAGACCTGTCGCCAGCGCTGGCGCATGGGTAGGCCGAGCGGCTGTGAAATCACCGACAGGGTCACAAACGACACCACCAGGAAGGCCAGCGCATACAGCCCTATAAGCAGGCTTGGGTGCACCAAGAGGCCGCCTAAGAGGGCGATATAGCTTAAAAGCACCAATATGACCGAGTCGCGCGCCGCGCGCGCCTCGAGTGACTTCAGTCCCACCAACAAGACCAGAAGGCTCATGCCCGGACGCTCCCCGAGTAGGGTGTGGAAGCGTCCATAGACCAGGACCGTGACCCCGAGCACCAAGACCCAGCGAAGCGTGCGTGACGGTAAACCAAGGCGCGCCCCGCCGGCCCGCCAGGCCACAAAGAGTGCGGCTGTAGCCCAGGTCCACCACGGCAGGCGGGTGATGAGCGGAACGAAGGAGCACGCGATCAGCGCGATGAGGATCGCCGGAAGTGCCTGGGGGGTGGCTGCCCTAGCGGATGGCGTCTTCATACAAGGCAAGCTTGCTGAGGCAGGCCTCGAGATGTAAGGGTCCGGCGTTCGGGGTAAGCGGCGCCCCGTCAACCGTAAGCCCATAGCGATAGCCCTGCTGTTCGGCATCGAGCACTTGCCGGCAGAGGCGGCTGAGGCGCTCTTCGATATCGCCTAGCGTAGGCAGTGTCAGCCAAATCTCGCGTTCCGCAAGCCCCGCGAAGCGCTTGACCATGAGCCCGCGCCCGGCGGCGACCGCCTTCCAGTGGACATGGCGCGGGCTCTCCCCAGGCCTTAAGGCCGAAAGCCCCACGAAATCACCGCCCCCCTCGGCGTTCACGCCGAGGGCCTCCTGCTCGCTGTCGGCGCTCGGGCGACCGCTCGGTAGGGGGGCATGGGGGGCGGGTGCCGGATAGGCGATGGCCGGATCCTCGAGCGGGATGTGTCGCGAGAACGCCCGCAGCAGGCCAAACGGGTAGCGGCTGGAAAGCCGTAGGCGGGGCGGCATGACCGGGCCCCGACGCCTAGTCTGCCAGGGGATATCGACCGTCCGGTGTTCGTGGGCCGCGAGGTCGAAGGCGAGACCCGGCCCGCGCTCAGGGGCCACCGTGATACCAAAGCGGGGAAGGGCGCTCGGGTTGACGACGATCACCCGGAAGGTCACAGGGGAGCCGACAAAGTTCGCCCGTGGCAGGCCCTCGTGCACACTGAGCCCGAGGAGATTGCGCTGGGCGGCAGCCGAGGACAGGGTTGCCAAGGAGGCCAGCAAAAACGTGATGGCGTAGGCGAGCCCGTTCCCGTAATTGATGGCCGCCAACAACAGCACCAGGAGCGTCGCCCCAAACCACAGCCCCTCGCGCGTCGGGAGTAAGTACACGGATCGGCGCCCGAGGGGCTGTGCGGGGAAGCTCATGGCACGGCCACGGTCTCGAGCAAACGGCGGACCTCACGGTCCGGATCGCCCACGTTCAATCTGTGGGCCAGCACCGCCGGGGCCACCGCTTGGGTGTCTTCCGGCAGGGCGTAATCGCGGCCATCGAGCAAGGCGAAGGCGCGGGTTGCCGCTAAAAGACCGAGGCCCGCGCGGGGCGAAAAACCGCCGCCCCATTCCGGGGCGGCGCGGCTCGCGGCCAGCAGGTCCTGGATGTAGTCGAGCAGCGGGCCCGCGACCCGTACCCGCCCCACTTGTTCGCGGATGGCCAGGACATCGGCTGGAGCCAAGAGCGGTGGCTGCGAGCGCGCCAAGGTCTGGCGGTCGCCGCCGACTAGGATCTCGCGCTCCGCTGCCCGGTCCGGGAAGCCCAGGGTCAATCGCATCAAGAACCGGTCAAGCTGGGACTCCGGCAGGGCAAAGGTCCCGATTTGATGATGGGGGTTTTGGGTGGCGACCACGCAAAACGGTCGCGGGAGGTGATAGAGCACGCCGTCTACGGTCACCTGTCCCTCGGCCAGGGCCTCAAGCAGGGCGCTTTGTGTCTTGGGGGTCGCCCGATTGATCTCGTCTGCGAGCAGCAATTGGGTAAACACCGGGCCTTTGTGGAAGGTAAAGACCCGCGTCTCTGGATCGAAGATCGACACCCCGAGCACGTCCGCGGGCAAGAGGTCGGCGGTAAATTGCAGACGTTTGAAGTCGAGCCCAAGAACCGCGTGTAGCCCATAGGCCAGCGTGGTCTTTCCGACCCCCGGGACGTCTTCCAGCAAGAGGTGTCCGCCCGCGAAGAGACAACAAAGTGCCAAGCGGATTTGCGGCCTCTTGCCGACCAGGATATTCTCGAGCGCGGCCTGGGCCGGCGCTATCAGGGCGGCAGGTGAGATAAGGGAGTCCACGTGGGCAGTATAGCGGGGCTGAGGCCCGCTTGCCTATGAAACACCCCGATCGCTACGGTCCGACCCGAGGTCTCTGGCGCGCATCGCGCCACGGGCCCATGCTTACGGGCTCCTTTTGCCGGAGAATTCGATGCGCATCACGCCTTGGTTGTTGGCGGGCCTATACCCCTTGCTTCTGGGCCCCGTAGCGCTTGCCGGCAACGGCATCCCTCCCGGGCGCCACCAAGCCCGCCCGGAGAAACCCTTTATAAAACACCACCGGCGAATGCCCTCGGAAGGTGACCTGGGCCGGCCTCGCCGCCACCACGTCTCGCCCGAACACATCCCGCTCCACAACACCCGTCACGTGTAAGGGCAACCGGCGGACATGAGGCCATACAGCAGGGCTGTCCCCCTGGATAAAAGGCTATCGCGCCGTTTGTCCCCGCGCAGGGCCAGGCGTTGGAAACCCGCCTTTTCAGCGGGCCGCGTCAGCTAATAATTGCTGCCATTCTGTTAAGTGCTCGTAGAGGTCGCGACTGGGAACAATGAGCACGCCGACGTGGATCGTTCCGGTCGCCAGGGGAATCGCAAGCTCGTTCATGCTCCGATGGGACGACGAAACGTTACCCATCTCCCACCCAATGGCTACGTGCGTCCTGAAGCGGCGGTCGTCACGAGGTCGAAGTCGCCAAGCTCGGGTGTGATCGGTTCGCGATGACGCTCCATACTGGGATAACGTAGCAAATCAGGAGGCGCACGATCTACCAAGATCACAATCGGCCTCAGCGTTCCCATGTTCGCCGTTAACCATGTTCTCAACAAACCGCTGCTCGAGGTAGACAACACCATTGCGGTTCCATTGGTTGTCAGGGCCCTTTGTCTTGCGACGCAAGGTCAGGGGAGCCGGCGCCTTCAGGGAGATCCATGAGCCCGATCGACCGAACATAGCTCCCATGGATTGCTTGCCAATGCGTCCAACCGCACGCCTTCCGTTTCTCCCGGATTCGGGTTCCAAGTGCCTCGAGCGCAACGGTCTTCATGCTCAAACAATGCGGCATTTGCGGATTATGCGTCCACGGACTATGACACCCAAAAGGGGGCGTAGCACCAAGCGCCTGCGGACGCTGCCTTGCGAGCATCTTCGCCAGCGAGGGACTACGTACGCCATGATAGGCAAAGGCCGTTCATATGGACCGCTTAAGGGTGGCGGCCCTTCGGAGAAGGTGATCCGGGTCAATCGGCGCTTAGGCTCCAAGCAGAACGAAGCGCTGTACTAGCGCTCCGCCCACGGCCCCGTTTTTGGGCGCCTTTGCCGCGGGCTTGCGGCGCGGGCTCGTCTCCAAACGGCACGGAGGAGGCGTGGTCTCATTGCTGTTCCCATGCTCATGCTATCATCTGGGCATGACGGAGAGGGGCGAGTGGAGTACGCAGAACGCTACGAGGTGATTGTGATAGGGGGCGGCCACGCCGGCACCGAAGCGGCCCTTGCGGCCGCGCGCATGGGCCGCAAGACCCTGCTGCTCACCCACAACATCGAAACCCTGGGGCAGATGTCCTGCAACCCGGCTATCGGCGGGATCGGCAAGGGACACCTGGTGCGAGAAATCGATGCCATGGGCGGGGTCATGGGTCTCGCCGCCGATGCCGCAGCCATTCAGTGTCGGACCTTAAACGCCCGCAAGGGGCCGGCTGTGCGCGCGACGCGGGTCCAGGCTGACAGGACCCGGTATAAGGCCGCCGTGCGCGGCTATCTCGAGCGCCAGGAGAACCTTCATATCTTTCAGCAGGCGGTCGACGACCTGTTGGTCGCGGGCGATCGGGTCGTGGGGGTCCGCACCCAGATGGGGCTGACCATCCATGGCGAGGCCGTGGTGCTGACCACCGGGACCTTTTTGGCCGGTTTGATCCATGTCGGGCAGGCCCACTATGCCGGTGGCCGGGCGGGTGAGGCGCCGGCCGCGACCCTGGCCGCGCGTTTGCGCGCCCTGCCATTTCGGGTCGGGCGGCTCAAGACCGGGACCCCGCCGCGAATCGATGGCCGGACCATCGATTTTTCGGCGACCGAGGTTCAGGCTGGCGATGATCCGGCACCGTACTTCTCGTTTAGCATGCCCGTGCGGGCGCGCCAGGTCCCCTGCCATATCACTCATACCAACGAGAAGACCCATGCCATCGTGCGCGCCGCGCTCGACCGATCGCCGCTCTATACGGGCGCCATAGAGGGTGTCGGTCCGCGCTACTGCCCGTCTTTAGAGGACAAGGTCGTGCGGTTTGCCGACAAGGGCTCGCACCAAATCTTTCTTGAGCCAGAGGGCCTTGATACCCCCGAGGTTTATCCGAACGGGATCTCCACCAGCCTCCCGTTCGACGCCCAATGGGACTTTGTGCGCACTATCCCCGGGCTCGAGCGGGCGGTGCTCACGCGCCCCGGCTATGCGATCGAGTATGACTACTTCGACCCGCGGGATCTGCGCCCGTCACTTGAAACGCAGGCCCTCCAGGGCCTCTTCTTCGCCGGGCAAATCAACGGCACGACTGGCTATGAGGAGGCCGCCGCCCAAGGCCTGGTCGCCGGGATCAACGCCGCCCTCAAGGTGCGTGGCGAGAGGCCTTGGTGGCCGCGTCGAGACGAGGCCTACATCGGGGTCCTGGTCGACGATCTCGTAACTCAGGGCCTAACCGAGCCGTACCGCATGTTCACCTCGCGCGCCGAGCATCGCCTGCTTTTGCGCGAAGACAACGCGGACCAGCGCTTGGGCCCCGCAGCCCGGCGCTTAGGCCTGATTAGCGAGGAGCGTTATGAGCACATCATGCGCCGCAACGCCCTCGTGGAGGCCGAGGTGGCCCGCTTGCGGGCCACCCTGGTGCGCCCGGGAGATCGGGCGCGATTGGTCCTCGGCCAGGATCTGACGCGCGAACATCAGGCCTTGGATCTCTTGAAGCGACCGGGCGTGGGCTATGATGCGGTCCTGAGTCTGATCGAAAGCGATGCGCCCGGGCTTTCCGACCCCAAGGCCCGGCAGCAATTGGAGATCACCGTGAAGTACGAGGGTTACATCGCCCGGCAAGGCGACGAGGTCTCAAAACAGGCCCGCCAAGAGGAGCTGGTCTTGCCGCCGGATCTCGATTATCAGGCGGTTCACGGCCTGTCGATCGAGGCCCGCCAAAAGCTCGCGCGCCATAGGCCGGTGACGCTGGGGCAGGCCGCGCGCCTGCCGGGCATGACCCCGGCCGCCGTCTCCATCCTGCTTGTCCACCTAAAGCGCCTGCGAGCCTGACATGGAAGCGCTCGATGCCGCCCCGTGGCGCCGCGCCGCACTCCGTTTAGAGGAGGGCAGTCAAGCGCTCGGCCGGCCCTTGGACGCCGAGGTTCGCCTGCGGCTCATGACTTACCTCGGGATCATGGGTCGCTGGAACCGGGTGTTTAATCTCACTGCCATCCGCGACCCCGAGGAGATGGTAACGCGCCACGTCTTAGACAGCCTCGCGGTTTTCCCGTACCTCCCGGCGGGGACGGTCTTGGATGTCGGCAGTGGTGCGGGTCTCCCCGGTATCCCGCTCGCCCTGGTCGAACCCGAGCGCGGCGTGACCTTGCTGGACCGGTCCCATAAGCGTGTCGATTTTCTGACCGAAGTGGCGGCCCAATTGGGGCTCCCAAACGTGGAGCTCGTGTGCCAGCGTGTCGAGGACCATAAGCCCACAGCACCCTATGACGTGGTTATAGCGCGAGCCTTCGCGAGCCTCTACGACATCGTTATGGCTACCGATCATCTCTTGGCCCCGCAGGGTGTCGTGGTCGCCATGAAGGGCGCATTTCCGAGCGAAGAGCTCGCCACGATCGTCCCCCCTTACCGGGTCGAGGCGGTTCACGCCCTGTTTGTGCCCGGTCTGTCAGCGAAACGTCATCTCGTCGTCTTGGCGCGCCACGCATGACGCGCATCATCGCGGTAGCCAATCAAAAGGGCGGCGTGGGAAAAACCACGACCAGCATCAATCTCGCGGCCTCGCTTGGCGAGCAAGGCCGGCGGGTGCTTTTGATCGATCTCGATCCCCAGGGCAATGCCACGATGGGGAGCGGGGTGACCGAGACCGAGGCCGGGGTCTATGACGTCTTGCTCGCGGATGCCGAGGCCGCGAGCGCCATCGTGCACCTGTCCTGCGGCTACGACCTCATGGCGGCCCATGCCGATCTCTCCGGCGCCGAGCTTGAGCTGGCCTCGGTGGCCCAGCGCGAAAGGCGGCTGGCCCTGGCCTTGCAGCCCCTGCACGATGCCTACGATTACATTTATATCGATTGTCCCCCGGCGCTCAGCCTGCTCACCGTCAATGCCTTGGTGGCGGCCCATGCGGTGCTGATTCCCATGCAGTGCGAGTACTACGCGCTAGAAGGCCTGACCGCCCTGCTTGCCACCATCCGGCGGGTGCGCTCCTCGTTCAATGCCGGGCTCATGATCGAGGGCCTGTTGCGGACTATGTTCGATGCCCGCAATAGCTTGGCGGTCGAGGTGTCGGATCAGCTCGTGCGCCACTTCGGCGCGCAGCTCTTTCAGACCGTCATCCCGCGTAACGTGCGCTTGGCGGAGGCCCCGAGCCACGGCCAGCCCGTGCTTCAGTACGATCGGACGTCGAAGGGGGCCCAGGCCTATCTGGCCCTGGCTGGCGAAATTTTGGCGCGGGAATCGTCCCATCTCCGAGGAGACAGCCCTTCATGAAAGAGAAAAAGCCGCGCCTGGGGCGCGGACTCGATGCGCTCTTTGGCGATCAAGCCCCGGCCAGTCCGGCCGCCGAGACCTTTAGGATCCTGCCGGTCGAGCGATTGCAGCGCGGCCGCTATCAACCGCGCACCCACATGGCCCCCGAGGCCTTGAATGAATTGGCCGAATCGATCCGGGCGCAGGGGGTGGTGCAGCCGATCCTCGTGCGTCCGCTCAAGGAGGGTTTCGAGATCATCGCCGGCGAGCGCCGGTGGCGCGCGGCGCAGATCGCCGGTTTAAGCGAGGTCCCGGTTATCGTGCGGGACATCCCTGATCAAGCGGCCATGGCCGTGGCCTTGATCGAGAACATCCAGCGCGAAGGATTGAGCCCGGTCGAAGAGGCCGCCGGCCTAAAGCGCCTACAGGACGAGTTCCATCTGACCCACCAGGAGATCGCCACCCATATCGGCCGCTCGCGGACTGCGGTGACCAATCTTTTACGGCTCTTGGGTCTCGAGGGCGAGGTGCGCGAGCTGCTCGAGAAGGGGCAACTCGAGATGGGGCACGCCCGCGCCTTGCTCACCCTGCCGCGTGCCGCCCAACTGGCCCTGGCGCGGGACATCGTGGCCGGTGGCCTGACCGTGCGCGAGACCGAGCGCCGCGTGCAGCAGCATGACCGCGGCCCACAGCCGAAGCCGGCGGCAGCGGACCCGGATGTCGTGGCCCTGGAGCAGCGCCTGAGCGAGACCTTGGGGGCCCGGGTTCGTATCCAGGCCAAACGCACGGGCGCTGGGCGCATCACCATCGACTATCATAGTATGGACGAGCTTGAAGGACTGCTCGGCCGGATTTCCTAGAAGGGAGGTATCAATGAAGCCGTGGATCGCAGTCGCTGTCGTTTTGGCCCTAGGAGGCCTCGCCTGCGGGGCCCATGCGGGGCTCAAGACCTTGCGCCGCCAAGCGGAGAAGGGCAGTCCCCAGGCCGAACTTCAGCTCGGGGAGCTTTACCAGTACGGCGTGGGCCGGCCGGATCACCTGATCCACGCCCTGGCCTGGTACGACCGCGCCGCGCCCCAGGTGCCACGGGCCGCGGCGCTCGCCCGGCGCATCGCGGCCCTGCTGACACCCTCCGAGCGTCAGCGCGCTGCGGCCTTGGCCTGGCCGCCCCTTGGCCCGCCACGATAAGCGGTCTTGGGACGCATCTACCGAGAAAACGCCGCAGTGTGCCACCTGTAACCACGTAGCGGTTCCGGGGTGCGCCGCCGCGGTGAGGATGCAGTCACTGCGACTTCAGAATATCGGCTGACTCCCAGCGCATCCGGGTGGCCCGGATTCGGCGCGGCTGGTCGGTCGCCGATCTTGCCGACAAGGCTCGCATCAATCGCAACACGCTTAGCGCGCTGGAACGGGGCAAGCTGGGCACGGGAGCCGGCGCGTGCCCCACCGTCCTGTGGGCGCTCGGGCTCGACAAGTCCCTGGAAGCCATCGCCGATCCCGATACCGATTTGCACGGCAAGGCGCCCGAAGCGTCTCGTCGCCCGGTACGTGCGGGCAAGTCGAGGAAGGTGAGCGATGACTAGGACTTCTGGGCGCGAAGCCTACGTCTACATCCAGCTTCCCGGCACCCTGGAGGCGGTGCCAGCGGCACTGCCCAGGGTGCAAACGCTGTCCGACGGCACGCAGATTGGGCGCTTTCGTTATGGTGACCGCTACCTTCAACGGCAAGAAGCGGTCGCACTCGATCCGTTCCAGTTACCCCTGGACAAGCCTGTCTATGAGTTTACCCAGCTCAAGGGCATCCCCGGGGCGGTGCGGGACGCAGGCCCAGATGCCTGGGGTCGGCGCGTGATCGAACACAGGCTCGAGCGCAGCGCCGCCAACCTCCGGGAGATCGATTACCTGCTCCACGGCCCGCAGGATGGAGCGGGCTATCTCAGCCTCGGATTGAAGGCCGAGCCACCCGTCACCAAGCGCCAGTACAACCGCACGCATCAATTGGCCGAACTGATCGCGGCCACGCAGGCGATAGAGGAAGGCAGGCCGATTACTGCGCACGTGCTCAAACGACTCGATCCAGGTACCAGCATGGGGGGCGCGCGGCCGAAAGCGAGGATGCGCAGCGCTTATCGCTCGGCAAATTTCCCGCCAAGCATGATCGCGTCGATCTGCAACGGATCGAATTCGCCACGCTCGATCTTGCGCGCCGCTGCGGCCTGAGCGTTACGCAGGCGCGACTGCAGATGGTCGGCGACAGCGATGTGCTCATGCCGCAGCGCTTCGATCGCGACTATATGGTCTTCAACGCCGCCGTGACCAACAACAACGATCACCGGCGTAACCACGCCCTGCTACGCAGGCAAAAGGGGTGGCGGCTGTCACCGGCCTACGACCTGGTGCCGGCACCCCTGGTCAGCCTGGAGCGCCGTGACCTCGCATTGACCGTCGGTAACTACGGTCGCACGGCCAGCATCTACAACCTGTTGTCGCAGGCGGGCCGTTTCGGGTTATCGCCGCAAGGAGCGCGCGGAAATCGATCGGCTCGTCGCGGTGCTGCGTCAGTGGCGCGAAACATTCTTCGCCTGCTGGGTAGCGGCCCGGGACGTGGCCACCATTGCTCCGGCCATCCTACCCGAACGCCTCTTCTCCGAAAGACCTCCAGGCGAGTGAGGCGCGGTATCTGGTGCAGGGTGCGCGCCCGTCGAAACGCAGCGTGGCCATCGAAGATAAGCGACAGCGCTTTCGTGCCACCGGGTAACGGGGCGACATCCATCGGGGACCATTTTGCTGAAGAGGATGGAGCCGGCCTTGCCGTGTTATCGTTTTGCGTCGCCAGATCCAAGGGGTGTGCTTTTGGCCGCGCACGACGACTCGCGGATACCGCCCGCCTTTATCAAGAGCGCGGCCACAGCAAAAGTCCGGATGTATTGGCGGCAATCATACCCTTCTCACATCAACGAATGCGTGCTTGGCAAACTAAGGGCGACCATGTCTGCGCCGAGATCGAGGGCGCGAGGGCAACGGGGACGTCCCGTCGCGCATACCGAGGGCCAGCGCACGCTTATGTCTGGAGCGGTGGAAGTGTCACCGCCTCGGAGCACGAAACTCCCGCCACAGGCTAAGCTTGACGGGGACGGTTCATAAAACCGCGTCCCTAGGCTACACTGATGGCGTTGACCATGACATAAGAGAACCCTTATACTGCGCGGCCGTTTAAACGCCCCCGAATAGGGACAATAATGACCTACGCTGCCAAGACATTGCCCAAAGGGGTGCGACGCGTACTCCGGTGGCAGGCTGGCTTGAGCGCGGCTGTTGGGCTTGTTGTCGTGTTCGCGGGGACGCGCCGCGAGGGGCTTGAGCCGTTTTATTCGGCCCTCGCGGGCGGCGCGGTGGCTATGTTAGGAACCCTCGCTCTGGCCCTCACCATAGGTCGTGCCGACGTCCATAGGAGTCCCGCGCAAGCGCAGCTCTGGCTTTACGGCGGGGCGGCGGGACGCTTTGTTCTGGCGCTCGCCCTGCTGGGCCTGGGTTTGGGGGTTCTCGGTTTATCTCCTCTTCCTTTTCTAGCGGCTTTCGCCTTAGGTCAGATGGCCTTCATGGTTCCGGGAATATCGTCAAGATTATGAGCACTAAAGCCGTCACCTTTATGGAGGATCACTTAAAGAACCTGACCGTAGGTCACGGCTTCTGGTCCCTTCATTTAGATACCCTGGCGGTCGGCTGGGTCCTCGGCGCGGGTCTTGTCTTGGTCGGCTGGGTCCTCGGCCGGCGTCTCGATGAGCGGGTGCCGCATGGCGTCCAGAACGTCCTCGAGGCCTTGCTGGAGTTCGTTGATGATCAGGTCAAGGGCATTTTCCCGGTCACCGATCCGCTGATAGGCCCGCTCGCCTTTACGGTATTTTTGTGGGTATTCCTCATGAATGCCATGGACCTCTTGCCAGTCGATCTCTTGCCCACGATCGCCCGCGCCTTTGGCGTACAGCACTTCCGGTCCACGCCCACGGCCGACCCTTACACGACGCTGGGGCTCGCGCTCAGCGTGTTTCTTCTCACGCTCTACTACCACATCAGGAGCAAAGGCCTTTGGGGTTACCTGAAGACCTTCCTGGTCCATCCGTTCGGCCCGTACTTCTTTCCCGTCAATATCCTCATGACCGCAGTCGAGGAGATTGCCAAACCCTTAAGTTTGGGGCTGCGGTTGTTCGGCAACATGTTCGCGGGCGAGCTCGTGTTTTTACTGATCGCGCTCTTGCCGTGGTGGATAGCGTGGATGCCCGGGACCCTCTGGTCGGTGTTCCATTTGCTGGTTATTACGCTTCAGGCCTTTATTTTCATGATCCTGACGGTGATGTATGTGGCGATGGCGGCGGCCGAAGAGGGCGACGCGCACTGAGTTTCCTTTCTTTCATTTTGACTTTGAGGAGTTGTTTATGGTGGATCCGCAGCTGGTCTCGGTAATAGGGATGGTATATTCGTATACGGCCGTGGCTGTAGGCATCATCTTCGCGGGCGGTGCGATCGGCTCGGCCTTGGGCTGGGGGCTCATATGCTCCAAGTATATCGAAGGGATAGCGCGTCAACCGGAGATGTTGCCCACGCTGCGCGTGCAGATGTTCATCACGGCCGGACTTATGGAGTCGTTCCCATTTATCGCAGCAGCATTCGCCATGTACTTCACGTTCGTGAACCCGTTTGAAGGTGCTGCGGTCGCGGCTATCAAACAGCTCGCCCACTAAGCCGCCTCCGGGAAACCATTAACCGATGCCTATATCCGTGACCCTCATCGTCCAGATGGTCACCTTCGCGGTGCTCATCGTCTTCATCAACCGCTATCTGTGGGGGCCCTTGACCGCCATTATGGCCCAGCGCCAAAAGCGCATAGCGGATGGTCTGGCGGCGGCCGAGGCTGGTCAAAGGGCGCTTGCCGAGGTGGCCGAGCGTCAGGAGGAGGTTCTCGCCCTCGCGCGTGAACGCGCCGCGGAGATTCTCGAGCACGCCGAGCGCAGGTCCCGGGAGATTATCGAGGAGGCGCGCGAACGCGCCCACCAAGAGGGCGAGCAAATGCTGGCCATGATACGCGCCGAGGCCGCCGCCGAGACCAGTAAGCTACGCGAGCAGTTGCGCCAAGATGTCGCGCGGCTCGCCTTGGTCGGTGCCGAACGGATAGTCGGGCGCGAGATCGATCAACGCCTCCACGAGCGCTTGCTGCAAGAGGTCACGGAGAGACTGTGACGCATGACGAAAGCGAAGCCGTAGCGCGTCCCTACGCCCGAGCCCTTATGGCGGCGTCCGCAGGGAACAGGGCCGCGGTTCAGGAATGTCTGATGGCGGCCGTTCGCGCCTTGTCCGACCCGGGTGTGGCCAAGGCGATTGCTAACCCGCGGATTGCGCGGGACGCGCTCGCCTTGGCGCTCACGTTTGATGTTCCGTGCGCATCGGTGAACGGGCTCGTCCGGCTTCTTTTGGAAAACGGCCGGCTGGGCTTTCTTCCCGGTATCGCTACGGTGTTCGCGGAATTGAAAGACGCGTCTGACAATGTGGCGCGGGCTACGGTTACAAGCGCGTTTGCGCTCTCCGAGCAACAGGTCGATGGTCTGCGCGCAGCGCTTGCGCGGCGCACGCAACGTCATGTGGAGCTCACCCTGGAAATCGACGCCAGCCTCATGGCCGGCGTCATCGTTCAGCAAGGCGATATGGTGCTCGACGGGTCGGCTCGCGGCCGGCTCGAAGCGCTGGCGCATGCCTTAAGCCCCTTTTAGAGGAATACCCATGGCCCTTAAACCCAGCGAGATTTCGGACCTCATAAAGCAGAGGATCGAACAGCTAGCGCCTCCGACACCGACCCTGACCGGAACCATCGTCAGTCTGAGCGACGGCATTGCCCGCATCTACGGGCTAGCCGATGTCATGCAAGGCGAGATGTTGGAATTCCCCGGTAACACCTATGGTCTGGCGCTCAATCTCGAACGCGATGCCGTGGGCGCCGTCATTCTGGGAAGCTACGAGCATTTGGCCGAGGGCGACACGGTGCGCGGAACAGGACGCATCCTCGAGGTCCCCGTGGGCCCGGAGTTGCTGGGCCGGGTGGTTGACGCCTTGGGCCAACCCCTGGATGGGCGAGGCGACATCAACGCCAAGGCCGCCTCGCCGGTCGAAAAAGTGGCCCCGGGCGTGCTGTCGCGCCGTTCGGTCACGCAAGCGCTTCAGACCGGGATTAAGGCCATCGACGCCATGGTCCCCGTGGGTCGCGGTCAACGCGAGCTCATCATCGGCGACCGCCAGACCGGGAAGACCGCGCTTGCGTTGGATGCGATCCTTGCGCAGCGCGGCACCGGGGTCATGTGTATTTATGTCGCGATCGGCCAGAAGGCCTCGAGTGTAGCCGCCGTGGTTCATCGCCTGACCGAGATGGGCGGCATGGAGCACACCATCGTGGTGGCGGCGACCGCCGCTGACTCGGCCGCCATGCAATATCTCGCGCCCTACACGGGCTGTGCCATGGGCGAGTACTTCCGGGATCGTGGCCAGGACGCCCTTATCGTCTACGACGATCTGACGAAGCAGGCTTGGGCCTACCGCCAGATCTCGCTCCTCTTGCGCAGGCCTCCCGGCCGCGAGGCCTATCCGGGCGACGTGTTTTATCTGCACTCGCGCCTGCTTGAGCGCGCCGCGCGCGTGAACGAGGCCTATGTTGAGAAGCAGTCGGGCGTTCAAGGCCGCACGGGCTCGCTTACCGCCCTGCCGATCATCGAAACCCAGGCCGGGGACGTCTCGGCATTCGTGCCGACCAACGTCATTTCCATTACCGATGGGCAGATCTTTCTCGAGACCGATCTCTTTAATGCTGGCATTCGGCCGGCGATCAACGCCGGTCTCTCGGTATCGCGGGTCGGCGGCGCCGCCCAAACCAAGATCATGAAGCGCCTGGGAGGCGGCGTGCGTCTTGCGTTGGCCCAGTACCGGGAGCTTGCGGCCTTCGCGCAGTTCGCCTCGGACCTTGATCCGGCGACCCGCAAGCAGATCGATCGTGGGCGTCGGGTGACCGAGCTCATGAAGCAGACCCAATATAACCCCATGTCGGTCGCCGACATGGCGCTTTCGCTCTTGGCGGCCAATAGCGGCGCCTTGGACGATCTGCCGGTCGAGAAGGTGGGTTCCTTTGATAGCGCCCTGCGCGCCGCAGCGCGCGCCGAGCATGCCGCCATGCTCGCGCGTATCGACGAGACCGGGGACTACAACGACAGTGTAATCGCTCATCTCACGCGCTTTATCGAGACCTTCAAGGCCAAAGGGGCTTATTAATGGCCCAGGGTAAGGAGATCCGCAGCAAGATCAAAAGTGTCCAAAGCACGCAGAAGATCACGCGCGCCATGCAGATGGTGGCGGCGGCCAAGATGCGCAAGGCCCAAGAACGGATGCGCAGCGCGCGCCCTTACCTTGAGAGCCTGGTCGCGATTATGGGGCATGTGCGCAAGGCCCATCCCGAATACCAACACCCGCTCCTGTCCAGGCGCCCCGTGACGCGCGCCGCAGTTCTCGTGGTGACCTCGGATCGCGGGCTTGCCGGCGCGCTTAACGTCAATGTCCTTCGGGCCGCAGTCGGGGTGTTGAAGGGATGGCAGGAGTCGGGGGTAGACGGGCAAGTGGCGGTTTTGGGGATGAAGGGAGCGGCCTACTTTCGCCGTTTGCGCGCGCCGGTGATGGCCCAGGTGGTCCCGGTCGGCGATCGCCCGCAGCTCGAGTCCGTGCTCGGCCTGGTCAAGGTCCTTGCCACCGCCTATTGCGAGAACCGCCTCGACCGCGTGACGCTGGTCTACAATCGCTTCGAGAACACCATGAGCCAGAAGGTAGTGGTCGAGGATCTCTTGCCTTTGCCGGCCTCGGATGAGGCCGTCCCGGCGGGACGCTGGGATTACTTGTATGAACCGGATGCGCGCTCCGTTATTTCGGATATCCTCGAACGGTATGTCGAGACGCGGGTCTTCGGGGCGGTCATAGAGAACGTGGCGAGTGAACAGGCCGCCCGCATGGTGGCCATGCGCGCGGCCACCGACAACGCCGGGCGGCTCATAACGGATTTAAGATTGGCTTATAACAAGGCGCGTCAAGCCGCGATCACACAAGAGCTGGCCGAAATCGTGAGCGGCGCGTCAGCCGTTTAGGGGGTAGGATGTCAACCGGAAAGATTGTTCAGGTCATAGGCGCCGTCGTCGATGTGGAGTTCGACCGCGACGCCGTGCCCAAGATTTATGATGCGCTCGACGTCGCAACCGGGGCCTTGGTGCTCGAGGTCCAGCAGCAAGTCGGCGACGGGGTCGTGCGCACCATCGCGATGGGGTCGACGGAAGGACTGAAGCGCGGTCTTTTATGCACGAACACCGGTAAGGCCATCCAGGTGCCGGTCGGTGCCGGCACGCTCGGCCGTATCATGGATGTCCTTGGTCGGCCGATCGACGAGCAGGGCCCGGTGCAAACCGAGACCGTGAGAGGTATCCACCGGGCGCCTCCGCGCTTCGAGGATCTGGCGGCGAGCACCGAGCTTCTCGAAACCGGCATCAAGGTGATTGACTTGATTTGCCCCTTCGCCAAGGGCGGAAAGGTCGGGCTCTTCGGCGGCGCCGGCGTCGGCAAGACCGTCAATATGATGGAGCTCATTCGCAACATCGCCATGGAACATAGCGGCTACTCGGTTTTCGCGGGCGTCGGCGAGCGCACCCGGGAAGGCAACGACTTCTATCATGAGATGAAAGAAGGCGGGGTGCTCGACAAGGTAGCGCTCGTGTACGGTCAGATGAACGAACCGCCCGGCAATCGTCTGCGAGTCGCGCTCACAGGCCTTACTCTGGCCGAGCATTTTCGGGACGAGGGCCGGGATGTGTTGTTGTTCATAGACAACATCTACCGTTATACCTTGGCGGGCACCGAGGTCTCCGCGCTGCTCGGACGCATGCCGTCCGCGGTCGGTTATCAGCCGACCTTGGCCGAAGAGATGGGGACGCTCCAGGAACGCATCACCTCGACCAAAACCGGATCCATCACCTCGATCCAGGCGGTGTACGTTCCGGCCGACGATCTGACCGACCCATCGCCCGCGACCACCTTCGCGCATCTTGATGCCACTGTGGTGTTGTCGCGCCAGGTCGCGGAGCTCGGCATCTACCCGGCCGTGGACCCGCTCGACTCGACAAGCCGCCAGTTGGACCCGCAGGTTATCGGGGCCGACCACTACGAGACCGCGCGCAAGGTGCAGGCTATCCTCCAGCGCTACAAGGAGCTCCAGGACATCATTGCGATTCTCGGCATGGACGAGCTGTCTGCCGAGGACAAGCTCACCGTGACCCGGGCCCGCAAAATCCAGC
Source organism: Pseudomonadota bacterium (assembly GCA_021794595.1). Lineage (GTDB taxonomy): Bacteria > Pseudomonadota > Gammaproteobacteria > Acidiferrobacterales > Acidiferrobacteraceae > Acidiferrobacter. Next base: position 75,035 of record JAJYQN010000128.1, read on the forward strand.
GCTTTCTGTCGCAACCGTTCTTCGTCGCCGAGGTCTTTACCGGAACGCCCGGGACCTACGTCTCGCTGAAAGAGACGATCCGTGGTTTTCGCGGCATCGCCGATGGCGAGTATGACGAATTGCCGGAGCAGGCCTTCTATATGGTGGGCACGATAGACGAGGCCATAGCTAAGGGCAGGAATCTGTAGACTATGGAGACCTTCCGCCTCGATATCGTCAGCGCCGATCGCGCACTCTTTGCGGGCCGGGCCGCGTTCGTGGTGGCGCCTCTGGCCGAGGGCGAGGCCGGATTCCTGCCGGGCCATTCACCGCTGCTTGGTAGACTCAAGGCAGGCGCCTTGCGGATTCGCGACGAAGCCGGCGCCGAGCAGGCGTTTTATGTGAGCGGGGGTTTTGTCGAGGTGCAGCCGGATCGGGTGATTGTCTTGGCGGATAGCAGCGAGCGCGCTGCCGATATCGACGAGGCGCTGGCCTTAAAGGCTGTCGCAGACGCCGAGCAGGCACTACAAGACCGTCTGGAAAATGTCGACTATGCGCGCGCCGAGAGCGAGCTTGCCGAGGCGGTCGCGCGGTTGCGCGTGGTGCGCGTTCACAAGAGCCACGGCTCACGGCTGCCGTCCGATCACGCGGGCTAAGGAGGTGCGTACGCTGTTCGCCAAGGATAAGGTCGTTTCCTTAAGCTATACGCTGCGCGCTAGATCCGGTGAGATCTTCGAGCATGCGGATCTCCCCATCTCCTACCTACATGGCTCCGGCCAGGACCTGTTCGATAAGATCGAACGGGCGCTCGAGGGCCTGTCGGTGGGGGATTCGGTCGAGGTCGAGCTCTCGCCCGCCGAAGGCTTCGGCGAACACGATCCCAATCTCACCTTTACCGACGACATCGAGAACGTGCCTCCCGAGTTCCGGCAGCTCGGCGCCGGGGCCGAGGCCGAGAACGCCGAGGGCGAAGCGTCCATTTCGTGGTCACGTCCATCGAAGGCGGTAAACTCACGATAGACGCCAACCATCCGCTTGCCGGTCAGACGGTCCGTTTCGATGTCACTATCCAGGCTATCCGTGACGCCACCCCGGACGAGCGCCGCCTGGGAAGGCCGGTACAGGCCATGCATTAGCGCCTCCGGCCTTCGGGCATTGCCTTTAGCCCATAAGATCGCTCTAATAAGGCTCTATGCAGGGCTCGCTTTCATCTCTTGAAGTGGTTATTTTGGCGGCCGGCCAAGGCCGGCGCATGGCCTCTGCGCGCCCTAAGGTTCTGCACACGCTTGCCGGCCAACCCTTGCTCGCCCATGTTTTGAAGGCCGCCCAGGAGTTAAAGCCCCAGGCGATTCATGTGGTCTATGGCCACGGGGGCGACGCGGTACGCGCGGCCTTCCCGCAAGCGCCGGTCAACTGGGTGTTGCAAGCGACCCAGCGCGGCACGGGCGATGCCGTGCGCTGCGCCTTGGCGCAGCTCGGGGCCAAGGCGCGGGTGCTGGTGTTGTTGGGCGATGTTCCTCTCATCACGAAGGCTACCCTCGAGGGACTGTGCGCCCGATCGGACTCGGGCCTCGCGCTTTTGACCTTTCAGGCGTCGGGCCCCAATCAGTACGGGCGGATAGTTCGCAATAGCCAGGGCTTGGTGGAGCGTATAGTCGAGTGGCGCGACGCGAGTCCCGCCGAGCGCGCTTTAACCGAGGTGAACAGCGGCATTCTCGCAGCGTCCGCCGAAAATCTCCGCCGGTGGTTGCCGCGACTGACCTCGGCCAACGCCCAAGGCGAACTCTATCTTACCGATATCGTGGCGCTCGCGCGGGCCGATAAGGTTGCGGTCGAGGCCATTCAGCCGGCGGCCTTGCACGAGGTGCAAGGCGTCAATTCGCGCAGTGATCTGGCCGCGCTCGAGCGGGTCTATCAGTACGAGTCGGCGCAGGCCCTGATGGCCGCCGGCGTCCAGCTTATGGACCCGAGTCGCCTGGATGTGCGTGGCACCCTGACCGCTGGCCGCGATGTCTTGATTGACGTCGATTGTGTCTTCGAGGGCGACGTCACGTTGGATGACGGGGTGACCATAGGCCCCCATTGTTTTGTTCGTAATAGCCACTTAGGTCAAGGCGCGCATATTGAGTCCCATAGCGTGATCGATGGCGCGCAAGTCGGTCCGCGCGCGCATGTCGGTCCTTTTGCTCGTCTCCGCCCCGGCACCCATCTTGCCGAAGAGACCCGCGTCGGGAACTTCGTCGAGGTGAAGGCCTCGTCGGTGGGCGCCCATTCCAAGGTAAACCATCTCAGCTATATAGGGGATGCCACCATCGGCGAGCACGTGAATGTCGGGGCGGGGGTCATTACCTGCAATTACGACGGTGCCCGTAAGCATCGGACGATCATAGGCGACAAGGCCTTTATCGGCTCGGATAGCCAGCTTGTGGCGCCGGTCGAAGTAGGACAAGGTGCCACCATAGGCGCGGGATCGACGGTTACCAAGGACGCGCCCGCAGGCGAACTGACCTTAAGCCGTACGACCCAAAAGACGGTCAGCGGTTGGCGCCGCCCGGAAAAGTAGGCGCCTAAGTCATCAAGGAGTGATTTATGTGTGGAATTGTCGGTGCCGTGGCTCAGCGCAATGTCGTCCCTATTCTCATGGAAGGGCTGCGGCGCCTCGAATATCGAGGCTATGACTCCGCGGGCGTTGCGATTATCGATCGTGACCACTGTCTCGCCCGCACTCGCTCGGTCGGCAAGGTGCGTGATCTCGAGGCGCGTCTCGATGCCCAGATGGATGGCGTGACCGGCATTGCCCATACCCGGTGGGCGACCCACGGCCGCCCCGCCACCGAAAACGCCCACCCGCACGTCTGTCGCAAGACCGTTGCCCTCGTCCATAACGGCATTATCGAGAACCACGAGGCGCTCCGTAAGGAGCAGCTGAAGCTGGGTTACGAGTTCACCTCGGAAACCGATACCGAGGTCGTGGTCCACGAGATCTACCGCCGGCTCGAGGAGACCGGAGATCTGTTGGCGGCGGTGCGTGCGGCCCTGCCGGCCTTGCGCGGGGCCTATGCCCTCGGCGTTATCACAAACCACGAGCCGGGGCGACTTGTGGCGGCGCGGCGCGGCAGCCCCTTGGTCATTGGCATCGGTATAGGCGAGCACTTTATCGCCTCTGATGTGGCCGCGCTTTTGCCGGTTACCCAGCGGTTCGTCTTTTTAGAAGAGGGCGATGTCGCCGACATCACTCGCGACGCGGTCACGATTTATAACGCCCAAGGCGAGCGCGTGGAGCGCCCCATAAAGCAAAGCGAGCTGTCGTCGGATGCCGTGGCGCGCGGCGAATACCGGCACTACATGTTAAAAGAGATCTATGAGCAGCCGCGCGCGATTGCCGATACCCTTGAGAACCGAATCGGGCTTCACCACGTCTATGACGAGGCCTTCGGGCACGGTGCCCCGGCGATCTTCGAGTCGATCGAGGCGGTGCAGATCGTGGCCTGCGGAACAAGCTATCACGCAGGCCTTATCGGGCGATACTGGCTGGAGGGTCTCGCCGGGATCCCGTGTTCGGTCGAGGTCGCAAGCGAGTTTCGTTATCGTAAGCCCCGGGTCGCCCGCAATGCGCTCTTTGTGACCCTGTCTCAGTCGGGCGAGACCGCCGATACCTTGGCGGCCCTGGCCCATGCCCGAGAGCTGGGCTTTGCCCACACCTTGAGCATTTGCAACGTCCCCGAGAGCTCGCTTGTGCGGGGCTCCGAATTGAGCCTTATGACCCAGGCCGGTCCCGAGATCGGGGTGGCCTCGACCAAGGCCTTTACCACCCAACTTGTGGCCCTGCTTTTGCTGGTGGCAGTCCTCGGTCGTCGTCGCGGTCTTGAGTCGGACGGGGAGGCGCGCATCGTGGGCCTTTTGCGGACCTTGCCGGGCTTGGTCGAGCAGGCCCTGGCCCTTGATGCCCATGTTCAGGCGTGGGTGCCGTTTTTTGCGAACAAGCAGCATGCCTTATTCTTGGGGCGCGGTACTCAGTATCCGGTGGCGATGGAGGGGGCCCTGAAGTTAAAGGAGATCTCCTACATCCATGCCGAGGCCTATCCTGCCGGGGAATTGAAGCACGGACCGCTGGCGCTCGTGGATGCGGATATGCCAGTGGTGGCGGTTGCCCCCAATAACGAGCTTCTGGAAAAGCTCCAGTCGAACCTCCAGGAGGTGCGAGCGCGCGGCGGGGAGCTCTTCGTGTTCGCCGATGCCGATAACGGCATTCGTGAGGATGCCCAAACCCATGTGATCGTGGTGCCTCCGACCGACGATCTTCTGGCGCCTGTCGTTTATACCGTTCTTTTACAGCTTTTGGCCTATCACGTCGCGGTCTCCAAGGGCGCCGATATCGACCAGCCACGCAATCTCGCTAAATCGGTCACCGTCGAGTAAGGATAAGCCCTGGGGGCTTATACGTGTGGGATGAGAACAAAGTTGGTAACCAGATAATAAAGGTGGCAACTTTTCCGTATGTCTCAGACGCGACAGTGTCGAAAGGGAAGCCATCCAAGGCATTGATATCGATCCGCGGCCGAAGAGGCCTATCGCGCTGAGCGGTCTTTTGAAACGACAGAAGTTGCATTGGGTCATTGCAAGCTACTTTGTTAGGGAAACTCCGACGTTTATTGGTGTCACAAAGCGACTAGGCTTTTAAGGACACGATTAGCGCAAGGCTACTGTCCGAAGACTTTTGATGGACGACACGGATGTCCCGGCCCTCGTCCGGGGAATGTTCGGAAGGTCCCGCGGTGAGCTGAGCGAAGAGGGGATCGCAGATGCAGGCGAGCTGGCTTTCCGTACGAGCCAATGGGGCCGATCGGCCGCAATGGCTCGACAGCGGTCACCTGGGGGATAAACCACCCAAGTCCGCTTAGGCCAATTATGCAGATCGCGCGATTATGTGGGTCTGCGCAGAAGTGCCTAGAGGGGGTCCTAGCCGGAGTCAAGTCGAGGGATGTGAGCACGCGCGGACGCCCGTTTTACCGCCTCAATGGCTCTGAGCATCGCTCACGGAGCCGTTGCCCCCACCTTATTTTCGTTCCATAAACAAATCGAGCCACCCTGGGGCGGTTAAGTCCCGGGGCCCGAATCTGCGCCCGGCAAAGGGCCGCTCCGGGACTATGACGTCTGCCCCGGGAGCGGCTAAACTCCTCCTATAATAAAAACCGTAGCCCCAATAAGGGAGGGGTATGAACGTCCTACGCCTATTCGCTTATCGCCAGAATTTCGATGAGATTCACGCAACGGCCCATGAAAGCCCCGGGTACTTTGTAAGGCTCTATGTCTTGCTGACGCTAGTGACGAGCGCCACTGGCAGCGCGTGGTGGTATTACTATCAAATGAAGGCCGCGCCTGACCTCAGTCCCGTTGGCTTTTTTATTATGGCCTGCCTCGCCAATTATCTGGGCCTCCTTTTTCTGGCCACGATGGTCTCCTGGGGGCTTGCCCGCCAAAGCCGCAAATCGTGGGGCGTGGCCTTGCCCGAAGAGGGGAGGCTCGCCTTCTTTCGTCCCGGCGTGTGGGCGGGCCTTACGATCGGTTTGCTCTACTCGTTCCCGCTCTGGGTGGTGGGCCTGGCCTTAATCGCAGCCCATGTCCGGACGGGCTTCGGTGTGCAGGGGATATCCGGCCTCGTCGCTTTTATTTATGGCATTAAGGCCGTGCGTGATCTGTACGGAGTCCCCCGGAAACGATATCTGTATCTTTTCGTGGTATCGCCCCTTCTCATCGTCGCACTGATTGGTATCGTGCTCGCCATTGCCATACCCCAGTGGCTCAACTACGAGCGTTTGGTGGAGGCGGCACAAGCTCACGCTTCCCCCGTCTCGGAACGGACCAAGATCTCCCCTCTCGCCCAGCTGCGGCGAGATGACGCCTCGTGCACAGGCGGCCTGCCGCTTCGTCTGCCGCTCCATGTCAGCCGTTGGTACGCCGGAACGGTGGTCGGGTTTATGCCGCGGTTGCTGGCCTTATCAATCGTCTTTAGGAGCGAGGCGCAGGTGCACGGCACTCTGGAGCCGGCCTATATGTCGAACCAGCGGGTCTTTATTCATCCCGCTCATCTCGGTCCCCGCGCGCGCTTCATCGCGGTGGTCCCGGCCGGCTTATCCGTGCGTTTGGGCGAGAGGGTGCGGGTCGCCGGGGCGCGCGCCTCGCATAGATTCGCCTGCCAATATATCCCGAGCTTAGTGATGCCTTGAAAGGCAGGCGCATAAGCGTCTCAGTAGAAACGCGTATCGCGTTAGGGGTGACCCGGACATGGACGCTGCGAGCGGGGCGGACGGATGGAGGCGCCGGCGACCCAATCGCCTCTAGCCACTTATAGAGCCGAGGCGGCCTGTCTGAACCGTGGCTATTTTTTGATCTCGGCCTTCAGGCGCTCCAAGTCCGAATCCACAGCACTCCCGGAGCGCAGCTTGGCGAGTTCCTTTTCCGCCTGCGAGCGATCGTCTCCGTCATCCAGTACTCCGCTATCGGCCAGCGAATCGACGGCCTGGGCGCGGGCCTGCATCTGCTCGGTCTTGTCCTTGGCGCGGCGCACGCTCTCGCCCACCCCGCCCAGTTTGTCGCTCAGACCCGACAGGGACTCATTAACCTTGACCTGGGCCTCGGCGCTCCCATACTGGCTTTTCAGGACCTCTTTTTGGGTGCGGAAGGCGTCGATACGGTCCTGGAACTTGTGCTCGTAGTCGACGAGCTTCTGGACTTGGGCCGCGATGTTGTCGCGCGCCTCGGTCAGCGACGCCAGTTTGACGGCTGCGGCCTGTTTTTGGGTGAGGGCCGCGCGCGCTAGGTCCTCGCGGTTCGATTGCAGGGCGAGCTTGGCGTCGTTTTCGCAACGGGTCACCTCCGCCTGCGCGCTCGCCATTTGTTGTTCGAGGACCTTTTGTTCCGTCACCACATCGGCTAGGTGACGGCGCGTCTCCTGCAGCCCTGACAGCATTTTTTCGTAAGACAGATCCAGCGTTTCGTTCGGGTCTTCGGCGGCGTTGATCAGTTTATTGAATTTCGCTTCGATCACTTCGGTGGCGCGTTTTAAAAGGCTCATAGGAGGCCTCCCTTAGTCGTTTACAGGGATAACAATTTGCGGCACCAATCGTTCGGGAATGACGGCCGCGTCCTCGATCGGCTTGACGGCCGTGCCGATCGCAAAAAATTCGATCACATGCGGTTGCCAGTTGTGTGAGCCCTCGTGCAACTGGACTGCGACAACGCCCTCGGCCCCCGACTCCTGCGCCTCTTGTTGCATACGCTCCATCGCGAGTTCGCGGGCATCGTACATGGCCTGGGTAAAGAGCGGCATTTCGACGTTACGCCCGAGATTGCCGAGCGATTGCATCATGCTTTGGTGGGCGACGTGGTAAACGCAGGACCCCATCACCAGCGCCAGCGGCCGATAACCCGATTGCAAGAGCATCCAGAAGTCTTGGCCGGAGAGATCCGAGGTAAAGGGTTTGCCCGCCGGCCCCTTGAATCCCGGGTGGCCCTTGCTGTGGGCGATGGCGGTGCCCACCGCCAGAAACTCCAAGATGTCCTTGTCCCAGTCCATGCGTTTTACTTCGAGGCGCACGCCCACCACGCCGTCGGCGGATAAGGACTGCGCCTCTTGCTCCATGCGACTCATCGCCAACTCGCGGGCCTCGTACATAGCTTGTGACAACACCGACATCTCTTGGTTCTTGGCCCAGCCGGCGTACTGGATGCCGGTATGGTAAATACACGAGCCCACGACCAAGCCCAAAGGCTCGAATCCGGCCTCGCCCACCATCAGAAATTCGTTGACTGAGAAATCCGAGGTGAATATCCCGCCGTGACGACTGGTGTCGCGCAATCCCTTGAGGCGTTCTACCGCATGCTGGGGCAAGTCGCCCGTGACGTCGCTCATGTTACAAAACCTCCTTGGTATTATCGGTGGCCGCCAAAAGCGCGGTATCGCGCACGTTGAGGACCGGACGCACGCCAAACGGTTTGCGGCTGCGGGTATCGTGGATGACGGCCGTGCCGAGCGCTATGTGACGCGCCAGGAATCGCGGATAGGGATTATTCTCGTCGGGCTCGATGCGATAGAGCTCGGAGTGCTGGGTGTGAGCCAGTACCCCCGTGCCGAGACGCACCCCATCGTCGCGCAGCTCCTGCAGGGCCTGGCGACGGACTTGGGTCAGGAAGGTGGAGAGCCCACTGAGCTCCTGGTTCCAGTAGCTCGGCGCCATCCCGGCCGCATAGCCGGTGGCGACAAACCAGTTAAAGTGGGCGCCTATTGCCACTCCCACCGGGACGATGCCAGATTCCAAGAGCCGCGCAAACTCCAGAGCCGAGACTGTCGCCAAGGCCGGGTTTGTGGACTCCGGGAGGGCGTCCATGCGAACGGCGGTCCCCAAGACCGCGTAGTCCATGTGATCCTCGTTTCCGGCGCCGGCCATGCGTTTGGTCTGCATGGTGATATCGACCACGGCGTTCGCGCCCATGAGGGCGGCCTCCAGCCGCAGGCGGTCGATCGCCGTGTGCCAGCCCTCGTAGTGGCCGCGGGTCCACGAGTAACCGTAGTGGAACCAGCAGTTGCCCGACACGAGTCCCAGGGGCCGAATCCCGTGGGAGCGCTGCGCGAGGAGTCCCGCCGGCGATGCCGTGCTGACCCACGGACGCTTGCAACTCATGGTCTCCGCGAGCCGCGTTTTGACGAAGCCCGGCAGGCTCCCATGGCTGAGTGCTTGCTCCCATTCCGCGCGCCGAGCGTCCGTCGTGGCGTCGTCTTGCGGGCCCTTTCCGAATCGACCAAATAGTGACATGGGTCCCCTTAAGACGTTAGGAAATCGTGCAGGATGCCGCGCGCGTTCTGCATGTTCCCAGACAGGGTGCGCAGATCGTTTTCGAGCGATTGCAGCCAAAGATCAAGCGGCAGGGTCTCGTTTTTCACCACCACGCCCCGCACCTCGTGCTGACGGCTCGTCTGGACGTGCGGGTTGTGCGCGTCCAGCACATAGCGTCCGCTGTCGGTTTGTACGGTCACGCCCGTGATATGCTTATGGGCCTTCAATAGGCCGTCACGCTTGCGGTCCACTTGGACGCGTCCGGGCAGGGCCTGCTCAAGGCGAGCGGCCAAGGCCTCCAGAAACGCATGAAGATCGGTGTCCGCGCGTCGAATCCAGGCGGCGTGGAGGTCAAAACTGTTGATCTCGTCCATGTTTTCCCTCAAAACACCCACTCTCTAGTTGACACCACTTAAGACGCTATTGCAACGTGTGCGGCGCGTCCGCGCTCTTGGCGCAGGCGTGCAGGCGCCCTGAAACCCGGGTATTTTCGCGGGCCGCCAACAGGTACACTCCCGCCATGGAATCCCCTTTAGTAAACGGGCTTAACGAGGCCCAGCTCGGAGCCGTGACCGCGTCCCCGGGCCCGGTTCGCGTATTGGCCGGTGCCGGGAGCGGCAAGACGCGGGTTCTCACCCAACGCATTGCTTGGCTCGTCGAGCAAGGCGTGTCTCCGTTCGCTCTGATCGCTGTCACCTTTACCAACAAGGCGGCGATGGAGATGCGCCGACGCATCGAACGTCTGTTGTCGCAATCGGTGTCGGGGCTCTGGATCGGGACCTTTCACGGGCTTTCGCATCGGTTTTTGCGGGCCCACTGGCGCGAGGCCGGCCTCCCCGAGGCCTTCCAAATCCTCGATAGCGATGACCAGCAGCGATTGATCAAGCGCCTATTGCGCGCCCAAGGCTTGGATGAGGCCCGCTTCCCTCCTCGCCAAGTGCAGTCCTTCATCAACGGCCACAAGGACGCCGGGCGACGGGCCCAGAAGATGAGCCCGGGCCCCGATCCGACGCAGCGCGCCCTGCTTCAGATCTATCAGGCCTACGAGCAGCTGTGCCGAGATCAGGGCCTAGTCGATTTTGCCGAGCTCCTGCTGCGCCCGCTCGAGCTCATGCGCACCCAGGCCTCCTTGCGCGAGCACTACCAGAAGCGGTTTCAGCATACTCTGGTCGACGAGTTTCAGGACACCAATGCCGTTCAGTACGAGTGGCTGAAGGCCTTCGGCTTCGGCGGCCACTTGTTTGTGGTCGGTGACGATGATCAATCGATCTACGGTTGGCGCGGCGCCGAGATCGAAAACATCCTGCGCTTCGAGCGCGACTTCCCCGGCACGCGCACGATCCGCCTGGAGCAGAACTACCGCTCGACCGCGCGCATTTTGGGGGCCGCGAACGCTGTCATTGCCCACAATAGCCAGCGGCTCGGTAAGACCTTGTGGACCGCGGGTCGGGAAGGGCGACCGGTGGCCGTCTATGAGGCCTATAGCGGCATAGACGAGGCCCGGTTCGTGGTGGAGCGCATCCGCCGGCTGTTATCGGAAGACCTGAATCCGCGCGACATCGCGATCTTATATCGTTCTAACGCCCAATCGCGTCTTTTCGAAGAACTTCTGGTGCGCGCTGGCATCCCCTATCGGGTCTACGGGGGTCTGCGCTTCTTCGACCGCACCGAGATCAAAGACGCCCTCGCTTATTTGCGACTGGTGATGAACCGTCATGACGACACCGCCTTTGAGCGCATCGTCAATGTTCCAACCCGGGGTATAGGGGCGCGGACCGTGGAGAACCTGAGGGCTAAGGCCAAGGCCGAGGGCACGTCTTTGTGGACAGCGGCCTTGGCCTTGACAGGGGAGGGCGGCCTCGGTGGAAAGTCGGGTACCGCGATTCGGGTGTTCGTGGCCCTGATCGAACGCCTCGGCGCGGAGACCGCCGGCTCGGCGCTCGATATCGTAGTCGAGGCCATCATTAAGGCGACCGGGCTTCTCGAGTATTACCGGGAAGAGGGCCGCGAACGCGGCGAGGCCCGCGGCGAGAACTTGGACGAGCTGGTCTCGGCGGCGCGCTTTTTCGTCGCCGAAGAGCACGAAGGCCAGGATATCGTCGAGTTCCTGGCGCATGCAGCCCTTGAGGCCGGGGAAGGGCAGGCCAGCGAGGGCCAAGACTCGGTCCAGCTCATGACCCTCCATGCGGCCAAGGGCCTGGAATTCCCGATCGTCTTTTTGACCGGCCTCGAAGAGGGCCTGTTTCCGCACGAGCGGTCCGTTCACGACGAGGCGCGCCTCGAGGAGGAGCGGAGGCTTTGCTATGTCGGGATCACGCGTGCCATGCGCGAGCTGACCCTGAGCTACGCCGAGACGCGACGCATCCATGGCCAGGACCTCTACTGCGCGCCCTCGCGGTTTCTGACCGAAATCCCGGACGAGCTGTTAGAGCACGTGCGGCCGCGCTCGCAGCCAGAGTCTGGGGCCGGGCCCGGCGTCTCGAGCCCGGATCGGGTCGGCCCCACGATTGGCGGCCGGGTCGCCCACGCCACCTTCGGGGAGGGCGTAATCATCGACTGCGAGGGGCGTGGAGAGCAGGCGCGGGTCCAGGTTCGGTTCGCCAGTTCGGGGGTCAAATGGCTGGTCTTGGCCTATGCCCGGCTCACCATACTTTAAGGGGGATTGGAAAGCCGCACTTTAGGCGCCTATAGTTCGAAGGGAACCTAAATCCGGAATGAGCCGTGAATTTTTCGATGTTTACCAGTAAGCGGGGCGGCTTTCCGCCCGGACGCGCCATGGGCTTGATTGCCGTTTTGGTGTTTTTTGTGGCCCTGAGCGTGACCCTCCTAAGCCTGGCCTGGCCACACTTGTGGGGTTTGTTCGTCGTCCTCCAGACAGCGGTGCTTGCGCCTTTGCTCTACGCCCTGGTTTGGCGACCGTCCGCGAAGGCCGAGCCCTTGTCGGAGGTCCCGCCGCCGCAGGGGACCGGACTGGTCGACGAGCTGACGCGCACCCTGAACCGACGCGGCATCACCTCGAGTCTTATCGAGGCCATGGCCCAGTCCCAGCGTTACAGTACGCCGGTATCGCTGGTCCGCATGAGTGTTGACGGGGTCGAGGAATTGATCGAGAGATTGGGAGTCGAGACCGAGGGCGCGATCCTCGAGTCGGTGGCCGCCACCTTGGGCGAGGTCTTGCGACTCCCCGATCGCTTGGGACGTTATCAGGATTGGGAGTTTCTCGTGGTTCTTCCCCAGACCCGCTTGGAGCAGGCCGCTATCGTCGCCGAGCGCCTGCGGGCCGCAGTCGTTGCCAACCCCATTCTAGTGAAGGGCGAGGGAGCCACGGTTACCCTGAGCGGCGGGGTGGCCGAGTTCGGCCGGGGCCAGGATTTGGAGCGGTTTTTGGCCAATGCCTGCGAGGCCTTGCGCCAGGCGCAAAAAGAGGGGGGCAATCGGGTCTCATCCTTCAAGCCTTTGCGCGCCAAGGGCGCCGCTTCCGCCAAGGGCGTCTCCTCGTCTTAGGAGGTCTCGCCCACCACCCCTCCCAAGCGCAGGGTCCCGTAGCTCACATAGACTGCGAGCGTAAACGGTATGAGCGTGACTGTCGCCACGACGATCCGGATCCAGGGCTCGCCGTAGAAGGCCAGGATCAGGGGGAGGGCCAAGATGAGGCCCAGGGCCCCTATCGGGATCGGGTGCGCGCGCCAAAGGGCCACCGTCCGCTCCAGGGCGTCGACCGGTTTCAGGGCGCCCAAGACCACCCCTGCCAAGACATAAAGCGCGGTGGTGACAAGGCCCACCTGCAGGCTCCAGAAGGCTAGCAAGAGCACGGCCGTAAAGCCCGCGCCGACCGCGCCACGATGGGCAAAAAGGCCCGCCAGGGTGAGACCGTCGATGCCCAGCATCATGGCGACGACACTTAAAAAGACCCACGCCCCCAAGAGGATGGTCGCCACACTCATGACCGGCAAGGCGAGGTCGCGGTCCCGCAGGGCCCCTATAAAGACATCCGCGGCCCGGACCAACGGCCTTTTGATGGGGCGGGGGTTCGCGGCCTCCTTCAAGACCCCTGCGATCACGGCCGGCGTGAAAAACACGAGGAGCACCCCGCCTACGAACGGCAGGCCTAAGACCAGGGCCGCCAGGATGAGATACAGAGCCGTGATTCCGGCCCACCAGGCGATATGAGAAAAGGCGAGGGTATAGGCACTCCTGACCCAGGCCGTCACAGTCACGATGTCCTTGTCCATAGGGTACTCACCGCTTCACGGTCGCTGCGTGTCGGCTTGGGCCCGTGGCCACAAGTGGCGAAGGCGCGCAGTTTCGCTTCGCCGCGCATCGAGGATGCGCCGAAAGACCATTGGGTCCTTAGTGTGCGTCAGCTCGCCCGGTCTTGGGAAGTGGAGGTCGCCTAAACGCGACAACCAGAAGCGCAAGGCTGCGGCGCGTAGCATGGCTGGCCACGCCCCGCGCTCCATGTGCGTGAGTGGCCGCTTGCTCTGGTAGGCCGAGACCAGGGCCTGCGCGCGCTCGAAATCCAGGTGCCCGTCCGCGACGCTGCACCAGTCGTTCACGGTAATGGCGAGATCATAGAGCCAGGTGTCGGTGCAGGCATAATAAAAGTCGATCACCCCGGTCAGCCGTTCCCCGTCGAACAGGGCGTTGTCGCGAAAGAGGTCGGCGTGAATGATGCCCCGGGGCAGGTCGGCGAAGCGATAGAGGGCCTGGAAGCGAAGTTCCTCGCGCAACCGCGTCTCGTCTTCGGCGGCGAGGTGGCCTGTGAGCCGGCCTGCGGCCTGACGCCACCACTGAGGCCCCCGTGGGTTAGGGCGAGCGAGTCCGAACGTGCTACCGGCCTTATGGAGCGACCCCAGGGCCTGCCCTATGGCGGCACAGTGCGCGGGATCCGGATTCATGACCGAGGCCCCGTAGAGTCGGGTCACCAGGGCTGCGGGCTTCCCGTGCAGGGAGGCCACGTACTCCCCGCCCGTATGGCGCTGCGGGTGGGCGCAGGGGACGGCGTGTTCGGCGAGAAAGGCCGTGAGATCCAAGAAGAACGGCAAGTCTTTGGGAGAGACCGTCTCAAAGATTGTGAGCACATACTCACCCTTATCGGTTGAGACGAAGTAGTTCGTGTTCTCGATGCCGCTCTCGATGCCCGTAAAGGACACCAGGGTGCCGGCCGAGTAGTGCGTGAGAAACCGCGCAAGCTCCCCGTGTTCGATGCGTGTAAAGACTGACATACTGGATCGAGCGCCCCTCTTAGAGGTTCAGCTGGATCTCCTTTTCCTCTTCGGACGGCTCGAACCCGCTCAATTCATAATACCGGAAGATGGCATCGACCACATCGTCGGGCTTGTCCAGCATGACAAAAAGCTCCATATCGTTGGGGCCGATTACACCGTCTTTGATCATAGTGTCGCGAAACCAGTCCACAAGGCCCGACCAAAACGGGGTATGGACCAGGATGATGGGAATGCGTCGACTTTTGCCGGTCTGGACTAAGGTGAGGATCTCCATCAGCTCATCCAGGGTCCCAAAGCCCCCCGGCATCACTACATAGGCTGTGGCATACTTGACGAACATGACCTTGCGCGCAAAAAAATGCTGAAAGGTCAATCGGATATCCTGATAGGCGTTGCCCGCCTGTTCGTGCGGCAGGCTTATGTTGAGGCCTACGCTCGGCGAGTGGCCGGCATACGCGCCCTTATTGGCCGCCTCCATGATTCCGGGACCGCCGCCGCTCACGACGCTAAAGCCCGCATCCGACAGCTTGCGGGCGATCTCCTCGGCGAGCACGAAGTAGGGGTGTCCGGGCGCGATGCGTGCCGAACCAAAGATGCTGACCGAGGGCCGGATCTGGGCCAATGCTTCAAAGCCTTCGACAAACTCCGCCATAATCTGGAAGATCTTCCAGGCTTCCCGCGACAGTGCGCCCTCGTGTAAAGGGGCGTCCGCGTGCAGGGCCGACGGCTTTCTTTTGATAACAGCTTTGTGAGGTTTTGTGGACGTCATAACAGAGACCGAGAATCCTGGGCAGTTGCTGCTGTTGGTGGATGCCTCATCCTATCTGTACCGGGCGTTTCATGCCATGCCCGATTTGCGCAACACCCGAGGCGAACCGACTGGCGCGGTGTACGGAGTGGTGAACATGCTGCGCAAGTTGCGCTCCGATTACAAGCCGGCGCGACTGGCCATGGTCTTTGACGCCCCCGGTGGCACGTTTCGCGACGACCTTTATGTCGACTATAAGGCCACGCGCACCGGCATGCCGGATGACCTGGCCGTCCAAATTCCGCCCCTTAACGAGCTGATCCACGCCCTGGGCGTCCCGATTCTGGCGATCCCGGGTTTCGAGGCCGACGATGTGATCGGGACCTTGGCTACGATGGCCTGCGCGCGCGGTTTTCAGGTCGTGATCTCGACCGGCGACAAGGATATGGCGCAACTCGTGGGCCCGCATGTCACCCTGATCAACACCATGACCGATCAGGCCCTAGACAGCGCCGGCGTACGCGTCCGCTTCGGGGTCCCTCCGGAGCAGATCGTGGATTATCTCGCGATTGTAGGCGACAAGGTCGATAACGTGCCGGGGATCCCGGGCGCCGGGCCCAAGACCGCGGTTCGCTGGCTCACCACCTATGGCTCGCTCGAGGGACTTTTGGCGCACGCCCCAGAGATCCCGGGGCGTCTCGGAGAGGTCCTGCGGGCCCATCAAGAACAATTGGCCTTGGCCCGGACGCTTGTGACCATCCGTTGCGATGTGCCCCTGCCTTTGGGCCTTGAGGACCTCGTGCCCGGGGCCCCCGATCAGGAGGCCTTGCGACGCCTGTACGGTCAGCTCGAGTTCAAGGCCTGGCTTAGGGAATTAGGCCCTGGCCGCTCCGACCAAAAGTCGCCGGCCGCCGTCCTCGTAACTGAACTGTCCGCACTCAGCGCGCTTGTGCTGCAATGGACGAAGGCCCCGCTTTTGGCCTTCGATCTGTGGGCCGAGGACGGGGAGATGGCGGCGTGGGTGGTGGGCACGAGCGCATCTTGTGCCCTCATTCCGGTCCAAGAGGGCCTGTTCGCATCGCTCAGACCCGCGGATGTGTGGGCGGTCTTGGCCCCCGTATGGGCCGATGCCGGAACGGTCGTAGTCCACGACGTGAAGCGCCTACTGCGCCTTCTCGGGCCGGGTTCCGGCGCCGCGCCCGGGACCGCCGAGGATGTGATGCTCGCGTCCTACGTGCTAGACAGCGGCGCGCCGAGCCACGATCTCGCCACCTTGGCGCTCAAATATCTGGGGCGCCCGGTGGCCACCGAGGCCACGGTCCGCGGCCACGGTCGCGAACTGCGTGCACTTGCGGACATCCCCCCGCCCGAAATCCTCGCGGCGGCGGCGGATACGGTGCAGGGCCTGTGTGAACTGCATGAAGAACTCATGACGCGTCTTGCGAAAGAACCGGGACTTTCCTCGATCTATCGGGATATCGAGCGACCCTTGGCCCCGGTGTTAGCGCGCATCGAGGCCAACGGCGTCCCGATCGATTGCCAGATGTTGAAGGCCCATAGCGCCGAGCTGGCCGAGACCCTGAAGACCCTAGAGGCCTCGGCCCATGAGCTCGCTGGAACCGCTTTCAATCTCAATTCTCCCGCTCAGATCCAGCAAATCCTCTTTACCGATCTGAAGTTGCCCATCAAACGGCGAACGCCCAAAGGCCAGCCCTCGACCGCCGAGGAGACCTTGGCCGAGCTGGCCCTAGATTACCCGCTCCCCCAGCTCATTTTGGATTATCGCGGGGTCGGCAAGCTCAAAAGCACCTATACCGATAAATTGCCGCTCATGTGTGACCCGCGCACGGGCCGCATCCATACCCACTACCATCAAGCGGTGGCCGCCACTGGCCGGCTTTCCTCAAGCGACCCCAACCTCCAAAATATCCCGGTGCGTACGCCGGAGGGGCGGCGTATTCGTCAGGCCTTTGTGGCCGGGCCCGGCAAGCAGATCCTCTCGGCGGACTATTCCCAGATCGAGCTGCGCCTCATGGCCCATTTGTCGGCAGACGAGGGTTTGGTGCGGGCCTTCCGCGAGGGTCGGGACGTTCACAGGGCTACCGCCGCGGAGGTCTTTGGGGTGGCGTTGGGCGACGTAACGGACGATCAGCGGCGAGCCGCCAAGGCCATCAATTTCGGCCTCATGTACGGCATGTCGGCCTTTGGGCTCGCGCGCCAGTTGCGCCTCGATCAGGCCCAGGCCCAGGGCTATTGCGACCTCTATTTCAAGCGCTATCCCGGCGTTCAGCGCTATATGGAGACCATGCGCGTCCAGGCTCGCGAGCAAGGCTACGTCGAGACCCTGTTCGGGCGCCGACTCTATATCCCCGATATCAAGGCGAGCCATACCGCTCGTCGCCAGTATGCGGAGCGGACCGCGATCAATGCGCCCTTGCAGGGGACGGCCGCCGACCTCATCAAAATGGCGATGCTGACCGTTGACGCCTTTATGGACGAGGCGGGCCTTAAGGCCCGCATGATCATGCAGGTCCACGACGAGCTTGTTTTCGAGGTCCCTGGGGACGAGTTGGTGGCCCTTCAGGAGGGGGTTGTCGCCCGAATGGAGTCGGTCGCCAGTCTCTCGGTGCCGCTGATCGTCGATTGTGGGATAGGCGCGAATTGGGACGAGGCCCACTAGGAACTTCTGTGTGGGGCGAGGGTCTACAGGGGTAGGACGATTATGTCCTTTGTCCGCTTCTCCTCCCTGAGCGGGCAACCTGGGTCGCTAGACCTGGGACCTTGTTGTACCCCGGGCCCCCTCTTTGTGCCCGGGGGTTTTTTTGGCCATTCTCCGTTTTGGGAATGGCGGCCGTGCGGGGCCTAAAAGGGTGCTCCACCATCCAGTTTCAAGAATCCCAGAATCAGCGCTTGTGCCTCTTCCACCCCTTCTTGGCTATGGGCCGAAAACGGCAAGAAAAAGGCATTGGAAGGCGCGCTTTTCGCCATCTCACGCGTCTGCTTCGCGCGTTCGCTACGATTGACTTTGTCGGCCTTCGAAAGCAAGACCAGGATCGGGAGATCGGCGCGCTTCACCAGCAGCGCCCGGTCTTCGGCCTTCAGGCCATGACGGATGTCGGCGAGCAGCACCAAGGCCTGCAGGCTCCGCCGTTCGGACAGGTAGTCGGAGATCAAGGTCAAAAAGCCCTGGCGTAAGGCCTGTGGCACCTTAGCGTAGCCATAGCCGGGGAGGTCGATGAGGTGGTGACTCGCGTCGAGCGCAAAGACGTTCAGTTGTTGGGTGCGCCCTGGCGTCTTGCTCACGCGCGCGAGCCCCGCTCGGCCCGTTAACACGTTGAGGGCGCTGGATTTCCCGGCATTGGAGCGGCCGGTGAAGGCCACTTCGTATCCGGTGTCGGGGGGCAGATCGCGCAGTCGCACGGCTCCGGCTACGAATGCCGCGTCATGCAGACTGGGCATGGAGATTCCCCATCTCGGCCAAGAGCCGGGCGCCTTGCGGCCCTAAGACCTCGGCCCGCCAACCGTGCACCAGGTTTCCTGGCGCCCCCCCTTGCACTATCTCCTTTAAGACCCGCCGCGAGCAGAGGACCCCGGCCTCTATGGCCAGGGCCTTGGCGCAGGCGTCGACATGGGCCGCGAGTGCCGCATAGAGGCGTTCTTGCTCGGGATCGAGGCGCGGCAGGGCCCATGGGTGGCGCGGCCTGTCTCCGGCGCTCTCGATGGTTGCCATGACCGCGTCTCCCCAGCGCTCGAGACTCTGGGGATTGAGGCCGCGGTGGGCGGCGAGCTCGGTGGGACTCTTGGGCGGATGCGCTGCGAGTTCGGCCAGCAGCGCGTCCGGGAGGACCCAGTTACGCGGAAGGTTGGCCTCTTGGGCCGCGGCCTCGCGCCACACCAAAAGATCCTGAAAAATCGCCTGACCGGCCGGTGACAGGTTGGCGCCTTGGCGGTAGCGATGTACCAGCTGGCCGGGATGAAAGCGGTAGAGCCCAGGGTCGGTTAAGGCCGCGCAGTCTTCGATAAGCCAGTCCATGCGCCCCAGGCGCACCAGTTCCGACTCCAGTTTGTCGCGTAAGGGGTCCAGGTAGCGGACATCGTCTTCAGCGTAGGCGAGTTGCCGTTCGCTCAAGGGCCGCAGCGCCCAGTTCGTGCGCGTGGCGTCCTTGTTCAGTTCCACCGAAAGCCGTTGCGCCACGAGCTTCGCATACCCGATCTGGTCGGGGTGGCCGACCAGGGCGGCCGCGATCTGGGTATCGAAGAGAGGCTGGGGCAGGTCCTCGGTTTCTTGTAGCAAGAGCTCGAGGTCCTGACGGCCGGCGTGCACGATCTTCAGGCCTGGTCCCCGCAAGGCCTGCGCGAGGGGCCGGATATCGACCTTAAGGGGGTCTACCAACACCAAGGCATCGGGAAGTGCCAGCTGCACCAAGCAGAGCTCGGCATAGTAGGTGCGTTCGCGGACGAATTCGGTATCGAGGCCCACCCATGAGGCCTTTGTCAGGGCGTGGCATAAGGCCTCAAGGGCCTCTTGGTCGATCAGAAGTTCAGTCATGAACGGCGCAGTGTAGAGGGATGGGCGGTTTTGTTCCAGCCGCAAAGCAGTTTATTATGCCTGCATGCCTTTGAACCCGCTTTTGCCCCTTGTTCTCGTGCGCCGTTAGATGGCTGCACTTCTCGGGCTTTTTCTGGACATTAGTTTCTTATCGGGGCGCCCGCAGGACTTGCCGGCCTCCCGCAGTCTGCCGATGGTGACTGGGGTTCTGGCGTTTTTGACGAACTATGCGGTGGATACCGGGTTTACCCAGAATGGCCAACGGCTCGATTTCGCGTTAGCACAGACCTCTTTGCTCGGTCTTTGGATAGGGCTTGTCTTGTCGGCGCGGCGCCTGTGGGTTCGCTACGGACAGACCATGTCGGCGGTATATGGGAGCAATGTCCTGATCAATCTCATTACCTGGCCACTGTCCTTTGGCCGGGGCTTTGGGGCCTTGGGATCCGAGATCTTGGCGATTGCCCTCGCGGTCTGGTTTGTGGCCATCATCACCAAGATCCTCTGGCATGCCGTCGAACTCCCGCTGGTCTTGAGCGCCCTGATGAGTTTCACCGGGGTCCTTGTGAGCGGCTGGGTATTGATCACCCTTTTTCCGTTACCACTGAGCTAATGCGCATCCATATCCTAGGAATTGGCGGGACCTTTATGGGTGGCCTGGCCTTGATAGCCAAGGTCGCCGGCTTTCATGTGACGGGCGCCGATCGCGGGCTCTATCCGCCCATGAGCGATCAGCTGCTGGCGAGCGGCATCGCGGTGACCGAGGGTTACGCGGGCCTCCCTGATCCGCTCCCCGATCTGGTGGTTATAGGCAACGCCCTCTCGCGGGGTAATCCGGCCGTCGAGCAGGTTCTCGATCAAGGGCTTCCCTACACATCCGGTCCGCAATGGCTGGCTGAACAGGTCTTGAAGGACAAATTTGTCGTGGCGGTGGCCGGGACTCATGGCAAGACGACCGTCACGAGCCTGGTTGCCTGGATCCTCGAGGAGGCGGGTCTTAGGCCCGGATTCTTGATCGGTGGCGTCCCGACCAATTTCGGGGTCTCGGCGCGCTTGACCGAATCGCGGT
Source organism: Pseudomonadota bacterium (assembly GCA_021794595.1). GTDB lineage: Bacteria > Pseudomonadota > Gammaproteobacteria > Acidiferrobacterales > Acidiferrobacteraceae > Acidiferrobacter. The sequence continues at coordinate 95,439 of JAJYQN010000128.1, forward strand.
TCTTCGTCGTCGAGGCCGATGAGTACGATACCGCCTTTTTTGATAAGCGGGCCAAGTTTGTCCACTATCGCCCGCGGGTCGCGATCCTCAATAATCTTGAGTTCGATCATGCCGATATCTACCCGGATCTTGCGGCGATCTCCCGGCAATTCCAGCATCTTTTACGCACGGTGCCGAGTCAAGGGCGGGTCATAGCCAACGGCGCTGACCCGGCCGTGGCCGAGGTTCTGGCAAGCGGGGCCTGGACTCCGGTCGAGTATTTCTCGCGGGCCGATGGGTGGCAGGCCAAGCCCCTGGCCGCCGACGGCAGTGCTTTTCGGGTGTCGTTTGCGGGTCGGGACTACGGCGAGCTGCGCTGGGGCCTCTTGGGGCAGCACAATATCGCGAACGCCCTAGCGGCCTTGGGCGCGGCGCGGTTCGCGGGCGTGGCGCCGGAGGTGGCGATTGAGGCCTTGGGCCGCTTTAGCGGTATCAAGCGGCGGCTCGAGGTCCGGGGTCAGGTGCGGGGGGTCACGGTGTACGATGATTTTGCCCACCACCCCACGGCCATCAAGACGACCCTCGAGGCGCTCAAGGCCCGGGTCGGCTCGGCGCGGGTGCTGGCGGTGCTCGAGCCGCGCTCCAACACCATGCGCCAAGGCGTCCACCGCGACACGCTTGCGCCCTCTCTGGATGGGGCGGACGGGGTCTATGTCTATGCGCCAGCCGATATCGGCTGGGACGTGGAGGCCGCGTTTGGTTCCCAGCGTCCCAAGTCCCGCGTCTATCAAAGCCACGAGACGCTCCTTTCCGACCTCGTCCGCGAGGCGCGCTCGGGCGACCACATCTTGATCATGAGCAACGGCGGCTTTGCCGGCCTCCACGGGCGTCTGCTGAAGGCCTTGGAACCTACATCTTGATTCCGCCGTGGATGTACTGGGAGAAACGCGCGACGTCATTGCTCACGCGCCGAAAGAGGTGATCGAGACTAATCACCGCGTGCTCTAACAGATTCACGGCGATATACGGGTGCTCCACCCGCATGCGTTTGTATTTGGCGCGCGACAAGAGCAGAACCCGGGTGTCGTCGGTTTTGGCGCGCATGCGCGCCGAACGCGGCTTGCGATCGAAGAACGACATCTCGCCCATCAGTTCGCCGTCGGTCATGCGCCCGACCTCGTGTTCCTCCCCCCCATCGTCGTAATAGAGAGCGACCTCACCTTTCACCACGAAATAGAGCGCTTCGCCTACCTCGCCTATGTCCGCTATGATGGCGTTCTTGCGAAACTGGACAAGCTCCGTGTACTCAAGGAGTGTCTCAACCTCCTTGATCGTCAGCGATTCGCAAAGATATTGGTGAGTAAGAAACTCCGCTAGCTCAACCTTGGATTTTACGGTCATACCTGGTCCCCGCGACGGCGCGCATTTTGGCGGTAGAATAGCCTCTGTCTGCGGGGAACACAAAAGCGGCTACAATAGAGACAGTCCCTAATGATGAACACTAAGGAGATGGTGTAATGAGGAGATACTTGGCCCCGGCCCTAGGCGTGCTTTTGGCTCTCACGATGGCGGCAGCCCAAGCGAATGTGGTCGAGAGCATGGAGTATGTGCGCGTAAGCCCCGCTCAGCCGGTACCACCGGGCCCGAAGATCGAGGTCCAAGAGGTCTTTTGGTACGGTTGTCCCCACTGCTTTCATCTCCAGCCGGTGCTTAATCGCTGGCTCGCGCATAAGCCCAAGGACGTCGTCTTCTCGCGCCAAGCGGCGGCCATCAGCCCCTATTGGTTGCCGCAAGCGCGCGCCTTCTTTGCCTTCAAGGACTTAGGCCTCGTGCCCGCGCTTCACGATAAATTCTTTAACGCGATCCACATCCATCATGAGGTTTTGGATAACGTCGCCACGATCTCGCGGTGGGTGGCAGACCACAGCCGGGTTTCGGCGGCCCGCTTCGCCCAGGTCTACCGCTCCTTTGCCGTGGGTCTTGCGGTCCGTAAGGCGCGCCAACAGCAAGACGCGGAGGGTATCCACTCGGTCCCGACGTTTATCGTCGACGGGCGCTACCGTACCAACCCGAGCCTGGCCGGGAGTCGGCGCCAGATGATGCGGGTGGTCGATTACTTGATCCGCAAGGCGCAGCATTTGAAAGGTCGTTGACCGTGAACGCCGCCCAGCTCTTTGTCCGGTGTTTGGAGAACGAGGGGGTTCGCTACATCTTTGGGATTCCGGGGGAGGAGAACCTCGGGTTGATGGATGCCCTGCTCGATTCCTCGATCTCTTTTGTGACGACGCGGCATGAGCAGGGCGCGGCCTTTATGGCCGACGTCTACGGGCGGCTGACCCATAAGGCCGGCGTGTGTTTGGCGACGCTCGGGCCGGGTGCCACCAATCTTGTCACTGGCGTTGCCGATGCCAATATGGACCGTGCCCCGCTGGTCGCCATTGCCGGTCAGGCCTCGACCTTGCGCCTTCATAAGGAGTCGCACCAGGTCTTAAACCTCGTCAATCTCTTCGCGCCGATTACCAAGTATGCGGTTCAGGTTCTCGAACCGGAAACGGTAACGGAGATCGTCCGCAAGGCATTCAAGCTCTCGCAAATCGAAAAGCCGGGGGCGTGCTTTATCGATTTCCCGGAGAACGTGGCCGCAAAGCCGGTCTCGGGCCTGCCGCTCAAGGTCCAGGTCGCGGCCGCTCCTTACCCGGCGGCATCGCAAGTGGCGGAGGCCGCCACGGTGATTGCAGCCGCAAAGTTCCCGATCATTATGGCCGGCAACGGAGTGATTCGTGGCCGGGGCTGCGAGGCCTTGCTGCAGTTTGCCGAAAAGCTCCAGATTCCGGTCGCCACAACGTTTATGGCCAAGGGTGCGATTCCGGCCTCCCACCCCTTGAGTCTCGGCACCGTGGGTTTACAGGCCCACGACTACATCTCCTGCGGATTCGATCGCGCCGATGTCATCATCTGTATTGGCTATGACATCGTCGAGTATCCGCCGATCCTCTGGCACCGTACCGCAGACCGGCAGATCGTGCATATCGATCTGCGCGCCGCCGAGGTTGATACCCATTACATCGTGACCTCGGGCGTGATCGGGGATTACTCCGCGACCTTGCCGGCTATCGCCGAGCGCATTCCTGCTCGGACTGCGAATGCCTCGCGCAATCTGCGCGAGCTCATTCGTCGCGAACTGACCACCTTTTGCGATAATCAGGCGTTTCCCGTAAAACCCCAGCGCATCGTGGCCGATCTGCGCGCGGCGCTCGATGTGGAGGACATCGTCCTATGCGATGTCGGCGCCCATAAGCTGTGGATGGCGCGACTCTATGATGCCGAGCACCCCAATACCTGCATCATATCGAATGGTTTTGCGAGCATGGGCATTGCCGTGCCGGGTGCTGTGGCAGCGGCCTTGGCCTGTCCCGGAAAGCGGGTCGTCGCGGTCACCGGGGACGCGGGCTTTCTGATGAACTCCCAGGAGATTGAAACCGCGATGCGCCTCGGTGTCGCCTTCGTGGTCCTCATATGGAACGATCACTGCTACGGCCTTATCGAATGGAAGCAGCAGCTCCACTATAAGCGCACCGGCAATGTCCAGTTCACCAACCCGGATTTTGTGCAGTACGCCAAGGCCTTTGGTGCCGAGGGTTACCGCATAGAGCGGGCCGAGGATCTGTTGCCGACCCTGAGAAAGGCCCTCGAAACCCCCACCGTCACCTTGATCGATTGCCCGGTCGACTACACCGAGAACATTCGTCTGACCGAGGAGTTGGGCCAGATGATCTGCCCCACATAGCCTTCGCGACCCCAACGGGTCCGGTCCCGGTGTTCGTCTCTCACGGTTTCCCGGTTTTTGATCGGATCGCGTTCCGTCGAGACCTATCTTATCGGCTCCGATTCCCGCAGCAAGGACGTTTCCCTTGCGCAATGGCGGGTCCCGTGACGGCTCAGGAGGGCCGGTCGTGGCCGGACAGACTGTCCTTTTAGCCGAGCCTGTTCCCGGTCGTGTTGTCATTACTGGCGATCAGCAACAAGACCCCGCCTACCACCACGGCGCCGGCGCCCACCCACAGGGGGATATTGACGTGATGTTTCTTTTTGACGGAAAGCGAGAGTGGACCGAGCTGCGCTTCCTTGGATTTATGGGTGTAACTGAATCCGCCATAGACTGCGCCCAAAATCCCCAGGATGACTAAGATCATTGCGAACACCCTTACTCCTTTCATTGCATCACCCCGCTGGCTTTAATGAGGTGAAGCTACCACAACCGCAAAGGTTTCTGTCCAGCCTAAGGTCGTATGCTCTACCGCGCGTTCCCGGGCCACCTGTTGGGGACACTGGCCTCATCGGTGGAAGCGCGAGCAAGGAGCCTCAACAGGCGTTACAATACCCAAAACCTGCCTGGCCGCGGTCGGCGACAGGGAGCTTGGTCGAAGCAAAATACGGGGAGCGATTATGCGTCGCACGAGATCGGAACATTTTTTGTGGGCCACCATGCCGTGCCTTCTTTTCACGTCCACAGCGGGGGCGGTGACTGTCAAGACGCCTGGTCATGTTGAACGCTCCGCGACGCATGGCGCCCGAAAGGCTCTGCGCCAACTCAAAATCCAGGCTCACGGCGGAAACCGTATCGCCCAGTTTAATCTTGCGAATGATTGGAACACCGGTCACGGTGTCCCAAAAAACTTTACCAAAGCCGTGTTCTGGATGCGCAAGGCGGCGCTCCAGGGATTTGCCCCCGGAGAATACATGCTCGGCTATTATTACGCCCGCGGTCAGGGCGTCCCCCCGAATGCGGCGCAGGTGGTGTATTGGTGGCGCAAGGCGGCCCGGCAGGGGTATGGCTTAGCCGAGGTCAACCTGGGATTTCTCTATGAGTACGGGGAAGCCGTTCCACAAAATTATGCGAAGGGCACCTATTGGTGGACGAAGGCGGCCCGACAGGGGGATAGTTTGGCGCAGACCAATCTCGCCTACCTCTACCAGCACGGTCAAGGGGTCGCGCGGAGCTATGCCAAGGCCCTGTACTGGTACAAGAGGGCGGCCGCGCAAGGAGATGCCGCAGCGGCACATGATTTGGCGCTGCTCCCTCACCAAAAACCGTAGGAGATTCCGCCTTCGTAGGCTCTACAAGAAGAAGCCGCATTAGGGAAAACCGTCCTTCTTCATTTGTGCCAGGCGGGCCCGCGTGCTGGCAGCGCCAGCCTTAAGCGCCGCCGTCTCGGTCGCTAAAGTGGCAAGGGTTGGGGAAGACAGAGTGGAAGACGGTAAGGCGCCAGGGCAGCTAGGGGCGACCCAATGGCCCCGCAGAACCGCGTGTATCGCTGTCGTGCGACCCAAGAGGGTCTGTGTCCGGGTCCAGGACCCGTGTAACACATCGTGGTGTGCGCGATCCGCAAACGTATATCGACCGTGATCTACAATGGTCGTTTGTCCAAGATGGAGGTCATCGTGCCATGCCACTTGGGTTTTCTGGATCCCGCGCTTTATGTGTATGGTCACGGGACCGCTAGGTCCCCCGGCGGAACCCAATACCGCGATACCCTTTTGACCTCGGCCCAGGTCCTGCAAACAACGCAGCCCGTGGCTCGTGAACCGCAGGGAGCCCGTAAATACCTCTCGGACTGCCCATAAGCCGGGGCGAAAGCCGGGGGCGGCCCATGCCCCTTGGCATGCCACTACCGCCAAGAAGACCCAGATTGTGGCGAACGCGCGTGTTTTCATAAATGTCCTTAGTGGTGAAGCTTGGGCGTTGGGCACTGACATCGATGGCTGAGCGGGATCCACGCGTATGGACGGACGGGCGGCCCCGGTTGTCAATCTCTCCGTGCCGCGCTACCCCTGTCGGCGTGGATCTGTACCGCCGCCCGGTCTCGCGGTGCTCGGTTCCTTCCGATCGCGCCGCCGCGGGCGACATCATCCCCTCCCGGAACGCTCCCAGAGCGGCCTCGTATTCCCCGGTCGCTACGGTCCGTACGCCCTCTGCGGACTTAAGCTTGACGAGACCCCGATCTTACCGGCACGCTTTGGGGACAACAATTCCTTTATAAAAAGAGCCAGGGAGATAGCCATGCGTCTGTCGGGACTTGTATTGATAACGGTTGCCTTGAGGCTGCACGCAGCGATCCTCGCCCAAGGACAATGGCGCGTGACGGTCCATAGTCCTTACCTCGATACCACGTACACGACCTGTGATCGCGGCGTCGCCGCTTCACGCTGGATGGTGCGCGAGACCGGCCAAAAATGCCATGTGGTTTTTTGGCGGCAGACAGGACAAGTCATCCAGGGGCGCGAGGTCTGTTACCAGGCTATGCCGAATGGCGGTGTTACGGCGATGCGCACCGATATCCATTTGACTCTCGGACCACACCATAAAAGTTATTCCGGTTATCTTGTCGCTCACGTCCACACGTCGGTGGGGGTTTTTACGAGCCAAGAGTCCCTCGTGGCTCGTTGGTTGTCGCCGATCTGCGCCTCCCGCTAAACATTGGCTGGCGCATCTTCCCTTCTAGCCCGTAGGCCAAGGGGCAAGCGGGCTCTTTAGCCTTGCGCGGCTTTTGATTTGTCCGCACAAGATGCGCGCCGCTGTCGTGGGCCGAAAAATTTATGGCTACTATGGTGTAAGAGGGTGACGCGATTACGCCGGGAACCGATGGGGAAGAGCGCGGGCATGATCTGTGTGCACAAGTCACTCTAAGGGGCTCGCAAGGGGAGTATTGCTTTGGCCTATCGATCGCGCCACTATGATCCCGCTACCCGTCTTCCTAGGGAGCCTTTGCTCCCACTCATACCACAGGGAGCTATTATGAAAGACTTGCCCCCAGCGCCAGAAGACCGTGAAACTTTAGGTGAGGCGTACCGAGAGTTGCTCGGAAAGGCCCTACAAAAAGCCCGACACACGGGCGCCCTTCTCCATCACGTGATCAGCGAGACGCGGGACGAGCTTGTTGCTATGGGCCAAGTGGGCGAGCGTGAGATAGTCCAGTTAGAGCAGTACCTCAAGCGTGATCTAACGGATGCCGCCCACTATCTGGGTAGAACCGGTCGCGAACTGGCGGATTGGTTAGGCTTCGACGCGGCCTTAACGGAAGAAGCGTTCTTGAATATGTTTTCCGAAGCTGCCAATAAAACTACGGCAGAGTTGCTCCAGCTCAAAATCCAAGCGGACGCGGCTGGCTACCACACAGGCGAAATGACGGGCCTAGGAACGTTGGTCTGCGATCACTGCAATGGCAGCCTCTCTTTTTATAAACCAGGCCACATCCCACCCTGCCCGAGTTGCCACAACACGCGGTTTCATCGCCAGAGCATGGCATGACGCATGTCGATCACGCCTTTTGTCCGCCGACATTTCTCCGGATACTCCCTGCCAAGCGGATCCATGCCGCATGGTAATGGGGATCTTATGCCAGGACCTTTTTCGGCAGAGACTGTAGCAGACCGCAAAGTGACAAGGACACGGCGCGCCTCTTGAGGCGTCGCAACCGTCCATCACTTAGTCACAAGGGCTCAACTCAAAGCGTGGCTTGTGGCATTGATTCGTGTCTGCGGCGCTCATGGGTGCAGAGGCCCTTTCTTTGCGTAAGCCGTTTAGCGGCGGGAGCGTTCGTTAGCCGGACCTTATCCCTCGGCGCCCGAGGCCTTGCTGGACCCTAGCCGGGAAAATAGCCCGATCGATGCGACCAAGGCGAAAGCGAGTATGGCTAGTGCGAAGCGGAACTCACGGTAGGACCGGGCAATGCCCCCCGATGCCATGAACGCCCCGAAGACCGCAACCCCAAACGCCCCCGATATTTGACGAAAGAAGTTCACAACGGCCGAGATCATGCCGCTTCGTTCTGGGTCCACCGAGAGCAGCGCAAGAGAGGTAATCATCGGCGTAATGAAGCCAATGCCAAGCGATACCACTACGAATGCCGGCAGCATTTCGCTGTATCCGCCGTCTACCGCAGGAAGCGCAAGCCAAACCATGCCGGGGATCAAGAACGCCAAGCCCACAGAAATAGAGCGATCCGGGCCGTGCCCCGTGCTGATTCTGGCGCTTAGCATGTTTGAGAAAACCAGCGGCAATGTCATCGGGATGAAGGCCAGACCGGCTTGCAGCGCGGTCATCTTCAGGTCATAGCGAAAATAGAGACTCGAATAAAACACGATTCCAAAGTAAATGAAGTTGATCAGACTCCCCAGCGTAACGGCGCGTTGAAGCCCAAGATTGCGGAACATATCGAGCGGGATCGCGGGGTCCGTGAGCCGCAGTTCGACCACGACAAAAACGGCGAGCCCCGCGGCGGCCACGGCGAGAAGCGCGGCGTGCGCAACCGAACGCATGTCCGCGTAGTTAATGATAAGGAAGAGAAGGGCCGCCGAGAAAAGCAGAATGAGCGCTTGGCCGATCCAGTCCTGTCGGCGTGTGGGTCTTTGCGGCGCGGCTTTGACCGCGCGCGCCGTGATCGCCATGCCCAGAAGGCACACGGGAAGGTTTATGATAAAGATGTACCGCCAGTTGGTAAACGAGGTGATGACCCCACCCAAGATAGGCCCGCACGTGAGCGCCGCCCCGCCGAACGACATCCAGACGGAAAGAAGGACTAAACGCAGTCTTTTGTCGTCGACAAAAGACCCATTTATGACCGCAAGCGAGTTCGGGACGATAAAGGCGGCGCCAAAGCCTTGGAAAAAGCGCGCGGCCTGCATGGTGGAGATCGTAGGCGCAAGAGCGCAGGCCAGGGAACCCGTGAGGAACAGGGCATAACCTATGATCAAAAAACGCCTGTTGCCATAGCGATCGCCCAGTATTCCGGCCGATAGCAGAAGCACCGAAAAGGACAGGGTGTAGGCGTTGACGATCCACTGCAGCGCCGCTACGTCGGCGTGATAAGAGGCCTGAATCGCCGGCAGGCTTAGGTTGACTATCGATACGTCAAGCTGGACCGCGAAGTAGCCAAGAGATACCGCAACCATAAGTGGCACGAGCTGCGATAAAGGCATCCGACCGGTGGGTGCGCTCGCTTGGCCCGTTGCGGTTATGTGGGCGAAAGTTTCGTTCGAGGAATCTTCGGCAAGCGGTGTACGCACGATCTCAGTCTCGTTCTCCATGGTTATGGGTTAGACCAGCGCACCCGGATTTCGCTGGTCGCAGGTGCCGATCGGATGTTAACCCGATAAGGTATCATGGCAGAAGCCGCACGTAGGCCTTGTGCGATCAACCGGTATCGATGGACATCGGGGTTTCAGGTCCGCCAGGGATCCATGCTCCGGCCCCCGTCGCGCGCTAGCGGTCGCGGGAAAACCTTTCCCGAGCCCGCTGCCGTTTACGCCCAACATTGTCCCGGCGGCGCAGGCGAAGCCGCAGCCACGCGGGCCACTTATGTGAGCGCCGGATGGTGGACAGGGCCCGTAAAGCGGCGAGCCTTTGTCCTTGGCGCGTGATGACGCCGTGCTTTGCCAGGGCGTGTGCCGAACCCAAATGGAGCGAGCCTCCCCCGCGACCAGGATCAGATGACGCCGTCAGCCCCTGGCGGTCACAGTGCCTGCGCCACACAGCGTGGAGGCCGACAAGCCAGGCGCGCCGGTCCCAATTTTTGTCCGCGGGACCAAGGCCCTCTGCGTCCCAAGTCGGAAAGCTTACCAGGGCATGGACATGGGGGTTCCTGGGGTGGTCGAGATGGACGTGCCAATCGACCGCGTGGCTGCGGGCCACGAACTCGTCTTCCAGGAATCCGCGCACAAGGAGGATCTGGGACTGAAGCGACCAGCCACGCGGCAAGGGCACAATGAGTTCGCGGGCAAGCCGCGCATTGGCGCGGGTGAGACCGGCCTCGACGGCGTTCCAGAGGCGCCCCGAATCGCGTAAGGTCGGATTCACGCAGGCGGGGAGCCGCAGCTCGGAGTAGGCAAGCCCGGGCCGTTTCCTAAAATTGAAGGTCCGTCCTAGTCGTTCGTCGTAGAGGCACCGGCGTCCGCAGTAAGCGGCCGCACGCACGGCACTTTGCCCCTGGCCACGGGAGATGTTGCGTACATAGAGGGCGGTATTCACGCGGGGTCCTCGGTGATGGGAGGGTAGGCCGCGAACATAGCGTTTGCTAGCTTGCCGTTTTATCCGGAGAAACCCGGCGGCCCCCGTGAAACCGAAAGCGTCTTTTCAGGCTCGCAACCGCGCCGACCGTCGCCGCCTGCGCGCGCTTATCGACGCCGGCGAGCAAGTCGAGGCGCATGGCCTCTTGCACCAAAAAGACCGGCTTGCCGAATGTTTGTCTGGCGGGCGGCGCGCCCATCCTTCTCCTGTCAGACCAGGGTCCCCGACTGCCGGCGGTTGGGATGCCATCCCGCGAGGTCGGACGCTCGCGCGCCCCCGATTACGTGTGCGGCGTCTCTATCGTGTGTTCACGGCCCTGGCCTGCTTGGGCCTCCCCGCTGTGGCCCTGGGCCGACTCTTATGCCGCTTGCATCCGTCCCCCGAGCCACCGAAGACGCTCACGGTATGGCTTGGCGTCAGCACAGGCCTTCTCCCCAAGCGTGCCCGTTATCGCGACCAGGGACGCTGCCCGGTCGTTCTGGGTCTGTCGGATTTGGGACAAAATCTCCTCGTCTTGGGTGGAATTGGCTCGGGCAAGACGACCTCTGTCATTCAGCCGGTCTTGTGGCAGTGTTTGCGCCAAGGCGTGGGCGGCTTGATCTTTGACATCAAGGGGGACTTCGGGGCCGCCGCTATGGGCCTGGGACGCGCCGCCCAGCGCACCCTGACCTTGATCGGCCCTAAGCGCCGGGCCTTTAATCTCTTGCGTGGTCTAACCCCCGAGGCCGCCGCCGGTTTCTTAAAGTCGGCGCTTTTACTGACCGGTTCCCCGAGCGATCCCTTCTGGATCGACACCGCGGTCGAGCTCTGCCGCAATGCCCTAGGGGTGCTGTCTTTCCTCCCCGAGCACTATAGCTTGGCGGGCCTTTACGACTACCTCTTCCATGATGAGGCGCGCGAGCGCTGGGATCGGGAACTCGCCGATGAGGCCGTGGGTTTGAGTCCCCAGGCGCTGCGCCTTTTACGCAGCTACCAGTCCTATCATGAGGGCGTGTTTACGCGCTTTGATGCTAAGGTGGTGGCGGGCGTCCTGGCGAGTGCCGCCCAGGTGCTGACCCCCTTTACTCACCCGGATCTGATCGACGCCTTTTGTCCTCCGGTCGATGCGCTGACCATAGACACCCTGGGTGCCGGCGACATCTTTCTCGTCGATCTCCCGCTGGCCGTGTGGGGCGTGGGCGCGAAGGTCATCTACACGTTTATCAAACTTCGGTTCTTTCAATACATGCAGAGGCGCCCGGCCTCGGAACGAACGCGCCCGGTCTTGTTTCTTTGCGATGAGTATCAGGAAATCGTGAGCGCCAACAAAGACGGCCTATCCGACCTCAACTTCTGGGACAAGGGCCGCGCCTTCGGCACTCTCGGCGTGATATCCGCCCAGTCGATCGCAAGCTTTTATGCCGCGCTCGGCGATCGCGATCTCGCCGACACCTTGCTGCAAAATTTCCGTCAGAAGCTCTGTTTGCGCACCGACGATCTCCACACGATCCATTTTTTTGAGAGGGTATTGGGGCGTGCCGTCTACGACCCGCCGCGCGCCACGACCCTTGTCACCGCGCTTGTCGTCCGCAGACTCCATGGCCGTCAAGCGCTCGCGGTCTTGTCCCAAGGCGGGGAGGCAATAGAGGACGTGATCGACCTACCGACCGTGTTTGTGGATTAGGCCGAAGAGGGGATAGCGAAGCGAGGCTTCGCCCGCTAGCATCGGTGGCCACGGAGGTCGACTATGGCACAGAAGAAGAGGCTGCCGTTGTGGGCAAAGGTCACGAGTGGTGTGGTTCTGCTGGTCGTCATTACGCTGGCGATTCTCGTGGCCCTCGCCCCGTCTCTCCTTAAGACCGCGATCGAACACGAGGGGAGGGTGAAGCTCCATCGCCGGGTCGTGATCCACGGACCCGTTACTATCGATTGGTCGACTGCCCCAAGGATTACCGTAAACTCCCTGACTATTGCCAATCCCCGCTGGGCCCCCGGCCGCATGGTGAGCGTAAAGCAGTTGCGTCTGCGCGTGGCCCTGTGGCCCTTGCTTCATGGCCGTCTCGTCTTGCCCGAGCTTATCCTTCGCCGGCCGCGCGTCCACCTCGATAAGCCTTCGCCCACGCGCGCCAATTGGGTCTTCACCCCCCACACCAAGGCCCATAAAACATCGACTGCGTTCCCACAGATCGGGCGTCTTGTCATCACCCATGGCCTAGTCACGGTGAACGATACGCAAGCCCACACCCAATTGGTCCTGACGGTGCGCGGTCGCACGCCCTCGACTCATCTCCTCCTGGCGGGCCACGGCCGTTATAAGGGCTCGCCGTTTACCCTGACAGGCGCCCTGGGATCGCCTACGATCGCGACCAAGCCGTATGCCCCCTACCCAGTCTTGGTCGAGATCCGCATCGGGCGCTTCTTTGCGCGCATCGACGGCGCCTTGACCGGGCCGCTCGCGCTTAAACGGGTCAATCTTCATGTGTTGCTGGTGGGTTCAGGCCTTGGGCGCGTCAATAAGGCCGTGAACCTCCCGTTGCCGGAGACCGGGCCATTTAGGATTTCGGGACAGCTGACATATGCCCATAAGACTTGGACATTGGCCCGTTTCCGGGGCCTTGTCGGCAAGAGCGATCTTGAGGGCACGATCAGTGTGCGCCCCGGCCACCCCATGGACCTTCATGCGGTACTGATCTCGCACCGTCTCAATTTCAAGGATCTCGCCGGCTTTGTGAAGGCCAAGCCGAAGACGGTCCATGGCCACGTGCGGGTCGTGGCCCACGCCCAAAGCGCCAAGAAGGCCCTACCCGCGAAGCCTTATAAGCGCAGCCACCTTCTCAAGCTCAATGCCGATGTCGTTTACCACGCTGAGCATGTGTACGCCTCGCACATGCGCATCCAGGATTTGGCCACCCACCTCGTACTGCAAAATGGCGTGGTCCATCTAGACCCCCTGAATTTCGGGATGGCCGACGGCCTCGTTCATGCCGATCTCACCATGAACGCCTCCCGCCCCCTCTACGAGACCGAGCTGCGTGCCATTGCCCGCGGCCTGCGCCTGCGTCTTTTGTTTCCGAAGATCAAGTTTAAAAGCGCCGGCACCGGTCGCATCGGGGGGCGCCTTGCGCTGGCCGCGCCCGGAAATTCCATCGCCGCCATGGCCGCCCACGCCACCGGTCATCTCGGTCTTGCCCTTGCGCAGGGCAGCGTGAACAACCTCTATGTGGCGCTCGCCCAAATCCACGTCGGCAATGCGGCCTTGGACTGGCTATCCGGCATGAAACAGGAGCGCATTCCGTGCGCCGTGGCCCGCTTTGGGATGCGCAACGGGCTCGTGAAGACCCGCACCTTCCTGGTCGATACGCCGGCGGCGAACATTCTCGGAAAGGGCACCATCAACATGAGAAGCCAGACCTTGCACCTCACCATTTACACAAAGCCCAAACACGTAAGCCTTATCAGTGCCCGTGGGCCCTTGAAGGTCGGCGGAACGTTCAAGAAGCCGACCTTCAGCGTAGACCGAACCGCCTTGATCGAGCGGGCCGGGGTGGCGGTGGCCCTCGGGGCGCTCTTGACTCCGGCTGCGGCGCTTTTGCCTTTGATCGACACCGCGCCGGGTCACAAGGTCGACTGCCCGGCGCTTTTGCAGAAGGCCGGCCCCAAGGCGCGAGCCGAGGCTTTGAAGGCTATCGCCAAACGCACCAAGTCCCATTGAGCTCTCGACGGCGCGCACGGACATCTCCGGTCGCGACTTAGGCCTTCACGCCCTCGACGATCAAAAAATCCGAGCGCTCGATGGCCTCGATACCGGCGATGCGGCTGACCAAAAACGGCTCGCGCTCCACCTCGGTAAATCCATTCTGTTCCATCAGGTCCACGAGTTGAACCTCATCGTACTGCCATTTATGGAAATGACCGAATGACATGATCAGGTTTCTTGCTGTACAGATGTCGTCGAAATACATCTGCACGTGGCGGCGCAGGCGCTCGGGACGGCGCCTCGGACGCGCGGTCGCATGCTCTTCCGCGAATATCTCGAGATAGCGTCGCCAAAACTCCACGCCGTCCGGAACGCAGAGACGCAAGACACCGCCTTTGGCCAGCACCCGATAACACTCGCTCGTAAGCCGTTCGGCGTCTGCGTATCTCAGGTGTTCCCAGACCTCGCCTGCGTATATGGCGGCGATCGAGCCACTGGCCCAGGGCAAGGGTTTTAGGAGGTTGTGGTAAACAATGGAGGGTTTGAAGGCGGTCGGCGCGATAAGGCCCAGACGAACGAGCAGCCGATCGAGCGGCGAGGCCTGTGCCACGAGCCAGGCCCTGTGACTGCCGTCCACGTTGATCCAGTCGTCCTTCATGACCGGGCCGCAACCCAAGTTGACTCTGGGCCCGGAAGGCCCGGCCCGATGCTGTACTGCGCCTTCGCTTGTGACGCGATCCGCAAGTTCTGGCATACGACCTCCGTGTCGATAAAAGGTATTGGTGTCCGCTACGTGTTTATCCTCACCCCCACCGTGCCAGCCTCTTATGGTGCGCCAAGCGAACTACGCGGTCTATGGTCCCTGCGGGGGATAGAGGCGGCCCTGAGCAATAGGAGGCCTTAGGTGCGCGGCGGTGCTGACGGGACGGCTCTGCCCCCGCTTATCTGGATCTCGGGCCTGGATCTCGGGTGCGACGGGCATGCCTCGGAGGAGAGCAGCCTACGCGCCTTTGTTTGGGTCTACGGCCTCGTGGCGCGGGGCGAGTGAGGCGCTCACGAGGCGCAGAATCATCGCTGCTTGGCGGGCGCCGTCTTGCACCACGGGGTCTGTGAGGAGTTTATAGAGCCCCTTGACCCCGCCCTCCGAGGATGGCTGGTCGGCGCTCGCGGTTCTCATGGCGGCCCATAGGGCCCCGATTCGTTGCCAGCCGGGCCCGTTTTCGGAAGGGGCTGCGATCCTGCCTACCGTTTCCTGCAAGGCCGCGCTTCCGCCGGCGGCCCGCCACACCTCGGTCAATGTTACAAGCCCGCCGCCGACGTCGCGCAGGACCGGGAAAAGCCCCATGCGCCGCCAAGCGAGCAAGAGCTCCACGATATCGCCCGCAAGTCCCCCGAGGTCTTGGTCCGTGAATGTCTGACTCGCGGCGACCCAGGCGCCCACCGCCGCCTGTCCCGCCGGGCCCGCGAGAAAGGCCTCGGTGTGCCGGATCCATGCGGCGAGCTTGTGGGCCAAGGCGAGATCCTCGCGCACCGTATCAACGAGTGGACCCAAGGCCGCCACAAGCCCGGGACTGGTTGCGCTGATATGCCGGAGGCTTGCCGCAAGAGAGGGCAGATTGTCCGCCAAAAACCGTAAGGAACCGCTTTCTGACAGGGCCTTTAAGGTCTGCGCGAGCTCTTGCCCGAGGGTCGCGAGATCCAGGCCTTCCGTGGCCGTCGTCGCGGTCACCCAGGCCTCGGAAAGCGCTTGGCCGACAGGGCCGGCCAAGAGCTCCTCGAGGGCGTGCAGTCGTGCGGCAAAACCCCGCAATACCTGGACGTCCCGCCCCAGGCCTTCGGCGCTTACCACCGCCTTTTGGATTGCGGCGGCGTCGAAAGGGACGGCATCTAAGGTGTTTTTCAGGGTGCGTGCGTTGTCGGCAATGGCGGCCCACAGGCCGGCATCGGACAGTGCCTCGAGCGCGCGTGAGACATCCTGGCCCAAGGTCTTCCCATCCTGTCCCTGCACGACGGCCGCGGCCTTCAGGACCCAGTCGCTGGCCGCCTGGCCCAAGGGTCCTTTTCCGGCCTCTTCCAGGACCATGATTCGGTCGGCAAGACGCGCTAAGGCCTGCCACTGAGCCGGGGTGAGGGGAGTGTGCGGCACCGACCCGACGCCGTGTGCGCCCCCCGTGGGGAGTGGTCCGCTCATGATTTAGGCGGCAAAGAGCCGCTCCGCCAAGAACTGGGCCGCGTCCAGGCCCCAGGGGGGAATCTTGCCTTGGGTGCGAAAGAAGAGGTCCTTGTACTGCATCTTAAGTAGGTAGGGTACGCGGCCCATTTTCAGGATCTGGGTGTCGCCGCCGAACCAGGAATTCGAACGAATGTAAAAGGCCTGTTTATCGCCCATGTCGCCTATGCAGTAGACCAGGGGTTTTAAGGGCTCGCCGGCGAACTCGGCGCTGACCCGTCCGAGATCCCGGGCGATTTGCCTTCCGACGATCTCGCTCTCTTGGTGCCCTATCGCCCCTAATTTTGGGACCGTCACCGCAGCCGCGTCACCGCAGGCCAGCACCTCCGGATACTTGGGGTTGCGCATCAGCATATCGGTCACCACGAAGCCTTCTTCATCGCAAAGCGGGAGCCCTTTCATAAAGGCGTGCGGCACCCAGTCCGGAAGTAGGATCTTGAGCTCGGCCCAGAGCCCCTCACCGTTCGCAAAGCTCACGCCCTCGGCCGTGACCTCGGTGATATCGCCCACATTATTACGATAGTGAAAGCCCATCTTGCTGGCGATCCCGAGCAAGGCGTTAACGACCTCCTCACCGGCGTCTTCTGCGATAAGGCGCCCAGGGGTGAATACCGTGATCTTGTCGGGGCCGCCAAAGCCGTGATTTTTGAGCCAAGTCGCCATCGACATCATGATCTCAACCGGTGGTCCTTCGCAGGCGGCATCGGCCATCGGAACGAGGTCCTTGACGGCCGTTCCCTGGTGGAAGCGGGCCGAGCCCACGGCGATGGGTCCGCCTTTATAACCGCCGTCGAACAAGGCCCGCCGGAGCTTGTTCGCATAATACGTGTCGGAGACCGCGTGCCCGTGTTCGGCAAAGCCCGCGATGCGGTCGTAGGCGAGGCGACAACCGAAGGCGACGACCAAATAATCGTAGGTCATCGTCTCATATGCCGATCCCTCGCGTTCCTTGGGTGTAAATTCGACCGCCCGCGTATCGGGATTGATGCCGCGCACCTCGCCTTGGATAAAGTCCACGCGCGCCTCTTGCCAGGCCTTGTAGGTATCCATTCTGAGGCTCGCCGCCGGATCGCGGTTCTCGAAGACCTCTCCGGGGATATTCGGGATGAATAAAAGATAAGGGTTGCGGTCTATGACCGTGATTTCGACCGCGTCGCCGGCGTATTCCCGGATTTTCTGGGCACTGGCGAGTCCCGCAAAGTTTCCGCCCAAGACCACCACTCTCGGTTTGCCGTTTGTCATCATGAACGCCTCCTAGCGGACGAGATGATCCCGCCACGTGCCTTCCTCCATCATGGAGGCGAACAGCATGTAGTAGGGACCGCGGTTGATGTGTGCTAGCACGCCTTGATCGTGGATCTTTCGCGCCTCGTAATTGACGAGTACCTTGCCTAGACCCTGGTGCGCCAACTCCGGAGCCTCCCACTCCATATGGACAAAGTATTGCGCCGGGGTCGCGGCCGGAATTGGCGGGTGGTCGAGAGGCTTATCACCATAGTTCGTTCCGTACTTCGGCGGGTTGGCCCCAAGCGTTGCCTTGGTCATTCCCTGCGGGTCCAATTGAAACGACCCGATCGCCGACACCCCGATTTGCTTTAAAAGCATCCACCCCAACATGCCGGGCGCATGCGCCATGAGCCACGTCATGGTGTCTTTGACCCCCTGCTCGAAATCCGTCTCATGACCGTGCATGACGCTGTGATCACCAAGCGCTATGGTGCGGTTGGGCAAGGCGAGTTTTGGCACCGATTGTTGGGCGCCGGCGCGCTCCATCATGATCTGCGGGACATCCGTCATGCCAATCGATGGCGGCAGGTCGGAGGCCCGTATCTCGTAGAGCGGCTCCCAGGGCCCCTCGACCACCATGGCCAAGCAGTGCGAGCACAATTCGTAGATCGTGTCGAACTGCAGGTAGTGCATCTCTTCGTGGGATTTGGCGTCTTTCCAGACGGTGTATTGAAACATGCCGATCGGGTTCAGGGTCGCGCGCATGTCCAGGGCGCCACCCCCATAACGCCCGGCCATCGGATGAATGCCGGTCTGAAGGAGTTGGTCGAACCCAAGAAAACCCGGATGGGTGGCGGTCGTGATACAGACCTTGGGCCCAACCTTGTGCATGGCCTCATAGCTTTCCGGACGATTGGCGATGCGTGCCATGTTGATCGCTATGATGGGGTTTGTGCCGTTCCCCTGGGCGGGGCCGCGAGGGGGTGGGCTATCGACCATGGCATCCTCCGTGGCTAAAGGTCTTATCCTAACGCGGCCCGGCCTCTCCTTAATCCGACCTAGGCCGGTGCCGGTCGCCGGGTTTTACGAGCCCGGAATTTGCCTCGCTTTTGGCCTACACTGAAAACAGGCGGTTTACGCCGGGATGTGTCGCATGGCGATTCGCCGTTGGTTTGCCCTTAAGGCCATAGCTTGGCTCACGACCGAACGGCCAAGCAGTCCCATGCTCGAATCGCTTGCCGACCACGAGGCCTTGATGCGCATGGTTCGTCCGGGCGATGTCGTGCTGATGGAGGGCATGACGCGCGTGGGGGCCATGATCAAGACCATAGGCCAAAGCACATGGTCGCATGCGGCCTTGTGCGTGGGCCGCGGGGACGAGCTATCGGACCTTGGTCACGACGACCTTTTGCCGGCCGCCGTTGGCCCCTGGCCGCAAGGACCGCTATTGTTGGAGGTCCTATTGGGTCAAGGTGCGGTACTCAAACCCTTGCGGGATTATGGGCACACGCATCTGCGCCTTTGTCGCCCACGCGGGCTCGCGCCCGCCGATCGGGCCGCCGTCGTGCGCTATGCCCTGGCGCGCATAGGCTATGGTTATGACCTACGCCAGCTGCTCGACCTCGCGCGCCTGACCTTGCCCTGGCACTTTGTTCCCCGACGTTTCCGCTCCGGCCTTTTTGCGCGCAGCGAAGGGCCCCATACCCGCACCGTTTGTTCGGCTTTGATCGCCGAGGCCTTTCAGTCGGTGGGCTTTCCGATTCTCCCGATGCTCGTTCGGCATGGCCACACGACCTTGTGGTATCGTCGCGACAGTCGTTTTTCACTTCCGAAGGATTTCGATATTTCGCCCTTTTTCGATATCATCAAAGTGACGCCCTTGGCCTACCATCACTACCGGTCGGTCGTGTGGGAGACCGAGGACGCGCCGTCCTCGGTCGAGGTGCCGAGGACGGCGGACCCTATCATCCCGGACCGCGGCTCGGGCTAGCGTCCTTGTAACGAGACACCAAGGGATCTCTCGTTACGCACGTCCCGCCACCCGTCTATACTCCGCTATGAGGGCAAGAGCATGCAGAAGAACCCCGAGGTTCTGATCATAGGCGGCGGTCCAGCGGGGATCGCCGCGGCCTTACGTTTGGCACGCGCCGGGGTTCGCACCTTGCTGCTGGAGGGCGCGGAATTCGTCGGGGCCGAGAACTGGTCGGGCGGGGTTTATCATGCCGAACCGCTTTTGCGGGACGATGTGTTAGGCACCGAGGCCTTTGCCAAGGCCCCCAAGGAGCGGCGCATCACGGCTCGCCAATTGCTCATTCATGATGGGGCGAACTGTGGCGGGTTCGAGGCGCGCGCGGTAGAGCATAACGACTACGGCGCGGCGTGGACCGTACTGCGACCGAAGTTCGATCGCTATTTAGCTGCCTACGCCATTCGCTCTGGCGTGACTATTCTTCCCCGCACGGCCGTGACCGCGCTGCGTTATGGGCAAGGGCGGGTGGTCGGCGTGGAGACCGCGCGCGGATCGCTTTTGGCGCCGGTGGTGTTTTTGGCCGAGGGCGACGCCGGGCAGCTCTTGAGTCGGGCCGGCCTTGAGCGGGGCGGCGTCCATTACGCGCAGGGCATAAAGGCGGTGTTCGCGCTTCCGGCCTCGGTCATAGAGGAGCGATTCTCGCTCGCTCCTGGCGAAGGCTTGGCGCAGGAGTGGCTCTTGCGCAATGGGTCCTTTCAGGGGCGTTTAAAGCCATTAAACGCCACCGGCTTTCTCTACACCAATCGCGATAGCTTGTCGGTGGGCCTGGTGTTGCCGCTCGAACGCGTTGCCGACCACGGTCCGGTCGATCACCCACAACTCTTGAATCACTTCCTGCGCCTCCCCGAGGTAGCCACCCTTTTGGAGGGGGCGCGCCAGATCGCCTATGGCGTAAAGGTTATTCGGTCGGGGGGTTTGAGCGAGGGGGCGAGTTGCGTCCATGACGGACTCGCCGTCGGCGGC
Source organism: Pseudomonadota bacterium (assembly GCA_021794595.1). Taxonomy (GTDB): domain Bacteria; phylum Pseudomonadota; class Gammaproteobacteria; order Acidiferrobacterales; family Acidiferrobacteraceae; genus Acidiferrobacter. The sequence continues at coordinate 115,609 of JAJYQN010000128.1, forward strand.
GCCCTATTGGGGCTCGGGCAAGAGTTCCCCTATCCGAATTTCATGGGCCCGGCCGCCGCCACTGGGGTTGCGTTCGCAGACGCGGTCCTCGAATTGCGCTCGCGCAAGGACTATTCCGCGGCGGCCTTGTCGGAGGCCTATGGCGGCCGTTTGCTGCGCGGCACCGATTACCAGAACGCCCAGTTCGCGCGTACTTGGCCTCGGGCCTTGCACGAGACCTCGCTGATGTTCGAGCACTTGCCCGAACTTGTGGGGGCGCTGGGTTCGAGTCGGGCCACGCGTGCGCGGGCGTTTGCGCGGACCGCCTTGTCCCTGACTCGCGATGGCGCGACCTTGTCCGCGGCGGCGGCCGTACCGAGGACGCCCCGGACCACCGACACCCCACCGCTTGCCGTCCGTTGGCTCTATGCGCGCTCGGCCAGACTCGAGAATGTCGCAGTGGAGGGGGCGGCGTTTGCTTATCTCGCGCGCGCCATCGGCTATCTCTATGGGCGCGGCCTACCGCTCCTGGAGACCCGGGTCGCGGCGATTTATGCCCGGCCGTGGCGGGGGGCCGCGGCTTACGCCCTGGCGCGGAGCGCGCCTTTGGTTGTGGCTGGAGGAGCAGCGTTTTTGGGGGACCTTGTCGCGGTGGCGGCGCGCTCGCGCTCGGTCCTTGCGGACCACCCTTATTATCAGAGGGCACGGTTGTCGCGGGCGCAACTGTCCTGGGACCATGAGCCGCCTTACTCCCCCCTGACTTGGCTTGCGCCGCTAGGTCGCCTGCGCCCCGATGTGCGGCACTTAAGGGTCCCCTCCGATTTAGCGAGCGCCCAGGCCCAGCGCCTGCGCCGTGTATGTCCGGCCGAGGTCTACAGTCTCGGAAGTGCGGTGGCGGGCGCTGGGACCGTTCCGGAAAACTGTATCAAGTGCGAATCCTGCCGGCTGACGGTGCCGGGCATCGATTGGAATCGGCTGAGTAGCCATCGGTTCATCTACGAGTTGCCCGATGCCCGGCGCTTCGGTCTAGATGGGAGCGCCCAGAGCGAGATCGAACCCAGTTGCCCACCGGTGCTCGAAGACCCCGCCTTGCGGGAGATCTACGAACTCGTGAAGAGCCGCCCCGTGGCCCCCGGACCGCTCTGGCGACAGGCCCTGCGTTCGGCGCTTATGACCGCCATCGCAGACCCCGAGCGCGCCGTGGCGCTGTGCGATCAAGGGGCTTGGGGAGGCCTGGAGGCGACTCTTTCCGGCCTATTGCCCTGGACCCGCACGCGGCCGGCGGCGCGCTCCCCAGAGCCCCGCTTACGCAACCTGCTTGCGCGACTCTTTCCGGCTGCGCGGCTTGCCACCATGGCTGCGGGGTGGACTGCCGCCGATAGGCAGGACCTTGTGGAGTTTTTGCATCGCGGTGGCGAATCGCCCGAGGTCTTGCTCGCGGCCCTGGCTGAGCATGCGCCGGCACTGGGGTTCGTTGCCGCGCACCATCTCTTGGCCGAGGACCACCGCGGCCAGCGTTTGGCGAACCTCACGGCACTCGTGCACATCGAGTCCGACGGCCTGTCGGACTGGTTGCCGGATACGGGCGGAGTCTATTGGGGGAGACACGGAGCTCTCGACCTTAAAGCGACAACGGGCGCAGCCGGGCTCGATGTCGCGCGCCCGATCCGTGCGCGCGTGGCGGACCAGGATGGCGAGCCGTGGCACATAGGACCCTTATTTGCCCGCTATTATATGGCCCTTATGGAAGGCTTCGGGCGCGCCTTGCTCGCGCGCGCCAGCGCCTACGCGCTTAGCCGCAAGCAGTTTGGCGAATCCTATCGGGACCGAGAAGGTCGGACTGCGATCATCAAGTTCGGGGCCGTCAAGCGCTTAGTGGCGCTCATCGAGTACAGCCTGACCCTGGCGCGTGCGATGTCGGCGGCCTGCGATCAGGATCCGCAGGCCGTAGTCGGCCTTCTCAAGGCGCGTTTTGGCGTGTCGCAGGACGGTGTCGCGTGGGTCGCGGGCCAGGTGTTTGGGGGTATTGCCTACTCCGAAGACGATATATTGGCCCCCCGTTACCGCGACGCGATGGTGTTCGCGCAATGGCCCGGGGCCGTGCCTTTGGGCACCGACGTCCCCTGGGAGGCGACCCTTTGGCGTAAGGCCCTGCACCACGGTCCGGAGGCCTACTTTCTGCGCCACGGCCTTTTTATCGCGCCGCCCCCGGCTCTGCTGCCGCCCTTGAGGCACCGCCTACGCGGCCTCACGATGCCTGCGGCAACCCCCTTTCCTTACCAGAGCGGCAGCTTTCTGCTAGGCGACACCTTGAACCCGGATGTGGTTTTTGTGCCTGAGTACTTCTTGGCGGATCCGCGTTTGCGGCAGATGCGGGCCCAGGTCCTCAGGCTTTTGCGCAGCGGCTTTCGCGACCCCGAGGGCGGCCCGTACGGCCGCTATATCGATCGGCTCCATGGCATGCCGCCGGCCGACATCGACCGCTTGCGCGTCTTCAAGGCCTTCGCCACGGTGATCCCTGAGGCCCTGGGGGGCAAGGGTCTTAGCAAGGCTGAATACGCGGTGCTGACGAGCCTGCTCATGGGTCGCGCCGACACCTCCGTGGGTCTTCTTGTCATGGCGAGCACGAGTATCGGCACGATGCCGGTCTTGCTGGCGTTGGACAAGGATCTTCCGCGACTCGGTGCCGAATTGGCGGCCTTTCCGGGGTCGGCCTTTGCCCGGCTCCAGGCCTTGTGCGTGCGTCTGCGGGGCCTTAGCGCGCGTCCGCGCGCCAGCGCTATCAAGGCCACGATCCGGGCCCTCGAACGGCTCTTCAAGGGCTTGTTTTTGGGTCACGGCTCGGCGCTCAAGTATCTGGCCCGGGATGTATTGCTCGATTTCCGCGATCTGGTGGCGGTCGCCCGGGCCCGCGACCTGGATGAATTGGACCTGAAGACTCAGGCCTTGGCTCGGGGCCTCATGCGCTTGTCCGAGGCCTTGGACGAGGAGCGGGCCATGCTTCCCGGCCGTGTGCTTGCCCATCAACATTTTTTAGCGTTTCTCGCCCACGGTCAGATCAGCGCCTTCGCCCTGACCGAGCCTAACGCCGGCTCGGACACCGGCGGCGTCACTACGCGAGCGCGTCGTGTGAAGGCCCCTCTTACCCAAGATGCCCTCGGCCTCTGGCGCTTTAGCGTAGAAGGGGGTTCCCGCGTCTTGCTCGACGAACGGCGGCTCGATCTGAGTGGTCCGGTCGTGACCTACCAATTGTTGAACGAAGCGCGTGCGCGCCTCGACGATAGTGGCTGGGATAAGGAACGCCAGTGTGGCAAGCGCCGCCTAGTGCTCGATTCCGGGATGAGCTACGAGTACGACGATATCGGCATACCGACTGCGACCGACCACGGTTTTGTCTACGACCATTACCAGCTGTCCGGCGCCAAGATGTGGATCACCAATGGCTCGCTCGCCGATCGCTACTGCTTGTATGCCCAGACCGAGTGGGGCGAAACCGGCTTCATGGTCGAGCGTCGTTCCGAGGGCCTGCGCATCGGTCAAAACGAACGCAAGCTGGGCCAGCGGGCCTCGCCTACCAACGAATTGAGCCTGTCTTCGGTGCGGGTGTGCGTAAGTCACATCATCGGCTACCGAGGGCATGGCCAGGTGAGCGCGCTGGAGACCTTAAGCGTGGGCCGCGGCGGTCTAGTGGTCGGCTGTGGGAGCCTGCTTGAGCGTCTCCTCAAGGACTATGGTCCGCTTTTGGCAAAGGCCCCCGAGGCCTTGGCGCTTGCGCGTTATGAGTATGAGCGCATACGCACGCTCGGCGCCCGTCTCATGGGCCTCATGGACCGGGCCGATCTTACGGCCGGCGACTTTCGCATGGAGGCCGCGCTCTCCAAGTTCCTGGCCTCCGAAGGACTGCATCGCGTGCTCTTGGCGCTCGAATCGGCACGCGGGCCGATGGCGGCGGCGACTTGCGAGCTTATCGAGAAATGGCGCCGCGATGCCCGTATCCTCAATATCTATGAGGGCACCAACGAGATCCAACGGTTCCTGGTGTTAAAGGATGTGCCGGGGCTCTTTACGGCGATTGCGACGAAGAAGACGACTGGCAGCGAGGGTCTGGATCGGGCCTTGGGGGTCTTTGCCGATTTCCTGGCCCCCCGCCTCGAAGACCTGAAGACGCGGGTGGCCGTGGACGGCGATTGTGAAATCACCTGGTTCCCGGTGGTCGATTGGCTGGGCGAACTTTATGTGTGGGCGGCCTTGGTGGAACGGCGGCTCGCGCTTGAGGCCCAGTCCGTGGACTGTGATTATCTGAACACGCTTACCGCCCTGGAGGCGATGGTCGAGCGCGCCACGGGGGCCCGTGCCCAGGCGGTGGCGGCGCTTTTCAAAGACGAACGGCTCTATGATGATGCGGTCCGCAGCCTCTGTGAGCGAGGGGCGACGCCGCTGTCCCCGCAGGACGGCGGTATCGAGGTCGGCTTCTCGGGAAGGATCGTCGTTCTGGTGCGTGGCGTGGCGGCGCAGTACGGTGCCGACGACGTGCGCCTGGACAATGAGGATCTCGCCGTTCTCGATCTGGCCCTAGAGGCGGCTGATGCGCACGCCGCGATCGAGATCATCGTAGTCACCGTCACCGAGGCCCCGTGTCCGGATCTGACCCAGCGGCTGCGCGCCGCCGGCGCGCGGGTGACGGCGTTCGTTAGCATGGGGTGGCCAGATGCAGCGCAGGTGGCCACCGCGCTCGCCGATTGGGAGCCCGATCTCGTGCTCGCGGGCCCCGGCGACCCGCTCTTTCTGCAAGCGCTGAGCGGGGCCTTAGGCGCCACTTATGTCGATCGCGTCACCGCCATCAAGGCCCGCGGCCGTCGGGGTTACGGGATTGTGCGCGCGGGCCGCTGCCGCCCCATAGCCGCGCAGCGCAAGCTCGTTATCAGTGCGGCCTTTAGTGCTACCGGGCGCAGCGATGAGTTTCCGGTAGCGGATTGGCTGAAGGTGTTAAAGGAGCCGACCACCGAGACCGTGGTAAGCGGCTATAAGGTGAGGCCCCACCGTAAAAACAGTGGCCCCGAGAAGGCGCCGGCACACATCGAAAGCCCAGAGGCCCTGGCCGATTGGCTGCGTATCCAGGGGCGCGGCGTGGCTAAGCTCGGTGCGCGCATGGTTCCGGGAAAGGTCCGGGACCTGCCTCTGACTGTGGCCATCGTGGGGTCCGGGACCGGGGCCTTGGGGTCTCTTTGGGTCGCGCGCGCGTGGGACCGGGACGCGGGAGCACTCTGGCTTGCCGGGGCCGCGGATGATGTCCCCCCGGCCTCCGTTGAAGGCCCGGTCGTGCGTGTCGTGGGCCAAGCCGCGGTGATCCCCATGGCCCGTCATCTGGCCCCGTGGCTGAAGGGGAGTCCGCGCCTGGTCTTGCCTTATGACCGGGCGGATTTGGCGGCCGCGCTCTCCCACATCTTGGGCCGCCCCCTCTATTTGGGCGTGGCGGGACGGAGCGGGGATAGCCTCATTCTTGAGCGAGGCGATTTGGCCTGGCTTACCGCCTGTCCTGAGACCGCGATCCTTGTCGCCACGGCCGAGGCTCCCGAATTACCGCAAGCCAAGACCTGTGCGGTGGATGATTGGACGCCGCTTAGGGGGTCTCCGGGGACCTTGGCGCGGGCCTTGGCGCGCCAAGAGACCGATGGCATATCGGGCGCCGAGGTGATTTTGGATGTGGGCTTTGGGGCGGCCGACGCCACCTTTTTCGAGAGACGGATTTTACCGCTTCGCGAGCGACTCTCGGCTATGATGGGTTGTAAGGTCTTATTGGGAGCTACGCGCAAGGTTGTTCAGGAGAGTAAGCTCTTGTCCCTTGAGCATCAGATCGGTCAGACCGGGACCCATGTCGCGCCGCGCATTTTGCTGGCCGTAGGGGTGTCGGGGGCCCCGCAACACCTCGTCGGCATTGGCAGCGGTACGCAGGTGGTGGCGATCAATAAAGACCCGGAGGCGCCCATATTTACCGCCGATCGGGGCGCGCAGCCTGTCATTCGCTGCCTCGGGGATGCGCAGACGTGGGTGGAAGGGCTATTGGCGGCCATTCCGACATCAGGGATTGAGGAGGGGGTATGAGTGCCAGGGTGTTTATCGTAGACGGGTCTCGCACCCCGTTTTTGAAGGCCCGCAACGAGCCAGGTCCTTTTAGCGCGGCAGACCTCGCGGTGATGGCTGGCCGCGCCTTGTTGGCCCGGCAATCGTTTCGTGCCGAGGATCTCGACGAGGTGATTCTCGGCTGTGTCATTGCCGCTCCCGACGAGGCCAACATCGCCCGCATCGTGGGCCTGCGTTTGGGCACGGGTCCGGCGGTTCCGGCATTTACCGTCCAACGCAATTGCGCATCTGGCCTCCAGGCCATAGCCAGCGCCTTCGACCGCATAAGCTCAGGGCGCGCCCATCTCATTTTGGCCGGTGGCACCGAGGCTATGAGTCGCGCTCCTATCCAGTGGAATATCGCCATGAGCCGCTGGCTCGCGCGTTTCTCGCGGGCCAAGAACGTCGAGCAAAGACTGAAGTCGCTCACCGATTTTCGGTTGAGTCACTTAAAGCCGGTGTTTTCCTTACTGCTGGGCCTAAGCGATCCAGTGGTCGGGCTGTCCATGGGCCAGACCGCCGAGATCGTCGCCCATCGCTTCGCGATCGGACGCTTGGCCCAAGATAGCTTTGCCCTGCAAAGCCACCAGCGTTTGGCGCGGGTCCAGGAGGCGGGGATGTTGCGAAACGAGATCGAACCGGTCTACGAGTCGAACGGCACGTTTCATGTCGAAGACGATGGTGTGCGTCCCGATACGACGCTCGAAAAGCTGGCCCAACTCAAGCCGGTTTTTGATCGTCACTACGGCACCGTGACCTCCGGTAATAGCTCGCAGATCACAGACGGTGCAGCGCTTCTCGTGCTCGCGAGCGAGACGATGGTTAAGCGTGAACGGCTTCCGGTGCTGGGCGAAATCCTCGACCATGCCTGGGCCGGGGTTGATCCGGCGCAGATGGGTCTTGGACCCGTGCACGCCACCGCCAAGCTCCTGACCGCCCATAAGCTTGGCATCGACGACATCGCCCAGGTCGAATTAAACGAGGCGTTCAGCGCCCAGGTCCTGGCCTGCCAGGCGGCCTTTGCGAGCGCCGACTATGCACGCGAGGAACTGGGGCTCGCCGCGCCCTTGGGGGCCATCGATCCTGCGCGACTCAACCCCCAGGGCGGGGCGGTGGCCCTGGGCCATCCGGTCGGTGCGACTGGCGCTCGACTCGTCCTCCATCTCGCGCGCTCCTTGCAGACCCAGCCCGGGGCATTGGGGCTTGCGACTTTGTGTATCGGCGGAGGACAGGGTGGAGCAATGCTTGTGCGGGCAGGAGGCCAGTTATGACGGTGAACAGTTGGTCGTTATCCGAGAGTGACGGTATCGCGGAACTCGTTCTCGACGTCCCCGGACGTAGCCACAATGTCTTGTCGCGCGAGGTCTTGGCAGAGCTCGATCAAGTCCTGGCGACCATCGAGGGGCGACCGTTGCACGGTCTCATCATTCGCTCGGCGAAGCCGCGGAGCTTTATCGCGGGCGCCGATGTCCATGAGTTTCGACGCATTCTCGATGCCGCGCGGGCCGCGGAACTGACCCGCGCCGGGCAATTGGTTCTCCGACGATTGAACCTCCTGCCCTATCCTACGCTGGCCTTGATCCAAGGGCCGTGTCTTGGTGGTGGGCTTGAATTGGCGCTCGCTTGTAGCTATCGGATCGCGTCCGATAGCGAGCGCACGATTCTCGGCTTACCTGAGGTCAAGTTAGGCATCCATCCGGGCTTTGGCGGGACGGTGCGGCTGCCGGCCTTGATAGGCCCTTTGCCCGCCTTATCGCTGATGTTGAGTGGGCGCACGATTGCCGCGCGACAAGCCCGCAAACTGGGGCTTGTCGACGAGTGTGTTCCAGAACGGCACCTACTGGCCGCGGCCCGCGCCAGGCTTAAGCAGGTACCGCCTAAGGGTCGTCCGCCTTGGCATCAGGCCTGGCTTGCTGCCCCCTGGTTACGGCCGTATGTGGGCGCGTATATGCGCCGACAATTGCAGGCCCGGGTCGATTGCGGCCATTACCCGGCGCCCTGTCGGCTCTTGGGACTTTGGGCCCGCCAAGGGTCCCTCGAGGCCGAGGCCTTGTCTTGCGCGGAACTTGTGGTCACTCCCGCCAGCCGCCATCTGGTGCGCCTCTTCGAGTTGTCTGAGGAGTTGAAGCGTTCAGCACGCACCGGCAGTGCCTCCCCGGTCCGTCACATCCACGTCATAGGGGCCGGGGTGATGGGCGCCGACATCGCGGCGTGGGCGGCCTATAAGGGATTTTCGGTAAGCCTACAGGATCGGGAACCCAAGGCCCTGGGGCTTGCGGTCAAGCGCGCCCATGCGCTTTTCGCCGACAAACTGCGCGGACGCTCAGCCCAGGCGGCGCGCGATCGGCTGTTTGCCGATCTGAAGGGCGACGGCTTGGGCGGCGCGGATCTCGTCATAGAAGCGATTATCGAGGATCGCGACGCGAAGCGCGGCCTCTTGGCCGAGGTCGAGCGCCGAGTGTCCGAGCAAACCGTCATCGCGACCAACACCTCGAGCATCCCCTTGGACGACTTGGCCGCCGATTTGCGCTTACCGGGACGGTTGGTCGGCCTGCATTTCTTTAACCCCGTCGCGAAGATGCAGTTAATCGAGATTATAGCGGGGACCAGCACGGCAGACACCGCCCTGGCGCGGGCCCGGAGCTTTGCGGTGGCCCTCGATCGTTTGCCGATCGATGTGCAAAGTGCCCCGGGCTTTCTTGTGAATAGGGCCCTTATGCCCTATCTGCTGGAGGCCGTAGTCTTGGCCGAAGAGGGCGTGCCGCTTGCGGATATCGATCAGGCGGCGGTGGCCTTCGGGATGCCTATGGGCCCGATCGCCCTTGCCGACACCGTGGGTCTCGACATTTGTTTATCGGTCGCCAAGACTTTGAGCGCGGCCTTGGGGCTACCGGTACCGAATCTTCTTGCAAGTAAGGTAAGCGCCGGCGAATTGGGCAAGAAGTCCGGACGCGGCTTTTACGTCTACCCGATCAAGTCGCCATTTTTTACGCCCAAGCGGCCGCCGCCCGATCCGGTGATTTCTGAGCGCCTTATCCTACGGCTCTTAAACGAGGCCGTGCGGTGCCTGCGCTGCGGGGTCGTGCCCGATGCCGATATCGTCGATATCGGCTTAGTCTATGGAACCGGCTTCGCCCCTTTTCGTGGAGGACCCTTGGGCTATGCCGAGACCTTGGGCGCATCCGAGATCAAAAGCCGCTTGACGGAGTTGAGCGCGCGCTTTGGCGAGCGCTTTCTTCCGGATGAGTCCTGGTCTCAAGAAAATCTCTTCGCGCGCCGGGTGCTCGGACCATGACCGTCGTGGGCCTGGACTCGGCGACCCTGCCCACACTTTTCGCCGCACGGGCGGCAAAAAGCCCGAACGCCCCGGCCTACGCCGGTTTTGAACACGGCGCGTGGCGCCGCTTTACGTGGGCCGAGGCCCAGGAAGAGGTGAACCGCATGCGTGAAGGGCTCGCGCGCGCGGGCCTTAATCCCGGCGACCGTGTCGGTCTCTGCGCCTATAACTCCCCGCATTGGGTATTCGCCGACATCGCGGCACTGTCGCTGGGGCTCACCGTGGTCCCGTTGTTTTTTAACGACCGTCCCGAGAATACCGCTTACTGCCTCAAGGATGCCGGGGTCCGTCTTTTGTTGGTCGACCGCCCCCCGGCGCCCGAGGTCTTGGCCTGTGGCCTGAAGGCGATCTTGGGCTTAAAGGAGGTGCCGGGCGTCGTCTCTTGGGACCAGGGCCTATCCGAGCGCGCCGCGCGCGCGTTCGTAGATGAGTCCTGCCCCCTGGCGACCATTGTCTATACCTCGGGAACAACGGGCCGGCCGAAGGGCGTGATGCTGAGTCATGCCAACATCATGGCCAACGTCGCGGCCCTCATGGAGGCGATACCCGAAGTCGCGGCCGGCGAGCACAGGTTTTTATCGTTTCTCCCCTTGTCCCACATGTTTGAGCGCACGGTCGGCCAGTACGTGGCCATGGCCATGGGTGCCGAGACGATATTCTCGCGCGGGATAGCCGAGTTGAGCGCCGACCTAAAGGTAGCGAGGCCCACGATCCTCGTGAGTGTCCCGAAGATATTCGAGCGCAGCTATGCCCGGATTCAAGAGAGTCTGAAAGACGCGCCGTTCAAGGCCCGCTTGGTCGCGCACACCGCCGATTTGGGTTTTCGGCTTCGCCGCGGCGCGCTCGATTGGACGGAGCGTCTCGAGGCGCGCGTCACAGACCTGCTCGTCGCCCGATCGATCCGTCGGCGCTTGGGGGGGAGGTTGCGTTTTGTGTTTTTGGGGGGCGCCCCGGCGGCTCCTTCGCTGCTCTCGTTTTTTACCGGCATGGGCCTTCATTTTCTGATTGGCTATGGGCTGACCGAGGCCTCGCCGGTCATCACCTGCTACCGCCTTCACGATTATGATCTCCGCTCGGTCGGACGCCCCTTGGTCGGGCTCGAGCTCCGCTTCGTCAATGACGAATTATGGGTGCGGGGGCCTAGCGTCATGCAAGGGTATTGGGGTCAACCGCAGGCGACAAGCGAGGTGTTGGACAGCGAGGGCTTTTTGCATACCGGCGATCTCGGCCGCTTGCAGGATGGGCTCCTGTATCTGACCGGCCGCGCCAAGGACATCATCGTCTTGTCGAATGGGGAAAAGGTGGCTCCCGCCGATGTCGAGCAGGCGATCCTAGAGGATCTCGTCTTCGAACAGGTTCTCATCGTAGGCGAGGGGCGCGGAACGCTCGCGCTCTTGACGCATAGTGCGGTCGTGGACGAACAGGCCTTGCGCGAGCGCGCCAACGCCCAACTGCATGCCTTTCCCGGCTATGTTCGTGTTCGGCACGTCTTGCGGGTCCAAGAGCCGTGGACCATAGAAAACGGCTTTCTGACCCCCACGCTCAAGGTGCGCCGCCAGCAGGTGGAGCAGCACTATCGGGCGCAAATCGACGCCCTCTACCGGAAGTCGGATAGTGTCTCGGCGCGGCCCTAATTGTCCCGGACCGTTGAGGATCATCGATGTGTTAAAGAATCGAGAAATAGCATTTCTTATCATGGCCCTAGCCTGGGCTGGCCTGTCGCTGGCCCATCTCCGCGTCGTTCCGGGCCAATGGCGCATGAGCGCTTATACCCCGGCCGGGGTTCTCCATTACTCGACCTGCGTTCAGGGGCACCATTTCGCCTCCCAGATACTGAGTCAGGAAGGCCAACACTGTCGTCTGAGCGGTCCTATTGCGATCGTTGGGGCGGCTATGACCGTACGCGAGGAGTGCCGGATGCCGGGTCCGGGCGGACAGGGCCAGGTGCAGGCAAGACTTGTCGCGCACCTCTTCGTGCAACCCTCGGGGCTTAGCTTTACCGGGACCTCCCGCATTACGCTTGCTACAAGCCTTGGGGATATCAGCGAACACCAGCGTTTGTCTGGGGCGCGCATCGGAGCCTGCGGGCGGGGGTGACGGTTCGAGCGGGCCTCGGCGCCTCTCGCGCCTAGCTCGGACGAAAGATGTCCAGGTCCTCCTTATGCCAATAGCCTACGCATTCGTCGGCCTCGGACGCCAGCCACAGAAACGGCGCTTCGGGGAATCGCGCTTCAAGGGCCTCGCGGCTTGCGCCCACCTCCAGCACCAAGCGCCCGCGGGCGGTCAGGTGTTCGCGGCTTTGATACATGATCGGCAACACGAGATCGAGTCCGTCCGGGCCGCCAGCCAATGCCAGTCGCGGCTCGCGTCGGTATTCGCAGGGCAAGTCGTCCATGTCCTGGTCGGCGACGTAGGGAGGATTGCTTAAGATCAGGTCATAGCGCCGTCCCGAGACGGCGGTAAAAAGGTCGGACTTAAGGAGCCGCACGCGCCCTTCGAGCCCATGCCGGCGCACATTGCGTGCCGCGACCGTCAAGGCCTCGTCGGAGATGTCGACCGCGTCTACGTGCGCGGAGGGATAGGCGTGCGCGGCGCTGATCGCGATGGCGCCACTCCCCGTGCACAAATCCAGGATCGAGCGTATGCCGGGCGGCGCCAAAGGCGAGGGGTCGCCCGGCATCAGGAACTCCCCGATCAGCGACCGCGGGACGATCACGCGTTTATCGACATAGAATCGTCGGCCGGCAAACCACGCCTCTCGCAAAAGATAGCTCAAGGGCGCGCGCGTACGCAGCCTTGCGGCCAAAAGCGTACGTATGCGCGCCTTCTCGGGCCCCTTGACGGCGGTCGCCAGCCGACTCGAGAGCGCAGAAGGCGCGATGCGCAGCGCCCCGGAGACGAGCCACGCGGCTTCGTCGCGGGCATTTGAGGTCCCATGTCCAAAGGAGACGTGGGCCGCTAGCAGCCGGTGTTCGACGTATAAGACGTAGTCGCGGACCGTACGGGGGGCGCCGGAACTCACGCCACGCGGCCAGGCGCCTGCAGGCGTCTTAAGTCTTCGCGAATCGCCTTAGCCGACTCCTGCATCTGCTTATGTTCCTCTATGCTCAAGGGCAGCTCGATGATCTTTTCTATGCCCTGGGCACCGATCACGGCCGGGACCCCCATGGACACGTCGGATTCCCGGTATTCCCTTTCAAGTACGCACACGCATGGCAATAGCCGGCGCCGATTGTGAACCACGGCGTCTATCATGGTGGCGATGGCCGCCCCCGGGGCGTCGTAGGCGCTGCTGGTCTTTTTAAGGGCGAGGACTTCCGCGCCACCGCCGCGCGTGCGCGCCACGATGCGGTCGATCTCGGCCTCGCTCAGAAATTCGCTGATAGGTATCCCGCTTATCGTGCTATAACGCGGCAGCGGCACCATGGTGTCACCGTGGCCCCCGATCACGAGCGCGCGGACATCGCGCACTGAAACCTGCGCCTCGGCGGCGATAAACCCGGCCATACGCGCAGCATCGAGCGTGCCGGACAAGCCAAACACCCGCTCGCGCTCAAAACCGCTCTGGGACCACACGAGGTGCGTCAAGACGTCGACGGGGTTTGTAACGACGATCAAAAGCGCGTGCGGTGCCAGCAAGCGGGCCTTTTCGGCCACCTGGGTCATGATCGGGGCATTGGCGTCGAGAACATCGGATCGCGACATGCCGGGCTTGCGCGGCAGTCCCGCCGATATCACGATGATGTCTGAATCCGCGATACTGTTGATATCGGTGCTGCCGCGGATGTGGGTATCAAAACCAAAAAGCGGCGCGCATTCGGCTAAGTCCAAGGCCGTGCCCTGGGCCACCCCTTCGCGCGTCCCGATCAGGACTAGTTCCTGGCAAATCTCGTCTTTGGCGAGGATCTGCGCGGCGGATTCGCCCACGCGACCCGCCCCTACCAGCGCTATCTTTTTCATGACCGCGACCCTTATGCTCGCTACTTGATTTGAGTATAGCCGAGGATAAAGGTCCTCAGGACTTGGACTGCCTTTTGGGATAATGCGCGGGGTAGGGGCCTTGGGCGACGCCGGTGTCGATCGCGGCCTGCGCGACGGCCGGCGGAACCCAGGCCAATAATCGCGGATCGAGCGGTTTGGGGATGAAGTAGTCGGGTCCGAACTCCAGATGATCAAGGCGATAGGCCTTTAAGACCTCCTTGGGCACCGGGAGCCGCGCCAGCGCCTTCAGGGCATGGACCGCCCCGAGTTGCATGGCTTCGTTGATGCGTTTGGCACGAACATCGAGCGCGCCGCGAAAAATAAACGGGAAACCGAGGACATTATTGATTTGGTTAGGGTAATCCGAGCGCCCGGTGGCCATGACCACGTCGGCGCGTGCGGCATGGGCGAGCTCCGGTAAGATTTCCGGTACCGGATTGGCGAGCGCAAATACGATAGGATGGGGGGCCATGGTTTTGACCATCGCTGCGTCGACCAAATCGGCCGCCGATACGCCGACGAAGACGTCCGCGTCTGCCATTGCCTCGCGCAAGGTACGTAAAGACGTCTCGTGCGCAAAAAGCCGTTTATAACTATTGAGATCGGTGCGCTCTTTGTGTACTACGCCGCGGCTGTCGACCAGGATGATGTTTTCAAGGGTGGCGCCGAGCGTTACCAAAAGCCGCATGGAGGTAAGTCCGGCGGCACCCGCACCTAAACAGACGATACGCGCGGTCCTCAAGGGCTTGCCTTGGAGCTCGAGGGCGTTCAAAAGACCCGCGCAGACGATGACCGCAGTCCCGTGCTGATCGTCATGAAAGACCGGTATCGAGAGGCGCTCGGTCAGGGCCTTTTCGATGTCGAAGCAGGCGGGTGCCGCGACATCCTCGATATTGATCCCCCCGAACGTCGGCTCAAGGGCGGCTACGATATCAATGAAATGGGTGGCGTCCCGGGCGTTGATTTCGAGATCGAATACGTCGATGTCGGCAAAGCGCTTAAACAGCACGCCCTTGCCCTCCAACACCGGTTTGCTCGCAAGAGCCCCCACGTTGCCGAGCCCCAAGACTGCGCTGCCATCGGTCACGACCGCGACCAAGTTGCCCTTGGCGGTGTAGCGATAAGCGTCTTCGGGGTTTGCGGCAATGGCGCGCACTGGCTCGGCGACGCCCGGGGTGTAGGCGAGCGCCAGCTCGTCCTGGGTGTTGCAGGGCTTGGTCGGGGTGACGGCGATCTTTCCGGGGGGCGAGGAGGCATGATACTGAAGCGCTGCTTCGCGCGCGTTTTCGACCATATCGTCCCCGCGGTTCTTACTTACGCAAGCCGTATTTCTGACGGAACTTCTCGACGCGCCCCGTGCTATCGACGATCTTTTGCTTGCCGGTATAGAACGGATGGCAGGCCGAACAGACTTCGACTTGCAGGTCGTGGCTGAGCGTGGATCCGGTCTTAAAGACGTTCCCACAAGCGCAGCTTACGCTGATGGTGTGATACTCAGGATGAATTTCGGGTTTCATGGTCCGCCTCGCTAAGGGCGATGGGCTGATGCAAAGAGGCCGCACTATAAGGAAAACCGGGACCGCACGCAAGCCCAGCCCCGGTTTGCCCCGGTCGAGGACGGGCTGGCCCCGTTAGGATCGGCCGCCGAGCCGCCGGAAGACCGTGACAAGAGAGGTCTCATCCCCTACGTTCCCCGGAAAGATCACGACCGGCAAGTCCGGGTAGCGCGGGTGGGTATCGGGGCAGCGCACGACCGAACAACCAGCCAAGACTTGCCCCAGGACCCGGCAGGTCTTGAGCCCGAGCCCCGTACTTAAGACATTATGGGAGGTGATGCCGCCCTTGCTGATCAAAAAACCGGTCGTGCGCGGCAGGTTTTGTACGATCTGCATGAGAAAGGCGGAGATGTCGGCCCCGAAGCGCAGCCGCTCTTCGCCGTCTGCAAAATGGCGCTCTGACCGGCTGGTAAAGATCACAGCCGTTTTGTTGACGGCAAAGGCCTTTTCGATGCGCTGGATGATCCCCGCCAAAAGCACCTTAGCGCCGGGCCCCACGCACTGGTCCACGTTGACCTCTATCGGGACCGTGGCGGTCTCCTCAAACAGTCCCCGTAGTTGCTCGGTGGTCCTACGCACATGGGAGCCCACGATCACGACCCCCGTGCCTCCACGAGCGTAGGCCGACATCTTCGTGGGGGCCACGGGTTGGGGCGGTAGTTGGGCCAATGACGTCAAGAGGCTGGCTGCGCTCCGAAATAGAAACCGCTTCCCTGTGGCGACTGCTGCGCGCACCGCCTCGCAAAACACGTCGAGGTCGCTTTGCTGTACGGCATCTACAACCACCACCACATTGTCCTTAAGGGTCTGGAGCCTCGCCAAGTCGCCGGCCCGCAGATCCGCAAGCGAGATTTTCTCGACCTGGGCCGCGGGTACCCGGCCAGCGGTCTTTTCCTCGACATAGTCGGGAAGATAGCTGTGCCGATAGCCGAATACGCTGTCGCGAGCAAACTCCGTTTCGTGGGTTGGGACGGGGACCCCGTCCATCATTAGATAATGGCGGCCGCCACGGGTGACCCGCCCGCCCTCGAAAAACGCCGGCACCAGAAAATGGGCATCGAACGGCCCCAGCTCGGAGGTGATGATATCGGTTTCCAAGGGATAGTGGCCACGCAGGGTCGAGTCCGAGCGACTGACGAACAGCGCTCGCACCAAAACCCCGGCCGCGGCGGACCGGTCCAAGGCCTGGCGGATGCTCCGGCACACTGAGCGCGTCACCTCCGCCGCCTGTTCGCTGGTCATGCTGCGGGTGTTCGTCAAGATAAAAAAGATCGGCGCGGGATCCGTGAGGGCCGACGACAGGGTATCGCTGTCCCAACACGTCAAAAGCGGACAGGAATGCACGGTCTGCGAGCCCGTCGGGTCGTCGTCTATGACGATCACCTTGTCCCGGATGACGGGAGGCGTTTTGGTCATCTTGGCCTATCGACCGAGTTCGTTCACGCGGGCTACGATCGCAGCGCTCGTGAGTCCGTTGAGTTGCAGGAGCTCCTGGGTCGATGCGGTCGTGTCGCCGCGTTGCCACGCCAACGTCGCCCTGGCGGGGGTCTTTGTGCGGATTAAGACCGGCTCCAAGGGGGCGGCCGGACCGCCGCTTATGGCCAGAAGCCTGTCCCCGTCAAAGAGCTGGGCGAAGCGATCATCGGGCATAAAGCCAAGGTCGGGCTCCGCCACCGTGGCGGCTGCGACGTCCGCGGCCCGATACAGCTGGCGCGGGTTTATGACCGATACGATACGGACGGCAAAGCCTTGCGCCTCGAGCTCGTCTTTTGCGGCAAACACCGCAAGCAGGATCATGTCGCCCGTGACCGCGAGCACCACCGTGCCTTTCGTTCCCGAACGACTTTGGTGAAGAACGGCGGCTCCTTCCCGCACCGCCTTTTGGCCGGCTTCCAGCGTCAAATGCGTGGGCAGGGGTGTTTTGGACGCGATGATGGCCATGCCCTTATTGCAACTGGTGACCGCGTATTCGTAGCAAGCCTGGACGGCGTTGGCGTCTGGCGGAAACAGCAGGTAGACGTTGCCATTACGCATTTGCGCGGCGATATAGCTTTCGATTTCCGGGCGCTGATGGGTCCAGCCGTTGCGGCCTTGTTCCAGCGCGCCGGCGGTAAAAAGACAAACCAAGGAGGGCGTCTTGCGGCGCAACTCGGCCATGGCCTGTGTCACCGTCTGACAGATGGGCCAGCCGTTGATGGCAAACGATTCGTAGGAAAGCCAGAGGCTACGGCCGCCAAAGAGCGCCAGGCCTGCCGCGAGCCCCGCGCACGCATCCTCGCTCAAGGGCTCGTAGACCTGTCCGTGTGGCTCCTGGTTGTACAGGGGGTCCACGGTTGGATGACGGATCTTCAGGGCATCGTTGATATTTTTGAGTCCGGATGCCTCGTTGCCGTCGGCATTGGTCACCACAAAGCGCCGGTCCTGCGTGCCAACCCAGGCCGCGAGCGCCCCGATAGCCGTGGAAGGCGTCGCCTTCTCCCCGAGCTCGTAGGCGTGCAGCGGGAAGGCCCCGAGGTCGTCTAGTGCCAGCACCCGCTCGGTCACCACCGTTTTGCCCGCCGGGCCGCCGCCCGCACGCACGAAATTTTCGCGTACGATGGCCCAGGCCTCGGGGGCCAAGGCCCGGGCACTGAGGCCCGCCCTGATATGGTCCTTGTCGAGGGTGTCGGCTGGGTAGAGGTTATGAGATTTGGCGCCGATGGCATGGACCCCGGCCCCCTTGAGCTGCTTTATGATCACAGCGGTCAAGCGCCCGGAAAGGGCCCCGTCCGCCGCTTGCTGCATCGTTTCGAGGACCTTTTGTCCGAAGGCGAGCCTCTGCTTAAAGGAAAACCGCGTCGAATCGACGTAGGCCCCGCCCTGGCCTACGTCATCGTAGTCCTTTGCGTCAATGAGCCGCACCTCTTCAAAACCATGGCTCCGCCAGTAGGCGATCATCTCCTCATTGGAGAGGCGCGACACCATCGAATGGTGTTCCTGACTGTAGCCGTTCCATACAAGGACCGGCAGGAAGTTCGTCACCTCGGGATAGCTGGTATGGAAGTGTTTGATGGCGCTCAGGATGTAGGGCTCACCCAAGCCCCCGTCCCCGATGGTGATGGGAAACAAGGTGCCGGGGTGGAGGAGCGCGCCGGCCATGGCGAAGTGCTGGCCCTGACCGAGCGGGCCGGCCGGGGCCAAGAGGCCTGGTATGGCCCCCGAAAGGTGGCCGAGAAGACCATGCTGTTCACGAAAACGAGTCATGAGGTCGGTCATGGTGCGGATACCGAGGGCCTCGAGCGAGGTGTCGAGAAACATGGCGCTGTAGAAACCCGGCGCGTGGTGTCCGACCTCGGTCACGATATGGGTATGGCCCAACATGACAAGGGCGGCGTAGGCCTCGGCGCTCGAGGCAAATCCGCCGGGGTGCCCGGAGCCCTTGGAGGCGCACATCTGCAATGTCACATAACGCAGCGCATCGGCCATGAGCAGCGTTTGATATGCGGCGGCCTCGGCGCTCGCATCTCTGATGCCCTTCTGGCCTTCCGAGATCGCGGGGCTTGCTGCGTGCGTTGCGAAGTCGGGCCAAAGAGGCCCGAAGGACTGCATACCGGCGCAGAAGGGAGGGGCGTTCTCTTCCGGAGCGGCGTTCGGACTCTTTCGTGTCATCAGGGCGTTCTCGGACGAATGAAGGTCAGTTACTGTAAAGGTCTGGGTCGGTGTCGGCAAGGTCTTGCCTGGGGGTTGCCCCAGAGAGCGCCGAGGCCGTGTGCCGGTCTGGGGCAGGGCGATGTTGGCGTGTACCCGCGCCCGCTCGACTGTCTCCACATCTCGTCTCGGGCGTCGGCCGTCAGGGGGCTGCCTTATAAGGAGGTCAGGAGCGTTCTCGCCCTTCTTGGGGCCGTCCTAGAATGGGAGCTCTCTTTGCGGGGAGGGCGCCAAGCCCTTCGAGTCCGTGGGGCAGAGGGCACCCACGCGTACGCCGAGGAGTCGTAATTTTTGATTGAATGACACCCGCTTCAGGCAGTCCCGGGCGGCAGATTTAATGAGGGCCGCATCCGCCGTTGGCTGGGCTAGCGTGTGATCCCGGGTCACCGTCCGAAAGTCGGCGTAGCGCAGCTTGATGCCGATAGTGCGTCCTTCGTGGCCCTTCTGGAGAAGGTCCGCGGCCAAGCGATCGCATAAGGCGGTTAAGATCCGAGAGAGCGCAGGACGGTCGCTGTGCACATCGAGATCCTGCTCGAACGTGGTCTCGCGACTCAGAGACTTGGGCTCGGTGTCGGTGTTTAAGGGACGGTCATCCCGTCCCTGGGCGCAATCGGCCAGCCATTGTCCGACACGTGGTCCGAATGTCGTCTCGAGAAGCTCCGCCGGTGCGTGGGCGAGGTCACCAATGGTGACGACCTTTAAGGCCGCGAGCCGGGCTTGGACCTTGGGCCCCACCCCGTTGATTTTGCCGACCGGAAGCGGCCACAACCGATCCGGGACATCCGCTAGGTCAAGGACCGTCAGGCCGTCGGGTTTGTCGAGATCAGAGGCGATTTTGGCAAGCAATTTGTTGGGGCCGATCCCAAGGGAGCACGACAGTCCAGTCGCGCCCTTGACTGCATCTTTGAGCCTCTGACCCAAGGCCCGGATCTCGCCGTCAGACTCCGTGAATTCCAGGTAGATCTCGTCTATACCCCGATCTTCTATGGCCTGGGTCACCGTGCCCGCGGCGGCTTTAAAGAGCCTCGAATACTGGCGGTAGGCGTCAAAGCTGGGGGGCAGGAGCAGAGCTTCCGGCGCATAGCGGGCGGCTTTCATAAGGCCCATACCAGAATGAACCCCTAGGGCGCGGGCTTCATATGTGCAGGTGGTCACCACGCCGCGACCTTGGTATTCGCGCAGTCGCAGGGCTTCGGGGTGCGAGACCTTGAGATCGGCCCCGGGGCGTCGGCCTCCGATCACCAAAGCCGCGCCCTTGAGTTCCGGATGGCGCAAGAGCTCCACGGAGGCGTAGAACGCGTCCATGTCGAGGTGCGCAATACGGCGGCTCATAGGGTTCATGCCCTGATTGTAATCCATGAAACTCACCGTTTGATGCCGAGCGCCTGGACCGCACCGCCCGTGTCCGGCGTGCCATGAGCCGCCATCTCGCCCCTCACCCGAAGCGGCGGGACCGGCCTGCCTCGGGAGCGGCATGGGCATATCCCTGCGCCCCACAAGCCTTGCCTAGTAAACCTGCCTAAGATTTGCGCCCAGGTAGCTTGCAAGACAGGGGTTCGTTCTTAAACCCGAGCTTGCTCCAGAGTATGAGGCCCGGGCAAATCCCAGTTATGCCGGCAAAGCTTAACAAAACCACCGGCAAGTACAGGACCCAGCTCACCTGATGAAATCCCGTTAGCGCGATCCCTATGAGGGTGATGCCCGCTATAGAAAGAAATAGCATGCGTAGTGCGCTCATGGTCAGCTTCCTCTCCTGTTTTGTAGGCGTCACATGCCAACTAGCTACGAACACCTCCATAATGGCAAACTCTTGGGCCGATAACCACTCTGAGCCTTGCTCAATAGGAAATAATGGGACGGCCGCAGAGCAACAACGCCGCGCGCCGATCGACGACTCCGCCCAGAAGTTGTGGCGTACGAGGTTCGTCGGCGACGATGGGCCGCGATTCGCGGAAGCCCTACACCTGAGCGAGTCCGGCGCTCGCACCATAGACCGACGCGGATGGCGCATCAGTTTAAGCAATAGATAAGCTTTAATGCCGTAACGGGACGCCAAGATCGGGGTGGTGGCGAAGATATCGCCCGCCCGTACCGAGAGCAGGGCGTCTTTGACGTGAAAGATATTGCTCGGACCCATAAATGAGTCGCGTATAGAGGGGTGATTGATCCGGTAAACGAATCACGAAAAAAACTTACGTGGTCCAAAGCGCACAGCCTCGTCGCAGGTCTTGAGCGCCCTTTAGCCCGCGTGGAGCGCCGCACCGAACATCGATTGCACCCCCCGGCATAAAATGTCGCCTGCGTTGCCAGCATGACCCCGGACGAAAACACCGGATCGATAGACGCAAATGCGTTGCCCGGCAGAAGATGGCCGGGACCGTAGGTGTGGTCGCTACCATAGAAGAAATTACCAGTGGCCTCTACAGACGTGACCCTATCCGCTGTTGCGAGGCGCGCTACCAATTCTGGACTTGTGCAAGCCTCAAAAAAATAATTCCTCTATACCAACGCCTCGACTTTTCAGAATGTAGGGCCACACCACGGCGGTCCACCGCTCCGGACTCGCTATCTGCGACGCGGGCGGCCTCCTATTTGTCTATAGAAAACCAGATTTTAGCAAAATTGGTTGAACGACCGACGCAGTCTCTCAAAAAGGGGCGCTTGGGACTCTGTGCGCCACGATTGCGGGCAAATGGCGCCTGCTGGCATACTGCAGCGCCAAGCCCAGCTGATATGGGCGTGAGATGGATCCGGTGCGAAGACCTCAGGCAAGGTCGGGGTGGCCGAACCACTGGTGGTCTCGGGAACGAGCGGCCGGCGCGGGTTAGCTCGGGGCGGGCCCGCAATCCTGGGCGCGACTGGGCGATGGTGCTGCCTATTCCAGAGACCGTGCGGAGGTCACACAGTGGGTTAGCCGCCCTATGGGTACAAAAATACAGCCTACTATGAATCCCGTTCGAGATTGCCTAAAACGTTAGCCTAAGGTGGTGCCATGAGTGATACCTTCGCGGGCACATTGGTTGATTTAGCCGCGGCCCCCTACCGGCGCGCGGGCCGATTCGCTTGGCGGTTTGCGCGCGGGAAACTTATGTACGATCCGATATTTGTCGCCCTCCTGGCGCGCGGCCTGATCCCGGACGGGTCCCACATCGTGGATCTCGGATGCGGGCAAGGTCTGCTTTCGTCATGGCTTACCGCAGCGCGGGACTCCTGGACACGCATAACCTGGCCAGCGTCTTGGCCAGAACCCCCGCGGATTGCATCCTACCATGGCATCGAATGGATGGCGCGAGACGTCGACCGAGCTCGATGCGCGGTTTCAACAGCGACTTTTACATGCGGCGATATCCGTACGATCCCGTTTGGCCCTGCTAATATCGTGACGATTTTTGATGTGCTGCATTATGTTGACCACACATCTCAAGATGGCCTATTGGAGCGAGTCCGCGCCGCCTTGGCGCCGGGCGGCTTGTTGTTGCTCCGCGTCGGCGATGCCGCGGCCGGGTGGCCATTCCATATAAGTCGGTGGGTGGATTTCGTAGTGACATCGATCCGCGGGGGCCGTTGGCAGCGGCTGTATTGCCGCTCGCAACAGGCATGGTTTGCGCGTCTCGCCGAACTAGGCTTTAAGGTTACTGCGCTTCCTATGAGCCAACAGACTCCCTTTGCCAACGTTCTGCTCGTCGCGCGGTTGGACCCCGCCGCCTCGCCATAGCAGCACCCCAACACAACAGGGGCACCTAGCTCCTGTCACCGCAAATGGAATCGGAATGCAAAATTACCGTGCGCATATTGCGCGGGCTATTTTGTAGTTAGTCGGCGCCATGCGTCGCAGGATACGCATCCATCTTGTGATTGCAGTGGGTTAAGTTTGCCCCATTTGTGACATTTTACGCCAACGCACACCGGCTACCCTCGCCGTCGCATGCCGCGTTGTCACAACCTGGGCCATTCTTGTTACAGGGAAAAGTGAGCATTGCATGACAATCGACTCGCATGATTGGGTCGGAGGCGGCGGACCGAATCGCAGCCGAGGTGGGTCGCAGGGCCGCCACGTTATTAACACCAACCCTGTTCAAGCCCGTCAGCCTTTGCCCAGTTGGGCTACCGCTCGAATTGGGTATCTGGCCGGGACGACCTCAGCCCATCTTTAACATTTTCCACGCCCATTTACCCATTCTCGGCACTCTTGCCGAAGCTAAGCCGTTGATGTTTCGGCAACACGGTTCGTGCGAGCCATTTGTAGTGCCATAATATTTGCAGTACCTTCTTGTCCGGAGCCGGGCGGGTGTGTAGCGTGCGTCTATGTTCATTCGTCGCACTGCCACGCGCAATAAATTAAATGGGGAATCCTATATCACCTATCGCCTGGTGAGCAGTGAGCGCCACGGAAAGAGCGTTCGCCAGGTGACGCGGCTCAATCTCGGGCGCCATTTCGATGTGGCGGCTAAACATTGGCCCTCGCTGTGTGCGCGCATCGAGCAGATCGTCAGCGCCCAGACCTCGCTCGCACCGCTTGAACTTTCCCCGCGCTTTGAGCGTCTCGCGCAACACTATGCCGCACAGTTGGTGATACGCGCGGACACGGCACCGGCCACGACGCCCCCCGTCTACGAGGAAGTGGCCCTCGAGTCGATCCAGCAGGTGCGGCCGCGTTCGGTCAGTGTCGAGGCCGTGGCCTTGCAGGCCATCGAGCAACTGGGGTTGCGGGCGATCCTCACGGAATGCGGCTTCAATGGCAAACTGAAGAATGCCGCGCTGGCCAGCGTGATCGGACGCCTGGCTCACCCGGGCTCGGAGCTCGCCACCTGGCGCTGGCTGAACGCGACAAGCGCCCTGGGCGAACTCATGGAGGTCGATTTCGAGGCGATGTCCTTGATGACGCTCCATCGGGCATCGGATCGGCTCATGCAATACCGCGCCGCAATTGAAACCCGGCTCTTCGAGAACGTGCGCGATCTCTTTGGATTCGAGACCACGGTGACGCTTTACGATCTGACGAACACCTACCTTGAGGGTACCGCCGCCGCCAACCCGAAGGCCTGTCGCGGGCGCTCCAAGGAAAAACGCAGCGATTGTCCGCTCGTGACCCTGGGGCTCGTGCTCGATGGCAGCGGCTTTGTGCGCCGTTCAGAGACCTTTGCCGGCAATGCCGCGGAGGTCAAGACGCTGGAAGGGATGCTCACGGGGCTTGACGCCCCAGTGGGCAGTCTCATCGTGATGGATGCCGGGATCGCCGCAGAAGCGAATCTCGCCTGGCTCGTCTCCCACGGATACCGCTATCTCGTTGTCAGCCGCAAGCGCACGCGCCACTTCGAGGCCGCCCATGCCATCACGATCGAAAGCGCAAGCGAGCAGCCCATCCAGATCCAGAAGATCATGAGCGCCGATGGCCAAGAAGTGGAGCTGCATTGCTACTCGAGCGGGCGCCAAGCCAAGGAATCAGCCATCGCGAAGCGACTCTGCGCACGGCTCGAAACCGGTCTGCAGAAACTGGCTGAGGGACTCCACACCCCCCGGGGCGAGAAGCGCCTAGCGAAGCTCCAGGAGCGCATCGGGCGGCTTAAAGAAAAGAGTCGGGTAGGACAGCACTACGTGATCACCTTGACGGCGGACGAAAGCGGCGAGAAGGCGCTGTCGCTGACCTGGAGCCAACAGCCGATCGAAGGCACGCTCCTCACCCACCCCGGCGTCTACTGCCTGCGCACCAATGAAACCCAATGGGACGCAGAACGTCTATGGCGCACCTACATTACGCTAACCGACCTGGAGGCGGTGTTTCGCACCTTCAAGTCGGAGCTCGGCCTGCGGCCTATCTATCATCACAAGGAATCACGCACCGATGGGCATCTGTTTATCAGCGTGCTCGCCTATCAGCTGGTGCAGACCGTGCGGCGTCAACTGAAGGAAAAGGGCATCCCTGACAGCTGGTCTCGCCTGCGCGAGACCCTCTCGGTTCAGCGTCGTGTCACGGTAAGCTTTCAAAGGCGCGATGGACGCGCGCTCCATGTGCGCAAGAGCACCGCGGCCGAATCCGAACTCAGGGCTATTTACGAGGCCTTGGGGCTTAATCCCACGCCGGGGGAGACCAAGAAGCTGATCGTCTGAGTGCTACAACGCGGATGTAGTGCCACTTGAGATTTTTTGTATCTATAACAGATTGAACGGGAAACATATTTTTCCTATGGCCCCTATCTGTCAAGAGGGCAAAAAACTTTTCTCACGCATTTTCGTGATTCAATGTGTCAGTATTCTTGTCGCGCATCCCACCGTATCAGTAACGCGGCGAACAGGCTTACTATCGACGATGGATCAAGCTCCTATTCGCGCATTGGTTAGCGGCATTACATGTTTCGTCTCGGGGCTGTCTCGCTCTTGCTTCGGGGATCACGGGTATCTGTGCCCACAAAAAAATCTCGAGAATTCCCCTCATTCGCGCCTGCCGCCGCGTTACCGATCCGTAGGGACTTCCGTGTTTCTGTTGATATTATTCGATAGGCACTTGTCTCCCAATATCCCAAATGAATCCTGAGAGCTCGCGGGCGATGGCGGCACAGACCTTGTTGTGATGGAGGCCGCGGGCCCTGAGGCGTCGAAAGCGATGACAGAGTCGCACTTGGGCCTTCCAAGCCATCTCAATGCGTTCACGGGGCTGACCCTGAAGGCGCGGTTGAAGCGATTCGCCAACACGCGGGGTAAAGCGATAATTCCACGCCGCCTCAATCAAAATACGTCGTACATGCCCGTTGCCGGTCTTGGTTAAGCCCCCTTGATGGCGGGTGCCACCGCTGGAATGCTCGCCCGGCACAAGGCCGAGATACCCCATGAGGTCTTGTGGGTGAGGGAAGCGGCGCAGATCGCCCAATTCGGCCACAATGGTCACAGCACCCAGGAAATCGATGGCCCGCAAGGTCATAAGGGCTTTGACCACCGGCAGAAAACGCCAGGTGGCGGTCTGCGCGCGGAGGGCCTCGTCTAAGCGCGCCACGCGTTCGGTATCAAAGCGCACCTGCAGACGGTATTCGGTGAAGGCGATATGGTGGGCGGGATCATCAAACTGCATCGCTGACAAGAATCGCTCGTGGGCGGGTCCCCAGCGCTTCCCTGAATAAGAGCGACCCAGGTGCCGCAGGAAGGATCGTAGTCGTAGGCGAGCCCGTTTGAGGTCATTCATCGCATCCTCACGGGCGCGCACTAAGTCGCGCAGGGCCTCGTCAGCCGGTTCCGGCACGACAATAGCCGTGAGCTCACCGGCCCTGTGCAACCGGGCGAGCAGTAAGGCATCGCGCCGATCGGTCTTGATGCGGTCAGCGGGGTGGCGAGCAACGCGCGAGGGAGCGATGACCTCAGTCATATAGCCGCGCTCGCGCAAGGCGCGAACCAGTCCATAACCCAAAGGACCGGCTTCGTGCACAACACTCAACTCTTCAGGCTGCCCGAGTCTTGCCAGCGTCTTGGTCACTGAGATCACGCTATAGGGCGTACTGCCCAGAAACCGCGGCTCGTCACGCGAGCTGGCCTCGGCATAAGCAATCGCAATCGATTCCTTGTGTACATCCAATCCGACAGTAAATTTGATACGCTCTTTCATGGCCTGCCTCCTATTTTGGCAAACGGGTTCTTCCTTTGCGTGTGGCTCTGGTCGGAACGTATGTCGCCAATCCACGATACCGGAGGCAGGCCGCCCACCCAAGGGGCCATGATGTCTTGCAGCATGTTAAACATGGGTCAGGCGTTTGTAGCGTCTGATGCGTACCGTGGGCGCGAGGCGAGCGGAGATCATCCGAATCGTATCGCTCTTTCGTTCTGTGTACACCACGACCAGCAGGTGGCCGGCAAAATCCATACGGAGCGCGACAAAGCGTCGCTCGGTTTCGTCTGCTAGCGACACTAGGCCGCTTGTCGTTCAACCCAAGCGCGGTCGGATACGCCGGATGACCGGAATGCGCGTCAAGTCCCGCCGTTTACGGCGGGGAAGGAAAGCGCGGACGCCGAAGGCGTCTCAGGCATCGTTGTTATCATTTCAGAAGATGGAGAGCATGATGTGTTCTTAGAGCGAGGATATCGCTTGTTAGCCTGCATTGCGGGCCGTATGGCCCGTGGAGATGCGGTGCAGTCAGGCCAAAGGTCAGGGGTTCGAATCCTCTAGGGCGTGCCAACCTATAGAGATACCGCGAGTTTCCTGCCGATAGACACCAAATCTAACCACAAATCATGCGCCAATCTGAATAATCTGATTCAAGGTCTCGCAGGCGAGTTCGAATGTCTGCTCCGGCACTTGACCCCAGGGATGCCGTTTCGCAGACCGAGCTCGCCAGTCAAAGGACTTTGGCTGGTGCGCAAGGACATAACTGATGACACCCTTGGGACCGGCAAACGGGACAGCGAATGGATTCGTGTCGTTATAGGACGCCGTTGTCATAGGAAGGCCTATGACGATCCCCGTACGATCATTGAACTCGCGCGGGGACAGAACGAGCAGCGGATGTACATCCTTCATCTCGCGCCCAGATTGCGGATTACAGTCGACCCATATCATGTCACGACGCGCAGGAACCCACCGTGATCGCACCGCCATTACATGGCCTCGATGCCGATCGGCCGAGTTACCATGGCCTCGCTTCCGTGGCGCACGGGATCGAACGCTGCGAGTTTCTGTGCAAGCGTGAGCTTCGGCGTGCCCGCACGCTTAACCAACACGCCATCGTCAGTTGCTGTAATCTCCACAGGTTGCCCGACAGTGAAATGGGTAGCCCTCGCCACAGTCGCAGGTATGCGTATCGCGAGACTGTTTCCCCACTGCTGTACCGTAAGCTTTGCGCGTATCGACATGGCGACGTCCTCTACCTAAATGTAGAGACAAGTATATACATCAGGGAAGTGCTGTCAACACAGAATTGGGCGAGGGGCCAAGGGCGAGACTGGCTCTGTCACGGCTTCATCTACACTGACCCTACGCAGCTACGGCATCGCGGATGCTGGTAAATAGCATGTTGTCAGCCATTGCGCGGAGCTGGCGTCACCGGACACCCCGGCCGACTTGCCGCCCCCGGGTCCAAACGTTCGGCCACCGCCTTTCGAAGCGTTTTGTCGTTCACGATCGGTTAATCCGCGTCCTTCCTGCCCATAGCACAAACGTCTGGGATACGCGGAGAGCGAGCTCAGCTTGGAGCGCCATTCTGCCGCGAGCAGATGAGAGACGTTAACGATCATCGAAACCGCGGCTTCTTGGTTCAAGTACACAAGTTTCTGATGAACGCGGCGCATAACCCTTCCCCTCGAAGACATGAAGCAACTGTTCAGCCTAGGTTGACCTGGCGGTGGTTCGAGTTTCCGAAATGGCCAAGGCGCGATCACGGCCCCCTATGGCGCGCTTCAAGAATGAGGCGAAGCCTTGATCGCAATAGGCGTGGCCGTTTTTCCGAACAAGCGTGGGTCGTCGGTGTCAGGCGGGGACACCGTATCCGGTGACATCCCAAGGGGTTTTGGCGCTCCGCTATTCGCACATCACCTCTGCGGCGGAGAAAATCCCTGGGGAAATCGGGGACCGTGAGACCGTTGGCGCGCCTACCCTCGTCCTAAGGGGCGTAAATTGGATACAGACCAGCTACCTTGGCCGCTCTCAACGGGTCCCGAAAGACTGATGACTTCGCCGGGGGCGGAGCCTACCCTCTGCTCCACGAATGGGAGCATGGGTATGGACAAGGTGTCGGGGTCGATCTTTCTCGTTGTCCTGCTGGCAATAGGGCTTGCGCTGTCATCTTGCCGTTCCTCGCACGGCGGCGCCCCAACGAGCGCGGCGCCGACCTCCGCGCCGATTGCCAGTCCTCCCGGCGGCTCACCGGCGCCCGCGCCGACGGGGAACCCGGTCGCTCCCACCGCGCTGGCGTTCGTGACCAATAACGAGGCTGGCACCATTGCGACGTACACCGTCAACAATGGCCAGCTGTCCGCTGCGCCGACGGCCGTGACGAATATCCAAACGTCGTCGTCGCCGCGATGGATTACCCTCAATGGCGGGTACGCCTACGTCGCCAACATGGGATTCAATGACGTATCGACTTACACGGTGAACCAGGGCGCTCTTTCGGCGGTCCCCGTCAGCACGACGGCCCCCATCTCGGGGACCTCCCCCAACAAGATCATCCTGAACAGCGCTTTCACGCTCGCCTACGTTGCAAACCTTGGGGCGGGGGACGTTTCGACTTACGCCATACATAACGGTCTTTTGGGGACGGATCCGGTGAGCACGACGGCGCCGGCTACGGGCTACTTCGTCGCCGGCATCATCCTAAGCCCGTCGGGCCGACACCTTTACGCGGTTTACTTCATCAGTTCAGGTTCATCCGGCGATGGATATGTGGCCTCGTACACCGTCACGAACGGAATCCCGACGAGCGCGCCTTTGAGCACCACAACGGTTGCCCCCAACACCAACCCGATGGGCATCGCCATCAGTTCGACGGGCCAGGACGTTTATGTAGTCAACACGGGCAC
The DNA here is from genome assembly GCA_021794595.1 of Pseudomonadota bacterium. Taxonomy (GTDB): domain Bacteria; phylum Pseudomonadota; class Gammaproteobacteria; order Acidiferrobacterales; family Acidiferrobacteraceae; genus Acidiferrobacter. Next base: position 144,766 of record JAJYQN010000128.1, read on the forward strand.
GGGCGATATATCGACCTACGCGGTCGCCAACGGCGTCCTCTCGACGAATCCGGTCGCCACAACGACACCCGTCAACGGCTCGAGCCCCTTCATAGATGCGCTCGATCCCTCCGGAAACACGCTGTACGTGGCAAACCAGGGCACGGGCACCATAGCGTCCTATCAGCTCAGTAACGGGCTCCCGGCCGCTACGCCGCTTAGCACCACCAACCCAGTAAAGGGTTCCGGGCCTTTCTGCGTCGTGGTCGGGGCTCGTGGTCACTTTGTTTATGTAAGCAACGAAACGGGCGACACGGTTGCCTCGTACGCCATCACAAACGGCGTGCTGTCGCCCGACCCCGTGAGCACGACGACCGCAGTCGCCGGTTCCGGGCCGTTATGGATTGCGCTAGCCCCGTAACGTGGCGGTCTTGCAATCGTCATAGATCGCCCAACGATCGTCGCCCGATGCGCTGTCGGCCGCCACGAATCGGAGCCGGCGGCCCCTTTGATCGAGATCTGCGGTGCCGATGCGCTTTGCGCGAGCCGTGGCGTTGCGGGAGCGAAAAAGCCCGCAAGAACCGGGGCTCCCAAAAATACGGTGCGTTGGGCCAAGCGTGCCGCCGGAGACCGCGGCGGGTTTATCCATCACCCTTCCCGGAAAAGGGCGGACTTTATTCCCTAAACCGGGTGCCTGGGGGTTGGGGAAGGGGCGCCTTTTACATGGACGCGCGGACGTTTGGCCCTGGGCTTTCTGTGTCAGGCACTTTTCAATGACACCGCGTGGGGCTCTCTCGCTGGTAGGCGCGCCACGAGCAGCACATTGGCGAAGAGCGTGCCCCGACTCATGGGGACCGCCGTGACATCGAAGCCCAGGGCGTCGAGACGCGCAAGCCAGGATGCGAGAGGTCGGCAGTGCAATCGTTGGCGACGGGCCCCGCGGAGGGACGTCATGACGACATCGACCAGACGCGTGACATGAAAACGCCAGCCGGCGGCGGCATCCCCTATCCGCAAAAGCAGGAGCCCGCCCCGCGGCGTCAGCGCCTCGCGTACGCGTTCCAGGACCCCATCCTGGGATGGACGGTCGATGTAGTGCAGCACATCGAAAATGGCGACGACATCGGCGGCACCGAAGGCGCTCGTGCGTATGTCGCCGCATGTGACGCTGCCGGCCGTCAAAGCCTCACGGGCCCGCGCGGCGTCGCGCCCGGCCCGCTCGATGCCGTGATAGGAGGCAAGGCGCGGTGGCGTCGGCCACGAAGCGGGCCACGAGGCCGCGCGCCCGCGATCGTGCGCGGCCGTAAGCCATGATGCAAGGAATCCCAGACCACAGCCAAGATCGAGGATATGGGCGTCGTCGGGTATGAGCCCACGCGCCAGAAGTTCAGCAAAGATGGGGTCGCGCGCCAACTTGCCGCGCGCGAAATGCCAGGGGAACCGGCCGGCATTCCGATAAGGGGCCGCCGCCGCGTCGATCAGCTCGTCCATCATCGCCTTCGACACGCCCCCTCCCCTCTGTCGCTCCAGGTCGAAGCGACCTGAGACCAGCCCCCCGACTGCGGCGTCCTGAAGACCTCGCCATGCATGCCGTGAGGGGCCGTCGGGCGGGGCCCATCGGCGTCCCATGGGGCCCGCAGCCACGTGGGCCACGCACCCCGTCAGGGGTGTTCCGCCCGAGCGTCCTCGTCAGTATGCCAAAGGCTGAGGCGCAGGGGCAAACCTTTGATAGACCGACCCCCGGCTCCGATCCCCGCCCGGGACGGGCCTTGACCGGGGCCCCACATGCCCCCATGACGCGCTTAGGGCTGCCAGGTAGCGCGTACCCGTTCGACGCCTGTTTTAGCGCTTGAGCGATATCAAACCATGCGCGCGGCGAGGTGCCATGCTCATGGCACGTGTCGGCCGGGGCGGGCGGGCTTGCGGCACATCGTGGGCGACGCAAGCGTCAAGCAAGCCCGGGGCGGCGGCGTTCGTCGCCATAGCGGCGAGTGGAGGCGCACCGGCGGCCGGGACGTTGCGGGGAAACCTGCGACAAGCCTGAGGCACGGCGGCGCGACATCACGATCGGCGCGCGGCCTTGCGCGCAAAAAGTGGCTTTCCGAGCACGCAGGGACGGCTGCCCTTATAAATGGAATCGGAATGCAAAATTACCGTGCGTATATTGCGCGGGCTATTCTGTAGATATTCGGCGTCATGCGGTGCCGCAGACACATTATCCTTTGTACTCAGTACGTTAAGTTCATCCGTTTTGTGACATTTTACGTCGACGTAAGCCGATCTGTTTGGACCTCGTGCGAGATTCTGTAACAACCTGGGCCATTCGCGTCATGGGGAAAAGCGAGCGCTGCACCACGGTTCCAGCATGTGATTTCGTTACGTGCGGCCGTGGAGTTTCACCCCAAAAAATACCCCGCAGTAACAGCCGCGCAGGCGGAGCGTTCGGAGGGCAATTGTTGCACGAAGACAGCCGCTGCGCCCGACCCGATCACGGGAGTTGCCCCCAACCTCTTGCGCCCGGTCGACATCACCGGTTGCTCTGACGGCATTGGTACGATCCGGCTGGATTTTTCACGCTGGTGACAAGCAAAACGTCCTGGAGCACCCCCCAGGGTACACCGACGAATAACTGACCAGATGCCGGCGGAGCGGCACCTGGTCACCAAGGCGGTGCCTTGTAAATCGAAAGGCAAACTTTCATAATGCGAGGATGATAGGACGTCGAATAAAACCGCATGTTACGGACGCGTTGGACCGCCAAGCGGCGGTTGCATTGGTCGGGCCGCGGCAGGTCGGCAAGACCACGCTGGCACAAGATATCGCGGAAGAACGGGGGGCACTGTACCTCGACCTGGAGGACACGGATGATCGGGCGAAGCTCTCCAGCCCGGCGCTGTTTCTCAAGCAGTATGAGGACCGGTTGGTCGTGCTCGACGAAATCCACCGGGCGCCAGAGCTGTTCCGCACATTGCGGGGCCTAATCGACCAGGGTCGCCGGAAGGGCAGGCGGACGGGGCGGTTCCTGATCTTGGGGTCGGCTTCCATTGCTTTGCTGCGCCAGTCTGGCGAGAGCTTGGCCGGGCGAATTGAATATGTAGAAATGGAGCCGCTCGACGTTACTGAAGTCGGAGGAAGGGATGGCGCTTTCGATCGGCTATGGGTTCGCGGTGGGTTTCCCGACAGCTATCTGGCAAAGTCCGACCGGGATAGCCTGAAGCTGCGCAAAAGTTTCATCCGAACCTACCTGGAGCGGGATGTGCCGCAGTTTGGCCCCCGCATTCCGGCGGAAACATTGGGGCGTCTGTGGACCATGCTGGCGCACGGGCAGGGCACGTTGTTGAACGCCTCACGGCTCGCCGCGGGCTTGTCCCTGACCGCGCCGACGGTGACCAAATACATCGATCTGCTGGTGGACCTGTTGCTGGTGCGGCGACTGCAGCCTTTGCATGCGAATATCGGAAAGCGCTTGGTGAAATCGCCCAAGGTCTATGTGCGGGATAGCGGTCTCGTGCACGCGCTACTCGGGATTGGCGACTACAACGAGTTGGCCGGGCATCCGGTGATCGGAGCGAGCTGGGAGGGGTTTGTGATCGAAAATCTACTTTCGGTCGTACCCGATCGGACAAGCGCTAGCTTTTACCGGACTTCGGCTGGCGCCGAGATCGACCTAGTGCTGGATTTGCCCGGCCGGGCTGGTCGCTGGGCGATCGAGATCAAGCGAGCCTTATCGGCCAAGCCGGGCAAGGGGTTTTACCAGGCTTGCGAAGATATCCACCCGGACAAGAGTTTCGTGGTCTATGCCGGCACGGAGCGTTACCCCGTTTCGGAGGGGGTGCACGCAATCGGTGTCCTCAACATGGCGGAAATGCTCCTTGACATGGATTAAGAAGGGTGCCGCACCATCTGCATTCATCTCTACCGTGAAGTTTGGCAGAGGCATCGCCACACCAAAATGGAATCGGAATGCAAAATTACCGTGCGCATATTGCGCGGGCTATTTTGTAGTTAGTCGGCGCCATGCGTCGCAGGATACGCATCCATCTTGTGATTGCAGTGGGTTAAGTTTGCCCCATTTGTGACATTTTACGCCAACGCACACCGGCTACCCTCGCCGTCGCATGCCGCGTTGTCACAACCTGGGCCATTCTTGTTACAGGGAAAAGTGAGCATTGCATGACAATCGACTCGCATGATTGGGT
>JAJYQN010000119.1 GCA_021794595.1 Pseudomonadota bacterium
AATTTGGACCAAAAAATCAATCTCACAGCTTGGCTTCGGAAGTGGAGTCTATATAACGTATTGATTTACCGGGGAGTTATTGGTCGGGGCGAGAGGATTTGAACCTCCGACCACCTGAACCCCATTCGCACAGACGCCTCTGATGAATCAACGCCTTACAGCGTAACCACCTGATGTTACAACTTTAGTTATCCAAGTCTTTCCTTCCGAATGGCGCGGTTTTCGGTCCTCGGTGTACCAAAATTGTACCAAAATGAATGGTGACTCCGCGAACAATTGATCACGCAATAAGACAAGTATAGGATGTAACTGATATCCACCATATACATCGGAGTCCGTTTTCATGTCCAAATACAGTTCCGCTAGAGCACCCACGACACACAGTCCGGCCCGCGATTTCCTCACTAATCTGTTCCCAGGGGCCTATTTTATTAGCATTGAGGAGGCGGCGCGAGTGACAGGCTTTAGCCCAAAGTCCATTTACCACTTGGCTGCGAGAAACGAAGCCCCATTTCCGACGGTGAAGATGGGTCGGCGGCGTTTGGTTCCGCTTCTCTCCCTGGCCGAATTGCTGGACGCGGCAACGACCGGTGCGGACCCCAGGGCGCTGCGCTGCAGGTCCAGGCGGGGCGGCCGCCCGCGGCTTACGGCAGAGGAGGGTTTTGGTTCGACGACGTCCGTAGCGCATGGCAATAACAAAGGATAGAATATCATGTGTATACCCGATACTGAGGAAAGGAGGGTTTTATGGCGGACTATGGGCTAGGGCTTAAGGTTTTGGCGATCGATGAAAAGGAGCAGGTTATCCGGGGTACGGCCATGTTCAGTAATGCGGTGGCTCAGGCGGGCGAAGAGGTAGTCGTCGCGTTTCGGGACGCGCCCGGTGCCAAAGCGGGACAAGGCTGGAATCAGGCCCTGGCGAACCTCAATAAGGGGATGGCGAAGCCACTGGCCTTGCCGGGTACCCGGGCCCCCGAGGTCATGATCGAGAACGTCTTCGTGGAAACCCGGGACGGTAAGAAAATCCTCTCCGGCAAATGGGTGCGCACGGCCTTTTCGCCCATGAAGTCGCTCGATGCGGCCACCGCGCACGACCGGCGGTCCCTGCAGACGGGTTGGGTGACGCAGCCCGTACTCCGGTTTCCGAATCCGGACAAGGATAGCCCCAACGAACCGGACACCATCATCTGGCCGGTAACGGCCACGACCCACGCCCTGAAGACCCGTTCGGGGGAACGCCGGACGTTTGATCTGGCCTGGTTGGCCGAGCGACTGGACGGGGCTCGCAAGATGGCAGACAGCTCGATCTCCATGAGCACCCAGATGTACGCCGTCAACCATAAGGCCGCCGCGCGTATTTTGACGGCCGAGCAGGCCCTGCAGGCCGTGGCGACTCTCTTTGGCAAGGGACAGGCGGCACTGCTCGTGCCCACCGATGCCGCGGGCGCACCCATGCCGGACAGCGCACGCTACCTGTGGGCGAAAGAGGGCGCGCAACCGGAGTTGCCCGCTGAGGACGGTTTGCGTGTCATCCCCGTCAATACGCTGTATTTCGGGAAAAACTCGGTGCAGTCCATCACGGAGGGCATGTTTTCCCAGGACAAGGCCAAGAAGGCGCGCCTCAACGGATACCGGTGGCTCTTCCCGGAACCGTTTCGTCGCGACACAGTGGCACACGTCATGTTGTCGATCGAGCGGTATACGGACAAGGCGACCGGCCAGCTCCGTTTTGCCATCTGGTCCCCGGATCTTCCGCAGTTTGAGCCCGGCAACCGGCAAGCGCCCACGCTCGCGGTCCTCTGCGCCGAGCGCGAAAAGGCGCAGATCGGCGAGGCGCCAGCGGCCAAAGTTAATGAAGAGGCCCACGCGGACACCAAGCCAGCCGTCATGAGCGTCTAGCGGATGGTTCCTCTCCCGGATACGGACCATCGTGCGCTCATCCTGATCGAGTCGTCGGGGTTGCGCGATCGTCTCCGGGAGATTGTCGGACTCCCCGTGTTCGCAACGGGCGGTCATATTTGGCGTGATGTCCCGTTGGGTGAGGCCCCCGTGTTCGATCACGAGGGCATGGCACGGCGGATCCCGCGCCACCTCGCCACCATGAAAGCCCTTTGGGCGATATTGAGCCGCCCCTGGGGGGCGTTGCTGATTGGCACGGATCCGGATGACGAAGGGGACGTCATTGCCGCCGATCTCGTCGCCATGGCGCGTACCGCTTGCCCGCGTGCCGCCTTGTTTCGTGTCCATTGGCAGACCATGGAGAAGGAGGCCGTCCACCATGCCCTTGGGCAAGCCACCGAAATCAACCCTCTGAAAGACCCGCCTCTGGGTGCGGCGGGTCTTGCGCGCGCCACCATCGACCGCATCCTGATCGAGCAGGCCCAGCGGGTACCGGGGGGCGGGCGCGTGGCGGGCCCTTTGCTGGATGCGTTGGCGCGATCGAGTCTGCCGGCCGGCCCGCCCCGCTTGGCCTTTGATCGCCCGTGGACACTCCGCGACCTTTTGGTTATGGGGCGCGGAGCCGGCACGGGTCAGCGCTACGCGCTCGCCGAATCCCTTTATTTGAGCGGGCGCCTGTCCTATCCGCGCACCGCGGCCCCGGGTTACTGGCCGGAAACGCAGGCGATCCTGGTCGACCGCGCCCCCGCGCGCTCGACCCAACCCCTTCCGCCATCTTTGCCGTTGTCGGCACCCCACGAGGCCCTCTGGGCTACGGGGCCGGTATTACTCGATACCCACCCCGACATGCTCTCGGCACCCGACGCGGTCCTGGCGTCCGTTATGGCAGCCGGCTGGGTCTCGCAGGGCATAGTCCTGCCGGAAGACATGCCGGCCCCGCCCGCGGCGGCCATGGGTATCGACGCCCGACTCGTGGATTGGCAGGCCCGCGAAGGTTTGGGGCGTCCATCGACCTGGGCACAACGGGCCATGGCGTTCTGCGAGAGGGGGTGGGCAACGCCCGAGGGGACGCTCACGCCGGAAGGGGAGCGGGTCCATCAGAAGGTCCCTGAGCTCTTGCGTGATGCGGCGTTTTCACGCGCCATCGAGGCGCATATTGCAGAAAAGGCCGCCGAAGGATGGGATGCCGCTGCCATCGTGAGATCAGCCTTTACCCGCTTCAGTCCCGATCTTGCGCCGCCGCCTTTGCATCTGTGTGATCGTTCGGTGGATCACGACATTGGCCGTAGCGGTCATACCGTTGGTTATGCCGATGGGGACGGTTACTCGCCGGGTCGTGCCGAAGACGCAATGGCCGCTCACGAATTGCGCCAGTATCACGGAGTCTAGAAACAGTTGCTAGAGAAGCATCACTTCGGTAAGAAGTTCTGCCAAGATGCCCACTGCCACCCCAGCGGCCACGCGATCATCATTCCTTAACCCCTGATCAAGGGTGTGATCCTCCACACCGGCGAGAAGGCGGAGATCGTCGGCGATACCCACCGTGTGCGGGTATTGCCGATGCGATAGACGGGCCACCGCCTCAAAAAAGCCTCGCAGAGCGATATCCGGGGCTTTTTATGCATCACGTTTCCAACTGGCGGTGTGCGCTGAGGGTCAATAAAAGTCTTGCTAGTGCAGGCCTATGATTGATCTCGTCTGATGCGCGCTATAGGATGCCCGCACATTCCATCCCTTATAGAGCCTCTGAAAAGCCATGGCCTTGAAGACATCCGGGCTGCTTTTAACCGTTTGGCCTGGCTGCGGCGCGTTGCGCGTGCGGCGGTCGGATGTACTAGCACCTACGGATTGTGCCAAACCTCCGGCGCGCTTGATGCGCCTCTTGGTCCGATGAGGCATCGCGTGTCCGACACCGCTATCAGAGAGACACGGCGACCGGCCCCGTTTTCAGTGCGCTTCGCGTCGATCCTGTCTTTCGCTTTGATGATCGGGGCATTGTGGCCGGCACGGAGTATCGCCCAGACGGTGCCACCGGCCAACGCGGCCGCCCAAGGCCTGCAGCGTCAGCAGCAGCGCCAAAAACGCGCCCAGTCGCTTTTGCCCCGCGCCCCCAATCAATTGCACCTGGGCCCTGCGGCACCGGGTAGCCTCGCGCGGCTCCCGCACGAGTTGCCGTGTTTTGTGATCTCGGCCATCCGTTTTACCGGCGCGCATGCGCAGCGTTTGGCGTGGCTGTCCCATGACCTAAAGCCGGTCCTTGGGCAGTGCGTGGGGGTCAAGGGGCTCGCGCGGATTGCGAATGTCCTTGATACCCGCCTCCTTGTAGGGGGTTACACCACGAGCCGGGTCAGCTTCCCCCCGCAGAATCTCCGCCACGGGGTGCTCACCATCCACCTGGATGTAGGCTTGGTCGCGGCCATACACATGGTCGACAGGCGCGGCCGGCCCGATACCCGCTGGGGCACGTGGCGCAACGCCTTTCCCATCAGTGCCGGCGACACCCTGAATATCCGCGCCTTGGAGCAGGGCGTCGAGCAGATGGACCGTCTGCCAAGCCAAGCGGTCCACATCGAGATCGTCCCCGGTCCCGCGCCTGATACCAGCGTGATCCTGATCCAGCGCCACGAGGCACCTTTGATCGACCGCCTGCACGGCGCCCTCACGGTGGACGATTTCGGAACTGAAGCGCTCGGCCGCCCCGAACTCTCCACGGCCCTATCCATCGACAACCCCCTGGGCCTGAATGACATCCTGTCGTTCACCGGGAATACCAATCTCGAAGACCCGGGCCCCACCCACCGCTCCCAAAGCGGGGGGGTGAGCTACAGCATCCCGTGGGGCTATGCGCTGTTGTAAATAATCGGCCAACCCGTCTTGAGTCAGTTGAAGCTTTGAGTTAGGAGCGGGGCGGTTATCAGGCCCACCCAAAAAAGATTGCTGGACACGAGGATGACGGTGCTTTAGTATTCCCTTCATG
>JAJYQN010000112.1 GCA_021794595.1 Pseudomonadota bacterium
AAGAGGCTCCCTATGGGTCGGTGGAGGCGCATGAGCCGCCAATAGGCGCGGAGGCGGGCGATGGACATGGTCATCTCTCATCCTTGGTCTTATTAGGTCGTTCTCCGAACCCCTGACCCTGCGGACACCTTCATGACAACGCACGATAACGGGGGTACGACGTGATCCGGCCCTTCGGCCTACTGATCGTTTTGGCGATCCGGGACCTCGGTCGGAGCTTGAGTAAACCCGAGGCCGGATGGATTATGGCCGAATGAGAGGCATCTGGGAAAGCGGGAGGATCGCCCAGGACCTGATACTTGTGAAACGTCTCACGAACGGGCTTGTGATCGGCTAGACTGGCCCGAGACATGGTTTCTCGTGTCGCGGAAAGCTGATAGGAGCAAACCAAGGCCGTGCGGAAACAAGACAAGGGGACATGAGGCATTATGGGCCGTGAAAACCCCTAGCGTAATGAACCGCTGGATGCGCCGATAGACATTGCGAGCTGGAAGGCTGATGAGGCCTTTCGAGTCTACCCCGAAGGGGCGCGCGACAAGGAGCTGCTATACTCGCCGGATCCATCACCCTGTCGAGTTTTGGTAGCAAACCATCATTATCTCTGTGACACTCTCAACCCGCTAAAGCGGGTAAGCTTCTTATCGAGTAACACGGTTCATGGGCATGCTCCAGAGAGCCCGCACACACATCCTGCGGCGCTTGATTCCGTGCTTCGGAAAGACAACGCCGACTAGACGAATCCAGTCGGTGGCCCGTGTCCGGGCGACTACTACGCCGGAGACTTCCCGGACGTAGATACGTGATGCGTTGAGGAAACGGCACCACTTGACCATAGGCGATAGGGTGCATGTTGACCGCGCCCACGATGTCCCTGTGGCCTTCAAATCCACAGGCTTGGCATCGCCAGTTCCGCCCTTTAGGCTTATGACGATGGCCGCATACGGGACACCGGCTGGATGTACCACGTTCATCCCCGGTGAAGCACACGATGCGGTCTTGTTCCGACTTCTGTTGCAGGTAATCGATATCCCGGCCGTACTCCCACTGGCTCATGCGCTGATTGTGGTGACGCCCGGAGTTCTTGCGTCGTACCCCATCAGGGTTGCCAACGAAGACCGACTCCACTTCATGTGTCTTGCAGAAATCCACCACTTGGCGAGTCCCTTTATGGCGGAGGTCATAGACGCGGCGCTCAGTGCGTAGAGTCAATTTTGCGCGCGTATGTCCCAATTCCCGCCAACGCCGGGACCCCTTCGTGCAGCGAGAGCGCTTGCTGGCGATTTCGCCCAGCTGTTTGCTGTGTTGACGCTTAAGGGAACGGATACCACGCCCGGACACAATCAGCGCATCCCCCTCGTTGGTAGCAACGGCGGCCTGATGAATCTGGCCCACATCCACAGTGGCGTGCTTGGTGGTCGGTTCTAGTGGCAATGGGTCTTCATCGTCTTCGGCTATGCTGATATGCCATTCATTGTGCAGACCGTTCCAGACGATCTTGCAGGCACGGGGTTGTTCTAGCCATTCTGGGCGAGGCAAAACTCAAGGCGGGTTCTCCGTGGTTTGGCCGCTAGATGAAGTGACGGCCCCGGGCGAGGTCTTATTGGAGGTTGCCGGATTCCGCTACCAGAATATCGACCTCAGCGCCGTGACGGTCGATGCGCCGGTAGGTTTCGTTTTGGAGCCCGAAAACGCCTACGATAACAAGGCGATCCGAATGGAGGTGGGTCCGCAGAAAATCGGCTACGTCAAGCGCACCCAGCGCGATGCGGTCGCCAATTGGCTGACCCATTACCATGTCGAGGCGTATGTCGAGCAGGTGAACGGAACCCCGGAACGGCCCCTCATCTACGTCTTCTGCCGTTTGACTAGCCGCTGAACGACCCAACCCTACGCTTGGCTCAGTTCGTGGCGCTCGTGTAGCCAGCGGCGACGCAGGCCCAGCAAGTGGTCGGGCTTGCTGCGCACGAGTTCCGAGGCCATACGCGAGGCCTCCGGCAACAAGTCCTGATCGCGAACGAGATCGGCGACCCGAAACCCGGGCAGGCCGGTCTGACGGGACCCGAAGATCTCGCCGGCCCCACGCAACTCCAAATCCCTGCGCGCTATGGCGAACCCATCGTCGGTGGAACGAAGACACGCAATCCGTTCGCGCGCCACATCGCCGAGCGGGGCCTTATAAAGCAAAACGCAGTGGCCGGGGATCGCTCCTCGCCCCACCCGCCCGCGGAGCTGGTGAAGCTGGGCCAAGCCGAGGCGCTCGGCGTTTTCGATCACAAGCAGACTGGCGCTCGGCACATCGACCCCGACCTCGATTACGGTCGTAGCGACCAAGACTTGGACTTTCCCATGAACGAAGTCCGCCATGACCTGATCCTTGGCCGCCGATTTCATGCGTCCGTGAATCAAACCCACCGCGAGCCCCTGGAGATCGCGCGCAAGCTCGGCGTGCAAGGCGACGGCTGCCTTCAGATCCTGATCGCCCTCTTCTACCAGCGGACAGACCCAATAGGCCTTGGCGCCCCCACGACAGACTTCAGACACCCGCGCTACCACCTCGGGCCGGCGCGCTTGCGGCAAGGCGACCGTATTGACCGGGGAGCGACCCTTGGGGCGTTCATCAAGGGTCGAGAGTTCGAGATCGGCGTAGACACTCTGGGCAAGCGTGCGCGGAATAGGAGTCGCGCTCATCGCCAAAAGATGGGGGGCGTGCTGAGCGGACGCCCCTTTAGCGCGTAAGGCTTGGCGCTCGCGCACCCCGAACCGATGCTGCTCGTCGATGATCACGAGACCGAGGCTGTCAAAACTGACCGTCTCCTGAAAAAGCGCCTGGGTCCCGACAATAAAGGGTGCCCCGTCCAGACGCCCACGCCCGGCCTGCTTGGTCCCCATGAGCCCCGCCGTCTCAATTGCCAGAGGCCCGAACCACGCGCTAAAGGTATCGAAGTGCTGGCGCGCGAGGAGCTCGGTCGGGGCCATGAGGGCCGCCTGGAAGCCGGCCTCGATCACCGTCAGAGCCGCAGCCGCCGCCACCAGGGTCTTTCCCGACCCGACATCTCCTTGAAGAAGGCGCTGCATGGGACGGCTGTCCCCCAGGTCGCGCACGATCTCCCTTATGGCTCGGTCCTGACCCGCGGTTGGGACAAACGGTAAACGCGCAAGAAACGCGGCCACCAGGGCTCCTTGGCCCGCACACCGGGGAGCGGCCCGCTCACGGGCCGCGTGGCGTAGCTGCAAGAGATGGGCATGATGGGTCACGAGTTCTTCGAACGCGAGGCGCCGACGCGGAGAGTCCAGGGGGACGCCCCGAGGAGGGGCATGGAGCCGCCTTAAGGCATCACCCAGAGACGGCTCGCTTTCGGGGCGTGAGAGCAAGTACTCCGGGAGATCCGGAAGGGCCAAATCCAAGGCCGCACGAATGAGGCGACGCAAGGCCTTGACGCTGAGCCCATCGGTGCTCGGATAGACGGGCGTCAAAGTGGTCTCGAGCAAAGACCCTTCCCCCTGGCACCGATACTCGGGGTGGATCATCTCCAGTCCCTGTAGCCCGAAACGCGCTTCGCCGTAGACACTGATCCGCGTACCGGGGTCCAGCTTGCGTCTTTGGGAGGCCGTGAAATGAAAAAACCGCAGCGTCAGGCGACCTGTACCATCGGAGATCTGAACCACCAAGGCCGGCCGGGCGCGGCCGGCCACCTCGGCGCCTATGATCTCGCCCTCGACCACCGCCGCCTGGCCGGTCGCGAGCCGCCTTATGGGCCACACCTCGGTCCGATCTTCATACCGAGAAGGCAGATGGAACAGAAGATCGCTCACGGTCGTGATACCCAAGCGCCCAAGCTTCTCGGCCAGTGCCGGCCCCACGCCCGACAGGACCGTGACCGGCCGATCTCCCGCCGGCAGCGCCGAGGCTTTAGCTGAGGTCGAGGATGGCATCCATTTCGACCAAGGCCCCGCGCGGCAAAGACGCCACCCCGATCGCCGAGCGCGCCGGATAAGGCGGCGTAAACCGGGCCGCCATCAACTCGTTGACCAAGGGGAAGTGGGCGAGATCGGTCAGGAAAACCGAGAGCTTAACGATATGACGGAATTCGCCGCCGGCGGCCCGAATCACGGCCTCCAGATTATCCAAGACCTGGGTGATCTGGGAGTGCGGGTCGGCGGCGCAGAGACTCATGGTCGCGGGATCGAGCGGGATTTGTCCGGATAAAAATACGAGCGAGCCGGAACGCACGGCCTGGGAATAGGTCCCGATCGCGCTCGGCGCGGCCTTTGTCTCTACCACTTTGAAACCCATACTAACCCCGTTTACGGTTAATGCGCACGACCGCCTCCTGAGAACGAATGCGCCGGATTATACGCGCCAGATGGGCCCGATTCTGGACCTCGATGACAAAATCCATCGCCGTATCCTGGCCATCCCGCTCATCGATAGCCACGGTATCGATATTTGCGTCCATCTCGGACATGGCCGCGGCCACCGTGGCCAACACGCCGCGACGATTCTTGACCTCGATCCGAATGGCCACGGGCCACACGCCTTCAAGTCCGCTTTCCCACTGGATATCGATCCACTTTTCGGGATGCTTACGGTATTCCGCCACATTCGGGCAGTCTTCGGTATGAACCGTGATGCCGCGACCAGCCGTTAAAAAGCCCAAAACCGGGTCGCCTGGGATCGGGCGACAGCATTTGGCGTAGTTGACGACCGCCCCCTCGGTTCCCCGGATGGCCAAAGACCCCGAGGTCCGCGACGAAACGAGCGCCGGCGCCGGCACATCCGGGAGCAATTGCCGAGCAACCACCGAGGCGATGCGATTGCCAAGGCCAATGTCCGCCAGGACATCGGCCCA
>JAJYQN010000100.1 GCA_021794595.1 Pseudomonadota bacterium
AACAACTGTTGCCATGCTTCGGTGGATCGAACGACTGCCATACCTTAAGCTCCAAAAGAGATGTGAGGGCCTAAGCGTAAGGGGGTTATGAGGTTACGGCGAGTATGGGGCTAATTGAGCGCTTACTCTCGTCTGTGGTCTCGCCCGCTGCAATGCGGGCTATCAGGGTCGCTAGGCTCATTCGCCACTCCTTACCTTGTCGGCACGGATCGGGTATAGGTGCATAATTTCCCCGCTTTCTTTGCTTTCTTTGATACGGACAGACACGCGGCGCTTGCCTTTGGGTAAGGCTTCGGCCTCTTGCAGGGCGTCGAGTGCCCTAGTGAAGTCGAATCCTCTGAGGGCATCGTGCAGGGCTTGGGAGTTAAACAGGTAGGTGCGTCCCTGTTCGCTGTCTCGGTACCATCCCGCCCGGTCCCGGATTGGTACGGGCTCCGATGTGTCGGCATTGCTAAAGCGCCCGTCACGGTGACGCTCGATAAAGTCGCTCACCTTTTCGAGTACCTGCCTACGCTCGTCATTCCCTTGTCCGCGAGTCGATAACCACGCTTTGAAGCCATGCGTAGCCGCGTCTAGCGCCGCTCCTTCCTGCCAGCCCGTAAGCCCATACTCGGTCGCCAATTCCCCGGCCATAGCGATTAAGGCGAATCGTGCCGCCACCCGTCGATGCTGACCATCTGTAGCCGCGAATAGGGGAGCCTGTTTCATCTGTTCCAGATACGCGCAGAAGTCTTGCTCATCGCGGGTGAGCCGTTCCAGAAACGCCCTTCCTGCATGACCGTGATGTGTGACTGCCGCCCGCTTTATCGCATCTGAGAAGGCCGCGCCGCTTGCCAGTCCGTGAAGATCAGCCCATGCGCCATAAGTGCCGGTTGCCGGAATGTCTGAGAGCCGGACTGATTGCCCGGCCTTGGATCGGTAGCCGCCTTCGGCCATAGAGGTCGCAATAGTGCGTTCTCCAGTCGATAACACGCAGGTCCGCCAGCTTGCGACCGACCGCGCCGCGCCGGTGCGACTCGCTCGTTGCTTCCCTTTGCCATTGCCAAGCGCATAAACGATAGCGCCAACGTCTTTCGGGTCACATTCGGATATTTCATCCAGAGCTAGGAGATTGTCGTTAAAGAGGGTTGCCGCCCCCTCCATGCCGTTTGCTGTACTGCGCCAGGACCGCTTGAAGTTCGGGCCGCCCCATATACTGCAAGCCGCCTCTATCAAGGTCGTTTTGCCGGTGGATGAATCCCCGACAAAGTGGAGCCCGCCCCCTTCGGCATTACAGAGCTTGAGCAAAGGGCCAGAGAAAGCCGCAGACAAGGCCAAGATCAGCAAGGGATTACCTGTAGCCAGCCGCGCTACGTCATTCTGCCAGCCGTCCAGGGTGCCCGCCCGCGTGTATTCATCATGACCACGCTCGCCGCTCTGGAATATGACGCCATCCGCCTCGGGGCCTATCGTGGTATCAGGGAGAACGAAGGTCTTACCGTGCCATCCCACTTGCAGGGCGCATTGCATCCGCCGCTTTGGTGGGCGGGCTTGCAGGTAGCTTAGGAGCAGATTGCGGGCTTGACTGCCTGGGGTGAGCTCGACTCCCATACCCAAAAGTTCGCGCCGCAATTCTTCGCCGCTGCCTGCCATAAGGTCCATGGGCATAGACCACTCGCGCCAGGTGCCTACGGTGTTCTTGAATCGCAAGAGCTGCCCGAAGTTATTGTCTTGGGTGTCGAAGGTCACGGCCTCGACGTGAAGGGGCGAGCATAGGCGCTGCTTGATAGGTTCGCCGTCCCCATTTTCCCCTGTGTGGTAAACGCCTGGGGCCGTGCGCTCGCCGCCTACGTCCTGCCAGTCGTCAAAGACTTGAAAGGGGTTTGTGCCACCTGTGCCACCTGTGCCACCATCATTTTCGAGTGGTGGCACGCCAGGAATGGCGTCAGTGCTAGGTGTGCCACTTGTACCGCCCCTATTTGGTAATGCCAAAGCATCCAGCGCCTCATTGCAGCGATCACGGTCGGCATCGCCCCGTTCTAGTGAAGAATGGTAGAAGTCTGTGCTATTATTCAATTCACGCATGTTTGAATTCTCCATTGAGCCGGGCCGCATACCCGGCTTTGTTTTCGTCTGTAATCAGCCATGAAAGCCACTCGGTGCACTCGGTCAAGGCTTCGCGCTCTGTATCATCCAGGGCTTCACCCGCAAGAATCCGCGAGGCAAAAGCCGCAATGCGCTCGATCTCCTTTCGTCCCTGCAAGCCGTCCAACGACAAAGCCGCCCGAAGGCGGGCTAGTGCCGTTTTGAGTCGGGCTTGGTCATCTGGTCGGATAGAGGATTCCGCGCAGACCACTACCAAAGACTCGGCCACTACGCCCTTGAGAACGGCCCGGGTCGCCCGCTGCCGCCGCTGTGGGGCCGATAAGGGTTCGTGGAACAGGTCAGAAGCTTTGAGGCCGAGTGCATCCGTGATGGCCGAGAAAGTGCAGCCCGCATGACACCGCAGCAGGATGCCCCTTTCCCCATCGCGGATAGATAGGCTTGGAGATCGGTCCTCGTGAGCCGAACAACGTGCGATCCAGCCAGAGCCGCTACGCCGCACGCCTTCCAGACGATCCAGGACCAGCCCCATGGGGTCGCGGTTGATGACGGCGCTCATGACGGCAGCCCTAATGCCCGTAACCAGCCCGTGAGCCTGAAAACGAGGGCCGCCAACTTCCGACGAACCGCGCGGGCGTTCATGCGGACCCCTGATCTGTGGTCCGGGCCTCGATCCAGGCAGTTACAGCGGCCTCGTTCCAGCCGACTGCGCGGGCGCCTAATTTGATGGGCTTGGGGAATGTGCCAGCGCGGCAGAAGGCCCAAATTGTGGACCGAGAGAGACTGACTCGGCCGCAAACCTCGGGGAGCCGGATAATTCTATTTACATTGTCCATTGCGAGCCTCATACGGTTGTTAGTGACAGATGCCGTATGAAGAATTGCAGAGATGTCGCGCTTGCCGAAAAACAGCGATGTGGGGATATGTCACCCCCCCACGAATGGGGTAGGGGGTTACTTCTTCAGGAGTCTTTGAACTTGCCGGACGGACAGACCGAGGTGTTGCGCTATCGTTTTGTTCGTTGCTTCATCTGCCCGCATTGCGCGGACTCTCTCACCGTTGGCGGCGGTCTTCTGCTTTTTGATGGTGGCAGCGACGCGTGAAGCGGACGCTTGACAGGCGCGGTTGCGTCCTGCCTTCATGTGGCGCAATTTCCTCTCACGGTCGCGGCGCTGGTAGTCCTCGATCTTCGCTGGCGTGAGTGTATGGCGAACCGCCCAGGGGTCGGCCGGGTCGGGCATTTCATAGTGGACCTCGGGGAACGGTGTCGGTGCGAAGTCCGCAAGGGCCTCAGTCTGCTTCTTGCGCGCCGCTTGGTACTCGGGCGTTTGCGTCTTGCGGATAGTTTTTGCAAGCCTCTGGTAGGTGGGGGTCTGCTCCATTTGAGCCCCAAAGTTCGGGATGCTGGCATGCTCTTTCTGGCGGTCGATGGCCTCCCCTCGGCTCATGGGTCCGACGCGGTCCCATTGGCTGTCCTGGCCGACGATGGGGCTCTCCAGTTCGACATAAAACAGCGTCGGTCGGTGTTCGTCTCGTACGATCCGCGCTCTCAAAAAGCGGGTCACGTCACACCTTCCGCAGAGGTATGACCTCGGCCCCCACCTTGAGCCGGTCCAGGTAGTCGGCCCATTGCTGCATCATCTTCCGCCGTTCTGACAAGTGCGCCGTACGGTTGTAGGCCCGTCCGTTTGGGTCTCTCACAGCATGGGCGAGTTGATGTTCGATATAGTCAGGACGTACACCCAATACCTCGTCAAGGATGGTTCGGGCTACCGCACGGAAGCCGTGTCCGCTCATCTCTTCCTTGCTGATCCCAGTCCGCCGCATGGCTGCAAGGATCGCATTGTCCGACATGGGGCGCTTGATGCTCCGAGCGCCGGCAAAGACGAATGGTCCGCGTCCGGTGAGCGGTTGCAGTTCGCGCAGGATCTCCACGGCCTGCCGCGCGAGCGGGACAATATGCGGGGTGTTGGTCTTGGTCACGGTGTAGCGCCACTCGGCCTTGTCGAGGTCTATATCAGCCCATTGCGCTTTACGAAGCTCACCAGGACGCACGAATACGAGCGGGGCCAGCCGCAGGGCACAACGCACGGTGAGCGTGCCCTCGTAGCCTTCCAGTGCCCGCAGAATATCTCCGAGTCGGACAGGATCGGTAACGGCGGCGAAGTGCTCACCCTTCACGGGAGGCAAAGCCCCGCGCAGATCGCCCGAAGGGTCACGCTCACAACGCCCCGTGGCGATGCCGTACCTAAATACTTGACCGCAGTTGGCAAGGGCTCGGTGCGCGGTTTCCAGGGCCCCCCGGCTCTCGATGCGTCGTACAACGGAGAGTAGATCCGGGGCCTTGACCTCGGCGATGGTGCTCTTGCCGATCCACGGGAATATGTCGCGCTCGAAGCGCCGGATGATGCGGTTGCCGTGATCCTTCGCCCAGGTCGTGGAATATTTGGCGTACCACTCACGGGCCACCACCTCGAAGCTGTTGGGTGCCTGACCTGCCTTGGTCGCCTTCTCCGCCTTTCGGTTCGCGCTCGGGTCGATGCCGGATGCCAGGAGCTTGCGGGCCTCGTCTCGTCGGTCGCGGGCCTCCTTTAAGCCCACCTCGGGATAGACGCCCAGGGATAAGAGCTTGGCCTTGTCATCGTACTGGTATCGGAAGCGCCACCATTTGCCCCCGGTTGGGGTGACAAGTAGGAATAGGCCATCCTCATCATAGAGCTTAAAGGGCTTATCCTTGGGCTTGGCGTTGCGGATGGCGGGATCGGTTAGAGACATGGCGTCACCTTCAGAGTTACGGCCGAAGTCCGGCAGGGTGTTACCCCTTTGTTTTTGGGGCTACCCCTGAAAGTTACCCCTATTTCGGGTCGGCTGTCAATGGACACTATTACCCCATAATGGACGTAAAGACAAAGAAAAACCGGCACTTAGGCCGGTTCAGTGGACGTTGTTGGATGGTAATAAACAAGGTAATGGTGGAGACGGCGGGAATCGAACCCGCGTCCGCAAATCCTCAACCAGTCAGTTCTACATGCGTAGTCTGTCTATGATTTCGCCTACCACCTTCCAACAGACAGGATGGTCGATAGGTTGAGCCCGCTTGAATTTAATGTCGAAGTAACAGGCGCACCCCGACACGATCCTGCGTATATGACCGTTTCATCCCAACCCACAGGAAGAACCGGGGAAACGGTTAGCGGGGATTAAGCCGCTAAGGCGTAGTTGTCGTCGTTGGCAACTATAGTTTTTGCAGTTGGATTTACGAGGAGCTCTGCACCTCGGCATGCCCTGAAGGCTTCGTAATCCACGTCGAATCCGATCGTCCCCAAGATGCGCCATTGTGCCAAATATCCGCAGTGCCTGCAATGAGGGGCGTTTATGGGTAGTGTCTCAGTTTGAGTTTGACAGATGGTGCTAGATACGCCCTCCCGCGCTACAATCAGGGCATGCCAAACCGCTCAAGCAATCCCAAGAGACCCAGAGACCCGAACCAGCTCGCTAAGTTTATAGTCGACCTAGCGACCGGCGAACAGGCCGAGCCTACGCCACCCGAGACCGGCAAAGACCCGGCTGCGGTCGCCCTGGGGCGCAAGGGTGGGCTGAAGGGCGGCAAAGCCAGAGCCGCAAGTATGTCGCCTAAGAATCGCTCGGAGATTGCGAAGAAGGCGTCGGCGGCTCGTTGGGATCGGAAGCGGCAAAAGTGAGCGTGGAGGCCCGTTGCTTCCCAAATCTGTCGTTTATTCTCTTTTCATAGATCTCTTTTGTCGCAGAATCTTCGGCCATTTCCAAAATTCTGCCCAGTTGCATCCTCAGGGCGCGGGCCCCTATTTCGTTAAGGAACTGAAACAGTTTATCGGCCCTTTTGCCGCCACTGCGTTTCGCGTCTCGCAGAATTCCCAATAGCTTTCCGTCACTCTTGGCTAGCGGCGTATAAACGTGATCGATTGTAAGATGTAGGTTTTTCCATGATCGCGAACCTCCTCCGGGTGTAACTCGGACCCCATACAGTCGGGCCCACTGCAGGTACAGTTCAGGAGGAAATTCTTTCTCATATTTTTTTGCTTCCTCAAGGACATAGGCTCTGAAGGAGGCAATGATTTCTTCAGCCTCGGGGTTGTATCCAGCCAGCGCGTAAACAAGACCTTTAATTCCGGCCTTGGCTGAGGCACTTAAGATCACATGTGCCTGTTGCACTACAGAGCCATGCCTATCAAGCAATGCGCCAGCTACGTCAGCTTCGACAATTGCTCGGCACAGATCGATCAGTATCGTGACGTCATAGCCGTAAACAGTGCCCGGACTAGGCAAGTTCGGGCCCGCGGCTACGCCTTGAAAAATAAGCGGTTTTTCGAGTTTTTCCCTAAGTTCGGGCCCGACGTAAGGCGCGAATGATTTGCTGCCCACGAATCGCGGCAAACGGCTACCGCCGCCTTTGCTCAATCCGAGTGCTTCACCCATGCCGCGCTGGCTAATAACTGCGGTTTTGGCTTCGTCATCGAGCACATAGCAATCCACATCGATGCCAAAGTCACCCTTAAAATTTCCTTTGTGCGTAGCTTTTATCCATCTGGCCGCTGCTGCCTTTGCCGCTATCTGCTTCTTTCGCTGACCTGATAGCGCCAAAGCCCGGGCATGGCCGCCCTTGGCTTTCGCCTCATTTTTATCCTTCATGCAAGCATTCTCCTAGGTTTATGATGCTTGCATACTATTCTGCATCGTTTCAGAATGCAAGCATAGAAATTTTAATAGAATGCTTGCATATGTGTAACCGCTCAAGCATAAGGTTCAATATGAATCGCTTGAGCCTCCAAGCCCGTGCCCGAATCCTCGCCCTGCTCGTGGAAGGCAACAGCATGCGGGCCGCCTCCCGATTGGCAGGCGTGAGCATCAATACCGTGACCAAACTGCTAGTGGACGTGGGCACGGCGTGCAGCGAATACCAAGACAAAGCCCTCCGGAATCTGCCCTGCAAGCGCATCCAGTGTGATGAAATCTGGTCGTTCTGCTACAGCAAGGAGAAGAACGTTGCCCCCGAGAATAAAGGGATGCTCGGGCATGGGGACGTGTACACCTGGACCGCGATCTGTTCTGATACGAAGCTCGTGCCGTCTTTCATGGTAGGCAAGCGGGATGAGGAATACGCGAAGATGTTTATCGAAGACCTGGCCTCCCGGCTGGCGCACCGTGTACAGCTCACCACGGACGGCCATAGGCCGTATATTGAGGCCGTAGAGGGTGCCTTTGGTGATAACATCGACTCTGCCATGCTGGTGAAGCACTACAGCAATCCGGCGGAAGCCAAGCAGGCCCAGAAGCGCTACAGTCCCTCGCAGTTTGTCAGTGCCGACAAGCGCCGTATTCTGGGGTCTCCCGATGTCGCACAGGTGTCCACGAGCCACGTAGAGCGCCAGAACCTTACCATGCGGATGGGGATGCGCCGCTTTACCAGGCTGACCAACGGATTCAGCAAGAAAGTGGAGAACCTAGAACACGCTGTGGCGCTGCACTTCATGTACTACAACTTTGGTCGGATTCATAAAACGCTCCGCGTGACGCCTGCTATGGAGGCGGTCGTATCTGACCACATTTGGGGTCTAGACGAAATCGCCGCCCTTGCTGAATAAACATTCAGCGTGTTTTCAAATACTTGCTGATTGCACGTTGCGATACTACTCTGTATAATATTGTGCCTCTTCGGAGATAGAACGATATGACTGAACTCAGTGAAGAGATTGCTGCCTATGAGTCGATGCGGGGTGATCTTGAAACAAAGCACTTCGGCAAGTGGGTGGTGGTGCATGACCGCACACTTACCGGTGTTTATGATTCGTTTGAAAGCGCGGCGGAAAATGCCGTAAAAATGTTTGGTCGCGGCCCTTATCTCATCCGCCAAATAGGTATGCCTCCTCTTACGCTACCGGCATCTGTTATGTACCGACTTGTCCATGCCTGAAGTCAAATGTGGTTTTGACGATAGCGGAGGTGTACTGGGGCAAGACTTGTTGGTCGTCATGGGACCTACCCTGCTCGTCGATATCGGGTTTGACCCGGCTTTTGTGCCTACAAATAATGCCGTTCCTGTTCCTGGAATCAGGAGCGTGCGAGCACTAGTAGATACCGGGGCAACAACAAGTTGTATTGATGCTGCACTTGCGATGCAATTAAATCTGCCAATCGTCGATAGGCAGATTATTTCTGGGATCTCGGGTCAGCACGAGGCCAACATGCACCTGGGACAAATTCACATCCCGTCACTAGCATTTACGGTTTACGGCACATTTGCCGCCGTTAACCTTCTTGCTGGCGGACAGTCTCATTTCGCTCTTATTGGAAGGACCTTCCTACAAAGCTGCAAGATGTCCTACGATGGCACAACGGGTCAAGTAATCATAAGCCGCTGACTGTTCTGGACGGTTTTTGTCGTCAGTTCAAACTGAGACACTACCCGTTTATGGCGGTGGGCATAGCGGCTTACGACTCAATGCTGTTTGATGGCGCGCTCTTGCTCGCGCTCGGATTCGCGTTCCTTAAGAGCGGCGCGCTTGTCATGCTGCTTCTTCCCTTTAGCCAAGGCGAACTCAAGCTTGGCGCGGCCGAATTTCCAATAGAGCGAGAGTGGCACGAGCGTGTATCCGCGGCGCTCGACGGCCCCGATCAGGCGGCTGATCTCGAGACGGTGTAAGAGCAGCTTGCGTGTCCTCGTAGGATCGGCCTTCACGTGCGTCGAGGTGGTCGAGAGGGGAGAAAAATGGGCCCCGAACAAAAAGACCTCACCCTGCTGGATGATGACGTAGCTTTCTTTGAGTTGGGCGCGGCCATCGCGCAGGCTTTTGGTTTCCCAGCCCTGCAATACGAGCCCGGCCTCGAAGCGTTGTTCAATGAAGTAGTCGTGCCAAGCCTTTTTGTTCTGGGCTATGACGCGAGGCTCCGTTTCCTTTGGGCGTGCCATGGTCGGGCATGGTGCGCCAGGTGTACGGCGGGCGCAAGACCTATCCGACCCCGCCGGCTATCGTTTACAGTGCGGTATGGCGAACAGTGCAATAAAGGCCCCCGTGTTGTGGTCGTCCCCGTTACGGTTTTCTTTAGTGGCGCTGGGGGGCGTGGTCAGTATGGATACTCTGTCGGAGTTTCCTTATCTTTTGACCCGCTATGGGGGCGCCACTTTCGTGGCCGCGTACGTGGTCGCGCTGCTTGCGCTTGCCTGGCCGTTTTTGGCCGCTCAATTGAGCCTCGGGCGTCGCTGTCGCCAAGCGGGGGCCGTCCAAGGGGCCGAGTTCGTGGCCCAAGGCGCGGGGCGCGCTTGGCGCTGGACCGTCAAGATCGCGATGGCCGGCGCGTTCTTGATGTTTTGTTACATTGCCTTGATCTCGGGGTGGATGCTGGCCTATGCCCATACGGCGTTTTCGGGCGGTTTTATCGATGCCAATGCCCCACGTATCGCGGCGCATTTCTCCCACCTTGTTGAGCGCCCCGCCCCCACGCTTTTGTGGGAGATTGTCTTTTTGGTTCTGGTGTTTTCCGTGGCGGCCGGGGGCCCTGCTGCCATAGAAGATCTCGCCCGTTTCTTGATGCCGGCCTTGGTCGCGGCGTTTGCGGGCTTGGCGGCCTTTGCCGGGACGCTCGGCAGTTTTTTTGTGAGCGCACCCGTTTTATTGACCCCCCAACCGGTTCCTGGGCACCGCCTCGCCCTCGGTCTCGTCGCTTTATCCCAGGCCTTTTTTGGCGCCGGATTAGGGACATTGTCCTTTGTCGCCTACGGGGCCTATCTGCCGAGCTCGCTATCGACGGCCAAGACCGCCTTAGGTCTGGTCTTGGCCCAGGCCTTGGTGGCATGGCTTGCGGGCTTTGCCTTGGCGTCGCTGGTCTTTGCCGCCGGCTTGAGGCCGCTTGCCGGAGGCGGTTTTCTGTTTGCGACCTTGCCGCTCGCGAGCGCTCGCCTCCCTGGAGGCCCCCTGGTTGTGGCGCTTTGCTACCTGGCGCTCGTTTCGGCGGCCTGGCTTTCCGGGGTGGCCTGGCTTGAGCCGCTTATGCAGTATCTGACGGGGAAGGGCTTGAGCCGGCCGCAGGCCGCTTTAGGGCTGGCCTTAAGTGCGCTTGCCACAGGCGAGGTGTTATCGCTCTCTTTGAACTCATGGGCGTTTTCGTTTACCTTTCTCGGACGAATCAAGACCCTCGGTCTGCTCGACATCCTAATGATCTTGGCGGTCAACGTCTTGCTGCCATGGGGGGCGGGGGGTCTCAGTTTTCTGATAGGGTGGGGACGCAAAGGGCCTTTAAGTGCCGGCGAAAACATAGCTCGGGGCCATCTACTTTGGTTATGGGCCCTGCGCATCGTCGTACCCGCCGCCACCCTGATCATATTTTTTAGCGCACCTAGGCTCATATTGTGACGACAATAAGTAAAAGCGCGCTTGTCGCTTATAGCGCCGAGGAAATGTATAGGCTCGTGGCTGATGTCGAGAGCTACCCGAAATTCCTGCCCTGGTGTGCGGGCTCCCGGATACTGGAGCGCGATGCTGAGGGGTTGATCGCCGAGATCGACATGGCCTTTGGCGGGATCCGTAAAACCTTTACGACTCGCAATACCTTGAACGCCACGACCATGGACATTCGGCTGGTTCGGGGCCCGTTTAGCCGTTTGGAGGGCTCTTGGCGGTTTCAGCAGGTGGCCGAGCTCGGGAGTCGCATCAGTCTTGATCTCGAGTTCGATTTCGCAAGCCGGCTGCTGGCGCTCGCGGTCGGACCGGTGTTCGGGACGATTGCCAATAGCCTAGTGGATAGCTTTAAGAGGCGCGCCCGCGAGGTTTATGGAGCCCGCTAAGGTGTGGGTGGAAGTGGTGCACGTGTCCGCCAGCCCGCGGGTCTATTCGGTGTCGGTCGATAAGGGCGCGAGCGTCTTTGAGGCGATTCGTTTGTCAATGGTGCTCAAAGAGCGTCCGGGCATCGACCTGCGTGTGCAGCGGGTCGGCGTCTTTGGACGCTTGGCCGCCTTGAGTGATCCGGTAAAGGCCGGAGACCGAATCGAGATCTATGAACCCCTAGCTTTCGATCCCAAGGACGCGCGCCGCCAGCGGGCGCGGATCGCGCGCGCCCATTCTATTTCGCGTAAATGTCGCGGGGGGTAGGGCGCGGCCGCCCGACGATTTTGACGAGTCGCCCCCCCTTAAAGAACAGGGTGAAGTGCTCGGCGATGAGCGGTTTGTAGTTATGTTTTACCGAGTAGTAGTAGTCCCAGCGGTTACGATGAAAGGGATCGCGAATTGCCGGGCTGCCGAGATCGTAGGCGACCTCGTTCTTAGTCATGCCCAGATGCAGACGCGCAATCATCCCGGGTGTCATGACATTTCCTTGCTGGACCGTCGGACGGTACAAGAGATGACATCCGGTGAGCGCGAGTGGGGCTAACATCAAAAATAAAGCGATACGTTTGGGCATCGGAATCGTTCTAGTTTACACTGGCTGGACGTGGGTCTAGGGCGACAAAGTACACTATCGACCCCGTCAAGGCAAAACAGCGGGGCGATACGGATGAGCGATAGCGCGGATCTGAAGAAGGCCGGCCTTAAGGCGACGCTTCCCCGCCTCAAGATCTTGAGAATTCTGGAGGAGGCCCGGGTTCGCCATATGGCGGCGGAGGACGTGTACAAGGCCCTGCTCGAGATGGGCGAGGAGGTCGGGCTTGCCACGGTCTATCGGGTTCTGACCCAATTCGAGAGCGCGGGGCTCGTGATCCGACACAACTTCGAAGGTGGCCGTTCGGTCTTCGAGATGAACCAGGGCGGACATCACGACCACGTTGTCTGTGTCGAGTGCGGGGAGGTGTTCGAGTTCTTCGATCCTGCCATCGAAGAACGGCAACGGAAGGTTGCGGAGACCCTTGGCTTTCATGTCGACAGCCATTCGCTATATATGTACGGGGTCTGCCTCGGGATGAAGCGCGACGGAAGGTGTTCGAAGAAGGACGGCGGTCGCCGATCCCAGCCGCCGCTTTAAGTGGATCGGGTGCGCGGCAAACCTTGCCCTTCAGGGTCGCTGTGCGTAAAGGGGAAGGATAGCGCGGACTTTGTCGCCGTCCTTGTCTTTGACTTGAGTGTGGCGTCTGCTGTTGTTCGATGTACTGGCGGATAATCCCGATAGGCGGTCCGGGGATCGGGCAATTGTGACAAGGCCAAGAGGAAACTTACGCGGCTCCATGCCCGGATCGACGCCATCCGCCAGGACGCGCTGCACAAGCTCACGACCGGCCCGTGAACGCCGCGATCAATTTGAGAAACAGGGCGGTGAGTTTCACCGCATCAGCCTGTGGAGAGGAAGGCTCTGGCTTGGAGCGCAGGTCCCAAGTGAAATACGAGAATAACGCCGATCTGGTCGGCGCGATCACTATTTTAGAGCGAGGACATCGCTTGTTAGCCTGTGGAGATGCGGTGCAGTCAGGCCGCTCCGTGAAGCAGGAACCCACTAAAGTGAGTCAGCTGGCTTTTAGCCGAACACCGCAGGAGTCCGCTTCCTTTAAGAGGGGGAGGATGTCAAGGCCGGTTGAGATTAAAGAGGACGGCGACCTCGTCGCACTGGTTGTATTTGTAGCACTTTACGCACACGTTCCAGACCTTCTCCGGCAAGGTGTCCATGTTGACCGTAACAAACCCTAATTTATGGAAAAATTCCGGCACGTAGGTAAGCGCCATGAGCCGCCGCAGCCCCAGCTGGCGCGCCTCGGCGATAATGCGCTGGACCATAAGACGTCCAAGCCCACGGCGCTCGTATTCCTCCGTGACGACGAGGCTGCGTACCTCCCCTAAATCCTCGGTAAAGATCTCCAGGGCGCCGATGGCCGCGACATGGCCCTCGATCTCGATGACGAAGAAGTCCCGCAGATGACGGTAGATCTCGTTCATGGTCCGGGGCAACAAGTTGCCCTTCGTGGCATAAAGCTCGAGAAAGTGATGGATCAGTGGAACGTCCGCGATTTTAGCGGCCCGTACCTTGGGGATGCCAGGGCGTTCGGTCATGAGTGCAGCATATCGCGAGCGAGCGCGCGGGTGTTGGCGTTTATGGCGATTCCTCCCAGCATGCGCGCTATTTCCTCAACGCGCCCGGACGGTGTCAGGGTTTCGGCCGAGCTCATGGTGCGTCCGTCGTTCAAATTTTTATGGACGACGACGTGGGTGTCTCCCTGGGCCGCCACTTGTGGCAGGTGGGTGATGCAGAGCACCTGGCGTTTGTGCGCGAGCTTATGGAGTCTTTGGCCTACGATTTCCGCGACAGCACCCCCTATCCCAACATCGACCTCATCGAAGACCAGAGTCGGCCCGAGACTCACATCGGCTAACACGACTTGGATAGCGAGACTGATGCGCGAGAGTTCGCCGCCGGAGGCGGTTTTGGCTAAGGGCTTAAACGGGCTATCGGGAGCTGGACTTACCAGGAATTCGACGCTCTCAAGACCGGTGGCCGAGAGCGGTTCGGGGTTAAGGGCGATGGAAAAGCGTCCGGCGCCGAGGCCCAGGCTTTGCATCTCCTCGGTCACGGCGGCACTCAAGGCGGTTTCCGCCCGCTTGCGCTTAGCGCTCAGATTCTGAGCGTGGACCAGGGCCTGCTCCTCGTAACGCGCGATCTCCGTTTCGAGCGTGGCGACCGAGCCCTCCTCGCTTTGCAAAAGCTCGTGCTCGGTCTTCAGTGTCGCCCAGAGCTCCGGGAGCTTATCGGGGGCGATGTGATGCTTGCGGGCCAACTCATGCCAGCGTCCCAGGCGAGTTTCGATGGCGGGGAGGTCTATGGGGTCGGTCTCCATCTGGCTGCCAATATGGTTCAAGCTGCGAGCGGCCTCGCTGATTTCGACTGTGGCGCTCGTCAAGAGCGCCTCTACCTCGGAGAGCCGCGGTTCGATACGGGTCAGGGCGCGAAGCTGGCTTAGGGAGTCTTCCAAGGCCTGCCCGAGCGCTTGTTCGCCCTCGCTCAGTCGCTCTATGAGAGAGGCGATGCCGGCCCCGAGTTCCTGAGCGTGGGCCAGGCGCTTTTGGCTGGCATTCAGGCTTTCCCATTCGCCGGTCGCGGGTTCGAGGGCCTGCAATTCCTCGATCTGGTACTTGAGTAAGGATTCGCGGGCCGACCGACTCGCGGCCTGTTCACGCATGGCGAGCAGTCGATTCTGGTGTTCGCGAAGAAGATCAAACGCCAGGGCCAGCGCCTGGCGGTCGGGTTCAGCCTCGGCGTAGGCGTCGAGCAGGTCGCGCTGAGTCTCGCGCCGCAGCAAGGTTTGGTGTTCATGCTGACCGTGAAGGTCGAGCAAGAAGTCGCCCAGCTCGCGCAGCTTTTGAAGAGGAACGGGGGTCGCGTTAATAAAGGCCCGCGAGCGATCTTGGGTGATGATGCGGCGGATGATGCATTCGCCGGTGTCGGTAGCCAAGTCTTGATCTTTCAGCCAAGCGCTCGCAGCGCAGGCCTCGCCTAACTCGAAACTCGCGACGATTTCCGCAGACTCCGCCCCGGCACGGATAAGACCGGCCTCCGCGCGGTCGCCGACCGCAAGCCCCAAGGCGTCCACAAGCAAGGACTTGCCGGCGCCGGTTTCGCCGGTGACCACGGATAAGCCCGACCCGAGCGACATCCGCAACTCGTCTATGACGGCAAAGGAGCGCACCCAAAGCTCGGTGAGCATTAGACGCGTCGTCCCCAGTTCAGTTTTTGGCGCAACACCTCGTAGTGATTGCGGCCGAGGGGGTGGATCAAGGTCACCGGCACCGGCGAGCGGCGGACGCAGACACGGTCCGTATTGCGGAGCCCGAAGTTGGATTGGCCGTCGAAGGTGACGTGTGCGCTTTGATCGCTGACGAGCACGATCTCCACTTGCGAGTCGCTGTGGACTACGATCGGCCGGTTACTGAGCGTATGCGGACAAATCGGGACCAAAACGATGGCCGCCAGCGTGGGGTGTAGGATCGGCCCCCCGGCCGACATGGCGTAGGCGGTGGAGCCTGTCGGGGTCGCTACGATCACGCCGTCGGCCCGTGATCCGCTCACGAACTGGCCATCGATGTAGGTCTCGAATTCAATAAGCCGCGCGAGATCCCCTTTGTTTACGACCACGTCATTGAACGCCATGCGGGTGAGCACGACGGCGCCGCCGCGGACGATGTTCGCCGAAAGCAGGAATCGCTCCTCGGTTTGGTAGTGGCCGTCCAAAATCTCGCCGATCATGCCCATGTTGTCCGAGGACACGTCGGCCAGGAAGCCGAGGCGCCCGGCGTTGATGCCGATCAGGGGGATATGATGGACGGCAAGCGCGCGGGCAACGTTTAAGAGGGTGCCATCGCCTCCCAGTACGATCGCGAGGTCGATATCGGCCCCTATGCGGTCAAGTGGGCACGAGGTGGCGTGGGTCAGCTCAAGGGCCGTGGCCGTCTCGGCCTCCACGATAATCTCGAGATCGCGGGCCTCGAGCAGCGCGCACAGGCGCTGCAAGACCTCTCGCCCGCCACGATCCCCGTATTTACCGAACAAGCCGACGCGTTTGATAGGCGTCTTCATGCCACATACCTCGCCTTTGGCAAACACTAGCATGGCGGTCGGCCGCGGCCAACACCGCCTGATGAGGCCCCTGTATTGACAGCACTGCCGGCTGTTGGTAGCGTGCACCTGGCACTCTCAATCTGTGAGTGCTAAGAGGAGGGGGGTAGGTTATGGTATCCTTAACGCCCCGTGCGGAACGACTCCTCAAGGCGCTTATCGAGCAGTATATCGCCGAAGGTCAGCCAGTGGGTTCGCGCACGTTAGTAAGACAAGCCGGGTTGGAGTTTAGTCCCGCGACGGTCCGCAATATCATGTCGGACCTAGAGGAGCTCGGTCTTATCCGGTCTCCGCATACCTCCGCCGGTCGCGTCCCTACCGAGCGCGGCTACCGCTTCTTCGTGAACACCCTTTTGGCTGTAAAGTCCCCCCAAGCGATGGATATCTCCCAGATCGAAGATCGACTCCTCGCCGATCAAGATCCCCAACAGCTCCTAGAGTCGGCCTCTGGGCTCTTGTCACAGATCACGAAGCTTGCCGGGATCGTCCGTGTGCCGCGCCGCACCCACGCCGGATTTTTGCAACTCGATTTCCTGAGTCTGTCGTCGAGCCGGGTACTGGTGATCTTGGTGACCCAGGACGGCCAGGTGTTGAATCGCGTGATCCACCCCAAAAAGCGCTACTCCGCGACAGAATTGCAGCAAGCGGCGAATATTTTCAACAGCGCGTATGCCGGCTTCTCTTTGGAGGAGGTCCGACGGAGCCTGACGACCGCTCTTAAGCGCGACAGCGAGGATATGCAGCAGATGTTGCGGTCCGCAGTCGAGATGGCGCGCCAAGTCTTTGCCGAGGGCGAATTGGCCGAAGATCCGCTCTTTGTGAGTGGAGAATCTAATCTCCTGGCCTTTCCGGAACTCAGCGATAGGGAGAAATTGCGGCGGCTTTTCGATGCCTTTAACGCCAAGCAAGACCTTCTCCACCTTCTCGACCACAGCATGGGTTCGAACGGGGTCCAGATCTTTATCGGGGCCGAATCCGGCTACGAGTCCCTCGAATCGTGCAGTGTGGTCACGGCGCCCTACGAGGTAAATGGCCAGATCGTGGGAACGATAGGCGTGGTCGGACCGACCCGAATGTCCTATGACCGGGTCATCTCGATCGTCGATGTCACGGCGCGGTTTTTGAGTGGCGCTTTGAGCCATGGTCCTTCGGGCGACGCTTGAAAGGGGCGGTAATGCCCCCACATAGCGGGCAGCGTTTGATAAGCGAGGAGTGGTTCATGCCAGGAGATGATGCGATGACGGGCGAGTGGAAGCAGGCCGAAGACCGATCGGGGGAGGATGAGCGAGAACATGATCCCCGTGCCCCTGAGCACAAGGCCGCCCAGACGGAGGGGGAGCTGAGCGAAGGGGAAGTCGATGAGCGGGAGGCCGAGCTCGTCCAGGCGCGTTCGGAGTTGGCGGAGAGTCGCGAGCGGCTCCTGCGGGTCGCGGCCGAGTCCGAGAATGTGCGTCGTCGCGCGGAGCAAGACGTCATCCAGGCCCGCAAGTTCGCCCTTGAGCGCTTTGCCTTGGAGCTGCTCCCGGTGCGCGACAGTCTCGAGCGGGCCCAGGCGGTCGATCGCGATGCCGCCTCTCCGGCCACCGAGGCCTTGTTTGCCGGGGTGGACTTGACCCTGCAATTGATGGACAGCGTGCTGGAGAAGTTCGCGATCGTGGTGGTGAACCCGGTCGGACAACGATTTAATCCGGACCAGCATCAGGCGATGACCGTCGTCGAGAGCGATAGCGTGCCGGCGAACCATGTCGTGGAAGTGGTTCAGAAGGGATTTTTGCTCAACGAGCGCTTATTGCGGCCGGCGCTTGTCGTGGTGGCCAAGGCGAAGTCCTAGCCCTTGAAAACGGCCCCCCGGCCCCCATTGAGTGATCAGGCGACCTTATAACCAGCCTCCCGAGACCGGGAGCGAGAGGGCAAGTGAAATGGCAAAGATTATCGGGATCGATTTGGGAACAACGAATTCGTGCGTAGCGGTGATTGAGGGCGGCAAGCCACGCGTCATCGAAAACAGCGAGGGCGACCGCACGACGCCGTCGATCGTCGCTTATACCACCGATGGCGAGGTCTTGGTGGGTCAATCGGCCAAACGCCAAGCGGTCACGAACCCGCAAAACACCCTATATGCGGTCAAGCGCTTGGTCGGTCGGAAGTTCGATGACGAGATCGTGCAGCGCGACATCAAGATGGTGGCCTATAAGATCGTCAAGGCCAAGAACGGTGACGCCTGGGTCGAGGCCACCGGAAAGCAAATGGCGCCCCCCGAGGTGTCGGCGCGGGTATTGCAGAAGATGAAAAAGACCGCTGAGGACTATTTGGGCGAAGAGGTGACGGAGGCGGTCATTACCGTCCCGGCCTACTTCAATGACGCCCAGCGCCAGGCGACCAAGGACGCCGGCCGTATCGCCGGGCTGAACGTCAAGCGCATCATCAACGAACCGACGGCCGCGGCCTTGGCCTTCGGTCTCGATAAGAAGGAAGGCGACCGCAAGATCGCGGTGTACGATCTGGGCGGCGGTACCTTTGACATATCGATCATCGAGATCGCAGAGGTCGATGGCGAGCACCAGTTCGAGGTGTTGTCGACCAACGGCGATACCTTCCTCGGGGGCGAGGACTTCGATCTGCGGTTGATCGACTACTTGGCCGAGGAGTTCAAGAAGGATTCCGGGATCGACGTTCATAAGGATCCGCTGGCCTTGCAGCGTCTGAAGGATGCCGCGGAGAAGGCCAAGATCGAGCTCTCGTCGCGTACCCAGACAGACGTCAATCTCCCCTATATCACGGCCGACGCGAGTGGGCCCAAGCACTTGAACGTGAAGGTGACGCGCGCCAAGCTCGAAAGCCTGGTCGACGATTTGATCCGTCGGACCATCGAACCTTGCAAGACGGCCTTGAAGGATGCCGGTCTGAAGATCACTGAGGTCGACGACGTCATTCTGGTCGGTGGCCAAACGCGTATGCCCAAGGTCCAGGAGGCGGTGCGCGATTTCTTTGGTAAGGAGCCACGCAAGGACGTCAACCCGGACGAGGCGGTGGCCATAGGCGCTGCGGTCCAAGGCGGCGTGTTGGCGGGTGACGTGAAGGACGTGTTGCTGTTGGACGTGACGCCCTTGTCTTTGGGGATCGAGACCATGGGCGGCGTAATGACCAAACTGATTCAGAAGAACACGACCATCCCGACCAAGGCGGCCCAGGTCTTTTCGACCGCCGAGGATGGGCAAACCGCGGTCACGGTCCATGTCCTGCAGGGCGAGCGCGAGATGGCGAGCGGCAATAAGTCCCTTGGCCGCTTCGACCTGACCGACATTCCCTCGGCGCCGCGCGGGGTACCGCAGATCGAGGTCACCTTCGATATTGACGCCAACGGTATTCTCCATGTCTCGGCTCGCGATAAGGCCACGGGCAAGGAGAACAAGATCGTCATCAAGTCGAGCTCGGGTTTGAACGAGGCCGAGATCCAGCGCATGGTGCAAGATGCCGAGGCCCATGCCGAGGAGGACCGCAAGGCCCGTGAACTCGTCGATGCCCGTAACCAGGCCGAGGCTATGATCCATAGCGCGCGCAAGTCCCTGAAGGACCTGGGAGAGAAGGTTAGTGCTGCGGACAAAGACGCAGTGGAGGCCGGGGTCCGCGATCTCGAGGCGGTGGTGAAGAGCGACGATAAGGCGGCAATCACCGCTAAGACCGAGGCTTTGACTGAGATTACCCACAAGCTGACAGAGCAGTTGTACGCTCAGGCGCAGGGGGGCGAGGCCCAGGCCGAGTCGGGACCGGCCGGCGGTAATGCGGGGTCCGACAACGTCGTGGATGCCGAGTTCGAGGAAGTCAACGACAACCGTCGCGACAAGTAACGTTGGGACGGGTGGACGAAGGCGCAGGCCGATGTTGACGCCTGTGCCTTCGTTCTTTTAAGGTCGCCGTTTTCGCAGTGCAGGCGTATGACAACGAAACGAGATTATTACGAAGTCCTTGGGGTGTCGCGCGGCGCCGACGATGCGGAGATTAAAAAGGCGTATCGGCGGATGGCCATGAAATGCCATCCCGATCGCAACGCCGGCGACAAGGGTGCCGAGGCGGCCTTTAAGGAGTGTCAGGAGGCCTACGAGGTCCTAGCAGATCCTCAAAAACGCGCCGCTTACGATCAGTTCGGCCACGCCGGTGTCGACAACTCAGCGGCAGGTGGCGGATTTTATGGCGGCGGTGGGGCGGGCTTCGCCGACATCTTCGGTGACGTCTTCGGGGATATCTTCGGGGGTGGCTCCGGCGGTCGCCGCGGGAGTCAGGCCTATCGGGGGGCCGATGTCCGTTTTAGCCTCGACCTCTCGCTGGAAGACGCCGTTAACGGCACCGAGGCCCGAATTCGGGTGCCGACTATGGCGGTATGCGAGTTGTGCCATGGTTCGGGTGCGCGCGCCGGGAGCACCGCAGCGACTTGTCCTACCTGCGGCGGTCACGGCCAGGTGCGGATGCAGCAAGGGTTCTTCTCGATTCAGCAAACCTGCCCGAATTGCCGCGGCAGCGGGCGGGTCGTGACCCAACCGTGTGTGGAGTGTCGCGGCGAGGGCCGGGCAAAGCGCGCCAAGACCTTGTCGGTGACGATACCGGCGGGTGTCGACGAGGGGGACCAGATACGGGTGAGCGGCCAAGGGGATGCGGGCGAGAGCGGGGGCCCGGCCGGCGACCTGTATGTTCAAATCAAGCTCAAACCCCACCCGTTTTTCCGCCGCGAACAAGACGATTTGTATTGCAAGGTACCGGTCAGTTTCGGCACGGTCGTACTGGGAGGCGAGATCGAGGTCCCGAGCCTGAGTGGACGTATGAGCTTAAAGATCCCGCCCGAGACCCAGACCGATAAGGTCTTTCGCATTCGCGGTAAAGGGGTAAAAAACGTGCGCACCGGGCATGTCGGCGACCTCTTTTGCCAAGTGACGGTCGAGACCCCGGTGAAACTTACCCGCGCCCAACGCGAACTGCTCGAGAGCTTTGAGCGGTCGTTGCGCGAAGGGGCGGAACGGCATAGTCCTGTCGAGCACTCCTGGATCGATAGGTTGCGCGGATTTTTCGAGCCCAAGGCTTAGCATCAGGGAATAAAGAGCGGCGAGTCTCGTCTTTGATGATATCTTCCAGGAGAAGTCGCCATGGCTAATACGCGCAAATTCGATCCGACCAGACGCCGTCTCATGGTGGCAGCCGGCGGGGTGGCTGCCGCTGTGGGTTCTGGCGCGGCCTTCGCCGATTCGGCCGATAGTCTGAATCTGACCTTCCCGGGGCAAAAGGCCAAGCATTTCATCGTGTATCAGTTGAACCACCATGAACACGACTACCAGCAGCACATCCTCTCGTCTATCCAGGCGCTCTTGCGGCGCTACGGGGACAGCATCCATGTGGTCGTCACCTGCTTTGGTCCGGGCATCAGTGTCGTCCTGAAAAAACCCGTTCGTCCGGTGGCCCGTGATATTCGCGAGGGCGTCGCAAGCCTGCACGACTATGGGGTAGATTTCCACGGTTGTGGCAATACCCTACGGACCCTCAAATTGACGAAAGCGGCACTTCTCCCCTTTGTCACCTACGTGCCTTTGGGAGCGGCGGATCTCATGGAGTTGCAACACAAGGGCTACGCCTACGTCGCTTGGTGAGTTCCCTTATCCTCTATGGGACGCGAAAGTCCCGGCGGCCTTTGGCGGTGGTGAGTTGTGGCTCGAGATCAGGAGTTGCTGACGTTCCGTCGGCCTATTGTTTTTTCGGGTATCCCGATTTGGCTGTGGAGGAAGACTCAGAGCTTGCCTTCCTCGATGAGCTTGGTCAGTGTTGAAATGTCTGCGCCAAAGTTCTTCTCCGGCTCGGGCTCGGCGTGTTGAGAGGTGGTGAACATCGCCATG
>JAJYQN010000032.1 GCA_021794595.1 Pseudomonadota bacterium
ACGCGAGATCGGATACATCAGCATCCGCCAGCTCGTGGAGGCCGGGGCCGAACTGGACCTGTACTGGACCCCTAAAACCTTAGCCGCGATCGGGAGGTAATACCCATGACGCCAGGATACAAAGCCCTACTCGCCCAAGTGGCCCCCGGCACGGATCCGCGCCATATCCAAGCGCTCCTACCGGCGGATAACGGGGGCTGTGCACTGGATGATCTGACCCCCGAACAGGCGGCCTTTTGTATCGCCATGGCGAAGGCCTGCGTTCAGGTCTTCGGGGCGGACTTGGTGGAAGGGATCGCGCGTGAGCGCGGGATCTAGATGCTCACAAAGGGCGGTCGGCCGATTTCCGCGCCGGCCGCTCACGGTAGGCACTCAATGGGCCATGCGGCCTACAATGGGAGAACACGTTATGAATGACACGGCTGACAGTACCATCACAGCTACACCCCAGCCCCGTGTGGTTGTCTGGCAGGACATCATTATCGCCGGGTGTCGGACCATCCTCGACACGTCGGATGACGACACTATAGACGGGCCTCCCGGCGGCCCCCGCCTTCCCGTCGCACTCTTCGAGGCCTTGCATGAGATCCCCGATTTTGGCCCCACGATCGCGCTGACCGCACTAGGCACGCTGGCGGCCTGGCTAACCGATCGCGAGGCGGTCGCCGTCCTGGCGGCCTGGCAGGAGCGGGCACAGACGCGCCTCCTCATCGACGACCATAGCCGGACCTGCCCGGAATGTGGGCTGGTGCGGCCGGACTGGGATGCGATCGAGGCCAAACGCGCACTGGAGGCGCGGTCATGATGAACGATCCCAACAACTTCAATGGGCGCTTGGAACTCACGATCGGCGGGGCGGTCGTGGGTTTCCTCGGCGGCTGGATTGGCGGCCTGCAACTCATGCTCTGGTCACAAGGCATGCCGCCGGCCACGCTTCCGCGGATCTGGGCATGGGTCACGCAATGGGGGCTCATCATCCATGGCGGCTGGGGGTGGCGGGGATACTGGCCGCTTGGGGCTGCGGCTCTGGCTGCCACCGGCCTAGCCGGTCTTATGTGGTGGCTCATGACCGTGCCGGCCGAACGCCACGTGCGCGGCTTTATCCTGCACCGCACGCCCAAGCGCATTGCGCGGCTGGTAGCGCCTCACAAAAACGAGCCGCCGGGGGTTCGTATTCATCCGGATATTCTCATCGACCAGCATGCGGAATGCCGTCATCTGCTCATTGTCGGCGGCGCCGGCAGCGGCAAGACCACGATCCTCTGGCCGCTGATCCAACAGGCCCAGGCGCGCGGGGATCGGATGCTGATCTTCGACTCCAAGGGCGATTTCACCCAAAAACTCCCCGAGCCCTTCACGGTGTTATCCCCCTGCGATGCCCGCGGTGGGCGCTGGCGCGTGGGGCACGATATCCGCACGCGCCTCGATGCCCAGGCCTTGGCGGAGACCCTCATCAAGGAAAATGAGAAAGACCCCATGTGGTCGCAAGGCTCCCGTGCCTTGCTGGTGGGGCTTGTGAGTGACCTCCAAGCCCGCACCGGGACCCAATGGGGCATGGCGCATCTGGCGCACGCCGCCGCCGCGGCTCTGGGCGACTTTGCGGTCTTGAAAGCGGTCATTGGCCGCGAGGATCCGATGTCCTTATCGCTCTTGGGCGGAGAAGACGCAGAAGGGCCCAATCGCACCACCATGGGCTTTCTGGTGCAATTGTCGGCTGCGCTGACGCAAGTCATCAACCTGGGCGTGGCGTCCTATGACCTCAAGGAGAATCCCGAATGGTCCGTGCGCTCGTGGCTGGGGGGTCATCAACCCCCGGTCACGATCCTGGGTTTCCGGGACTCCGCGCGGTCTTTAAGCCAAGCGTTTGCCTCAAGCCTTATCGAGCAGACCGTGCGGCAAATCTCGGATATGCCGGACGCTGCGCCCGATCAACGCCGCATCTGGCTCATCGTGGATGAGGCCCCCCGAGTCGGTAAGGTCCCCAGCATCACGGACGCCCTGGCCACGGCGCGGTCCAAAGGCCTGCGCGTGGTGCTTGGCATCCAAAGCCTAGCGCAGATCCGCGAGACCTACACACGCGAGACCGCCACCACCTGGGCGGGGCAAACGGCCACGAAAATTATCTGCCAAACGACATCACCCGACGATCAAGAGTGGTGCGCGAAGCTCTTGGGAGACCGGGAAGTAGACCGCTTCCAACATCAGGTCTCGACCCAGACCGGACGGGATGGCGGCCAGCACAATCAGTCGTGGCAACGGGTGCGCGAACCCGTACTGATGCCCGCGGCCTTTGGCCGGGATCTGAAGGTCATTAAAGGCCGGGGGCCGCGCGCCCTGTTGATGGCGGGCGGCGAGGCCGCGATCCTCAATTGGCCGTTTCCTCACCTGCAAACCCATCGCCCGGATCGCATCGAGGCGCGCTGGATTCAGCCGAACTACCAGCGCCCGGGTTGGGGCAAGGCCCCGCCGGACGTGGGGAAACCCTCAGCCCCTATGGCGGCCGCGCCGCGAGTGAAGAAGAAGCCGGAAAGAGAGCCGCAAGCGCAGGATCTGGGCACACCGATTATGGATTCTGAAACGCCGCGTCCTATTCCGGCCGTCACGCCCGATGGGAGCCTGGCCGATTCCATCCAAGACCTCGCGCTCGACCACCTGACATCCAGTTTAGGCCTGCTCGCCAAAATCCTGGGCACAGTGGAGGCGGTGGGCAGCGGGCCGTCAGCCCCTACCCCGGCGCAGGGGGTTACGGCCCGGCCGCCGGCGCCCGAAGCGCTAGGCTGCGACGATCTCGACGGAGCCGAGGAGGGGCAAGACGAGGAACGGGCGCCGTAGGGCGCGGGTCATTTCCGCGGGGGCCGCACACTGTAACGCTACCGGATTTCGGTGGCCAAACGACCACCTGTAAGGAGTACATCGCATGACACAAAACAATGAAAACAACGGGCTACTCACCGAGGAACAGGAGGCCTATTTCAGGGAACTGGGTTGGCACAGCCGCGCACTGTTCGCCGCGGCCCTCGCGGCCTTCACGCGCAATGATGAGCCCGAGGGCCGGCGCCTTTCTCAGGAAGACCAGCGCTTGAAGCGCGAGGCCGATAATGGCCAGGGTACGCGCCCGGGGGAGGAATAGACCATGTTTTTTCTCATAGCCTTTGTCATCATTTGGATATTCTTTGGACTTGATCGCGCCGGGGAGGCGGCGTTTACCCTGGGTCTTCTGGCCATCATTATTGGCCTGGGGGCCGCGCCGGGTATCCTCATAGACAAGACCATCAAGGATATTCAGAAGAACCGGAAGAAACACTCATGACAATATATACGGAACCACAAGCCAGTGCCGGCCCAATAATCGCGTTTATCCAGCAGGCGCGCGGCACGCTGGATATCAATGCCTACCTCGCCACTGATCGGCGCGTTATCCAGGCCATCGCCCAAGATGTTCGCCGCGGGATCCGCGTCCGCATCGTGATCGATCGACGCCCCTACGGTGGCCGACCGCGGGGCAAAATCACTCGCCTCCGGGCGACTGGGGCACAGGTGCGCTCTGCGCCGGCCCGCTTTTCTGGCCGTTACCGGTTCGACCACGCGAAATATATGGTGAGCGGCGGCCGCGCAGAAATTGGCACCGCTAACCTCACATGGTCCGCTTTCCACAAAAACCGCGAATATCTCGATATCACCCGTCAACCCGCCATCACGCATGCCCTGCGGGCGGTATTCCCCGGTAAGGCTTTCCCCCGGCATCCGCGCTCCTTCTCCATTCGTCTCCGTGATCCCGCCAGCCTCGTCTCTCGCCCCCAGGCCGGGTCCGTTCGCGTCTCCCTCACAAGATCCACGCCAGCAATAAAGCCGCTGTCATGTCCCTTGCCGGTCGCCCAAAGCCGCTCACTCCCACGGCTTTACGTGAGGGACGAGAGCCGATGCAAGACGCAGGACCACAAACAGGAGACGACCATGAATACGAACAATCGCAAGACGGATGCCAGACACCAAGTCAACCCCGAGGGGTTCAAGCCTCAACAATCCGCAGTGGGTAAGTCCTTCGACATCCACCAACAAATCACTGATCAGATTCTGGAAGTCATGGAGACCGCCAAGACCACGGGCCGCCGTCTCTGGTATTCACAGCCCAGCCTTCCCCTGAACCTCACCACGGGCAAGCCATACAGCGGGATCAACATCCTGACCCTATGGGCCGCAGGTCTCAGCAGCAACTACACCTCCCCATACTGGCTCACCTACAGACAGGCAGAGGCTTTAGGCGGCCAGGTTCGCAAAGGCGAGACCTCAACCCTATGCGTCTTTTTTAAGCCCTGGGAGTCGCAAAAGGAGAACGAGAACGGAGAGACCGAGACCGTAAAAGGCGCTATAGCTAAAGGGTTTCGCGTGTTCAACCTCGACCAAATCGACGGCATACAGGCCCCAGCCCAGGAAGAGCGCCCCCCATTTGCCGCTATCGAGGACGCCGAGCGGATCTTGAGCGCCAGCCCTGCCCGTATCACAATCGGAGGAACGCAGGCTTTCTATAGGCCTTCTACGGACACCATCCACCTACCAGCACGCGAGGCATTCATAAACACGGAAGCGTTTTACAACGTCGCGCTTCATGAGATGACCCACAGCACCGGCCACAAGACGCGTCTGGCCCGTGATTTTTGCGGGCGATTCGGCAGTGAGTCCTACGCCTTTGAAGAACTCATCGCCGAACTCGGGAGCGCGTTCCTCAACGCCGACTTGGGGATACTCGGCGCAACCTTGCCGGATCATGCCGATTACCTTTCGCACTGGGTCGCCATTTTGAAAGGCGATAAGAAGGCCATCTTGACCGCCGCAGCAGCGGCCAGCAAGGCGCATGGGTTCATTAAGGGATTGCTGACAGAACAGGCACAGGAGGTGGCCGCCTAACACCCGGACCCCGGCCAAGGAAGGTCGGGGCACTGGCTGGCCTACGGACTACGCACGCGGCCCACAATGCCGTCGCCGCCGCGGGCGCCCGCGGCGGAATAGGGGTCGTCTGCGCCGACGGCTTTTAACGCCAAAGCCAAAGTCGCGAGGGGAAAGTCAGTGGCAAAAAGTGGCATATTTTCCGACGAATGGTCCTTGCGTTATTCCGTATCATATCGTGGGATAAAACGATGGGGCGCGAAGCGAATATCACTTTTGAGCAGGTCTGCGGTATTGCCGACAGCATATAAGCGGATGGCGGACGACCGACCCTGCGGACCATCAGGGAACGCCTCGGCACCGGGAGTATGGGTACTATCAGTCAGATGCTTCAACAATGGAAAGGGACACAAAACCGCCGCGCGTCCGCTGACCTCACGCTACCGCCCGCACTGCACCGTGCCCTATGGGATTTTATGGGTACAGAGATTGCGGTAGCACGGGCACCGCTAGAAGCCGACATAGCAGACTATCGATCGGCCAATGCCGACCTGTCCGCAGAGAATGAGCGCCAAGCGGCCACTATCCGCGACCTATCCACGCAGATCGAGTGCGTGACAGCCGACAAAGCCAGCATTGATGGCAAAGCCGCGCAGTTGGTGTCTGATCTTGCGATCGCACGGGATGAGATCACACGCGAGCGCCAGAACGCCGAAGGGGCACGGATTGAACTCGCCAAGACTCAGCTTCGCTTAGAGGGACTGCCGCGCCTAGAGTCCGAGATCACAGCCTTACGTACAGACCTGGACCGAGAACGTCAAGGGCGCGTAAAAGCCGAACAGGAAGCCGCTGTATTGAAAGCTCAGGCAACGGACCTCAGGGAGAGGTTGGACGAGACCAAAATGACGAGGGCAAAACAATGAATAGCGAACACAATTCACCCACTTCTTTCTTCCCGGGCACCCTCCGGGAAATCAAGCGCAGCGGAGGAAACGACCCGGAACTAAGCTAAATACCCCACTTATGTTTTCAGGCGGGCCACATCATTCCGGGTGCGAGCCACAAGAACGGCCCCCGCATTCCGCTGTCCCGCGAGAGCAGAATTCAAAAAGTCTACGATTTTACCGGGACCCTCATAGCAACGCGGCACTTCCTCAACGACAATATCCAAGATGGGCCCTAGGATGCTTCCAATAAGCGGAACAATACGCTCCATTGTGGGGTCCAGGACACCAGAAACTCCGGCGATGCCTGCTAATATACCTACCATATTGATGCGTTTTAGCCTATCAGGCCGCTTTTCATAACGACGCACGTCCGCATTGAATAACCGGATTGTATCCTCCATCGCCTCTGGCGTTGGATTGTCTCCGGCAAGTTTGAGCACGATCTCCCGTAAACGGTTAATCGTCGCGGAGGAAAAATCCGCCGCAAAATCCAAAACGGGAACGTCATTATTAATGGAAAGCATGTCCGCGACGGCGGCCAGAATGGGTGGGGGAGCGGTACTGGACTTGGGCGATAAATTATACATTCCTGCGACGAAGTCACATAATGCGCTTTCGTCATAGCCGTGCTCTCGGGATTGGAAAGGAAAGACGTGCGATCCCAAGGCGGACGCCCAGCTTACTTTATTGCCGACACCAAAAAACTCCAACCGTAAATCCCGTCCACTCAACTGTTCAAATAAAGACGCTGCGAGACCGCCAACACCTGCGACGGTGTTGCCCATTGCACCACGAGATTGAATGGCCCACTCCACTTGGGTCCACATCGTGCCTAAGTATTGCAAAGACCGAACGAACTGCGGTTCCTTCCCGCTCCCTACAATATCTTTCGCTTTGGCCAGAAGGACATGAAGCAATGTATAGCGTTCGGCAACACTCAGGGGGGGATAAAGAAGGGGTAGGCGCCGCCGCGCACCCACGATGGTAGC
This sequence comes from Pseudomonadota bacterium, assembly GCA_021794595.1. Taxonomy (GTDB): domain Bacteria; phylum Pseudomonadota; class Gammaproteobacteria; order Acidiferrobacterales; family Acidiferrobacteraceae; genus Acidiferrobacter. The sequence continues at coordinate 6,821 of JAJYQN010000032.1, forward strand.
TGCCGCAAGTCGGCGAGAGAGCAAAAGGCTCTGCGGAGCTCTTTCTGAGGCTTCACTGAGCCAATCGGGATGATAGCGATCAATGGCCTGCGGTAACACGATTTTTACGCGCCCCATCTCCATCAACTTGTGGATCTCCTCCGGCATCACTCCCATGGCCTTACAACTGGATTGAAAGGTTGTAGTGATCGGGAGGGCGATATGGACGGTGTCATAGAGAGACAAATACGTTCGCATATTCTCAGGCAGAAAAGCGGTGGCTTCTACGAAACAACCGAGTTTCTTGAATGAAGTCCATCCGTCTGGGAGCAGAGCGTTTGGGTCGTTGTGAGGCGTGGCTAACACCATATCCCTATTGTCTACCCAGAAGTCTTCGTCTTCCTCTAGCTGTGATCGTAAAGCATGGCCAAAACATGACGGGAGTCGACGACTCGGAATAAGATCAAGGTCGCCTTGCACCCCGGCGCGTCGAAACGGTTCTTTTGCGCTTTCCCATGCGACATCCGTCTCGAAATGCAGGTCGCCACCGTGGCCGAGCACCGCGTACGCATGCCGTGCCTGGTCAAGTTCCTCAGGAGTCAATGATTCTTTAGTGACAACCTCGACCTTCTGGTTACCGAAACGTACTGTAAACGGAGGGAAGTTCCGTGATAGAGCGAGACTCATGTCCACAAGAACGTCGCGGAGAGTTCGGGGGGCTCCGGCGAGCGCGGCCCGCTCTGACGCAGTCCTTTCAGGCACCCGTTCTGCCCCGAGCGGGCACGAAGCCACGATCTCGATCGGGGCGGTAATTACCCGGCACTCATTATGGAACCATCCGGGAAGATCCTTCCCGTCAACCGTCCGAGCCGTTTCTAATCGTGGGCAGACCACAAAATGCTGCCACCCGATTCGCCATAACCCCCCGAACTCGACATGCGGCTGTTGCAGTAGGAGTTGTTCATAGGACCAGCGAGCGTAGTGATCGTCGTAGTTCATAACTGTGCCTCAAAAAAATGTACCCGTCGTAACGTACCGTGCCACCAAACCATTTTTTGTTGTGCACCGCCCACCGGTCGGAGGCTGGCCAAGCTTAAAGAGGCGGGGACAGGATTTACGCCGCCATCTTATGGGGTCATGCACCTATAAAGACCGACTTGCGTGTCACTCGCCCCATATGTTAGTATGATATCATAGTATTGATATGAGGTCGAATGTGGAAAACATTCTTACTCCCGAACAATCTAAGGCGGCCCGGGCGCTTCTAGCCTGGTCCCAGCAAGAATTGGCCTCCGCGGCGCGCGTGGCGATTTCCACTGTGGCGGATTATGAGCGCGGGGCGCGTACACCTGTAGCCAATAACGCACAAGCCATCCGCGAGGCACTGGAGGGCCAAGGCCTTCAGTTCATTGCGGGCGGCGTTGTGGAGAAGGATAAGACGCCCCCACCTCCCGCGGAACCCCGCCAGGGAGCACTTAGGCGCTGGGTGAATGCCCAGGATTTGTCGCAATGGGGCAAGCGGCGTGACGCTCAGGGCGCCATGCCCGAACTCCTGTCACGGCTCATCTATGCAACCCACGGGCCGGTGACCCTGCGATTTCCGTCAGAGGAAAGCGTCCAATACCCCGGGTGGGATGGAGTTTGCGTCGTCTCCTCCGGTTCCCAGTATGTGCCCGAGGGTGAATCCGTTTGGGAGATGGGTGTCCAGCAAACAAAGATCCGTCAGAAAGCCGACGGGGATTTTAAAAAACGGTCGGCGAATCCCCTTGGGCGGAATCCTAAACAGACAACCTTTGTTTTCGTCACACTTCACCGATTCGCTGGGAAGGATAAATGGGTAACAGAAAAAAGGGCACTCGGTATCTGGCGCGATGTCGTCGCCTTTGACGGGGACGACCTGACCCATTGGCTCGAGAACTGTCCCGCCGTGGCGCAATGGCTAGCAGTAAGAGCTGGTACTCGGCCCGAAGGCTTACGTAATCTGGAGGAATTCTGGGCGGAGTGGGTTCGTGCCACCCAAACGCCACTCACGCCAGACATCGTCCTAACCGGCCGCGATAAGGAGCAAGCTGCTGTTCTCAAATGGCTACGCGGTCAGCCTTCGCTTTTTCCGATCTGTGCCGAGGCCCCCGACGAAGCGGTAGCCTTTCTTTATGCGGCCATAAGCGTCCTTCCGAGACCCTACCGGCTGTCCTACCTGAGCCGCTGCGTGCTTGCGGATACCCCAGACACGGCACGGCAGCTTATCGGTCTCCGGACACCCCTTATTGTCATCTTAATGGACCCCGAAGCAGGGCTCGCCCGACGCTTGGCCGATGACGGCCACCATGTCATTGCCGGCTATGGTGCTGACGCGCAGGATTTTTTGGGTACCCCGCGCCTGTCCAGACCGTGGACGTTTGATCTCCAACTAGCGCTTAGGCATATGGGGCTCAAAGAAGAGGAGGCCTATCAACTCGCGCGCGCGTCTGGTCGGAGCATCACTGTCCTCAGGCGGCTTATGCCCGCCACCCCTAACTATGCCCCCTTGTGGGCGAAACCGGCGTCGCCTGCGCTGATCGCCGCGTTGTTTGCCGGATCCTGGGTCGAGACGTCTCCCGAAGACCGCCAGATCATGAGCAAGTTGGCCGATTGTCCATACTCGCAGGTCGAGGAAACGCTTGCCCGGCTTGCCACGGCAGTCGATGGTCCTCTTATCCGATCCGGGACGATCTGGAAGGCGGTGTCACTTAGGGACCTTTGGATGCAGATCGGTGGCCAAATTACTATGAGCCAATATGAGCGATTCGAAACGGTTTTCCGCACGGTTCTCGGTGCCACTGACAGCCACTATACCGCGTGCTCGAAAGGCCGCTACGAACCCGCGTCTAAGTCCAGTAAGGGGCCATCAGGAATGCTGCGTCATGGGCTTACAGAGGCCCTCATCGCCTTGGCCGTTTATCCGGACCAAGCTCGCCACCTTGCCCCCGACCTTGCAGGTCGCGTGAACCGGACCATTAGCGGCCTTCTAAATAAAGCCCCCCCAGAACTTTGGTGGTCGCTAGCGCAGGACTTTTGCAATATCGCCGAGGCGGCCCCTAACGCGTTCCTAGAAGCGTTGGATGCCGGACTTGAGGGGGACAGTCCGCCGGTCATGGCGCTGTTCCGCAGTGACGCCGGGCTGATGTACCCGCAGGAATATCTTTCAAACCTTCTCTGGGCTCTGGAGATGCTGGCGCGAAGCCCTGACTATCTGATGCGTTCGGCGCTCCTTCTGGCGCGACTGAGCGAGATCGACCCGGGAGGCGCACAGGCTAATCGCCCATTTAGGTCGCTGCGTCAGATCTTCTGGATCTGGGGGCCCCAGACCTACGCTGATACGGCTCAACGTCTTAAGGTGGTGGACCGCATTGTCCGCCAATACCCAGCGGTCGGCTGGAAGCTTTTGCTAGCGCTAGCGCCCCGCCCTTATGACACGTCCGACCTGTCTGCCCAGCCGGCGTGGCGGGATTTCGCGCCCGACGAACTTGAGCCCATCACCCCACACTCAGTCGGCGAAGTCGCCGCGGCGATCGGCAAACGATTGCTTGATCAAGTGGGTGATAGCGCGGAACGCTGGCAGGCCCTCCTCGACTTATGGGGACATTTTGACCGTAAGTGGCGCATCGCCGCTGTAAAGCAGCTAGAGGACTTCGGACGTCGTCTAAATGACGCCGCTGAAATCGAGGCGATGCGCGACAAGCTGCGTGGACTTCTGCATAACCACCGCGGGTTCAGGGGGGCCCCATGGGCGATGGGCGAAAAAGACTTAAAACCGCTGGACAAGGTGTTCGACATTCTCCAGCCTAGAGGCATAGAAGATCAGGTACGTTGGCTTTTCCTGTCCGGTGCTAATCGGCTGCGTCCCAATATCGACTGGCGCACGGAACAAGCGGAGACACGGAACCAGCAAACGGCGGCTGCCGAGGCTCTTCTCGCTGCGTCGTCGCCTGATCAGCTGTTTGCCTTCGCCTCGACTATCACTTGGCATCACGCACTCGGGGCCGCGATCGCAAGGACATCCGTCAAAATCGACGTCAAACACGATTTTATGAAGAGAGGTCTACTAGCTGATAAGTCTGCCGATGTAGATGTGGGGCTTGGCATCCTCTACGAATTGAAGTCGCAGGCCGGTGAGAACAGCGAAGCTTGGGTACGTGAACTGTGGCACCAAGCCATCAAAGACGCTTGGGGCGAGCAGGCCGAACTGCACATCGTCCACTGTCTGTCCCCAGAAGCCACCACATGGGCCGATATCGAGGCCCGATCCGCGGGTCTCGCAGACACCTACTGGCGTACGCTTGATATCTTTAGCGTCCCCAACACCGCCGATCTCGATTACGTCGTCGAACACCTATTAGCGGTAGGTCGGAGCCGAGATGTCCTTGGATGGCTCAGCCAGAACATCAAGAGAAACCCGGAAGGAAAACTTGTCGTTCGCGTTCTGCACGAAGCCGCCCAGTCAGATCTGTCTCAAAATGGCAACGATACCGTGATGCTTGGCCACTTTGTCGGCATTCTTCTGAACTACTTGGAGACGGATCCCGAGGTCAGCGAGCAGCAGATCGTCGGTCTGGAGTGGATTTATTTCCAGGCCTTGCGTCACTCACAGCGTCCGCCACGCACTTTACACCGTGCGTTGGCTCAGGATCCGAAATTCTTTGTCCACCTCCTGAAATTGCTCTTCCTGCCGGCCGAGGACAGCGGGATCATAGATCCAGAGCCGGAAAATCTGGAGAGCATTCGCGAGCTGGCGCACCAGGCCTACGACGTCCTACATAGTTGGACACACGTACCCGGTGCCGATGACCAAGGCGTCATTGACTCGGCGGCATTGGAAAACTGGGTTAAGGTTGCTCGGAAGCTGCTTGCTGAATCAGGGCGTAGCGAGATTGGTGATAGCCAGATTGGCAAGATTTTGGCATCTGCGAAGGGTAATTTCAATGAACATTGGCCCCCGGAACCCGTATGCGATGTCATTGAGATCACGCGGAGTCGGGCCTTAGAAGAGGGGTTTGAGGTTGGTGTTTACAACCAGCGAGGTGTGACCGTGCGCGCGCTCCATGACGGTGGTGAGCAGGAGCGCGCCTTGGCCGAACATTACCGCCGCCATGCCGAGGCTCTACGGTTTGATTGGCCGCGAATTTCTGCCTGCTTAGATCGAATTGCTACGACCTATCAAGCAGACGCCACTCAGGAGGATCGTGATGCGGAACGGCGGGACTGGCGATAAAATCCGCCCGGGTACTTGTAGGTACGACGACAACTTGGATGTCGCATTCGAGGCTATCAAGGGTCCGCATCCGCTTGTTCATGCGCGATTGGGCCGGGTACGAACTTGCCATTGCTTTCGATGGCGACTCGTAGGCCCTGCGTCATAGTGGACGCACCGCATGGACGTAGGTATTTAGAGAATACCGTGATTCGGATATACTTGAACTCCTCAACTCGCGCGGCGTGGCGCTTCTGTCTGTCTCTTGCTCAGTTGTCCGTAACAATTTGAGAAAAGGTGCAGGCGACCGTTAATGACGGTCTATGGCCCCAGATGTACGCGGCCTGGATACGGCCTAACTTCGCTTTGCCAGGAGGATGCCTCGCTCTCAAACCGAGAGGCACCGGGCTAGATCGGCGCCTCGTAGGGTACTTGAGGATTCTCCCGCCGGTCCGCTCCTGCCTTGATACAAAGACGGAGCGTAGGCTAGCGCATCAAGGCAAAGCGTACGGGGTTCCGACGGTGCGGCGTAACCTAGGCATCCTTAGGTCCGGAGGGATAGGATATTATATGGTGGTACCAACTACGCTATAGGGGGGGGAAATGGCACATGAGGTTCGTTTAAAATTGGACGCAGCGATTGTCCAGAACAAGGACATGGAAGTGGTCATCAAGTCGAATGATGGAAAAATTGGCACCCTGCTTATCAGCAGAGGCAACATAGAATGGCGCCCTAAAGGAAATTACGTCAACAAGAAGCGGTTGACGTGGAAAAAATTTGCAGAGTTGATGGAGAAAAATGGCGAGCCCGCTTAATTGGGAAAATTGTGCAGGAGGCGTCGGCAGAGATCATGAGCCACTATCTTCTGGACACAAACGCTCTGAATAACCTACTAGATTACGTGGACGCATCCGCTCTTATGCCGCAAATGCGCGGGTGCATCTATGTGACTCATATCCAGAAAGACGAGATTGAAAACACGAAAGACTTTGCGCGGAGGGCCTCTTTGCTGGAATGCCTTCAGGAAATCGGCCCTGACAGATGGCCTACGGAAACCTTTGTTCTAGACCGCTCGCGTCTCGGCATGGCGCGGTTAGGCGATAATGGCCCCTACGCCGCTATCTTGACTGACCTAGACAGACGTAAACGCAAGACCAACAATCCTAACGATGCCTTGATCGGCGAAACAGCTGAACTCCATGGGGCCGTTTTGGTATCGGACGACGGCGACTTTGCGGACGTAATGAAGAGTCGCGGCGTGCGGGTTGTGGGCTGGCGCGAGTTTGTGTCGGAGATGACGACTCAAGTGGCTCCAGATACACCGGTCTAACCGTCTGCGGATACCACCAATCGCGCGCTCTTGGGGTCATAAATAACCTCGGTAATCGAGCCATCCCGGATACGCTGAACCGCTTCGTCGATAACAGGGAGCGGGACCAAGAACCACTCCCGCGGGCGCACAGGCTTCCCGAATCGGTCCTCGATGGTGAGGTCCAGTTGGGCAGCGGCGAAGATGCGGTGGAAGAGATGTTCGAGCTTCGTACGGTTGATCCCAGAGAGCTTGTAGCTCGCCACCACCTCGACGTCGGCCAGGAGATAGGTGGCGTCGTGGACGGCGCTGGCAATCCGCGCCTCCACCGTGCCACCTGTGACGCCGATCTTATGAACGAGCTCCCGATGTTGAGCGATAAAGGGGTGGGTGGAGAGGCTGCGTAAGACGTAGATCGTGCCGCTTTCAATGTCACCCTCTTCCCAGGTCTGGCTGAACAAGGGTCCGGCATCGGGTGCCGGCGTCACGCGGCGCCCGCCTTCATCCTTATAAAGGGCGCGCTGGAGGGAGCGGCGCAGGAGATTGCTCTCGGTGCCGTTCGCGTAGACGACCCGCAATCGGGCATCGTTCTTACCGGTGGACGTTTTGATGGTCTCGCCCACCTCGGCGACATAGACGAACTGACCCCCGAGAATGAAGAAATCGCCCTCCAGGATAGCAGCACCTTCCTTACCAAAGGGCAGGGTTTGGCGCAAGTCGGCCTTGAGATCGTTCTCGACCCCGGCGAAGAGCGGCTTGAAGCGCGCAAAGTCCGGGCAAGGCGTACGGTTGGCGATCTCGTCTGCGACCCGCCGGTCCTCTTGCGAACGGACGTGCTTCAAGATCGTGATGTCGTTCTCAGTGGGCGCAGCAACACCGAGTTCCGCCAGGAGCGCCTCGTCGTCGAGCGTATCGACCGGTCGTGTCTCACCGCCATCGGTCGCCAGCAGGCCATGAGCGTCCCGGGTCGCCAACAGTTCGCGCGCCTCGGGCAGGGCTCGCAGGCACTGGAGACGCACGGCGTACAGACGCTCGAAGATGTCGCGCCCCTCTCCGTGCTGCGGCACACGTCCGTGCGTCTCGACGAAGCGCAAGATATCCTCGAATCCAGCCATAATGCGCTCTTCACGCGGGGTATGGCGTCCCTTGGCTATCGGGGCCGCCTCAACTCCTAGAGCGTCAAGGAGTTCATCATCGGAGAGATCAGACATCGTCCACTCCTTTGCGCTCAACCGCGGCCTTCTCTTGGGCACGGTAGCGGGCCAAAGCCGCCACGCCTTCGGCCATGCGGCGCTCCCAGGCATCGGGGGCGTTGATGTCGGGGAGCCGCCCACGCTCCTTCTTGAATTGCAGGGCCCGCTGCGCCAGCTCCCGCGCCTCCTCAACCGGAACGGCGAGACGCTTGGCGGCGATCGTCGTCTGCACTTGGCGCAGGGTCTTCTCGTCCAGTGCTTTAGCCAAAACGGCGTAGGCCGCCTCGAAGGGATTGATGCGGTCAATGAGGTCGATGTCCAGGTCGCGCACATTCACAAATCGGCGCACGCCTTGTATGAGGGCCAGGTTGCCCTTGTCCTCAGAGCCTATGGGCGGGTCAACCTGCTGCTGTTTGGCCTGTTGTGTCAGAACCAGGGCGGCCACCGCGTGTTGTCGGATGGCCTCCTGGTCAGCGGGGCTCAATTCAGGATAACGCTCGCGGACGATCTTGCCCATACGCAATTGCGTCAGTTCCTCGGGCAGTGTGTTCTCCTGATCGAAAAGGCCGCGTTCCAGGGCCGACTTATCCTGCACAAAGGCCGTGATGACCTCGTTTAGGTCCTCGCGACATACACGGCTGGCCTCCGGGCTTTGGGGCATCGTGAGGCCCCCGATCTCGACATGATACTGGCCGGTTGTCTCGTTCACCCCGACATTGCTGCGCCCCTCGACATAGCCCTCCGGTCCGTAATCGAAATCCGCCTGGGGGCCTACGTTCTTCGGCGTAAACTCAAAGCGGGGGGCCAAGACCTGCTCCATCAGGAGGCTTGCCGCAATCGCTTTTAGCGTGTCGTTGATGGCATCGACTACCGTGGCCTCGGCGGCATCCGGTTCGGCGATGAGGTTCGTAAAGCGCGCTGTGGCCTTGCCGGGGGCATCCCGGGTGGCACGGCCGATGATCTGCACGATCTCAGTCAAGCTACTGCGGTAGCCGATGGTCAAGGCGTGCTCACACCAAATCCAATCGAATCCTTCCTTCGCCATACCGAGTGCGATGATGATATCGACGTGGTCGCGGTTTCCCCGTTGCGCCGGGTCTTTCAAGGCCGCCAGCACCCGTGAGCGTTGGGCGGGGTCCCCGTCGTCGACGAGGTCTGCGACCTTGATGAGCCCCCCACCCTGATCGGCCGACCGCTCGATCGTATGGAATCCGGTCACCGGGTCCACCCCGCGCCACGTGCCGAGGGCATCCATGATCTCCTCGACCTCTTTGTGTTTGTCCTTCAGGCTCTCACGGGAGTTGACGTTGGGGATATGGACGATCGTCTTGAGCGACGGGTCGAGCACCTTCATGATCGCGTCCAGATAACGCCCGGTGTAGAAGAAGTAGCCGATATCGAGCGCCTTCAGGTACTGGTAGCCATTCAACTGCTCATAATAGGTATAGGTGACGGTCTCAAAGCGCGCCTCATCGGAGGGCGAGAGAACGGCCGCCGCGTCCCCCCGAAAATAGGACCCCGTCATGGCCACGATATGGGCCTTGTCGCGGGCCAGAAAGAGCGCAAGCTGGCTCCCGAGCCGATTGTCCGGGTGGCTGCTGATGTGGTGAAATTCATCAATGGCAATGAGCCGGTTATCGAAAGCCTCCACACCCAGCTCCTCGACCGCGAAACGAAAGGTGGCATGGGTGCAGATGAGTGCGGGATCACCGCTTGCCAGGAACTGACCGACCGCCCGGACCTTGGAGCGGGCCACGCTCGGCTCATCGGCCCCAGGGGCATTGCACAGATTCCATTGGGGCTTCACCACCCAATCCCACGGAAAGCCGCTGTGCGTTAAGGGCTCGTCGGCGAAACTGCCGCCAATGGCCCGTTCCGGCACCACGATGAGGGCTTGTTTGATGCCCTGGTTATGGAGCTTATCGAGCGCTATGAACATCAACGCCCGTGACTTGCCGGAAGCCGGGGGCGATTTGATCAAGAGATAGGGCTCGCCGCGCTTGGCGTAGGCGCGTTCCTGCATGGGGCGCATACCCAAACTGTTCGTCCGGCTCGACAGGCCGGTACGCTGGGTGGCCAAGGTCACCGAAGGGACCGTGTAGCGGTTCGTAGGATTGTCCGTAGCAGTCATGAGGCAGTCTTCCGGATCGTCTTGGGAGCCGTTCGGCCCCCCGTCATGTGGGCGTACAGGGCAAACAGCTTCTCCAGGCGCTCGGTGTCATTGCGGAACCGGCGGCCGATATAGATGCGCTCAAGCACCTCGTCATTGCTTTCATGGGCATGACGCAGATCATCTGGCACCTTCCCAGACTCGTAGAGATCCGCAATAGTGGCCGGAAAATGCGCCTCGCGGGCGAGCAGGATGTCTTCGGCGCAGCGGGTCAGGTCCGCCTTGTTTTGGTCTGTCAGCAGCGGTACCGGGAAGGTGTTCCAGCCCAGGGTGTTGGAGTAGCGGAAGTCCGTCTTGAGCTTGCCGCAGACGGTCGCAATCCACGTCAAATGCAGGCGCGAGGCGATGAGGGCCATGTTCCAGGGAGGGGCATCGTAAAGGGCGAAGGCCAAATTGCTGACGATCGCACCCGCTGGTAAATAGCCCACGGGCAGATATTGCCGGCTCTCGGATGAGACGCTCGGGACGATGATTGTGTGATCGTTCGCGGCGTGCATCTCGCGAAACTGGTGCGGACGAGCAGCCATTTCATTGGCCCCGCTGTCTCGGCTAGCAAGCCGCACGGCGCGCACGCCATCAATCCTCCGCGTAATAGCGGGAATGCGCTTAGCCTCGTCCACATGCCGATCTTCTATCCACAGGCAGTAACGCTGGAGGCCACGAATAAACTCCGCGGATCCATAAAAGCGGCGGACAAACCGGCTATTCTGTTCTGGGTTCAGCTCTAGCGCGTCAACTTCGCCACTTGTTAATAGAAGGTGACCGCCGTCTGTGGGTTGATTCCCCCTTACCATCTGTGTCATCTCTTGTCCGCGTTGAGCGACTCTCTCAATGAATATGTTAGGACCGGCAATCAAGTAGGCGTTAATATGCGCGACTTCCTTGGCAATCACGCTGCCATCATCCCCGGATGAAAAAAGCCTACGAGGGGCCTTCTGGCGCGGGGAGATTCCGACGATCACGACAGTGACTCCCGCATTGTGGCTCGCGAGATTGGCCCATTTAAATGAGGTATAGGCGAAATCGATCCTGCTTCCGGCCGCAAAAATCAGTGGCCAAAGAATCGGCACCTGCTGCCCCTGACAGATGGAATTGGTTGACACAAAGGCTGCCGCGGTGTCTGTCTTGGTTGCATAATTGGCGGCCTTCATAAACCAGCCGGCCACGTAATCCAGCGACTTCCAGTGCCGTGTCCGGGATTCGAAAACAGCCTTGAGGTCGGACTTTTGGATCGCCGACTGCCACGTGGAACCAAGATAGGGTGGATTTCCGCAGATATACGTCTCTCCGCCCTCGTTTTTGAAATCGATTTCGGCCTGATCTAGGGGTGTCTCAAATAAATCCGGGGACACCACCTTCACGGTGTTCCCTGTGGGCGGACAAATACTGAGCCAGTCCAGTTGCAAGGCATTCCCGCACGTGATCCAGTTCTGGGCATCCAGGGGCAAAAAATCCACCAGCGCCAGATCCTGGCCACGGTAAAGGACATCGCACTGATACTTGGCAATATTGAGCGCCAGACGCGCGATCTCCGCCGGGAAATCCCGCAGTTCGATCCCCCGAAAATTGGTCAGCGGGATCTCGGTCGATAGATCGCGTTCACCGCGCCGTTTGTTGATCTCCGCCTCAATGGCACGCATCTGCTTATAGGCAATCACGAGGAAGTTGCCGGAACCGCAGGCCGGGTCAAAGACCCTGATCTTGGCCATGCGCTTGCGCAAATTGAGGAGCATGCGCGGATTGGTGCCGGCGACCTCCAATTGGGCTCCCAGATCATCCAGGAAGAGCGGCTTCAAGACCTTCAGGATATTGGGCACGCTCGTGTAGTGCATACCCAGAGCACCCCGCTCCCCTTCATCGGCCACCGCCTGGATCATCGAACCGAAGATGTCGGGATTGATGTGCGCCCAGTCCAAGCGGCCCGCGTGCAGGAGGTAGGTGCGCGCCATCCGCGAAAAGCGGGGCGCCTCGGTGCTGCCGGCAAAGAGCCCGCCGTTGACGTAGGGAAAGGGCTGCGCCCAGAGCGGTAGGGATGCAGCGTCACGGGCGGACTTCATATTCATCGCCCGAAACAGGGTACTCAAGACCTCATGGGTATTGGCCCCATCGCGCTCGGTCATTTGCTCGATCGTGTGTGTGAAAAGCTTGAGGCCATCGAAGATACGGGTATCCTCGGCAAAGAAGCAAAAGATGAGACGCGCCATGAAGTGGTTCAGGTCATGCCGGCGCGCCTCGGTCGCCCACTCGGGGTTGTCCTTCAAGAGTTCCGCGTAGAGTTTATTCAGCCGCCCCGTGGCACGCACATCAACGGGGTTGTTCTTGATCTCCTGAACCGGCGAGATGCCGGCCAGCGGCAGGAAGAAGCCGAAATGCTGGGCGAAATCAGGATAATCACAGGCGATGGTCTCACCACTGACAAGGTCTTCGGCCTCCAGCGTCTGGCCGTCCGTGGCCAGGATAAATTTGGCCTTGGCGCTCGTCGTCTTCGGGTGAGCACGCAACGTGTTCAACATAGCGCCGACTGTGCCGGGCTCGCACACCGCGATATGGATGTTATTGCGCTGGAGAACGCCTCCTACCACATCGGAGGCGTTCGTCTCACCCTTACGCAGGCGATTGAGGGTCGTTTCTTTGTTATCGAAGGCCGCGAGGAAGGCGAACGGAAACTCCGCCTGATCAAAGGGCTGAAGCGCCAATTCGGATACCGCAGCTTCGATTTCTACGACATTCATGGCGCATTTTGCCTATTGTGTGTCACTGCCTTAGCCTCTGTGCGCCGGTCGATTCGCGGCCTTGTCGGCACCAGACCGAGGTGGCTCTAGCCGTCAGAGCAACACGATGACCTAATGAGTGTTTTCCGGTTCTGTGAATTTGATGCGCAAAAATCCTAGCGCCATCTCAGTGTGACACGACCGCCATGACTTGCCGAACATATCGTCATACTCGATACACAAGCCTATGCCGGGCGCCAGATTGTGTTGAAATGGAGCCGCCATATCATCAATAAAAAAAGGTATCATCTCCTCCACTTGGTAAGAGGGCTGCTTTATGGAAAAGCTCTCACCGGCACCAAGGATATCGTGACTGAATCCCACAACATACCGGGACTCATTAGCGAGCTCCATCCCTATCCTTATATTGAAGGCGGGCCCGAGCCCCTTATTGACAAGGCGACAGTTCAACATGACGAAACGAGTCGGCCCATTGCCTGAGGCAATATATTCACTGGCGAACAGTGCCGACTCCCAGCCACGTTTTTGTAGATCTACGATTTCCAGCACACAGTACGGCCGAAGATTGTCCGTGTGGTGTCGATCTTCTGCTTCTATGAGGTGCTTGTTTTGTTCAACAACCCGCTTGGTGGATCGCGCCATCCACCATGTAAAACCTGCCAAAAATGCCGTTGCGACTGCGAGCATAAACGTTGCGATAGCGATCATGCGCTAGACCTTTATAGTATTGGCGCCGCACGCATCCCGAGGGGCCAGGACATAAACTGCGTCCGTCCCAAGCGACTAACCCATCGCTTGGGAAATTATCTCTATCCGAGTCGTTCCACCAAATCCTTCGCTTTCAAATGAGTATATCGCTTCAGCATCTGTAGCGTCTTGTGTCCCGTAATGGCGGCCACCTCCATAGGATTCAGCCCCTTCTCAAAAAGCCTGCTTGTGGCCTCATGCCGTAGATCGTGGAAGGTCAGGCCCTCGATGTCAGCGGCCTTGCAGACCCGCTCAAAGGCCTGCGAGATCGAATCGGGGCGCATGCTCCACGCGCGGCCGTCGAGGCGGCGTGGTAGGCCATCAAGGACCTGCAGGGCCACACTGGACAGTGGCACCTGGCGTGGCGTCCCGTTTTTCGTCTCCGGTATCAGCAACACCCGATCCTTCCGGTCTAGGTGCTCCCAGCGCATGCCGGCAATCTCGGATCTGCGCATGGCGGTCTCGATGGCCCAGGTGATGATGGGGCCGATCTCACCGCCGTAGGTGTGAGCGGCGAACAAGAGGTGGGATTGCTCATCGCCGACCAAGCGGCGGTCGCGGCCGCCGGGGAGCTTGGGCTTGCGGACCAATTCAACGGGATTACTCAACGAAGCCATGCCCCATTCTTTACGGGCAATATTAAACAGATGAGAAAGGAGGGCGAGATCCAGGCGGACGGTGTTCGGTCCAGCCCCCTCGGCTTGTCGCTGCTGCACGAAAGCCGCGATATCCTTGCCTTGGATACTCGCCATCGACCGGTGCGCTAATGGGCGAGACTGGAAGGCTTGGACCCGGCGGCCTTCCCGGTCGGTGTTCTTCTTGCTCGGCACGACTTCGCGGGCATAGCGGCTTAATGCCTCGGATAGCGTTGTACGCTCGGCCTCGGATCGGGAGACGAATACGCCCCTGTCTATCTCCCCCTCAATCTGTCGCGCCCATGCCTCCGCCTCGGTTTTGGTATCAAATGTGCGGGTTTGGGTCTGATACCCCTTGCGTTTGACGATTGCCCGCCAAGCCCCGGAGCGTTTCTGAAAACCTGCCATGACAGGCCCTCTTTGGGAACTCAAGTTACCAAGAGGTTACCAAACTCGGTGGTATTATGGGAAGGTTTTTTGTAAGTCCTTGATTTAATGGCTCCCCGGGAAGGACTTGAACCTCCGACCCGGTGATTAACAGTCACCTGCTCTACCGACTGAGCTACCGGGGAACGCAAGGCCCGCTATGCTACGAAGCCCGGCCCCCGGCGTCAAGGA
>JAJYQN010000020.1 GCA_021794595.1 Pseudomonadota bacterium
TTGACGGATCTCATCGTCTCCTCGAATCCCGATATCCCCGAAGGCCAAGGTCCGAGCGGCATCGCCTTTCGCGAAAACCAGTCTGTTGCTGTCAACAACGCCATAAGCGACTCGGTCATGAAACCTTGGCAAGTTCGTGCCCAGCACTATCATTTTTTCTCCGCCGGCTCATTCCCCATTCCGCGTGCACAGCGGCCATTTGCAGTCATGACCGTATATCACACCGAGTCCAACAGCTTCGATAAAGACATGATCGCGATACTGGAAGATATGGCAATCGGCCTCTCATTTGCGCTCGACAGCATCGATCACGAGCGAGAGCGGCGCGAAGCGGAGAAGAACCTGGCGAACAGCGAGTCCCATTTTCGCGCTTACTTTGAAGGCGCTATGATTGGCATGGCTGCCGTGCGGCTCGACAAGAGCTGGGTGGAGGTAAACGAGGCGTTTTGCGCCATGCTGGGGTATGCGCGCTCCGAGCTTCTTCATCTCACCTGGGACGAGATCACACACACAAACGACGTGGTGCGGAGCTTCTCGTCTTGGGAAATGTTGCTCTCAGGAGAAATAAACGAATCGACCTTCGAGAAGACATACATCCACAAATCTGGCCGTCCCGTTTATGCGCAGGTTTGTGCTCGTGCCGTGCACCACGCCGATAAAAGTCTGGATTACGTCGTATTTCTGGCGGATGATGTCACGTCCCGCAAACACCATGAGGATATGCTCGCACGCCTCGCGCGCATCCTTGATGAGTCTCCGAATGAAATCTATACATTCGACGCCGAATCACTATTGTTCCAGTTTGCCAATACGGCTGGCCTAAGAAACCTTGGCTACTCCCTGGAAGAACTGCAAAAGCTAAAACCCTCAGATATCACGCCAGGCTGTGCTGACGGGCAATTTCTAGAACGTGTTGCCCCCCTGAAACGCGGCGACACGACATTCGTGATGGTCGAGACCAGCCACAGACGCAAGGACGGGACGATTTATCCCCTCGAGGCACGGATTCATCTGTCGGAACAGAACCAGCATTCGGTCTTCGTGTCGATTGTTCAGGACATGACAGAACGCAAGGGATTTGAAGACGAATTGCGACACCAGGCGACTCACGACGCTTTGACTGGGCTTCCCAACCGCGCCTTTTTCCATGAAATTCTTACCCGTTCTATTGCTCATGCTCGCCGCACAGAAACCCTCATTGGCCTCTTGTTCATGGACATAGACTCTTTTAAGAACATAAACGAGTCGTTGGGGCATGAGCACGGTGACATCCTCATTCAGGACCTGGCGCAACGATTGATGGCTTCCATTCGCGAAGAGGATTGGGTCACAAGAGGCGAAGATGTGGTAGCACGTCAGGGTGGCGACGAGTTCATGATCCTTGTCCAGAACATTAGCTCAATCCACGCCATTACGAGAATAGCGGAACGCGTTTTGGCGGCCGTCACTAAACCCTTCATGGTACGCGGACACGAGATGCACGTGACCGCAAGCATGGGTGTTACGGTGTACCCGTTCGACGATTCCGACGCCCACGGGCTCTTGCGAAACGCCGACGTTGCGATGTACAAGGCGAAACAGGCCGGCAAAAATTCCTTCCAATTTTATACCGCCGGCATGAGCGCTCGGATCCAGGAGCAAAGAACCATTGAGAACGGCCTTCGCCGCGCCCTGGAGAGTGGAGGGCTCGTGCTCCATTACCAACCGCAAATTGATCTCAAATCCGGAGAGATTATCGGTGTCGAGGCCCTGATTCGCTGGCAACATCCGGAGCGCGGGCTTATTGCGCCGGGGCTATTTATTCCGATTGCCGAGGAAAGCGCCATCATTGTCACCATGGGCGAATGGGTGTTACGGACAGCCTGCCAACAGATCCGGGCATGGCAAGACCGCGGCCTACCGTTACTGCGCATCGCAGTCAACTTGTCGGGCCGCCAATTTGCCCAGTCTGACCTGCCGGCCACGGTGGAAAGAGTGTTGCGGGAAACCGGTCTTGACGACAACCCTCAGTGCCTCGAGCTTGAGGTCACGGAAAGCATGCTCATAGAGGACACAGAAAAGACCGCAGCTACTCTTCACGCCCTGCGTGGAATGGGCGTGCGTCTCGCGATCGACGATTTCGGTACCGGCTACTCGAGCCTGAATTATCTCAAGCGCTTTCGCATCAACTCCCTCAAAATCGACCAATCCTTCGTACGCGATATCGCCAATAATCCGGATGACGCCGCGATCGCGACAACGATAGTCACGCTCGGCCATAGTCTCGGTCTCACCGTCATCGCCGAAGGGGTTGAGACCGAAGAACAGCTGGCCTTTTTTCGGGCCGTCCACTGCGACGAGATACAGGGGTACTACTATAGCCGTCCCTTGCCCGCGGACGCCCTAGAAGAATGGATAAGGGGCGGGCCTAAACGCGTCTAGGACAAGGCCTGGGTCTATCCGAACTAGGCCCGGACGCACTTGCAATTGCCTTGCTTTTGAGGCCGGTATCCCCCGCCTGTCCTACTCGTATGGAGCTTGCCCTGAGTAAAAAACAACCGGAATTGCCGCGCCTTCTCCCCAACGCCTCGCCCGTTTCCTCGGATGCTGTCCTTAAACCAGGGACGGAAATGCACAGACGTCAATCTCCCATCGCGAGCGTGCGGGAGTGGGCCTGAACGTCGCTTCAAAGCGTCAATCCTCCTCGAACCACATGGGTATGAGCCGCGCACACCCGCCGAAAGGCGACGTCATTCTCGCTGCCTGTAAATGCGTCCTGGTGGTAGCCACAGAGAAGCGTAAACTCGTGCGTTTGACCCAAGTCGTTCCATAAACTCTCAAGCTCAAGAGCGGCGTGGTGATTATTTTCAGTCCACAAGAGATCCACCATCTCGCCGTAAATCAAGACTTTGTCAAACTGGCTTTCCATCTTGCGCACGATAGAGCCCACGGAATCCAAAAACCTTTCTGCGTCGGGCGTTGTCTGGTTCATAAAAGAGGCCAGAAGCTCAGAGGCGTCTACTATACGCAGCTGCCCACGGTCCTGAAGGCCCAGGACATCAAGGCCTCTCAAGAAACACTCTCTAACATATTGATGTCCTTACTGTTATGAAGCGACCGGTTCGCCAGGCACGAGCCTCATGCCCATCTTTTCGGCGCGCCGGGCCAGATGCCAGAGCGCCCGTTCGCGATAGCGTTCCTCGTAGTAATCCTGGCCTTGATCGGTGTACTCCTCACCCTTGGTGAGCATCGTGTAGATCAACCGCGCGAGCTTGTGCGCGGCGGCGGTCACCGCCTTGGGCTTATCCATGCGGGCACACATCCTACGGAAGTACGCGCCCAACGCGGATTGGCTGGTACGCAGGGCGGTGGCGGCCATGCGCAAGGCCTGGGCGGCACGGTTGACCACACGCTTGGTCTTGCCGCTCATCACCTTGCCGCCGGTGATCTTGGTGCCCGGACACAGCCCCAACCAGCTCGTGAAATGGCCGACTGTGGGAAACCGTGACATGTCGGTACCGGTCTCCGAGAGGACCGCGAGTGCGGTGGTCACGTTGATGCCGTCGATGCGCGTGAGGTCCACCCCGCACATTTTGAACAACTGGGTGCGCAGATCACCCGGGGGGGCATTGCGGGTGTTGGGGCGTTTTTTGCTCTGGGCGGGTTCGCCGTCATGCGCCTTAAGTCCTTGCAGCTGCTGCGCGATCTCGCGGTCGCATTCGGCCACTTGCGTGCCGATGAAGTCAAACATCGCGAGCGCCTGCCGGAGGGAAAACAGATGCTCGGGGCGCCAGTTCCCCCGCAGGCTCTTGGCGATTTCGTCCCCACTGGCCCGGATGCGCACGTCTTTCATTGCCGCCAGCACCCGGCCATCGCGTTCCCCGGCGACGAGGGCGCGCAGTATCCTCTGGCCCGTCTCCCCCACGACATCGGAGATCACGTTGGCTAACTGAACATTCATCTGCGTGAGGGCCTTTTGCATGTGCTGCACCTGTCGGCCCTGGGATTTCAGCAGCATCCCGCGCTGTCGCCACAGCGAGCGTAAGGCACACACCGCATCGGCGGGACGAAACGCCCCGCGGAGCAGGCCATAAGTCATAAGCTGTTGCAGCCACTGGCAGTCCAGCACATCGGACTTGCGGCCCGAGACGCTCTTCACGTGGCGCGCATTGACCAGCAACACGGTAAAACCGCGCGCCTCCAGCAGCTCGAACACGGGGATCCAGTACACGCCCGTGGATTCCATCGCCACGGTGTCCACGCCGCAGGCCTTGAGCCAGTCGGCCAGGGCATGGAGGTCCGTTGTGAAGCTTGGAAACTCGCGTACCGGTTGGTCGTCCCGATCCGGCGGCACGGCCACAAAGTGGGAGGCGCTGCCGATGTCGATGCCGGCGGCGTCGGGGTGGGTTATCGTCAGAGCGGCCCGGGATGGGCCCGGTTTGGGGGGATGCGGGGCATTGCGTCGTGCCATGGCTTGCTCCATTATTCGTTGGGGAAGGGAAGGTGGCGCCGCATCGGGTCCGTCGTCTTGCTCACTCTCTCAAACGGGATATCGGCCCAGCGGCTGCGAACCGCCCGGCCGATTCACCAATGTCGATGACGTTACCCAGGACCATGCTCTCTTGCGGGCCATAAGCACCATTGGTCTACCGGTCTTCCGCGGCGCCACCTTCCACTTTGCCACAAAACGGCGCCCCCGTGTTTCTTCGGCGCGATTTGCGGCACCCAGGGCCGATTACTGTGCTCTCTTCTGTTTCAGGTCGCGGCCCTGCTTAAGCCCACAGCCTA
>JAJYQN010000079.1 GCA_021794595.1 Pseudomonadota bacterium
AAGGGTAGAGGAGGGGTTCACCCCCGGTAAAGCGCATATGGCTTATGCCAAGCTCATGAAAGACGGTCAGCAGTTGGTCCAGTTCAGCGGGTGTCAGATGATCTTTGCGCGCAAAGCGCGGCGTGCCTTGGGCAGGGGAGCAGTATTGGCACCGCAGGTTGCAGTGTTCGGTCAGGGAGACGCGTAGATAGGAGAGCTGCCGCCCGAATCGGTCGCCCAAGGATGTTCCTGCCTCCCCCATCGGCGTAGGGCCCGAGAGGACATTAGCTGCGATCCCAGCTTCCAGAGCGACCTCCTTCCTTGTGGATCAAGCGGATGCCCCCAATGGTCATGCCGCGGTCTATAGCCTTACACATATCGTAGACGGTCAGAAGCCCGATGCCCACCCCCGTCAAGGCCTCCATCTCGACGCCGGTCACGTTCTGGGTCCGGACGGTCACGTGACACCGGAGGCGGGTTTCCGTGGCGAAGTCCCAGGCGACCTCCAGACCTGAGATCGGTATCTGATGACAGAGGGGGATAAGGGTGTCGGTGCGCTTTGCGGCCTGGATTGCAGCAATGCGCGCAATTCCCAATACGTCCCCTTTGCGGGCGGTCCCGGCCTTGATCACAGAAAGCGTAGCAGGGTCCATGTCGATGTAGCCCTCGGCGATGGCCATGCGGTGGGTGCTGGCCTTTTCGCTCACATCGACCATGCGGGCGTCTCCTGCCGCATTGAAGTGGCTGAGCCCCCCTAGCCCTGATCCCTTGCGTTCAGTGATGGTCGGATCCTCGGTGAATGCCCCCCGCTCGCGGGTTGGCTAGGTACTATCCTCGTTTCAGCGCTTCTGGTAGCTTGGTACCAGACGCCGAGGCGGCTGCTCAGCCGTAGGATTGGCCCTGAGGTTCGGATGCATCATCGGCATAGAGGCAGGCGCGCGCCCATGGTAGAGGTTCACCACATGCTGGGCCTCGACAAAGAACAAATAGCGTTCCACGCCGATGCCAATGAAGGCCGACAAGGGCGCCAAAATAGCCAATATCCCGAGCGGCTCATAGAGGCCAAGCGCCAAGAGCCCAGCGGGGATCATAAAGCCCACTATATACACTACCACCTTGAATCGAACGGCGGCAATTGGCGTAATGCTGTTGCTAAACTCGCGTGTCAAGAAGGTTCCAAAGGTGTGCCCTTGGTCAAGCAGCCGCACTTTGCCGCGACTTAAGCCAGTAGCCGTCTGCAAGGTGGTGCCGCTCGGACGCCCGATCCAGAAGTAATAGATGGCCTTCATGATGGCCGCCGCCAGCAAGAAAGAGAGCGCGATCCCGATCATGACGCGGTCAGGGGCCGCCAATATAAGCCGGATACTGGCCAATAGGGTCGCACCCAGAGCGAGACCCAAGACATAGAAGTTGGCCGGAACAAGGGGCGTATGCCATTGGCGGATCGTCCGCAGACAGGCATAGATCATGCCTTGGCAGAAGATCGTCACAAGCGCCAACACGGCACTCACGTTTCCAAGAACGAGGGCTACAGAATCCTGGTCCTTGTTCGTGAAAAACACCCAACCGAGGTAAGTGATGGCGACCGGGTAAAAGAGGACCGCGAACACCCCCTCGCGCGCAAGCCAAGAGGTCCGCCAGCGGGTGAAGGCCCGCCAGGCGTTTTTGGGGTTTGCCAAATGCGCCGTGGACGAAATCATGCCAATGGTCACAAGGATCAAGGCCAACACTACGGCGACGACGGTGCGCAGGGGGCTAAGCCCGCCGTCGATATGAAAATCATTGACGAACGCGACGATCGCCATCAGGCCAAAGCCGCTCCCCGAGAACAGCGTTAAAAAGATGACGGCAAGTGATGGATTCATAGAGTCCCCTTTTTATCTATCGTTCAACAACACGGTTGACCCACTCTTTCACCTTGCGCGCAAGCGAATGTCGCGCCAAATCGTTGGTCGCGATGGCCGGGCGCACGCGTGGCGGAAGGTACTGGTTGGTCGGGTTGTAGTTCAATTCCGGCATGAGCGAATAGCCCCCGCGGTCGCGGACCGTGCGACTCACCGTGCTTTCGGCGTCATCTAGGTCTCCGAACAGACGGGCGTGAGCCGGACAGGCCAACACGCATGCGGGCTGGCGCTCCTCCACCGGAAGCTCTTGGTCGTAGATGCGATCCACGCACAGGGTGCATTTCTTCATGGTGCCGGACTCATGGTCGAGTTCGCGCGCTCCATAAGGGCAGGCCCACGAGCAGTAATTGCAACCCATGCACTTGTCTTGATCGACCAAGACGATGCCGTCTTCAGGCCGTTTGTAGGAGGCGCCCGTGGGGCAGACCGTCACGCACTCAGCGTTCTCGCAATGCATGCAAGACATCGGAAAATTGATGGTCTTGTTGTTCGGGTACTCGCCCACTTCATAGTGCCGAACGCGGTTAAACCAGACCCCGGACGGCTCCTGGCCGTAGGGGTCGTAATCGGTCAGGGGCGCTGTGATGGAGCTTGCGTTCCACTCCTTGCATGCCGTAGCGCAGGCGTGGCAGCCGACGCAGGTATCGAGATCAATGACGAGTCCTAAACGCATTCCTTCTCCTTAGCCCTTAAGTCTCGGGGCGCGTGCTATAACGCAAAACGTCTGGCTTCGGCGATGCGCCCGGGAGCGGCACCACGTTGCTAAAGGTGGGCCAAACGCCGGTCTCGCCGGGGGCCGCCTTGGTCACCTTCACCATCAGGTCGTACCACGCGGCCTGCCCGGTAATGGGATCCGAGTTGGTCAGGCGCCGCTCGCCCTGTTTCTCCGGCAACAGCTCCGAGATCAGGTGATTCATCAGGAAGCCCTTCGTCGCCTCGGGCGCCTCCGGCTTGAGTCCCCAGGTCCCGGACTGCTTCCCGATGCCGTTCCAGGTCCACACCGTGTCTTCTTGGCAACCCTCTATCAGCCGTACCTGCACGCGAATCTTGCCGTTGTGCGATTCGACCCATACCCAGTCCTCGTCGCTGATGCCCAGGCTCTCGCCTTTGGCGCGGTTCATGTAGAGGTAGTTTTGAGCGATGATTTGCCTAAGCCAGGCGTTCTGTGAGTCCCACGAGTGGTACATCATCATGGGACGCTGGTTCACGGCAAAAAACGGGTACTCCTTCTTGTCGATTCGCTGTTGTTCAAGAGGCTCGTAAAAGTCCGGCAGCGGGTCGAAGTAGGTGGCAAGCCGCTCCTGATCGACCGGATCCTTTGGCTGTGGACCGTCATAGAGTCCAAGTCCCGCGAGCCGAAACCGTTGAATCGACTCCGAGTAGAGCTCGATGACGATGGGGTCTGCGGTGTAGTTAAACCCAGCCTCTTTGGCAAACTCCAGGTATTCCTTGTTCCCAAAGCGGAAATACCGCTGGGACATCGGCAGGTGATGCTGGAAGAATCCCTGGTTCTCGATGTATTTATCCCACTGCTTGGGGTTTGGCTCGCCACGCAAGGACTTGCTGCCGTCTTTGCCGCGCCATCCTGCGAGAAAGCCTACGCCGGGGTAGCGCTCGTAGCGAATGATGAAGTCCTTGTAGCCTTCATATTTGGGCGTGCCGTCCTCGTTCGTGAACACCGGTAACTTGAGACGCGCACCGAGCTCGATCAAGACCTCTTGCCAAGGCCGCACGTTGCGGTCGAGTTCAAGAAGCGGGTGGCGTATCGAGTCGCAGACCGCATCCGGCTCCGAGATTGGCCTATCCAGGAGAGAGATCGCATCGTAGCGCTCCAGATAGGTGGTATCGGGAAGCACGAGGTCCGCGAAGTGGACGGTCTCCGAATGAAAGGCGTCGGCTACCACCAAAAACGGAATCTTGTATTCCCCGTCCTCGCCCTTGGCGCGCAGCATGTCCTGGATATTGGCGGTATTCATGCTCGAATTCCACGCCATATTGGCCATGAAAAAGATCAAGGTATCGATCGGGTAGGGGTCGCCGTTCACGGCGTTCGTGATCACCATGTGCATCAGGCCATGGTTTGCGATCGGGGCCTCCCACGAATAGGCCTTGTCGATCCGCAAGGGGCGGCCCTCGGCGTCGATGACGAGGTCCTCGGGGGCCTTCGGAAAGCCAAGTGGGCTTGCATCAAGCGGCGTATTCGGTGCCGACTGGTGCGCCGGTTTGCCCGGAGGCGGCACTGGACGCGGATAAGGGGCCTTCGCGCGAAACCCGCCGGGGCAATCGATGGTTCCGAGCAAGATCTGGAGCAGATGAATGGCGCGGGCCGCTTGGAAGCCGTTGGAGTGTGCCGAGACCCCGCGCATGGCGTGCATCGAGACCGGCCGGCCGATAAACTTATTGTGCTTGCGTCCCGCCCAATCGGTCCATTCGACGTCGATCTCGATCGTTTCCTTGAAGGCCACATGGGCCATTTCGAGCGCTAGGCGCTCGATGGTGCTGGCCGGGATGCCGCAGATCTCAGCGGCGGCCTCAGGCGAGAAGCGCTTATCAAGATAGCGCTCGGCCAAGAGTGTCATCACGGTCTTGACGGTACGTCCATCTGGAGTCTTGTGTTCGCCAAAGAGCGCGGGATGACTTGAGGCATCCATGCCGCTCACGAAGGCCTCTTTCTTCAAGTCCCAGACGAGCGGTTGGTCGTTCTCATCGCGATAGATAAGGCCATCGCCCTTCTCTCCGGGGCTCTGGACGACCAGAAAGGCCGAATT
>JAJYQN010000018.1 GCA_021794595.1 Pseudomonadota bacterium
CGCGTGAGACGTTAATGAATGTCGATAAATAATCGGATTGCAGATCTTATTCGTTGCAGAGATATCGACGAAAGTCCCGCGCAAGCGGGGTAGGCCCAGATGCCTTTGATGGGCTGGTCGCGGCAATGGAGCGTATCGAGTTTGCCGCGACCCTGCGTATCGCCGAGATATTGCCAGTCGGCGGCTTTGACGATCAGCATACCCCAGCCGTTCGCACAAGGTCTGCATATATCGCTCGAACTCATCCAAAGTTCCCATGGCGCCCGCGCCTCCCGTGATCATAGCGGGCCGGATTACGCCATGTATTTTTTAAGACAATGGCCTCTTTACTTGATGGGCGCGAACGAAGGTTAAGATGCCAGGCGAGTGGACAAACCGTGCACGGTCCTGTGCCGCACTCTCGGTGCGACTCTGATACCGGATCTCAGGGTGGCCTAACGGCAAGGACTCGGCCTGTCTTTCCTGCCCCTCTCGGGGTTTTTCGAAAAACAATAAAACCCCGAGAGTACCGCGCCTCGCGCATGCCACATAAGGGACGCACAGTGCGCCCCAATTCGATCCCTCAGGCCCCTTGGCTGTTGATGCCGGGGCCTCCATTGGGCCGGCGAGACAGGACACTTAAGGGCCTGGTTCTGCCACCGGCTGTCGAGGGATAGCTTGAGGGCAGGCTTCCCGTTAGAATCGGGCCCACTGTCAAGGAAGCAACAGGCATCGTCTTTAACATGGGGGTTGTCGAGTGGGTTTGATCAAAAAAGCAATTTTTCCGGTAGCGGGGTTGGGGACGCGGTTTTTGCCGGCAACGAAGGCGAGTCCCAAGGAGATGCTGCCCATCGTCGATAAGCCGCTGATTCAATATGCGGCCGAAGAGGCGATCGACGCCGGCATCACTGAGTTGATTTTCGTGACCGGGCGGAGCAAGCGGGCGATTGAAGATCATTTCGACAAGGCCTATGAGTTGGAGGCCGAACTTGAGGTGCGCGGTAAGGACAAAATCCTCCATTCCTTGCGCGGGATACTCCCGAAGGAGATTACCTGTATTTATATTCGCCAAGCCGAGGCCTTGGGCCTGGGGCACGCCGTACTGTGCGCGCGTCAGGTGGTGGGTGACGCGCCGTTTGCGGTGATCTTGGCCGATGACCTGATCGATGCAAAGCCATCGGCTTTGCGCCAAATGGTCGACCTCTACGGCCATTACCATAACGCCATTGTTGGTGTCCAAAACGTGGCCCCGGAGGACACCGGTTCCTACGGTATCGTGCGCACGCGCGCCTGGGATGACAGGTTGCATCGCGTGGAAGGGATCGTCGAGAAGCCGGCTCCCGGTCAGGCCCCCTCCACCCTCGGTGTCGTGGGGCGCTATATTCTGACGCCGCGGATCTTTGATCTCCTCGAAAACCTCGGGACCGGGTCCGGCGGCGAGATTCAGCTCACAGATGGTATTGCCCAATTGCTTGAACGGGAGCAGGTGTTGGCCTATGAGTTCGAAGGCAAACGCTATGACTGCGGTAGCAAGTTGGGTTACCTCGAGGCGACCGTCGAATACGCCTTGCGCCACCCGCAGTTAAAAGAGGAGTTTCGCGCCTACTTGAAAGGTCTCACCTTATAGCGACCCGCTGAGCTCGACTGCCGGAAGCTAAGATCCATCCCTCTCGTTTGCGCGTAGCCCCGATTTGGCGGGCGCTCGCCGGGGCGTTCTGACCAAAGGTCATGCGACTGCCAAGCGGCGACTGAGCCACAGTTGCGTCGGATCGCGCGCGTTCCCAGGGGAAGCCCGCTTTTTGGGGGTCTTTGCGGGGTTTTCCACAGATCATCGCTTGGGGTCGGTGTCGCTATGGGATTTAGCGGCGGAAGCCGCTATAATCGCGCGTCTTTCTTTGACCGATTTGCGGAGTAGTGTAATGGCTGACAAGCTTCTTATGATGATGGTGAATACCGATCCCCGTAACCCCTCTGAGCTCGGCGCGCCGTTTTTCCAGGCGACTGTGGCTGCGGCCATGGAATACGAGGTCACCGTGGTCTTGACGGCCCGAGCCGGCGAGCTTGCCATTAAGGGCGTCGCGGAAAAGCTCTTCGTGCAGGAAGGGAGCACAAAGTCCGTATATGACTTTATGAAAGACGCGCACGAAGCGGGCGTCCATTTTAAGGTATGTACCCCCACGCTCGAACTGTGGGGCAAAGACCTCATTCCCGAAATCGAAGAGACGGTGGGCGGCGCGTTTGTCATCACGCAGGCCATGGATGACGACACCGTAACCTTCACCTACTAATCCCTTCTTGATCGTATGGAAGCGGATGGGGCGGCGCAGGGACGGGAGGCTTGGGCGCTCTTGGAGGCCGCCGAACAGCTGTTTTCGGAAGCTGAGGTGGACTACGCCCTTGACCGGATGGCGCAGGCCCTGCATGACGCCGTAGCCGATCTCAACCCTATCCTCATGGTGGTTCTAAATGGTGCCCTGGTGTTTGCAGGGCACCTTCTCCCTCGACTCAATTTTCCCCTGGAAGTGGACTATGTCCATGCCACGCGTTATCGCGGGGCCTTGACCGGCGGAGACCTGGCCTGGATTGCGGGTCCGAGTTTGTCGGTGACCGGTCGGACGGTGGTGTTGCTCGACGATATCCTCGATGAGGGTACGACCTTGGCGGCTTTGACGCAGAGTCTGTATGACCGCGGCGCCTCCCGGGTACTGAAGGTGGTCTTGGTCACCAAGTTGCGATCGCGTCCCGGGGATCTCGTGGCCGATTTTTCGGGTCTTGATGTCCCGGACCGTTATGTCTTTGGTTACGGTATGGATTACGAAGGGTATTTACGAAACGCGAAGGGGATTTACGCGCTCAGATGAAGATGCTGGCCATTATCGGTGGGAGTGGGCTCACCCATCTCCGGAATTTGACAGTGCGCGAGCGCCGCATCTTGCGTACCCCTTACGGCGAGCCGTCGGCGCCCATGGTCTATGGTGCGGTCGGCGGGCATGACGTCATTTTTTTGCCGCGTCACGGTCACGGACACACCATTCCTCCGCATCGCGTTAATTATCAGGCGAATCTCTGGGCACTGAAGGAGTGTGGCGCAAGCCACGTCATTGCCGTGAATGCCGTGGGCGCGATCCGGTTGAGCCTGGTGCCGGGGAGTCTCGTGTTGCCCGACCAAATTATCGATTACACCTATGGCCGCGCCCATACGTTTTTTGGGAGCAGTCCGGAACCCGTAACCCACGTGGATTTTACCTACCCCTATTGCGAGGCCTTGCGTGAGGTATTGCGGGATGGCGCCACGCGTGCCGGTCTGGAGCTGGCCCTAGGTGCGACCTATGCTGCGACCCAGGGCCCGCGCTTTGAGACCGTGGCGGAGATTCGTCGACTGGAGCGCGATGGCGCCGACATCGTCGGCATGACCGGTATGCCGGAGGCGGGACTCGCGCGCGAGCTTGGCCTCTGCTACGCCTCGCTTGCGGTGGTCGCGAACTTCGCGGCCGGGAAGACCGAGGGCGAGATCGATCTGCGGACCATAGAACGATATTTGGAGACCGGCATGAATCAGGTTCGGTCCTTGCTCGAGGAGGCCATTCCTCGCCTGTACGATTCGACCTCCATGCGCGATTCCTAAGGGTTTACTGCCCAGACCCGACCGGACCCATGTAGGGTACGATGCGTACTAGAACCCCGAACTTCGGATGATCAAAATAATTTGTTCTGCGCAACGCCACCGGGCGCGATTCCCGGAGTTGATAAGTGGTGTCTGAAGATCCCGTGTTGAGAAGGGTCTCGCTGGGCGTGTAATGGAGGTCCACCGCGACATGGATGAGGTGCCAGCGAAATACGCGGATGACGCCTTTCAGGCGGCCGTTAGTGCGGCTTTTTATCCGAATCGCCTTTGTGGCCCGGAGGGGCACCATGTTCTGGACCCAGCTGCGGGCGGCAAGAATGGTGTAATGGGGGTGGCGGGACAGGATCGACTGGGCGATCGCGAGATGGGAGCCTGGGGGCAGGCTCCTGCTGGGCGCCAGGGCCTTCTTAAAGCCCGCGATGGGCGAGATCTTCTCCTGACCCCAGTGCTCGTGGCCATCAAGGCGGCGCAAGTGGTTTGCGAATACCAGCACCTGGATCTCGTAGAGGGGGGCTTTTGTGGCTAGCGCTTGGGTGCAAAGACCGAGGACGGCCAGGACGATCGGGATAATGCGGCGCACACGAGGCTCCTTTGGTACAATGTCCTTAGTATGGGGCCGAAGCGGCGAAGGGTAAAGTCATGACGGTAAGGCTTGTGCGACAGATGGGCGATCCTTTGTTGTTTGCGCGGGCGCAAGAGGTCCCTGTGGTCTCGTCTGCTGCGCTTTCTGAGCTTGTGACCGACATGAAAGACACGATGGCCGCCTTAAGCGGCGCGGGTCTTGCCGCCCCGCAAATCGGGGTCCCGCTGCGCGTAGTCATTTTTGGGGTGCACGCCAACCCGCGCTATCCGCAGGTGGCCGAGGTTCCCGACACGGTTCTTGTGAACCC
>JAJYQN010000061.1 GCA_021794595.1 Pseudomonadota bacterium
ACGCTGGCGATAAATGTCTGGTATGGGATACCTTCTTCCATCGCGCGCGCCTGGATATCCATCAGGTCGGGCGAGGATAGCCGAATATTGATTCGTTTGTCTTTGATGAAAGTTGCGGTAGCCGCCGCCTTGAATTTGGCCAAGTCGGTTTTTGACGGAGAAGTCGACTTAAGCTCCCCTTTTTCATAAGCGGTCAGAATCTCTTCCTCATACCCCTCAAGTTTTTTCATTTGGCGTATTCCTCAATAAATAGTCTCGGGTAGCCTTTCTGCTGGGAATGACTGTTTTCAGGAAGAAGCCATTCGGCTCTTCCACATAAGGCACCAAGTAAACATAACCATCAAGCGCTACGACAAAAACGGATTGATTGGGATATTTCGCCAGGTTCGGGTGGCGCAAATCATCCAGCAAGCCATTCGCTTCAATCGCGAGAACGACTTCCTCGAAAGAAACTCGGCGCTCGACTTTTAGCGTCTCGTTTTTTTCGTGACTCCAGCGAAATGGCTTCATGCCCCCATTCTATACCAGCGTGTGCCTATTGTCACCTAACGACAGAAAACGTCAATCGGCCGCGAGGCCGACAGCGCTTTTGCAGTCGGTGTCCAGGGGACTATTGCCGGTTTAGCAATCTTCTTCTGCCGATTCCGGAATTTGGATCTCCTCAAGACAACGATGAATGCCTTCTATTGCTTCAGCAATGAAGCGCCGCCCTTGTTCATCGATTTCGGTGTGGCCTAGATCAAGCGCTACGGCATAAACCTCTTCCAATGTTACAACGAACTCGTGAGCCCGTTGTTTCCACTCTAGCGGAATATCTTCCATAGCACTCAACAAGAAATCCATATCACCAATGAAACCCTCAGGGCCCAACTCGCCGCACTGAAACGCCGCGAGTTGAAGCTTCATCTTCCGTAACTGGCGGGCGTCAAACTCGGAAATCATTTGACCCCCGGACTGACGGTGATTACGCGCCCAGTTTCTGACCTCACGGGAACGGACCGTTGCACCACTTGAAACCCCCCGCCCATCCGGTCCATGCGCGTTCCGTCTGGGGGAGGCCCAAGGCCTCGGATCGCCACCGCTCTAGGGTGGCGATCCCCACCCCAAGCTCCCGGCTGACAAGCTCTACAGGCGCGCTCTCGGGCGGCAATAATCGAGCCACTGCCCGGTCCTTCGCTGCGCGCCATGGAAAGCGAAGCGAGGACGCGGGAGGCGTAGGTCCAGGCGGGTGGTCGCAGGCCACCTAGCTTAAAGACATCGACACGCCGTCCGGTTATTTGTGGACGAGTATGGTTGTCCCCGCAGGGGACAGCTCGCCCGCAGGACAGCCGCGGCAGCCCGGAGCTTCGCTGTGAGATCATGAGCTGCGCCGGGACCGAGGGCGCGAGGGCAACTTGGATGTCCCATCGCGCATCCCGAGAGCCGGCGCACAATCGAAATCGTTGTGCATATCGTGCCATCGTCTTCTCACCTCGCCCCCATTATAGGATTTATTGAGGAGACAACTACTGTGACACAGCGGGGCCGACCTCTCCCAGGAATACCCCACCCTCTGCGGCGGCTGTCAAGCTTGTTGTCGCCTAAACTTTTTACGCCGCCTCGGATTGAGGGAGCGCAGTTTCGCCTTCGAGACCGTTTTTTCCGCGCCTGACAAGGTCGTATTTTTGCGCCTCGCGCAAGACGCTGGTTATCGCATTCGTGTGTTTTTTTGAGTACCGGTAACCCAGAAATCAACGCCGCCCGCGTGGCCCGTCGTGTTATGGCTGGCGGACACGATGTGCCTATCACGAAAATCATCAGTCGTTATAGCAAGTCCCCTATCCAGGCCGCGCAGGGGGCCTCCTGGGTGGATCGCATGTACCTCTTCGATAACGCCGTGGATGGCGAAACCCCCGTTTTGTGTGCCTGGTCCGTCGTGGGGCACTGGCAAGTGCAACGAGATAAGGTGCTTCCTGTCTGGGCCACGCCGATCATCACATACCCCTCCGTGTCCCCGCAGCCGACTGAAGCCGAGAATCACCGAGGCTTTGGGTGCCCGGAGGCCGGACCGCGGTGAGTGTCGGGCGGAAACAATGGGGTGCCCCCGCGGTGTGAACATGCAGAGGGTTTTGGATACCGTGGAGAAGATGTTACCGGAGTTCCAGACAAAGAAAAGCGGAGTACCTTAAACAAGAGATGCCTTCGGCCTCAAAGCCGGGGCCGACCTCTCCCAGATGATCCCCACCCTCTGTGCTGCATCCAGCATCCAGCGCCTGCGCGCATGACCGGCGGACGAACCATAGCCGCCCTTACCGTTGTGGCGCCTGTCCGCACTCCGTAGCCGCGCCAGAGGCTATCAAGCAGTTTTGGGGGGGCCAAAGGCCGTTTGCCGCTACAACTAACGCCCTCTTGCGGCTCTGAGGCAACCGAAATCCATCGAGGGAATGAGCCCCCTGACACTACCAAGTATGCGAGCGCCTTGAGACGCTCGCATAGCGTACGGAAGGGCAAGCGTGCGCCGACTCTTGGTATGCGCGATAGGGACGTCCAAGTCTCCCTCGCCCCCTCGATCTCCGCAGCTCATGATCTCACAGCGGAGCTACGAGAGGCTTGCTGCCGTCCTGCGGGCGAGCCGGGCGCTTGTCTTTCGCAGAAGAGCCTCGCCCAGAATAATGGGACGGCGTATCGAGGTCCTTACAGGTGGCCGTAGGCGACCTGTAAGGACCTTCCCCTGGACGCAACGCAACGCCCCCGGACACCGCGCCCTCGCTTGCGGTCTCCCGGGCGTGCGGCGTACAACACACAAGCGAACCATCGAGTCCGGAAGGTCTTGCTGATGCAAAACATGGCCACGCGACCGGTTAGGTTCGCGCCGTCGGATTTACGGCTTCTTCGGCGTGACGTATTTGACTTCTTTTTGGAACGGTTCCCAGATGGTCTCGTATCCAACGTAACCCTTCCCATTCGGCGCTTTTTGGCGGGTTGTCAAGAAACGCGATTTGCCTTCCGGGACTGGACGCTTGGTTTTCGTGGGCTCGCTCATTGTTTACCTCTCGATGGAAAATAGGGCTCGGAAATACCGATATCAGGCTACCCAACGCGTAACAGATCGAGCGATGGAGTTAAACCCGGTTACCGGGTTTGGGTTCAGCGCTGCACTTTCTGTTGTACAGGCCATTTTCACACAATTCAAACCGGAACGGCGCGACAGTTTTTCAGCTCGGGGGGCGCTTCCAGCTTGCCGCCATACTGAATTTCCTCGACGGTGGCATCACGCACCAACACTATCTCGAGCTTGAAAATCACTTCCCGGCCGCACAGCGGGTTATTGCCGTCGATCGTTACCGTTCTGGAGTCCACTCGGGTCACCAGAAAATTCTTGGTTTGACCGTTGTCGTTCTCCATCAGGATGGCCGTGCCAACTTCACGGTATGCCTCGGGGACATTCGCGATGGCTTCGATAACCACCAGTGCTTCGTCCCGCGGGCCATAGATGTCGTTGCAGTCTATGCGCACCTCGATGACATCGCCCTCGGATTTGCCTTCCAGCGCTTCCATGACCTGGGGCGACAATATCTCGGTGACGCCATGGACATAGCCCAATGGGAACTCGACCTGCGTCAACACCTGGCCTGTTTTCTGGTCGATGACCTTGTAGGTCAGTTCGACATATTTGTTGGCTTCGATCATGGCTTTCATGGGTATCTCGACGTTTCAGAAAATGGAGGCGGCAAAGATGCGCACTTCTCCTCGTTCATAGCCCAGTACCAGCCGACCGAGCCATTCACCTTCTCTCTTCGTGCTCCGGACCCGGTACAGCACCGTGACATGCTGCCCTCTCCGGATGATGCCAAGGTAATCCCATTCTTTGTTCAGGCTTCGGGTCAGTTCGCTGTTGGCGAACTGTTTGCCAACCTCGACTTCATTGAGGCCGAACAGCAGGTCATAGGAGAACTTGCGGATGAATTTGCCGTATTGCCCCTGATTGGAGTATTTGATCAGGTCGCGCCACATGGGATGGGCGAGCGCCAGAATCTCCTCGTCGGTGTGATCGATGATGTTCGTGGCGGTCTTGGGTGTGACCTGAACGACAGAGCTGCTCATGAGTAATTCCTCTGAAAAAACGGCGCAATAAGCATGCGGGCCCCAAGGATGCCCGGCAGTGGCCATCAGGCGCGCTGCCGGGGCTGTGGCTTACCCGTCCTTACCAACCAAGTGGTAGCACGGGGCCTTTTCCATGGTGTATTCACCGGTCTTGGGATTGCGATGCGATACGGTGAGGACATGCCAGTTTGCATCGTCGAGCTTCATCGCGTCCCCGCGGTAGTAGTAACCTGGCCAGCGGGTCTCCTTGCGGAACAGGGTGTGTTGCATGACCGCTTCGGAGGTGAGGTGGCGATGCTTCAGTTCCCACGCGCGCAACAGTTCGTGGATGTCCTCGGCGGCGATCTTCTCAAGGTCTTCTTCCATGATCTTGAGTTTTTTCAAGCCGATCTGCAGCAGTTTTTCGTTAGTCATGTAGTTGACCGTAGCCCCAGCGCAGTACTCGTCCATCAATTTCTGCAGACGGTCCAGGCCCTGTCTTGGGTTGATGTAGTGCGGGTTGACGCTACCTGCCGTGATTTCGTTGCGGTTGACCCTGTAATGCTCCATCGGCTTGAAGATTTCTTCCCCACGGCGCTGGATCTGCGCATCGGAAACCTGGATGCCCTCGGCCTTCCCGTCGTCGATGTATTTGCACGCAGCCTTGGCGGCTAGACGGCCTTCGGTAAACGAGCCCGACGAGAACGCGTGCGGCGTACCACCGACGGCATCGCCCGCGCCGAACAGACCTTCAACCGTGGTCATACGGTTGTAGCCCCAGTAATACTCCGGAGGGGAAATGTCCTCCGGGCCTGAACACCAAGCGCCGCAACCGGTCGCGTGCGAGCCCATCACATACGGCTCGGAGGTGGTCAGTTCCGGATTTTCATACTTCGGATTGACATCAGTCGCCGCCCACAGCACGGCCTGACCCACGGTCATGCCGAGGAAGTTATGCCAGCCGATCTCCTCAAGGTGCGGATCCTGGAAGGCCTCCATCGTCACCATATGGATAGGACCGCGGCCGGCGTTCACCTCGGAGATGAATGCGTGGTTGCGCAGACAGGTCGGAATAGGTTTATGGGACAAGTGCTGGCCTTCGGTATCTAGATATTCCTTGCCGACCATTTCAGTCAGTGCCGGGAACCACTTCGACTCGTACTCTTCGCCATTACAATTCTGCGTGTAGGTCTTGAGGTGCAGGAAGTATGCTCCCACCGGACCGTACCCGTCCTTGAATCGCGCCAGTACGATACGGTTTTCCATCTGGGTCATTTTCGCGCCCGCCTGGATCATCAGGCCATAGGCTGAACCCGACGACCACGGTGCATACCAGACGCGGCCCGCACCCTCACCGACTGAGCGCGGCTTGAATATGTTAGAGGCTCCGCCCGCGCCGACAATCACCGTCTTGGACTTGAAGACGTGGTAATCACCGGTACGAACGTTAAAACCGACCGCGCCGGCCACGCGATTCTCCTTGGCATCATCCATCAGCAAATGAGTGATGCAGACCCGGTTAAAGACCTTGTCGGCGGATTTCTTGGCGGCCTCGGCGACGATCGGCTTATAGGATTCGCCGTGAATCATGATCTGCCAACGCCCCTCGCGCTGATAAGCGCCGGTCTTGGGGTTGCGCATTATCGGCAGGCCCCACTCTTCGAACTGGTGAACGGCTGAATCAACGTGACGCGCCATATCGAACAGCAGGTCTTCCCGCACCATCCCCATCAGGTCCATCCGCGCGTAACGGACGTGGTCTTCAGGCTTGTTTTCGCCCCAGCGCGTGCCCATGTAGCAGTTGATTGCGTAGAGACCCTGAGCCACCGCGCCCGAACGGTCCATGTTGGCCTTTTCGGCGATGACGATCTTCTTGTCCTGCCCCCAGTAACGCGCTTCCCACGCGGCACCCGTGCCGCCCAAGCCCGCTCCTACGACGAGGATGTCGATGTTGTCTTCGACAACCGTATTGTAAGCCATTAGTAGTACACTCCTTCTTTCATCACGAGACCGTTCGATTCCAGTGTGTGCAGATTGCCTTCGTCCATACGAATGTATTTGGGCTCATTAAATAGCAACTGGCTATCACGCATTGCTCGGCTCGGCGCTGGCACATCGGAGAGTTGAGGGATGTGTTTGCCCCAGGGTTTGGTCGTGATTGGCGCAAGCAGCTCCATGTCTTTTTCGCCGTTGCGAAACTTGATGCGCCAAGCAATGACGCCTTTTTCCTCGTCGCGGCGGACGCGCACCGAATGTCCCAGCGGGGCGAAGTCGGCGTAGCCGCGCACATCGATCGCGTCCTGCGGGCAAGCCTTGACGCACGAGTAGCATTCCCAGCACATGTTCGGCTCAATGTTATAGGCGCGCCGTGTGACTTTATCGATATGCATAATGTCTGACGGACAGATATCAACACAGTATCCGCAGCCATCGCAACGCGTCATGTACACAAAGGTAGGCATGGTGTTCCTCTCGATTAATTGACCTGTTAAAAATGGTTAGGCGCTTCGCGCTTGATTCCCAATCCCATGTTGGGCGGCTTGGCGCCCATGTAGGTCGCGATATCCGGAAACCTCGCCTGCACTTCAGGATCCGATAAATCGTAGATTGCGGGCATGTTGTCCCTCGAGCCGTCCGCTTTGATGATACGCTTCTGGAACGCAGCCGCAGGCTTGAAGAACATGTGCGCGAATTTGGACCAGTACACCGAGCCGAAAAGCAGGGTGCTGACGGCGACGAACAACACGAAGAACAGCATGTTCAGCGCGCCAAGCCCCATGGTGAAAGACCAGAGCAGCGCGAAGGTGGCCATACCAAGCAGGCCTACGATGAAAAGGTCACCGCGCCCATTGAGGCGATACCACTTGACGCCCTCGCTGGCGACGTCGACACGGATACTGAACCAGAACCAGTAACCCCCCAGGCACAGCATGGCCGCACCCAGATTCCAAAGCAGCGGCAGGAAGTTCGGCGCGGGATCGCTCGAGGTCGGATAGGCGAAGATCAATATCGCCGTGGTGACGACAAAAGTTATGAAACCGTACATCGTGAGGAGGTGGGAAATGCGGCGCTTCGGATTGTGGAATTCGCCCGAGGTCAGCACCTCCTTGGCGACGGTCTTTAAGGCCAGTGCGCTTTTTTCACCGGTACTTAGCGTCCGCGTCGCGTTCTTTTTTGCCTTCCTGGCATTCTCGAAAAAGTACTTGGCGCTTTTCTTGTGACGCATATCGAGTATCGTCCCGGCTACCACCAACAGGAACATCAGCAGGACGTACGCCTGCATGGCGGTCGGCGGTATGATGGCGGCCAGTTCGGCGAAGGGATTATTAACGATCATGGACTCATGTCTCCTCAGGACTTTACGAACGCGAGCAGGTGCCGCTGAACAAGGCAATGCTGACTGCGCATAGACTCGGCGGCTAGTGATGGGTCTGACCAATCCGCCGCATGAACATGGCGGTTGATCAGCTCTCGTCTGAATGGAGTACCGCCCGAAAGCCGGTGACGCACAGTGCGGTTTATCGGCCTTCTTGCGACAATCAGACGGTGTTGCAATTGTATAGGATAGGGCTGAAAAAAAGTGGAATACACCTTACTGACCGAAAAAACGGGCGAAAGCGTAGGGTGCGAGACCGCTTGTCGAGCCAAGCTGAACCCACTGTCCCGATACCCAAAAAACGTGATTCGCGGCTTTTCTATGACGTGCCTCCTCTGCCAACGACATTATAATGCAGTTCCATCTTAACACCATAATTATGCCCCATATAGGGTAACCAATCCATAATCTACAGCCTGCCACTCCTCCACTAACCTGAAGTTCCACCGATCACCAATACGTTTTCTCTTATGTTTCAGTCAGATATATTGAAAATCGAGTTTCGGCTGTACACACTTCGGTAAACCCGTAGCCGTTCCCGATTGGCACAGCACGCGAGCGAAGTCTCGGCGCAGCGGAACCGGCCAGATATCTTTGGTGGGGGATGAGCTGTTTGTAGTCGGACACTTCTGGCCCCGGCCAGTCGTCTCCTTCCACAAGAATCCAACTGGCCGCTTTGTAGTAGGTACCGCGGTGACGCTCGAACTTGACGAAGATCTCCAACAGCACCGAGCGGTAACCATAGCGGCTCTGCCAATCGTTAAGCAGTTGTCGGGCGGCCAGTGACAGGATATTGGAAGCGAGTCCCTTCGATCCCGCACAGAGGACCTTGCAGTGTCCTCGGGGCGCGTTCAGGAGACTTGAGGGTCACACAACCGCTCTCATCGCAAGCTCCTGCGAGAGCCGCCGGCCGCGAGTACCCCCTCGGGGCTCGAAACCGCTCACCCCGAGAAGTCATACCCGATGCGCACCCCGATCACCGGCCACAGCTTATAGGAGCTCGCCTTTTGATTGGCCGAGGCCTGGGCTGCGGCGACATCGCTCGCAAGCTGGGGGGCACTCGACGAATTGCTCGCCGATAAGGTCACTTGCGGCGCCCCTGTAAAAAGGACACCTAAGTCAAAGCCCAGGGAGAATCCGGTTTGACGACTGGCCTTGCTCCCCCAACCGATGCCCAGGTAAGGGGCAACACGCTTCCAGGTCGCGCGGCCCGTGAAGGTCCCGACGGTGCTAGCCGGGTACGGGTGACCGTTGATCACATAAGTGCCATTCCCCGTGCTATTCATGGCGATGCGATTCTGGTTCACCATGACGCCACCCGTCAGACGAAAGACCCCCGCAAATGGGTAATAATTGAGCAATACGGGAATGGTCTGAAGACGGATATTCCCCTGATAGGGGATGCTGGAGCTATCGCCCGTGTAGGTCCCATTATGGTTATACGAAAAGTGATTGAGCCCAACTGCGAGATCAAGCGATCCGGGGATGATCGGAGTGGAGACCTGCACTCCCAAACCTAAGGTCGAGACCCCGACCGAGAGGTTGACGGGACGCGCCAGAGCCGGGGTCACGCCAGATATCACACCTACAGCAACGGATGCGGCGATAAGCGCCCGCGAGATAATTGTGGTTATACTCCCTCCCTCTAACCGCTTTTATTTGTCTGCCACTCTACCCCAGAGGTCCGATAGAACCAAGATCATCGTTGTGCTGGCGGCGACATAAGGCTTGGATCACGACCAAGCCGCGCGCACGCTACGACAACAAAAACATGCGCAGGGGTTTTGAGCCATGCGCCCGATTCACGCGCGGCGGGATCGCCCTGGAGACCGAGAACCGGTACTGGTCGCGCCCTCGCGTTTTCCGGGATTGGGTATGGCCGACCGATCCCCTCAATGGCCCCTCCTGTGCTGGGCCGAGGCTCGACAAAACCGTCATCGCCTTAAGTGCTTACCCCAACAGTAGCGATGGCGCCGCCCCTCACGCGGTCCTGCGGTAAGCGGTCTTCGGTACCGCATAGTCACCCCATCACGCCCCAAATTCCGCATGAAAGGGGCCAATGCCAGCAAGCCGCCCAGATCGTAAGGCCCAAGCGGTAATGAGGGATTAAGACCTCACGCGCTGCGCGCCCCGGTAGACAACGCTCGTAACAGGTTCGGACGCCCGATGATCCCGGGGCAAGTCTTGACACTCCCCCCACTATTCGCCATTGTTAGGCCCTATTGTGAACGGACCCGCATGCTCTCCTATCCGCACATCAATCCCGTTGGATTCCATATCGGCCCGCTGCCCATACACTGGTATGGTCTACTTGAGATCATAAGCTTTGTCGTCGGGACACTGTGGCTCATCCGCCGCGGACGCCGACGGGAATGGCAATGGACGAAAGATGAGGTCTTGGACCTCGAATACTACCTGTCGATCGGGGCGATCGTCGGCGGGCGCGTGGGCTATGTGCTCTGGTACGACCTCCCCTACTACCTCGGTCATGCCATTCAGATTCTCGAAGTCTGGGACGGCGGGATGTCGTTCCACGGCGGCCTCATCGGCGTGATTCTCGGTTGCTGGGTCTACGGCCGAAAACACGGCCGCTCGACAATGGCCATCCTCGATTTCGTCGCCCCGGCCGCCCCCATAGGCTTGGGCCTTGGCCGACTTGCAAACTTCATAAACGATCAATTATTCGGGCGCGTAAGCCATCTCCCTTGGGCGATCGTTTTCCCGGCCGGCGGCCCGCAACCGCGCCAACCCTCGCAGATCTACGAGTTTCTGCTCGAAGGCGTCCTATTGCTCGTGATCCTTGTCGTCTATGGCCGCAAGCCACGGCCCACGGGGGCCGTGGGGAGCCTTTTTGTGCTCGGCTACGGCCTGTTTCGGTTTCTGGTCGAATACACGCGCCAGCCCGACATCCAACTGGGATTCGTACTCGGACATCTCGACATGGGCCAAGTGCTATCGATCCCCATGATTCTGATCGGACCCGCCTTGCTCTACTGGGCGTATCGCGGCGGCTTTGAGACCCGCCACCTGCAAGCCCGCGAGGGAACGCGTCCGTGATCAAACCCTCCGTCCCCGAGTTGCCCGCAAGACTCCATGCGCCCAGTCCTCGGGCCACGCGTCTTTTCACACGCCTTGCCATCGGCTTTGCCATCCTTTATGGCCTATGGGCTGCGGTTTTGAGTTTTCGTATCGTCGTCCAGCAGCAAGCCGTCCGCCAACACTTAGACTTCGCCCTCCGCCAATGTCCGCGTCGGACCTTCCCGAACCGTACGACCGCCCAGGCCGTCGCCCAGAATTTCGTGGCGCGACTGAACGCGGCGTTCCCGACCAAGCCCTGCGGCGCGGGCAAACCGTTTAGCGTGGCCGATGGCCCGCCCATCAAAGCCCGCGACTGCCAAATCGTCATCACCGTCAAACACCGGCGCCTGCACGTGCAGGGCTATGACACCCAGGGGCATCGTATGGACAACATCTTCGAGCGCCTGCACCCGCCGCCGCGCCGCCTGTAGGTCTCGTCACGGCAATGACCCTCGAGTGTTTTGATCAAAACAACAGACCGCTAGCAGACCTAGGGACCCAAGAACGGGGCGCCACTTCGGCAGCCGTCGCTCCCCCGCAAACACCCTCGCATCGGGGAACTTTTGCCCAGACCCCAAGGCCCCATTTATGCTGAGCCTCATGACGCCACACGCGACCCTACGACACAATCCCCTCGCGGTAGGCCTTCAGGGTGGCTGCCAGGTTCAGGAAAAACCCGAGGGGCTAGCCAAGAAACGGTCCCGCCTTGGCTTACTACCGTCTTGCCGCCGCCTCGCGCGCGCCACCCAAACATTATAGGTCCGTCTCTATGCCTGCCCGCCATCTCCCGATACCGACATTCATACGTAACTGGCGCTCATGGTGGAAACCGGCCGCCATCGTGCTGACCCTCAATATGGCAGCCGCAATCGGGGCCTGGACCTGGTGGGTGTGGGATCAACTTCCGCCCGTCAAAACACTCGAGAAATGGCAACCGGAGGAGCCCCTGCGGATTTATGCCGCAAACGGCCAACTCCTGCAGGTCATAGGCCCGCAGATTCGCTTCGCGCTGCCCTTAAAAAAGATCCCGAAGCGAGTACAGAACGCCTTCATCGCCGCTGAGAATGCCCAATTTTTCAGCCACAACCCCCTCTATTACCCCGTGAGCTATCCCGGCATCCTCCGGGCCGCGGTCGTAGATATCATCCATATGGCGCCCGTGCAGGGCGCAAGCACTATCACCGAACAGGTGGCACGCAACTTCTACCTGTCACCGCAAAAGACCATCACCCGCAAGGTCGCGGAGATCCTTCTCGCTTATAAGCTGGCCGCGCGCCTCTCGCACGACGCCATTCTCGACCTCTATCTCAATAAGATTTATCTCGGCCAAGGCGCCTATGGGGTCGAGGCCGCCGCCCGCACCTATTACGGCAAAAACCTGAATCAATTGAGCCTGGCCGAGGCCGCGACATTGGCTGGCCTCCCGGCGGCGCCATCGGCCTTCAATCCCATCAAAAACCCGACCCTCGCGCGCAAGCGTCGCGACTACGTCTTGCAGCGCATGTTTGCCGACCACTTCATCACCCACCATGCCCTCATCATGGCCGAGGCCAAGCCCATACGCACCAATTACCACCAGCCGACGAGCAACGTTGCCCCCTACGCGACGGACTGGATCCGGAAATGGCTTGAGAAGCGCTTCGGCCCCGACTTTACCTACCGGCGCGGCTTGCGCGTGTACACGACGATCTCCCCGAAGGATCAGCGGACTGCCGATCGCAGCCTGGCCATAGGCCTCGAAAACTACGCGATGGGTCTCGATAGCCTCGACCCCAAGAGCTGGAATGGGCCGATCGCCCAACTACACGGCCACGCGCTGCGGGCAGCGAGCAAGGGCCGGCGTCCGGCTATCCTACCCACCCGCGACCCGGCCAACCTGCGCTGGGGTATCGTATTGCAAAGCGATCCGTGGCATGCACGCGTCAAACTCGAAGGGCGGCGCACGGTCGTTTTGGATTGGCGGGACGTGGCCTGGGCCCATGAGAGACCGCACCACCCGCCGGCCACGGCGGTTGACCAAATCCTAAAGCGCGGGGACCTCATTTGGCTGCGGCGCTATGTCGCAAGCGCCAGCGCGGGCTCAGGCAACCGCAACTGGGCCGGCACACGTGTGTGGCAGCGCGTTCCAAGCCCCGGCTGGCAACTCACCGAGGTCCCGCATGTGCAAGGGGCGCTCATCTCACTCGACAGTCGAACCGGTGCCATTCTCGCTTTAAGCGGCGGCTTTAGTTACGAACTCAGTCATTTTGATCGCGCCCTCTACGCCTACCGGCAGCCGGGATCGGGCTTCAAGCCCTTCGTCTACGCCGCCGCCATGGACGGCAAGGCCTTGCAGGCCGCCGGCAATCGTCACTACCTGACACCGGTCTCGCTCATCAAAGACACACCGCTCACCATCCCGCTCGCAAACGGACACTCCTATCGTCCGACGAACTACAGCAACACGTTTTCCTCCACCCCGGTGCCGGTCTGGGAGGATCTTGCCGACTCCCACAACGTGCCAAGCGTACGGCTGTTGATGCACATAGGTATCTCCTATGCCGCCGCCTATGTGCACCGCTTCGGTTTCCCGACCCAGCAAATACCTGAGGTCCCGTCCATGGTCTTAGGGTCGGGCGACTATACACCGATGCAAATCGTCCGCGGCTACGCGGTCTTCGGAAACGGGGGGTTTCTCCCCACGCCCTATCTGATCTCGCGTATTCAAACGGCAAGCGGACAGCATATCTCCTTACGGAACTGCCCCCTCGGCCATGCGCCAACGCCCAGCACCGCACCGGCCATTCCCCCCGGAGTCGCCTTTTTGTTGACACGCATGATGGAGCATGTGATTCGCCAAGGGACGGGTGTCGCGGCTCAGGTTCTCCATCGTCGCGATCTGGCCGGCAAAACCGGCACCACCAATGACGAAAATAACGCCTGGTTCACGGGCTATAACCCGAAGATCGTGACGACCGTGTGGGTAGGTTACGACAATAACCAAGGCATGGGCCATTGGGCAGCAGGGGCTCGCGAGGCCCTCCCCATCTGGATCCATTTCATGAAAACCGCGCTGCGCGGCGAAGCCAACCTGCGCTTCGCGCAACCCCCGACCGTCGTGCGCAAACGGTATAATCCCAAGACCGGCACTCTCACCAACTCCCGCAGGGCCGGACGCAAGGGCTATTTCTTATCGGGCTACCTTCCCTCTAAGGGCCCAACGGGATTGGGGGTCATAAAACACTTCCTCCATAAGCTCGCGAACTTTCTGTAAGCCGCTCCCTTCACTCAAGAGGACTCGGTGTAGGACACATCACCCAAAAGGCCGAGGGCGGCCAAACCCGCCAAGGCCAGGGCTGCAGAGCGGGGCGGTATCGGAATCGATACCGCCCCGGGTCTCGCTCCCCGCACTTGGGGCTCGCTTCCTGTTGCCCGTGGTACACCGCCAGCGTGCAAGGCGGCCGCCGCTAGGCCCGCCCCTGCGGTCACCCATAAGCAGGTACGAGTGGTCTTATGTACGCGCGCCCGTGAGTCCAGGGAGGCACGCGCCACCAAAGAGGCCGCGACCGGAGGCAGAATCAGGGGGATGTACATAAACGGATTGTGAAACACTCCGCGCATAGGCAAGAGCGATGCCTCCCCGCTCGCCCCGATAAGTCCCGCCGCGGTGGCCAAACCCGCTACCCGGCCCGCATGCACGCCCAGCAGTGTCGGGGCGCGATGCGCCGCGGTATTGCGCACGTGTTCAGCAAACAAACCAAGGAGTCCGGAAAGTCCCAGCGATACCGACGCCTTCCCCTTAGGACCTACAGACCAAAGCGCCTGCCACAAACGGCCATCGGGGCTTTTTATGGCTCGACGAACATGAAAACCCGCCTCTGAAATCCCAGCGACCGCCGCCGCTAAAAGCGCGAGCCCGCGCGGGGCACGCGAGGCTCGCCTGCCATCAGTCGCGCCATGGAGATTCGCGAAGAGCGACACGGTCGAGGCGAGAAACGGCGTCAAGAGGGCTTCGCGATGGGTCTCGTTACGATAATATTCTTGGGCACTCTCAAGCCACGCCTCAGCGGCCAAGAGCCCCGCGCTTTGATGAAGCCGTCGGGCCGCCTCAATCGTCAGATACTTGCGCCCAGCACCCTCGGAGTAAAAGGGCCAAGGCGATCCTCGGGACACACAGTATGTCCCGGATGAGGGCCTCTCGCGAGTAGCTGCCCGTCTTACTGCCGCTCTCAACCGTATTGCGCTGCGCATAAGACTCCCTCTCTATCCGCTGGTTTGGGCCCTGTTTGTCGATTCATACCTTCCTCGTAGGTAGCGCCAAGACCCATGAGCCTGTCATCGCCTTCGTCCGGGCCCGGGGGCACACGGTATCGGAACGTCACCCCATCGAGACATCGCTATTTGGTCCGATACCCGACCCGCTTACGTCATTCACCACACTCGCGCCCCGTTCCGCCCGGGTCCGTTGTGCTAGTGCATCAGGGCCGCGGGATGCATCAAGGCCGGGATCATGGTGCGCGTATAGAGGGTCGAAAACATCCAGGCTGTGAGTCCTACCGTCATAATAAAAAGTGGCACAAAAAGCCAGAACGAGATCGTAATCCAACGTTGCGTTCGGGAAAAATCGAGCCGCAGCCAAAAGTAAGCTTGGACTAAGGCCGCCCCCGCAGCGCAAGCCGTTACGATCATAAGGAGCTGTTCCTGGCTGCCCAAATGACGATCAACGAGCCACAAGGCCGTGCCCATCAGCACCAAAGACACGACATAAGCGCCCACATACTGCCTGGCGTTGGCAAGCTGCACCTGGGGATGAGCGATAGGGTTGCCGTTGCTAGTGGACATGGAGGGTCCCCGTGAGATAGACGAAACTGAAAACAAAGATCCAGATAAAGCCCTGAAAAAACCAAAACATCTTCAGATTTAAGAGCCGATAGACGACCTGAGCGGTAAGGCCCTGGCGCCACACCTGCACCGCCATGACAGCAAGCCACAAAAGACCGAACATGAGGTGCACACCATGATACAAAACGAGGGTAAAAAACGCCGACAAAAACCCGCTGCGCTCGGGCGTGATGCCGGCTTGCACCAAATCGGCAAACTCGTGGCCTTCCACGACCAAAAAACCAAGACCCAAGATAAAGGCCACAGCGATCCATACCAAGACTCGGCGCCTGTCGCCAGCCTTGAGCGCCGCCATCGCCAAGCCGTAGGCCAGCATCCCCGAAAATAAGAGAACCGTCACCCCAAAAGCCGCCACGGGGTGAACGATCATGCTCGCTGTGGGACCGCCTGCCGTGTTCATGCGATGGTCGAGAACGAGGTAGGTCGCAAAAAGCGCAGCGACGATCATGGCGTCGCTCAGAAGGTAGAGCCAGAACCCCAGCACCCGGGTCTCTATCATGTCGTGCTCGGTGTGGTTCGGGTCCCAGAGAATCGCTCGGTCTGGATCGGCTATCTGACTCATCGCGTATCCTCTCTCTTTCGACCGACAAGGCGCATAGCCAAAACGCGCGCGCCCGATCCCGACTCGCGCCTTACTCTGCCAGAAGGCGCTTCGCGTGGTCCCGCAAACCGCGCCCATCCGCCGACGAGATCGCCAATGGGCGCCACTTCGCTCACAACA
This sequence comes from Pseudomonadota bacterium, assembly GCA_021794595.1. Lineage (GTDB taxonomy): Bacteria > Pseudomonadota > Gammaproteobacteria > Acidiferrobacterales > Acidiferrobacteraceae > Acidiferrobacter. The sequence goes on from JAJYQN010000061.1 coordinate 16,119, forward strand.
TCCCTAAAGCCACGCTCTAATCTCTCAACCATCGCACCCGGGATCGTATGCCCGGAGTCCTCGTGAAAGGATTTGGCAATGATCGCGGCGATCATGCCGGCTAAGCTCACCGCCACCAACCAATACATGCGCCACACGAAACCGAAACCAAACGCAAACGCAAACGCTCCGAGTAAGGCCGGAACCACGCTATTGCTTGGCAAGTGAATGTCTTCGTAGTGGTCAGGGCGCGCGCCGTCCAGACCATGTTGGCGCCGCCATGCCCATTCGTCGCGGCTATTGATCTGCGGCCTCACCGCGAAGTTGTAAAAAGGCACTGGGGTATGCGTCAACCACTCCAGGCTGCGAGCCGTGCCCCACGGATCGTTGCTCATGACCCGGTTCTGGGCTCGATCGCGCACACTGACGTAGAGTTGCTTAAAGAGGTAATAGCTCGCGACACAAAAGAGGAATATCCCGACTTCTTCGCCGACCAGAAGCGGGCGCCATGAGACGTAGGGGATATAGTCAAGACGGCGTGTCATCCCCATGAACCCCAAGACATACATACAGCCGAAAACCAGGGCGGTGCCGGCGCTAAAAAACCAGAACGCGCGCTTTCCTAAGCCCTCGTCGAGCTTAAAACCGAATACCTTGGGAAACCAGAAGTTTATCCCCCCAAGACACGCAAAGCCCACGACGTTTAGCATCGTATGAAAGTGCGCGACCAGAAAGACGCTATTATGGACTGTGTAATCAATAGACGGCATGGCCAGCATCATGCCCGTAAGCCCCCCCTATAAGGAGTAGGGCGAGCGCCGCAAGCGCCCACAACATAGGCACATCAAATCGTATCCGCCCTTTGTAAAGCGTGAACGCCCAGTTAAAGACCTTGACGCCGGTCGGGATCCCCACCAACATGCTCGCGACACTAAAGAACGCGTTAACCCCGGGCCCCGCGCCCATGGTGAAGAAGTGATGAAGCCACACCGACCATGAGATGCCGGCGATGGCGACGCTGGCCGCGGCCATCGTGATATAACCAAAGAGCGGCTTCTCGGAAAACGTTGGAATAATCTCGGACATGATCCCGAACGCGGGCAACACGACATAGTAGACCTCCGGATGGCCCCAGATCCAAAACAAGTCCGTGTAGAGCATGAGATTTCCGCCAAGGCCACCCGTGAAGAAATGCGTGCCAACGTACCGGTCAAGGCTCAATAAGGCGAGCGCCGCAGTCAACACCGGAAAGGAACTTAGGCCCACGACGCTCGTGCTCAAAGCCGTCCAGCAAAAGATCGGTAGCCTCGTCCACCTCATCCCGGGCGCCCGCATCTTGATGATCGTGACGATGATGTTGATGGACGCAAGAGTCGTCCCGATGCTGCCGATCTGTACGGCCCAAATCCAATAATCGACCCCGACCCCCGGGCTATAGGCGAGCTCGGTAAGCGGAATAAGACCCACCCAGCCGGCATGGGAAAAATCGCCGACGAAAAGCGAGACCATGACCAGCGCGACGGCCGCCGCCGTCAACCAAAACGAGATGGCGTTCAAGTAAGGGTAGGCCATGTCGCGGGCGCCCACCTGCAGCGGCACAACGATGTTCATGAGCCCGACCAGAATGGGCGTGATCGCAAAAAGGATCATGATTGTGCCATGCGCACTATAAATCTGCCCGAAGTGATACGGCGGGAGGTAGCCGTGAAGAGCTCCCAAAAATCCTGGCGATTTCGGTCCGACCGCCATCATTTGTTGGGTCCTCATCATGACAGCGTCGATGAATCCTCGCAGAAACATCAAAAGCCCTACGGCACAGTACATGACGCCGATCCTCTTATGATCGACGGTCGTGATCCATTCTCGCCACAGATAGCCCCAGGCGCGGCGATAACTCATCGCGGCTATAAGGGCGACACCGAAAGTCGCCATCAACAAAAACGTCCCGACCAGGATCGGATTTTGGTAGGGGATCTGCTTTAGGGCGAGCCGCCCCAAAAACGGGCTCCAGGGGCCGGGGACATGGACGAGCATAAACCCACTCCTTCTCGAGGCGTTTACTTCACCAATTTGACCTTCATAGGACGCGTCATCTTCTCGGTCATCCTAAGCGGGGTCCGGTAGACCCTCCCGGCTAGGACCTGCTCTATGACGTGATCAAACAAGCCTTTTTCCACACCCGAGAAGTAACGCGGCTTCTCGGCAAGGTTGATGGTCGGCTGGGCCAGACGAGAAAATCGGGCCGCCGTGAGACGGGTGGGTAAGGCCTTCACGCGCGCGACCCAGAGATGGAAGCGACGCATACTCATAACGTGAGTCTTAAATCCCATCCACGAAAAACCGCCACCACTAAAGTCGGCGGAAAATCCGTGATAAAAGCCCGTTTTCCCGGCGATCATCGTCTGTTTCGTTCGCATCCCCGGCATGATATCGATCTCGCCTACGAGTTCGGGAATGAAAAAGTCGTTGACGACGGTCGCCGAGGTAAGGCGAAAATGGATGGGAGTATGAACGGGCACGACCAGGCTATCGACCGTCGCCAGGCCTTCCCTTGGGTAGATAAAGACCCATTGCCAGTCGGTTGTAATCACATCAATGGGAATGGGCCGAACCTTCGCTCCTGCGGGGCTCACCGTGTCGATGGCGGCGGGGTCGGCCCGCCGTGAAAACGCCTCATGCACCGCCTGTTGGTGACCCACCGCGCGCTTAACGGCCAAGGGATTATAGGGATTCGTGGCCAACACGCCCGTCACAGACGAATAGGACAGGAAACCGACTATCATGAGAGGAACCCCCCATATGAGGAGCTCAATGATCTTTGACGCGGTAAAGGTCGGATCGTAATTGCGCGGCCTACACCCGCGTCGATAGCGCCACAGAAACCATACGACGAGACTGCCGGCCACCAGCACGACAGCGCCCATGATCGAAAAATCCAAAATGGTGGTATGCCATTCAGATTTCGCCACAGCCCCTTTCGGATGGAAAAGCCAAAACCCCTTGCCGGCGCACCCTGGCAGCAACCCAAAAAGCGCCAGAAGGAGCCCACGGCCAACGCCTCGCTGCCACGATCTCATGCATCGCTCCCAGACCATACAACCGCGGACCATTGTATGAAACTTTAGCGATCGACTTATCGGGCTTTTGCATGAGAAGCACCGATCGTATTTGTCTTTCGACACCAGGCGCTCTTCCGAAAACGCGCCGATCCCTCAGGCGACGATAGGGCTGTGCGATAAGACCATGGGCATGGGCCCGCGCCATGCCAGGATCATGATCGTCTGCCGAGCTCATGGTTTTCAGAAGACAAAAGAGACGGTGAGGCCTACTTGTCGACGGGCAGCCTGCGCTCCGTCCTGGGAAGAGCCCCGCATCGTTCCCGCGCCCAGGACTCAGCGTCTCTGCCCTCACAAATCATGAGGGGCGCGAATACTGCGCTTGGCTCTCGGTCGAGTCCCAAGGACTGATCACTTCGCACGCCACTCGTGCTACGCTTAGGGCTCGCCCACGATAGAAACGGGGTCCTGCTATGGCGACAACGCCCCACTATGACATCATCGTGATTGGCAGCGGACCCGGCGGGGCCTCGCTCGCGCACCGACTCGCCTCGCGTCAACGCCATGTCTTGCTCTTGGAGCAAGGCGACTATTTGCGTCGCTCCCCCGAGAACTGGGACGCCAAGGCGGTTTTCGTCGACGGGCGATACCAGGCCAAGGAAACCTGGTACGGGCACGATGGACGCACCTTTCATCCCGGATTGCACGAGTTCGTGG
>JAJYQN010000072.1 GCA_021794595.1 Pseudomonadota bacterium
GCCTTCAGATAGGGGGCGCAGGTCTCGATCTCGGCCCTGGTCGGCTTATTGCCGGGCGGGACGCATTTTACCGCGTTGGTGATGCGACAACCCCTAAGCTCCAGGCCATCGTCTAGGGCACTTGCCTCGGCCTGATTTGAGAGCCCCAAGCGATATAAGGTGCGGTAGAGCAAAAGACCCGCGAAGTCCCCGGTAAAGGGTCGACCCGTCGCGTTGGCGCCATGAAGCCCTGGCGCCAAGCCGACGATCACGATTTTAGCGTCATCGGCGCCAAGCGCCGGCACCGGAAGACAAAAATAATCGGGGTAACGGCGCTTGGCTTCCTCCCGAAAAGCCACGAGTCGCGGACACTTACGGCACTGCTTTACTGTCTCCGCCTTCAACATGAACCCCCGGGCTTTGTCGCCTCTTTCCCCATAGAACCCATTCTAAACACAGCCTTTACAAGGTCCCCTCTTGGGCAAAGCGCGTGAGACGTCGGCAGGCCTCCCGATAGTCGATGTCCTCCATCAACAAAGGACTCGTCCACCCCGGGCGACCGTGTAGCCGGGTAAGGCGCGACTGAGAGGCGGGGTTTTGGTAACCCGTGAGCGCATGCAGGAGGTCGTCTAGGCCCTCTGGATCATTACAGGCCAGTACCATATCGCACCCGGCCCATAAGGCCTTCCGAGCCCGGTCTCCGAGGCTTCCTGCGCCATGCGCCCCGACCATGCTGAGGTCATCGCTGAATATGACGCCATTGAAGCGCAACCTCTTCCGCAACACCTCGTTCAGCCAAAACCGTGAGAACCCCGCCGGCTCGGGATCGACCCGCGGATAGAGGACGTGGGCCGGCATGATACCCGCGAGCACCGAGGGCGCAAGCCTCGCAAAGGGCAGCAAATCGACCGCCTCAATAGCGGCCAGATCCCGGTCATCGGTGGGAAGCTCCTTATGGGAGTCCCCGACGACCCCGCCGTGCCCCGGGAAATGTTTGCCGGTGGCGGCCATGCCGGCCTGGGTCATGCCCGAGATATACTGACGGGCCAATTCGGCGACGATCAGCGGCTTATCATGAAAGGCGCGGTCCCCTATGACCTCGCAAAGGCCCCGCCCTATGTCGAGAACCGGCGCAAAACTGATATCCACCCCCAGCACCAGGAGCTCGGCGGCCATGACCAGGCCGGCTGAACGCGCCAAAAGACGGGCCTGGGAGCGATCTTGCGCATACAGGCCTCCTATATAGCCGCACGGCGGCAACGATGTGAAGCCTAAGCGAAAGCGCTGCACGCGCCCACCCTCGTGGTCCACCGCAATAATGAGCGGTGGCTCTCTTAAAGCGTGGATCTCGGACGTAAGGGCTTTCAGTTGTTCCGGGCTTTCGTAGTTGCGCGCAAAGAGGATCACGCCGCCCACGAACGGGTTTTTTAGCCACTTGCGTTCGGTTGCGGACAGGGTGGTTCCCGCAAGATCCATCATAACCGGTCCTAGGGACATCATCTCTCCTCAAGCCAAAACGTGAAGCCGTGTACCGACCTGGACCATGTCAAACAGACGGATGACATCGTCATTGTGCATTTTTATGCAGCCGTGCGAGGACGGGACCCCCATGGCGTCGTCATCGGGTGCCCCGTGAACATAGACGTAACGACGCATGGTGTCGACAGTTCCCAATCGGTTTTTGCCTTTTTCAAGCCCACTCAACCACAATATCCTGGTCAAAATCCAGTCCCGTTGGGGATAGACCTGACGCAGAGCCGGACTGTATATCTCGCCCGTCAATCGCCGTCCGACAAAGACCCCATTGCGCGGGGCGCCGGCGCCGATCTTAGCCCGAATAAGATGTAGGCCACGTGGCGTCTGGTAACTCCCATACTGCTCGCCGACCCCGTTTTTAGCGGTGGCGACCGCCACCTCCCAGACGAGGCGACCTCCCTCCCGGTCGAAGACCCTGAGGCTTTGCCGAGCCACATCCACCTCGACGTACGCCATCTAGCTATTCTTAAGGAACAAGGCCATGGCCTCGACATGGTGGGTATGCGGAAACATGTCGACCACCCCAAGCCGCGCCAGCCGGTAGCCGTGCTGATGCACAAGGACCGCGGCATCGCGCGCCAGTGTCGCGGGGTTACAGGAAACGTAGACAAGCCGTGGCACCCGGCGCTCGGCCAAAAAGCTGACAGCGGCCAGCGCTCCTGTCCGCGGCGGATCCAACAAGGCGGCATCGATGCGATCGGGAAGCAGATCCGCTAGGGTCACGCTGTCAAGATCGGCGACATGCCAGGCGATATGGGCAAGGCCGTTGGCGGCCGCATTCGCGCGCGCCCTCTCAATCAGGGCCGCAACCCCCTCGATCCCGGTGACATGGCGCGAGCGTCGACCCAGAGGAAGCGTGAAATTTCCAAGCCCACAAAAGAGATCCACGACCCGGGTATCGGCGCCGACATCCAACCATTCCACGGCTTGACTGACCATGGCCCGGTTGGTTTCGGCATTGATCTGAACAAAATCCAAGGGGCCGAACGCGAGCTCGACGTCAAACGCCGGCAGCCGGTAACGCAAAGCGGGCGGGGGCTCAAGACCTATGGGACAAAGGCTAGCGGCCCCTGCCGACTGACTATACATCGAAAAACCCCAGATCCGGCCGAAGTCCGCGATCCGCTCTTGATCGGAAGCAGTCAAAGGCGCGAGATGGCGAAAGACCAGGGCGGCCTCGGTATCGCCGCCGGCAAACTCGATCTGGGGAATCTGCGTCGGGCAAGACAGCCCTTCGAGCAGGGTCTTTACATCAACCAAGCGGTCGCCGATACGCGGTTCGAGTGTATGGCAGATCGTAAGCGGCGTGATAAAGGCGTTCTGGCGTTCCCGAAACCCGACCAGAACACCGCCCTTTTTCGGTACGACGCGGACCCCCAACCGGGCCTTTCGTCGGTAATGCCATACGGGTCCTGCGAGCGGTTCGTCCCAGGCCTCGGGCGTGATTTTGCCGATATGCGTCATAGCCTCCGACACCACGCCTTCTTTGGCACGTAACTGGGCTTTAGAATCGAGATGTTGCAAGCAACAGCCCCCGCAGACACCAAAGTGCGGGCACTCGGGGGTCACGCGCTCCGGAGAGGCCCGAAGGATATCTTGGGCGATGCCGGTGTCGTAGCGGCGCTTACGGGTGCCATAACGAAATCGCACCTCCTCCCCGGGCAGGGCGCCCGCCACGAAAACCACCTTGCCATCGCACCGGCCGACACCGGTCCCGTCATGATTTAAAGACGTGATCTCACAGGTATCTTCACCGATGGGACGCGGCGTCTTCACGGCGAGTTGCCCTCCCACGCACTCAAGAAGGCCGTAAGATGCGGCTCCTGGGACTCGCGAAGAAGGGTCTTGATCAGGTCCTCCTCGCGCTCATGCTCGGAGGCCGTGAGATGTCCGCGCTCAAGTTCGAGCCGGAGGAACACGAGATAGGTGTTCAGGACATCGGTCTCGCAATAGGCGCGTATACCCGCAAGCTCCCCGCGCTGAAAGCGTGGCCAGACCTCGCTTCCGGCGTGCCCCTGCTTGCCGGGAAATCCGAGAAAGGCCGAGATCTCGTCCAAAGGAGCTTGGGCGCGCGCCTGATAGCCCGACAAGACCTCCATCACATCAGTATGACGGGCGTGATAACGACTCAAATAATTGTTCCAGCGAAAGGCCGGGTCGTTGTCGCCCGACTCCCAGTAACGGGCGCAACTGATTTTATGAAGCAGCGCGCGGTAATGGAGGACCGGCAAATCAAAACCACTCCCATTCCAGGAGACGAGCGTTGGCGAAAACCGCTCAATCCCCTCAAAAAATCGCGTTATGAGCTCGGCTTCGGTGGCGGATTCATCACCCAAGGACCAAAGCCTCAATTCCTCATTGCGCCGCAAAAGGACCGAAATCGCTACCACCTTATGGAGATAGTGGCGCAGAAAATCCTGGCCGCTCTCCTCCCGGCGGCGATGGACCATCACTTGCGCTACATCCTCGTCGCTCAGATCAAGCTGATAGAGGCGCCGCCCGGCGGCCACGTCCGGGACGGTCTCGATATCGAATACCAGGACATTCATGAGTTGGGGAAGACTCCCGTAGAGAGGTAGCGATCGCCGCGATCGCAGACGATGCTGACCAGGGTTGCGTTCTCAAGTTCCGCGGCCAGCAAGAGCGCCGCGGCCACCGCCCCCCCCGAGGAGATGCCGCAGAATATGCCTTCCTCGCGGGCCAGCCGGCGCGTCGTGTCCTCGGCTTGCTGCTGACCGATGTCGATGATCCGATCGACGCGCTTCATCTCGTAAATCTTCGGAAGATAGGCGGCCGGCCAGCGACGAATCCCAGGAATGGACGCGCCCGGAGCCGGTTGCACACCGACGATCGTGATTCCGGCATTCTGCTCCTTCAGGTAGCGCGATGTCCCCATGATGGTGCCGGTCGTGCCCATGGCGCTGACGAAATGCGTGATCCGCCCCTCGGTATCGCGCCATATCTCGGGACCTGTCCCTCGATAATGGGCCTCTGGATTGTCGGGGTTTGAGAACTGATCGAGCACAAGACCCACCCCTTGGGCCTCCATTTCTCGGGCCTTGTCGATGGCCTCCTCCATGCTGCCAGCACGCGACGTCAGGATGAGGGTGGCACCAAAGGCGCACATGAGTCCCCGGCGCTCGGCGCTCATGTGCTCAGGCATCACCAAGATCATCCGATAACCCTTGGTGGCCGCGACCATCGCCAAGGCGATCCCGGTATTGCCGCTCGTGGCCTCGATCAAGGTATCGCCAGGACGGATCCGGCCTGCGCGCTCCGCCGCCTCGATCATAGACAGCGCGGCCCGATCCTTGACCGAACCAGCGGGGTTATTCCCTTCGAGCTTCACGAGTATCTGGTTCCCGAAACCGGCGCCCATCCTCTGGAGTCGAACGAGCGGCGTATTCCCCACGCAATCGGCGAGCGTTTTTACCTGCATAATGGGTCCTGGTTCCTCACTAAGGGCTTCTCGGGCCTACTTTATCGACAGTCGCATCGCCACAAAGACCGGCCACGACCCTGGCCAGACTGCCGCATAACACCCCTGCCGGTCTTTGCGCCTAGCGCTCAGTTTAGCGCACTCGCTCCGCGAGCGACACGAGCGCCCAGTCATCGAAATAGAGACACAATTTCTGTTGACCGCGGTAGTCATCGAGGCCCAAGCGATATCGAAGGCGAATCAAGACCCCCTCCGGAGGAAGCTCTGTAAGACGAAACCCCATGGCCTTGATCGGCCGATCGAGGGCCGCCTCCGGCGCCACCAAAAGACGCAGATGCTGGTCTTTGATGAGACACGACTCGATGACGTGAAAAACCCCCTCAAAAAGCGGTTCCGGAAAGCCATTGCCCCACGGCCCGCCCTCGCGTATCGCCAACGCAAGCGCCAAAGACAGATCCTCGGGCGGCAATTCGCCATCGGTCTGCCGATCTTCGAAGGGCCCGGGTCCCACCCGGCGCTCGACCTCGCGCGCAAAAGCGCTGGCGAGTAGCTTCCAATCGGTGGTCCTTACGGTCAGACCCGCGGCGGCCGCGTGACCGCCGAAATGCTTCAATAACCCGGGGTGCTCTTCGGCGATCGAGGCCAGCGTATCGCGTAGGTTTAAGCAGCCAACGCTGCGCCCCGACCCCCTCAGGTACCCTGGCTCAGCTGGTGCCAGCGCAATCACCGGGCGCTTGTACCGGTCTTTCAGGCGCCCGGCCAGGATCCCGATGATCCCCGGATGCCAGTGCGGCTCCATAAGGCAAATCCCCGGCGCCAAGCGCCCCGCCAGATCCGTAAGCTGGCCCTCAGCATCGGTCTGCATCTGGGCCTCCCGTTCACGCCGCTCCCGATTCAAGCGATCTAGCTCTTGGGCCAGGCCCATGGCCTCGCTGCGGTCATCCGTCAGGAGGCACCGAACCCCCACCGCCATGTCGGCTAAGCGCCCGGCGGCATTGAGTCGTGGCCCCACCTGAAAACCCAGATCCTGGGCGTACACGTCCTCCGGGCGTTTCCCACTCACCGCCAAAAGCGCCTCGATCCCGGGGCATGCGCGACCTGTGGTAATACGCCGTAAGCCTTCGCGCACAAGCAAGCGATTGTTGGCGTCCAGCGGCACGCAATCAGCCACCGTCCCTAAGGCCACGAGGTCCAACAAGGAGCCAAGCGAGACAGTGCGGGCGTCGAGCAACCGGCGGAGCGCTATCAGAAGATATAAAACGACCCCGACTCCTGAGATCGCCTTGCTCGCAAACGGATCGCCGTTTTGATTCGGGTTCACGATCGCATAGGCCTCGGGGAGCTCACTGCCTGGCAAGTGGTGATCGGTGATGATGAGCCGCATACCCAGCCGCTCAGCCAATATCGCCCCCTCCACGCTATTGATCCCGTTATCCACGGTCATAAGCCAAGCCGGCGTAAAGGCCGCCGCGCGCGTGACGATGGCCGGCGTCAAGCCGTAACCCTCCTTGGCGCGATCGGGGATCAAATAGGAGACATGCGCCGCCCCGAGGAGTCGTAAGCCACGCACCGCCAAGGCGGTTCCGGTGGCCCCATCGGCATCAATACGAACACGATTCGTTCTTTAGTACGTAGTTTGTTGCTGTACCAATGGGCTCTGCATAGGCAATCACTCTCCTATGTGTTCATGAATACCTGAAAGGGATATGGACCAGACTCCAAAACGGTTATGTCCGTAAACTGCTGTAAATAGCTGACGAGCTGAGGCGGTTGATGCCACCGCCCCGATCCGGGTAATTGGCGTTATCGAGACGTAATTTAACCGGGAGATCAAGGCAGTGGCAGATTATGAGGTTAACGTAGGTCGGGATGTATGTTGACACGGCTGCTGAATGAGCCAGAAGGTCTGGCGAGGCTCGTGGAGGCGGTCTTGAATCAAGCCGTGCAGTGGCAACGCATCGGGCTTCTTTGCCAACAACGCCCATTTGTCGCTGATGTGCTTACATAGCATGCTTGATACCCTTTCGGACAAGCCACCAGTTGGCTGGGTAGGCTGTGATAAAACCCACCACCATGCCAATCTGCATCATAAACCAGAATACAGGACTGTCGGGTTGCGGTGCGTGAACGAATAGGATCTTTTGTACGACCGCCATCCAGCCAAACAGACCAATTTCGAACGCGATCAGTGACAAGGTGTCGGCCTTGATGGCGCGGATCAAGGCGCGTTTCCGGTCTGTCTCGCCCATCTCGCGTATGGGCAGATACTGAAAAAAGACGCCAAGTACATAGGCCGCTGCGAAATCCAGTAGGTAGGAGGTGAAGAGGGAAGATCCGGCAATCACGATTCCGGACAGAAATATCAGGTAGTCAGAAATGATATCGCCCAGCGTGCACCCACCGCCACAATGTGTCACGGACACGAAGACACCTTGCCAAAAGGATTTTGTGGAATGTTTATTCGATATCTTGTGCTTCCCGGCTGTTGTCGCCCGACCGAATTTCCAGTAAGCCCACCAGGCTAGTGGCCCCATGTAAAGCCCTGTCACAGGCCATGTCACTTCCATAATCGTCATACTCTGACGATGACCGTTCATGATGTCGACCAGGATGGCGACCGCGACGAACAGTCCTGACGCGACTAAAAGCCAAGCGCACACAACAAGCCAGGGTGATCGAGTTTCAGGCATAAAGATTCCTTCTCGTTTCGAGAGTTTGCGTCTAAAGCCACAGAAGCCGGCCGAGGAGATCGCAAAGTCGTATCCCCGCGATGCTACGGATGCGCTAAGACTTCCGTCAAGGGGCGTTGGGTGGCCTTTCAAGAGACATCGGGTGCAGGAAGCCCAGGACAAAGGTCCGTTGTATAGTGCGCACTATATCGGCTGTGCTGTATTGAAGTGAGAGCAGGAAAGTGAGGCGTACGAGATTGGTTCATGGACCTAGCGCGGGAGCTAGCCGATTCAAAAAATAGGCCTCTGTTGAATTCCGAGTGGGTACCCATCATGGATAGAATACCGCCAGAGAACCTGAAGAGGAGTGGCGGTCATGGCGGAGACCAAGCTGTTCGAGGCAGCCTTGGGGATTGAAGCCCCCTGGCATGTACGGGATGTGGCCTTCGATGCGCGGGCCCGGACGTTGACGATTGCCGTGGACTTTGTGCCCGGCAGCCGATTTGGACATCCCGAAGCGGCCGGAGAACATCCCGTGCATGACACCGGGGTGAAGCGCTACCGGCACCTCAACTTCTTCCAGCACGAGTGCATCCTGGAGGTTCGGGTGCCGCGTGTACGACTGCCCGATGGGTCTGTGCGCCAGGTGGAACCGCCATTCGCCGGGAAGCTCACCGGCTTTACGTTGCTCTTCGAGGCCCTGATCCTCGCCTTCTGCCGGGAGATGCCCTTCCGGGCGGTCTCCCGCCTGACGGGAGTCAGTCTGCATCGGGTGATGAGCCTCTGTGAGCGCTACGTGGATCTCGCCGTGGCCGAGCGGGACCTCTCCGGGGTCCGGGAGCTTGCCATCGACGAGACCTCCAAAGCCCGCGGGCATGATTACGTGACGATCGCGGCCGATGCCTCCCGCCGGGCCGTCATCGCCGTGACCGGGGAACGTGATGCGCGGGCCGTCGAACGCCTGGCTCAAGAAATCCAGGCTCATGGCGGCGATCCTCTGGCCATCACGTCGGTCTCGATCGACATGTCGCCTGCGTTTATCAAAGGGGTAGCGAGCTATCTCTCCAACGCCCAGGTCACCTTCGACAAGTTCCATGTCATTGCCCATGCCTCCCATGCGCTTGACCTCACGCGACGGGCCGAGCAGAAGCGTGATCCGGCCCTGAAGGGCATGCGCTGGACACTGCTCAAGGATTCCCGCCGCCTCAACGCCACGGCCCGCGCCGATCTCGATTCGCTGATCGGTGAGATCACGACCAAACGCACCGCCCGGGCCTGGATGTACCGCGAGCAGTTCCGCGAGATCCTGAACCGCAAACAGGTGAATGTCGTGCGCGCGATGCTCCAGCAATGGTGCACGAACGTCGCCCGCTCCAAGGTCGAACCCATGAAGGCCGTCGCCCGCCTCGTGCGCGCGCACTTGGAAGGCATCATCGCCTGGGCGCAGACGCGGGCCACCAATGGCTTTATCGAAGCCCTGAATGGCCTCTTCCAGGCGGCCAAACGCAAGGCTCGTGGCTATGGCCGCTTCTCGACCATCCGCACGGTGATCTTCCTCATTGCCGGGAAGCTCGACTTCTCGCAGATCAACCCGCATATGGCGGCTCAACCCACATGAAATTCGACAGAGCCAAAAATAGAGCTGGTCGAGCAGGCTCGGCATCCTCAATAATCGTTGCTTAAAATGGGGATCAGTAAAGACTGACGTTGCGACGCAGAAGGCATGAATAATATTTCAAGACGGCATAACGTCGGCACCCCGGTTGCCGAAACCTTCCCAACAGGGGCTTGCTGGCCGTCGGCTCCGGCGGCGGCACCTTGACCCTAGTCGGCGAACGGGGGGCGCGGGTCGCCCGACTCGGATCGCTCATAATGAGAGTTGTGTTTTTGATCTCGCCGCTCACAAGTAGAATAGGCAGGGGTTTCCCATTGGCCAAAGGGTCGCGGCGCGATCCGTCTGTAGGGGTGCGCATCGCCCCGGTGTCCCTTCCATCCCGGGGCGGAGCCATTTTGACCTTGATAGGTTTGCGCGTCATTGCTCGGCGGCCCGCATGCGAGTCTGGTCACGCCGGCGCAGGGCGCGGTAGACGCTCGGAATGACGATGAGGTTGAGCAGCGTCGAGGTGACGAGACCGCCAAGCACGACATAGGCGAGCGGGCGCTCGAGCTCCTTGCCGACCGGCGATCCCCACAGGAGTGGCAACAACGCCAGGGCGGGCGTGATCGCGGTCATGAGGATGGGTACCAGTCGGTTGAGCGTGCCTTCCCTTACCACCTCATCTAGAGTGCGCCCCTCGATTTCGAGATCCTTGTAGTGGCTTACGAGGATGATCCCGTTACGCGCGGTGATGCCAAAGAGCGCGATGAATCCGATCATGGCGGCGGTACTGAGCGTTGATCCCGTCAAAAGCAGCGCCGCCACCCCTCCGACCATGGCCAACGGCAGATTGACGAGCACGAGCAAGGCGTCGCGCAGCGAGCCGAAGGCCTTCTGGAGGAGCAGCGCCGAGACGATGATCGCGAGGAGGCCGAGCCGCCACAGCGTGGTGTTGGCTCGTTGTTGGCTGCGGAAGGTGCCGCCGTAGCGCACGAAATAGGTCCGCGGCAGAGGGACTGTCCCTACGCGTTTTTTGACCTCGCGGACGATCGTGGACAGGGTTCTTCCGGTCACATCGAAGGTGAGCAGCAGGACGCGGTGCCCGTGCGCCCGCCGGATCTCGAAGGGCACTGGGTGTACCCGGATCGAGGCCAGTTCGGCGAGCGGTACGACGGCATGCGCGCCGAGCGCCGGCGCGCGCATGGGCAGGCTGCGCAGGGTGCGTGCCGAACGCCTGGCGCCATGGGCTACGCGCAGCGTGATCGCAAACCGCCGCGGTCCATGCAGGACGTGACCCATAGACGTGTCGTTCAGGTAGAGATTGACGTCGCGCAGCAGTCGTCCCTCGGCCACGCCGTAGTGCGCGTCGCGTCCGCGCCGCGGCGTGACCACGATCTGGGGGACACGAATTTGCTGCTCGAGATGCAGGTCGACCACACCGGGTATGGGCGCGATCGCCCGACTGGCGGCCTTGCCGATCTGGTAGAGGCGGCGCAGGCGCGGTCCGTAGATCTTCACGGCCACGTCCGCCGGCACGCCCGATTCCACATCGTCGATGCGATGGGCGATGAATTCCCCGAGGTTGAAGGCGACCCCGGGGATGGTGGCGAGCTTCTTACGAATCTCGCCCAGCAGGACGTGCGGCGATTGCGGGCCGCGATGAAAGTCGATGCGCAGATCGAACTCGGAGTTGTTCGGGGTATTCGCCCCGGGGGTGAGCGTCCCGGCACCGGCGCGCTGGTCGATCGATACGACTTCCGGGAAGGCCGCAAGGTCCCGTCGCACGACCGCGCCCAGACGCATCGATTCGCGCCAGGGAGTTCCGGGCAGGGCGGTCATGACCAGGATGTAATTCCCTTCATGGAAAGGCGGTAAAAATGAGCGTCCGAGGTGCGCGAAGCCCGCGCCGGCCGCTACCACCGCCACGAGCGCGAGAATCACGATGGTGCGCGTCCGCGGTAGGATACGCTCCAGGAGGCGCAGGTAATGGCGCTTAAGGAAGCGGACAAGGCCTGTTTCGCGCTCGGCGCCGAACGCCCTTTCACCGTAGCCGCTAAAGAGCAGCGAACACAGGGCTGGGACCAGGGTTACGGACACGACCAGCGAGGCGAGCATAGTGGCTAGGTAGGATATGCCCAGCGGTGAAAAGATGCGTCCGGGGATGCCGTGCATGAAAAAGACCGGTAGGAAGACCAAAATGACGATAGCCGTCGCGTAGACAATGGAATTCAGTACCTCGCGGATGGCATGAAGAATGACAGTGTTGGTTCCGGGCACCGGTTCGCCGATCCGGCTGTGGCGGGCGATGTGTAGGCGGCGGGCGATGTTTTCCACGGTGATGATACCGTTGTCGACGACCTCCCCTATGGCCACGGCGAGGCCTCCAAGCGTCATGGCGTTTACGCCGGCATGAAAGAAGTAGAGGATCAGGGCCCCGAGCGCGAACGAAGCCGGCAGGGCGACGAAGGTCGCGAGCGAAGCGCGCCAGTTCGCCAGGAACACGAGCAGCACGAGGATGACGATGAGTGCGCCCTGCCACAAGGCCGTCCAGAGGTTGTGGGTGGCGGCCTTGATGAAGGTCGATTGCCGGAAGATGTGGGTGTTGAGGGTCACGCCCGGCGGCAGCGCCCGACGAACCGCCCGCAGGGTGTGCAGTACGTGGCGGGTGGTCGTGATGGTGCTCGCGCCGTAGGCCTTGTAGACGGTACCCACCACCGCGGGCGCCTGACCCAAGGCGGCGGCGCCCAGCCGTATGGCGTGCCAGCGACGGATCCGGGCGACCTGGGCCAAGGTTATGGGCAGGCCGTCGTGCATCGCGACTAGGGTGTGTCGCAGGCGCGCAAGCGCATCGCTCTCATGAATCCGACCCGCCGCCGACACGATCAATTCCTGGCCCGGTGTCTCCACCATGCCGCCGGGAAGGTCGCGGCTCACTCCGCGCACGGCGCGCGCCATCTCGCCCACGCTGACGCGGTAGGCCTGCATGGCGGTTGGATCGAGGTCGATCTGATATTGCGTGACGGCCCCGCCGATATCAGCGACATCGGCCACCCCACCTACCGACAGCAGCCGCGGGCGGATCACCCAGTCCGCCAAGGTCCGAAGCTCCTGGGTAGGCAGGACCGAGCTTGTGAGTGAGTACTTGACGAGCCATCCGATGGCCGATGTGAGCGGAAAGATCTCCGGCCCGTGGATGCCTGCGGGCAGCCGCGACTGCAGGGCTTGGAGTCGTTCGGCGATCAGCTGGCGGTCATGGTAGATGTTGGTGCCAGCGTGAAAGACTACCGTTACTAGCGATACGCCAAGCGTGGTCTTCGAGCGGACCACGCGTATGCCCATCGTGCCGCTGACGGCGGTCTCAATCGGATAGGTGACGAGCGCCTCCATGTCGCGCGGCGCCATGCCGGGCAATGTGGTGCCTATGACCACGCGCGGCGTGGCGAAGGCCGGGAAGACATTTATAGGCATGCTGCGCCAGGCAAGCAGCGCCAAGCCGACGAGGATCATGAAGACTCCGATGACAAGCGCGCGGCTGCGCAGCGAGAGGGCAATCAGGAAATTGAACATTAACTATCCGCCTTGAGTTTGCCGCCGGTCATCCACAGTGCGAAGAGTTCCCCGTTGCCTTGGGTGACGACGCGCGCGCCGGTTGTAAGTCCCGAAACTCCGCAATAGCCGTGTTCGCGTAGGCCGAGGGTCACGGGGGTGTAACGGAAGCGGCCGTGACCTATCGCCACGAACACCGCATGGCGGCCGTTGACGTCCACCACGGCCCCTGAAGGCACAGCTACGGTCCGCGCGGTCGCGACCGTAATGCGCGCGCGGGCAAAGACCGCCGGTTTTAGTGCTACCTGCGGACGCGCAAGCGCAATCCAGATCGTCTCCGCGCCGCGTCGCGGGGTGACGCGCGGTGCCACCATGACGACGTGGCCCCGCAGGGGTGTGGTGACGCCGAGCGCCTGGATGCGGGCCTCCTGTCCGCGGTGGACGGCCCCAATGTCCTGCTGGTAGACGTAGGCCTTGAGCCAGAGCCGGTGAGGCTCTATCAGTCGGTAGAGGAGCGTCCCAGGGGCCACGGCCTCGCCCAGGACCGCGCGCCTTGTCGCGACGACCCCGTCTATTGGTGCGTGGACGATCACGCTCGGCGGCGGGCTTCCGACCAACAGGGATTGCACGCGGGCAAGCGCCGCCCCGCGCCGCACCCTGTCTCCCACGGTGGCGTATAGGGCGGTTACGCGTCCGCGTATACGCGGGGTGACGACCGCCTCAGCATTCGGGGGCAGTGTGAAATCGCCATAGAATGTGCGATGCGCATGAAGTGTGCGCATACGGGCGTGGACGAGCTTGAGGCCGAGCGCCTGTCTCTTCGCAGGCGACAAGTGGACGACAAGCGAGCGCTGGGCCAGAGCCGGAATGGCGGTAAGGGTGAGCGCTAGGGCGATGGCCGCAATAACAGGGATCTTGATCATGATTTCTCCTTAGGGCCGCCCAGGGCGATACGCAGGGTTGTGCGCGCGTCGGCTACGGCGCTGCGGGTCTTCAGCCAGGCCGCAGTCAGGGTGAGCTGGTCTGTGCATACCGCAAGGGCGCTTGCAGTGTGGACCTGACCCAGCCTCAGGCCTTGCAATGCCAGCGCCGCCGCGTGCCGCGCTTGCTCGCGCAGCCGCGCAAGGCGTTGCTCGCGCGCCTGAAGGCGTTGCAGTCTAAAGAGGTCGCGGGTGATGGCGTGGCGGATGCGCCAGCGCAGGTCGTTCAGGCGCGCCTGCGCCTGAACGACCTGCGCCGCAGCCGCGGACCGGTTGCCCTGGTTGCGATTCCAGAACGGCAAGGGCAGCGAGGCGCTCAATTCGACTGAGCGGTCGATGGGTTGGGGAGGGACTCCGCGCAGGACCTGCCGGTCAAGCCCGACGCCAGCGCCTACGGTCATCCATCCGAGTCGCCGCGCGCGTTGATAGCTGTGCACGGATTGCCGGTAGTGGCGATCGATCTCGGCCAACCGCAGATCCGGACGATGGGCTAGGGCCGTGGCCATGGCATCGGCCGCCGTCGGTGGGCGCCAGCGCGAAGGCCCGGGAACGGACCAGGGCTTTTGTGGTTGATAGCCAATGAGAGCCCTGAGCGCGGCCTTGGCTTCGTGGCGCCGCGTGCGCCAGGTCTCGCGCAATAGCCGCGCCTGGGCGCCGAGGAGTTGCACGCCGCTCGCCCCTACAGGCGATATCTGGGCGGCCCGTACCCGCGCTGCGACAAGACGCATCAACACCCGTTCGGCGGCAATCAGGCGCGTGGCCCTTGTCACTGCATGGGCCGCGCTACGCCACTGCGTATAGGCGTGCGCCACAAGGCCGCGGACCTGCCAGGCCCGGGCCTGGAAACGGGCCTCTGCCGCGCGTACTCCAGCGCGGCCGACGGCCTCATGGCGCGCAATGCGCGAAGTCAAGGGGACAGCTTGCGTCAGTAGGACACGAGTGCTGAATTCTCCGGGGCTGCCGACCGGATTGCCAGTACCCCCGGAGATGTTCAATCGCGGATTAGGCCATAGACGATCCTGTCGGGCCAATCCGCGCGCGATCGCGATACCCTGACGGGCGGCCGCGAGAGACGGGTTGTGTTGCATGGCGAGGTTCTCGACCGTCGCGAGACTCAGGGCCTGAGCCGCGAACGGAGCCAAGCCGATTGCCGAGATGAAGGCGAGCGCTGCCGCGCGCGCCAAAGAAAAAGGGATGCGCATAAGGCCTTCTCATGGGATTCAGGGGGCGCCGGGCTACGGCGCCGGGAATCTACAAGGTGAAGGCGAGGGCGGGTGGGGCGTTGGGTTGCGCGGGCCTGCGGCGACGTCGCTGCAAGAGCGGCACCGCAGTCGAGGCTGGTCTCGAAAATCTGACCAGGACCATCTCTATCGCGAGGAATACCGCAAGGACCATAGGCAGGGGCGCTGGCGTACCGACGATTTTACTGACGGTCTGCGGCCCTATGGCGTTGTGGACCACAGCGCAGGCCTTGCCGTCATGAGACCGGTGATGACCCTGCGGCGTCATGCACGCCCAGAGCGCCACTAGCCAGAAGACCAGGATCAAGGGGGTTATGACGTTTTTGAGCGAGCGGACTCTCACGCCCCAGATGATCGCTCGCCAGCGCATCGCCCGTCAAGGGTCACGATTCCGTCCGATTAGATCGGGTTGGTGCGGATTTGCTCCGATTCAACCCGGGCCCTGGGTGAGCGACTTCACGTCTGTGAATCGCGCCGGTAGCGCGGCGTCGTGTTTATTGACCAGTCAGACCGAAAGCCTCGGCCCCCTCCCCGATACCAACGCTGAAACTCCACCACCATCAGCGTCGTCTGCGCCGCGCCCTCAGCCAGTTCTGGGCAGGTGACCCAATTAATTTGCCGTCTGCCGAAAACAGGCACAGAATTGTGGTGGCCTCATCAGTTCGGATGACAAACGAACTTGGCAGCCGAGCTTGAGTTGGCAAGCCACACAGAATGGACAGCTGAGCCATCAACACACCCCTATGCGATGACGGCCGCATGCCGGACGCGCAATTGCAGGTGCGTCTCGTCCCGGAAGGTATTGGCGTCCAGTTCAAAAGTCACTCGGACCGCCTGCCCCATTTCCACTGGACACACGCCATCGCGAACCGCACCAAACCAGATGGCATCGAATCGATCCGGCCCGATACCCATCAACAACTTCAAGTGGGTTCCGTCCCCGACGGGACGGACACTGAGGATCCGGCCTTCAGTACGAAAGACAGGCCACTCCCATTGCCGGCCGAAGGGCTCCAAGGCGGCCAGTTCTCTGAACAGCTCCAAGCTTGGGCGCTGGTCGAGTTCGCCATCGGTGAGTATACGGGGTCCTGGAATCCACGCCGCCAAAACGCGGGCCGCGGCCGCATCGAAGGCGGCCGTGAAGCGATTAAGCGCCTCGCGTTTCAACGTGACCCCGCCGGCACCTGCATGGCCGCCCCACGTGACAAAGTCGCCGGGATGTGATTCGGCTATTTCGGCAAGCGCGTTTCGTATGTGAAACCCGGGGACAGTGCGCAGTGAGGCGGTAACATGCTCGCTCCCCTGCTTGGGCGAGAAATAGGCGGCAGGACGCCCGTAGGCCTCCGCCAACCGGGCAGCGCATACGCCATGTACGCCTGGATGTCCTTCCGGATCGAACACGGTAATTGCCGTGCAGCCGGCCACCACCTGCTGTTCAACCAATGGAAGGACACGGCGTAACATTTGGGATTGGACCTGCTTGCGCTCGCTGTTGTGCTCCACCAGCATCTGCGCCAAGCGTATCGCTTCCTTCTCGTCATCGCACATCAACAGGTCGACGGCCCCAAGCGCGCAATCGAGGCGGCCCCGAGCATTGATGATCGGCCCAAAGGTGAACCCCAATGTCGCCGCCGTAATGGGTCCGGAGCAACGAGAGACCGTGTACAAGGCGCGCCACGCAGGGCGTGCCTCAGGCGCATTCATGAGCGCGAGACCCCGTGTCAACACTGCACGGTTATTCGGCGACCGGGCCAGATCGACACAATCCGCTACCGTTCCCAGGGCAACCAAGTCGAGGAGGCCGCCAAGTCGCGGCGCTCCGGCCGGAAGGTACCCGCAGTCAATGAGCCGTTGCCGTACGGCGCAGCAGAGCAGCCAGGCCACATGAACGCCCGCGACGTAGGGGTCGGCGAATGTCGAATCCGTGCGGACCGGATTGACACAGGCAATAGCAGCGTGCGGCGGTCCCTCCTCCGGAACTCCATGGTGGTCTGTCACTATCGTCGTCAAACCATGATCGCGCAACTTCTCGATGCGAGCATGGTCCGAACTTCCCTGGTCAGCCGTAATCACGAGTGCAGGACGAGGCGCCGAGTCCAAAATACGCTGGGTTACGCTCTCCGAAACACCATACCCTTCCCGCAGTCGATGGCCAATATAGCTGTGGATTCTGTGTTCTGGTACGCCGAAGTAGTCACGCAACGCGAACTTCAGCACCGAATGCCCCGAAGCGCCATCGCAGTCGAAATCCGACAGCAAAATCACCGGCAACCCGTCCTTTATCGCACGGGCAACGGCCTCAGCGGCGACACCGATGTCAGGCAGACGGTCCGGCGAATCGAGCGCGCTCAATGGCGGGCGGACAAGCAATCCCACCCTTCCTGCATCCTCGTCACCCAATCTCCCCGCGATGATTCGCGACTGAAGACGCGTATAGCCCGCAGCCATTGCCTCACGAAGGGTATCTTGGGACAGTGGTCTGTCGATGATCCGTACGGGTTCTGGCATCACTCGCCATCCTGGTTGATCAGATGCAGCTTGTCACCCTTCTGTAACAGCTTTTCCCGCCGCTGCGCTTCTTTTCGCCATCGTTCCGCCTCACGCTCAGCTCGTTGACGGGCCAGAAAATGGACTGCCTGACCACTCAGAGCAGCGCTTAACTTGCCCTTCAGATCCGCCACGTCTTCCCTGAGGCGGGAGATCACTTCACTCGCGGTCCTTGGGGCGGCAACCACACCGGGGTGCATCAACTGCAGGACCTTCGCCCTTTGTTGCTGATATTGACACTTTGCGTGCGCGATCAAAGTTCGCGAGTGCTTTGCCTCCTTGGCAACCGTCGAGAAATTGATTGCCAGGCGCCCTTCCGCCGCAAGGCGCTTCAACAGCGGATCCTTTGGCCTGTTCTTCTCGAGACGCTCAATGGCCTCCTCGAAATCCCTTTCGATGACCGCCCTCGGCGGCCGTCTTTTAGTGCCCGACATCGGCAATCTCCTGTTCCACGCACAGGTCCAATGGGGCGGTATCGATCCCCAAGCGCTCAAGGAGCTTTTTTGCGACTGCGGCCCGCATCGCTGCCACACGGAACATGCCGCCCTGTCCTCGCGCCTCGGCTTGCCTATGCGCGGCGGCATTGGTGATATACCGTTCCCGCCAGAACCCGACGTGACGCAAGTCCAGAATGAAGCAATCGCAACCCGCACAGAGTGACGGCTCCCGCGTGGTGAAGTTGGGGAAGGGCACACCAATTGGACGCGTCCCCGCAGCCTTATGGCAGCCCATGGCCCCAGGGTCCCTTGGGAAGCAATTACCATGCGGGGCAAACCACATGTGCAAGCTGTTATCACGGACAAAGCGCATGACGCGCCGCCAGCCGACTTCCATATCCACCCCTTCGACCAACTTGCGCACCTCATCGATCCCCTCTTCGAGCTGGGCGCCCATCTTTCCGGCGACCTTTGTCCGGCCGGTCACCATTTCGTACATCTGCATGGCCGTGAGTTGCGATGCCATGGCATTGATCGGCTCGATTTGGATGCGATTGCGCCCCCAATAACCCCCTTCCGTGATAGCCATCGCTACATGATGGTATTGGCGCTGAACCGCCGGCAGCAGACGCGGATCGATGGACAACGCGAACTGGGCATAGGTCTTGCGAAACTGGTGCGGCCGGATGATACGGCCTTTCGATTCACGCCAGGGAATGAGGTCATTCCGGGTAATCCGGTGTGCGGATTCGTTCGGCAGGTCGGACAGATCCACCCACCGCTCAATAAAATTCTTGATGAAGCGGTTCAGCCGAGGAGTATTGAAGAGGCTGACTTGCATTTCATTTAGAGGAAGATCCACTCCGGTCTTGGTGGTAACCAACAGTCGATCTGTTTTGACCAGTTTCCGTTCATGCGCGAACAGTCGGTCGAGAATCTCCATGGCGCGGACCGGAAGGGGAATTTCGTCGCTACCCTTCGGCCGCATTCCGAGCAACCAATCTACATCCCGCGGAACCTCTTCTTCCTTGGTCAGTTCTGATCGAAGTACGAATGCTTCATTGAGCCCCGATGACGTCTCGACAATACGGACCCCATGGGGAAGACCAGTGCCTGGACAGGCACCTGCTCGCAGAGCGCATATCTCGCTTGCGCGCATTCCAGTCGAGGACTGAATCGTAATACACGCGGCGCCTGCAATAGTAGCGACCAATTGTCGCACGCGCCGTAACGCACCCGATTTGCGACCGCTTTTGGCCTTATAGCTCATCAGGGGCTCGTGCCATGACCCAGGCTCGCCATCAATGATAGAAAACGCATGGTCACCTAAGGCCGCATCAATGCGCCCTCGGCGGGCCTGGTGAAGCCGCCATAGCTTTTCGTGGGGGGTTTCGATTGGACGATAGACCTTCTCGATTTTTTCACGTAGCCGCAAAACATCTTCCGCAGGCGCCCCTAGAAACCAAGCTGCCTTGTTCATCAGCGGAACAGCGACCTCATCGGGCAACGGCCGGATCCAACCCCGCGCCTCGGTGATAATCCGCTTCGCAATCGAGTTGGCACCCTTCTCGTCCAGCCAAGGCCGTTCCGGCATCGGCGAGATGCCCGCCTCTCCCAGTGCTTGACGCTGCCGCCAGAGCAAATCGATGATCTTCAAGGGCATATAAGCTGCCCCTTCCCTAATAACCTCTTCGTCATCAACTTCTACAGCGACAATCGATGGTAGATCATCAATGAACGCGGCCACGAATTCTTTGTTTACATCTTTTGGCCACATCTGCCCGC
>JAJYQN010000049.1 GCA_021794595.1 Pseudomonadota bacterium
CCGATTCACGGTCAAGGTGGGTAAACCCGAGAATGCCGAGGTGGCAAAGAACGGGACCAAGCTTTCGCGCGGCGCGAACTTCCAGTGCGTTATGTCCGGAACGCCGATTGCGCCGGGCTATATTAAGGCAGAGGGCATGGCCGGGCGTATGGGCGCACGGTTGATGGCCATCGTCGCCGAGGGTACGCGTGGACGGGTCTATCTCTCACCCACGCTTGAGCATGACGCTATTGCACATCAGGCACATCCAGAGTGGGAGCCGGAACCTGAGATTGCGCCTGATAAGCGGTCGATGTTCACGCCGCTCTACGGTATGACTCACTTCAAGCATCTTTTTACCTCCCGTCAACTCGTGGCGTTGACCACGTTTTCCGATCTCGTGGATGAGGCTCGAGCTAAGGTGAAAACAGACGCCGTAGCCTCCAGCATGGCCGACGATGGTCGGGGGTTGAACGAAGGGGGTACCGGGGCCACGGCCTATGCGGAGGCGGTGGGGGTGTATCTCGGTATCACGGTGGACAAAGCTGCCGACTATAATTCGACCGTCTGTAGTTGGATTTCTGGCGGAGAGACTCTGCGCAATACCTTCGGGCGACAGGCGATCCCAGTGGTATGGGACTACTGCGAAAGCAACACGCTTGGATCGGCTACTGGGGGTATAGATAGCGGTCTCAGACAAGTCGCGAAGGTGCTTGAGGCCCTCGTTCCAGGCGCAGCCGGTAATGTATCGCAGTGCGACGCGCAGAGC
Source organism: Pseudomonadota bacterium (assembly GCA_021794595.1). Classification (GTDB taxonomy): domain Bacteria; phylum Pseudomonadota; class Gammaproteobacteria; order Acidiferrobacterales; family Acidiferrobacteraceae; genus Acidiferrobacter. The sequence continues at coordinate 749 of JAJYQN010000049.1, forward strand.
GTATCCATTTATGGTCGAGTTGTCTCAACTGATCCTCCGTACTATGACAACATCGGCTACGCTGATCTATCAGATTTTTTCTACGTCTGGATGCGTCGTTCGTTAAAGCCTGTTTTCCCCGATCTCTTCGCCACGCTCGCTGTGCCTAAAGCTGAGGAGTTGGTGGCGACACCATACCGCCATGGGAGTAAGGAAAAGGCAGAGGCGTTTTTCTTAGGCGGTATGACGCAGGCGATGCACCGTTTGGCTGAGCAAGCGCATCCGGCCTTTCCGGTCACTATCTATTATGCCTTCAAGCAGGCGGAGAGCGATGGTGCCGATGGCACGACGAATACTGGGTGGGACACCTTTTTGGCCGCTGTTATCGAGGCCGGTTTCGCCATCAGCGGGACGTGGCCGATGCGGACAGAGCGTGGAGCCCGCTCAATTGGCATTGGCACGAATGCTCTCGCCTCCAGCATCATCCTCGTCTGCCGTAAACGAGTCGTCGACGCGCCCGCCGCCACGCGCCGTGATTTCATCACAGCGCTCAAGGCCGAATTACCCGTTGCGCTTGCCCATCTGCAGCGCGGTAACATCGCCCCGGTGGATCTGGCGCAGGCCGCCATTGGCCCCGGCATGGCAGTCTACACCCGTTACGAAAAGGTACTCGATGCCGGGGGCAAGTCGCTCTCGGTACGTGAGGCGCTAGCCCTCATCAACCAGACGCTTGATGAGGCCTTGGCAGAGCAAGAAGGGGATTTCGACGCGGACAGTCGCTGGGCCCTGACTTGGTTCGAGCAGTTGGGCTTCGCGGAGGGTGAGTACGGCACAGCCGAGCAGCTCTCCAAGTCCAAGAATACGGCCGTCTCGGGTCTGGTGGAGGCGGGTATCGTGGTATCAAGCCACGGTAAGGTGCGGCTGCTAAAGCCCGGCGAACTTCCCAAAGACTGGGATCCACTGACCGACCCCAGACTCACGGCGTGGGAGACAGTGCATCATCTGATCCGTGTTTTGGAGTCCGGTGGTGAGGGCGCCGCGGCGGCCTTGGTTGCCAAGCTTGGCGCCCAAGCCGATGTCGCCCGCGAACTGTGCTATCGCCTCTATAATCTGTGTGAGCGGAAGAAACGCACAACCGAGGCGCTGGCCTATAACGGTCTGGTACAAAGCTGGCCCGAGATCACCCGCTTGGCCCATGAAACACCCCAGGCGGCGGCATCCTACCCCGACATGTTCAATCAGGAATAAGCGACTATGGCTATGAGCAACTTCGATCGTGTCGGCAAGGCGCTGGGCCTACTGCGGGAAGGGCTTGCCCCCTTTGTCGATCGGGAGCTTAAGGCCCACCTAGGGGAGGCCTGGGCATTCGAGGTGCGGGACATCTTATCGGGCACGCATGGGAATGCGGGCCAAGGGGAGTCGCTCCACGATATTGCGGCCTTGCTGGTGGTCATGGATCGCAAGTGGGGGGATGTGTTTCGGAAGACCCTCGGTAAGACCGAGCGCAGTCTGGTGAACGAGCTGCAAACCGTGCGTAATCGCTGGGCGCATCAGGAAACTTTCTCGAGTGATGATGCCTATCGTGCCCTCGATTCGGCGGCGCGGCTTCTGACCGCCGTCTCCGACGCGCGCGCAGAAGACATCGAGAAGATGAAGATGGAGCTGTTGCGAGTGCGCTTTGACGAACAAGCGCGCGGTGAAAAGCGTAAGACCGCCAGCATCGCCATTGAGAGTACGACAACGGGTCACTGGAAACCCTGGCGTGAGGTCGTCACACCCCATAAGGATGTAGCAAGTGGCCGTTATCAGCAGGCGGAGTTTGCGGCCGATCTGTGGCAGGTGCATCTAGGCGAAGGGACCGATGAGTACAAAGACCCCGTCGAGTTCTTTCGCCGCACCTATCTCACAGAAAGCCTCAAAGAGATGTTGGTCGGCGCTGTGCGCCGCTTAAGCGGCCAAGGCGGGGATCCGGTGGTGCAACTGCAGACCAACTTCGGGGGCGGCAAGACCCACTCGATGTTGGCGCTCTACCATCTCTTCTCCGGTATCGCGCCCCGGGGTCTTATGGGCATCGACGCCGTCATGCACGAGGCGGCGGCCACCACGCTTCCCACCGCTCGGCGTGTCGTGCTGGTCGGCAACAAGATTTCCCCGGGCAATCCAGTCACCAAATCCGATGGGACGAGGGTGGCCACACTCTGGGGGGAGCTGGCTTGGCAGCTTGGCGGTAAAGAAGCGTTTGCGCGCATCCAGGCCGACGACGAAAAGGCCACGAGCCCCGGCGATGCATTGCGCGAGCTTTTCATCGAGTATGGACCGTGTCTCATCCTGATTGATGAGTGGGTCGCCTATGCGCGTCAACTTCATGATCAAAGCGATCTGCCGGCTGGGGGTTTCGAGACGCAGTTTACCTTCGCCCAGGTGCTGACTGAGTCGGCCAAGCTCGCCCAAAACTGCCTGTTGGTGATTAGTTTGCCGGCCTCGGACACCTCGGGCTCGCCCCATGCCCAGGCCGAAGATATTGAGGTGGGGGGGCAACGGGGCCGCGAGGCGCTGGATCGCCTGCGTAATGTCGTAGGCCGTATCGAGTCCTCGTGGCGACCGGCCAGCGCCGAAGAGGGCTTTGAGATTGTGCGTCGCCGCTTGTTCGAGCCGATGACCGATCCCGCCCAGTTCAAGGATCGCGACGTCATCGCCCGGGCGTTTGCCGATCTCTATATGACGCAACAGGCGGAGTTCCCGCCCGAGTGTCGCGCGGCCGACTATGAGCAACGCATCAAGGCGGCCTTCCCGATTCACCCGGAGATTTTTGACCGCCTCTATACCGACTGGTCCACGCTGGCGAAATTTCAGCGTACCCGCGGCGTATTGCGGCTTATGGCTGCAGTCATTCACAGCCTGTGGGAGAAAGGCGACCGAAACCCGCTCATTTTACCGGCCAATATCCCCATTGATGACCACCGCGTGCGCTTCGAGTTGACACGCTATCTCTCAGACAATTGGGTTCCAGTCATCGAGAAGGATGTCGATGGGCCTCAGTCTTTACCCCTGCGCCTCGATAGTGAGGTCCCAAACCTCGGAAAGCTGTCTGCTTGCCGCCGGGTGGCGCGCACAATCTATTTGGGTTCAGCGCCCACGGCGACCGCCGCCCATCGTGGGCTGGAGGATCGCCGGATCAAGCTCGGTTGCGTGATGCCCGGTGAATCACCCGCGGTTTTTGGTGATGCCCTCCGGCGGCTCGCCGCGGCCGCCACATATCTCTATCCGGATGGCTCGCGCTACTGGTATTCGACCCAACCGACCGTGACCAAGCTCGCCGAGGATCGTGCCGAGCAGTTCAAGCGGAATGCCGACAGGGTGGTTCAGGAACTCGAAAAACGCCTGCGCACGAATCTTAATCGGGTGGGTGACTTCAGCCGTGTCCATGTGGCGCCCCGTTCTGGACACGACGTACCAGACGATAGGGATGCACGGCTGGTGGTGCTGGGGGTAGACCATCCCTACAGCAAGGAAGGGGGCAATGCAGCGGAGACGGCGGCGCGGGGGATGCTCGAAACCCGCGGGAATAGCCCGCGTATTTACCGTAACAGCCTAGTCTTCCTGGCCGTCGATAAATCACGCCTGCAGGATTTGGACGAGGCCGTGCGTCACTATTTGGCGTGGGACTCAATTCTCGCCGAGCACGAGTCACTAGATCTTTCCCCTCACCA
>JAJYQN010000071.1 GCA_021794595.1 Pseudomonadota bacterium
TGGTCTAGGTCATGGCCGGTATCGGCCTCTCTATCCTGGGCGGCCTCTTGGGGGGTTACATCACCGATCGGATCGGCATCTACAAGGCCCTGTGGGCGCTTGGGTTGGTGCAGGTACTCCCCAATCTCGGCTACGCCTTGTGCGCCTCTCTCCTGCCGCGCACAGCCCCCGGCACGCCTTTGCCCCTCTCCCACGAGCTCCTTCTCTATTCGGTAAGCGCCCTGGAATCGTTCGCGGGCGGCCTGGGCACGGCGGCGTTCCTCGCCTTCTTGATGGCGATCGTGCGTAAGGAACGGGCGGCCACGGAATACGCCCTGCTCTCGTCGCTCTTTGCCGTGAGCCTACGTCTTGCGGGCTTTGCGAGCGGTTTTGGGGCCCAAGACTTGGGCTACGCGGAGTACTTCTTTCTGACCTTCTTCCTCGCCCTGCCGGCCTACCTTCTTTTGCCGGCCGCCGGCCGCATGCTGACCACCATCGCCCAAATCGAGACGGAAAAAGCCGATGGATCGGGGCCACAGAGGCAAGGTTCATAAGCCAGGGCCTCGCCGGGTCACGGACCCAGCGCATCGCCGCGCACGAGAGACAGCTCAAAAACCCTTCAGGATGCTTAGCTCATGTTCAGAATTATCACCGCCAACGTCAACGGCATCCGCTCGGCGGTCGCCAAGGGATTTCTCGCCTGGATGCTCACACAAGAGGCAGACGTCGTGTGCGTACAGGAGATCAAGGCGCAGGCCGCGGACATGTCTTCGGAGATGCATGAGCCAGGACCTTACCGAGGCTATTTTCATTACGCCGAGAAGAGGGGTTACAGCGGAGTCGGGATCTACACGCGACGGGCCCCAGACCAGGTCGTCATGGGCCTTGGGCCGGCCGCGATCGATGCCGAGGGCCGCTACCTCGAGCTACACTTTGGGAACCTCTCGGTGATTTCCGTATACCTCCCGTCCGGTTCCAGCGGACCAGACAGACAGGCGGCCAAATTCGTATTCATGGAGCATTTCTTCGAAAAACTCAGAGAGCTCGCAGCGTGCGGACGAGAAGTCGTCCTGTGCGGCGACTGGAACATCGCCCACCAGGAAATCGACCTGAAGAACTGGCGAGGCAACCGCAAAAATAGCGGCTTTTTACCCGAGGAGCGCGCCTGGCTAAGCCGAGTCCTCGGCGAATTGGGATGGGTCGACGTCTATCGGGCACTGCATCCGACAGCCGAAGGCGAGGGCTATACCTGGTGGAGCAACCGTGGCCAAGCCTATGCGAAAAACGTAGGGTGGCGGATAGATTATCAGATCGCGACCGGGGCCTTGGCCGCGCGCGCGAAGTCCGTTGCCATCTATAAAACAGAGCGATTCAGTGATCACGCCCCTTTAATAATCGACTATGATCTCTAGTGGCTATTCGGTAGCCTCATAGCCCGGCCCATGTCGTCGAGGAAGACTTAATGTCTCGCATCAAAGCCTTTGCCATCCATTTCGCCCTTACCGCTGTGGCGCTTATCACCATGTTCGCAGTCGTACGCCTCCTCTGGTATCCGCGCCCGCTGTTCGCGGCCGATGGGGCTTGGCCCGCATTCTGGTTGCTCGCCGGCGTGACCCTGACGCTCGGGCCCTTGCTCACCTTGTCGGTTTTTCGCCCGGGCAAAAAGGCCTTGTGGTTTGATTTGGCGGTCATCGGCGTATTACAAATCGCGGGCTTTGCCTTTTGTGTTCATCTTCTTTACAACCGCCGGATACAGATGGTGGTCTACTCACAGGGCGGCTTTTATGGGCTGGATGCCCTGCGCATCGCGCGTATCGGCCCCCACGGCCAAGCGCTCCTCCGAAACGCCGGCAAAAAGCCTGCTTATATGTATGTGCACCTACCACACAGCAAGAAGGCGATGCTCGGAGTCGAGATTCGCACCCTGCGCGGTGAACCCCCGATCTTTCTGCGCGGCTGGCGCTATCGACCCTACGGCGCAAAAGAACAAAACGTCGTGTTGACGCATGGCTTTCCCTTGGTGACCGTTGCCCAAACCAACCCTGTCGCAGCCCGGGTCTTGGCACGGTTTCGCGCCCAGCACCCGCATCTTGGCCACTATGTCTTTGTGCCGTTTCACGGCACGTATGCGACCGTTATTCTCGCCCTGCGCCGCGCCAACGGCCGGCTAGCCGGGGTACTTGCCTTCAACCCCGGCGTGGGAGAGGCGCCCTGATGGATCACACGGAAGCGGCATTCTTTGATCTCGCGCTTCGTTGCAACGCCTTGCGCTTTGGCACCTTTACCCTCAAATCCGGGCGCACAAGCCCCTACTTCTTCAACGCCGCCGCCTTCGCGTCCGGGCGCTCCATGGTCGAGCTTGGCCGGCTCTACGCGCGCGCCGTCCATGCCCAAGGCCTTGCCTACGACATGGTCTTCGGGCCCGCCTACAAGGGCATCCCGCTGGCCGTGGCGTTCACCATGGGGCTCGCCCTCGAGCACGATCGCGACCTGCCTTATAGCTTCAACCGGAAAGAGGCCAAGGACCACGGCGAAGGCGGCCTCCTTATCGGGGCACCCCTAAAAGGCCGCGTTCTCGTGATCGATGACGTGATCTCGGCCGGCACCTCGGTACGCGAGTCCGCCGATCTCATTGCCCGCTCCCAGGCCACGCTGGCCGGGGTCGTGATCGCGCTCGACCGCGAGGAACGCGGCACAAGCGCCGTCTCGGCGGTATCCGAGGTCGAGAGCCACTACCAGGTTCCGGTCGTGCGGCTCGGTCGTTTATCGGGTCTTTTGACCTACCTCGGCCAGCACGAGGCCTTGCGCCATCACGCCGAAGCGCTCGCCAATTACCGAGCACAGTACGGCGCCTAGGGCGATATCAGTAAGCGCAGACCCACCCCTATGGTGAGGATCTCGAAGGCCCGCTTTATCCACCGGTTAGACACCGCAAGGCCCCAGTGGGCGCCGGTGTAACTCCCGGTCACGGCACCCACGAGTAGCCACGGCAACCACACCCACTGAATATCGCCAAAGGACCCAAGCGTGGCAGCGCCCGTGGCGTTCCAAACAAGACCTACCAAGATCAGGGTGTAGGCCACCGCCGCCTTGTAGTCGAAACCGAACCAACGCACGAGCCAGAGGGTGCAGAAAAGACCGGTTCCGGACGTAATCGACCCATTTAGAAGCCCGATGACAAAGAGGCCCAGGCCGCCCAGCGCAAAACCGCGCAGATCCCGGTTATGGGGGCGCGCCACTTGGCCCAGGTCGTGAGACCACAGCGAGTAGAACCCGAGCGCGGTGGTCAAAAGCCCCAAGGCAAGCCGCGCCATGTGCGGGGGCACGGCTAGAATCCCGAGCGCCCCCAAAAACACCCCCGGCATACCGGTCAGCAACATAAAGCCCGCAAACCGCCCACTCACGAGGCCGCTATGCCGGTAGCGGCTCGCAGCCCCCACACCCAGGGCCACGCTCGCGACCTTATGGGTGGCCAGGGCCTGGGCGTAAGGGAGGCCAAGAAACAACAGCAGCGGGAGCTGAATCAGGCCGACGCCGCCGCCGGCCATCGCGGCCATGGCATTAGCAAAAAAGGCGACCGTCACCAGTATGACGGCCCGGCTCACGTTTGACTTCCCCGGCCCCAACGTCTTAGTTTCATACTATGACCGTATCCCGCCTCATTCCCATAATCGTGATCGCACTTCTGCTCACAGCCCCCACGGCGCCCGCCGCAATCTACAAGTGCCGGGGTCCTCATGGTCACTGGCGATACAGCGACCATAAACTGGGCGGGTGCCGCAGCCATCTCATCGTACTCAGGATCCCAGGCTCGTTCCGGCCAGCCGCGCCCGCCCGGACGAGAAAGCCCGCCCCGGCCCTGCGGCCCGTAACCCCGCCCCAACGCAAGCCGCCCCCTGCGCCCGCTGGCCATTGGCGGCGAGCACTGAGTGCCCTCAAAAAGACCCCCGTTCCCCATAACCCTGGGGAGGCCCGTCTCCGGCAGCAAGCCGTGTTGCTCCTTGAGTCCCACCTCGGGGCGGCCCCTGGCGGCTAACAACCGGGGCGCCCAGCCCAGCCCCACGGGGCCCTGAAGAGTCGCTCCTGACCGCCGAAAACTCAGCCCAGGAATAGACCTTTGCCGCGCCGTGATCCCGCCCGCCCGAGGCCGGGCCTAGCTTGCCATACCCCTAAAAAAACCGCACAATGCCACGGTTTGAATTGACGCCCCGCTGGCACCCCAATTTAAGTCTTCGCTTAAATAAAGGGCATTTATTGTGTTTCGGGTAAATCTAATGAGTTTTACGCCCGGCGGCCCTATAAAGTCTCGCCGTCTAGGCGTGCCGAGTATCCGTCTTATAACCGAGGAAAATCCATAATGTCCAGACTGGTTAAACCGCACGGAAGCGCCACACTGAAGCCTCTACTGCTGGAGGGGAAGGCCGCCGCCGCCGAAAAGGCGCGGGCCAAGACC
>JAJYQN010000047.1 GCA_021794595.1 Pseudomonadota bacterium
GTCCTATGGTGCGCGGCTGACGTTTGCTGTGACGAATCCGCTTTTCAAAGCCACCAGGCTTGGTCCGACGTCTCTACTCTTGACCGTGGCCCACGGTCTTGCCCATCGCTATTGTGGGGACGTTTTTGTGGGCGCGGGCCGCTTATCTGCGTCCGTGCTTGTGTGTACCTCGGGTAAGCCCCGGGGCTATGTGAGCGACATAATCTTCATTCGGCCGCCCGTTAAGCCCTTGGCCCGGTCATCCGCCATCCGGCCACTACGCCCACCGATCTGGAGAACGATGTTGGCGGGTGTCGCCTTTGGCCATACCTCTCATGAGGACATAAAAAAGCGCCGAGTCGTTGTGCACGGGGACCTATCCAGTACGGTGTCTGTGAGCCGCTTTCTGTTCGCGAACCGTCATGCGGTCCTCGGATTTGCCGTGACCGCGTCCCGAAAATCACCCGTTCTTGTCGGTGACGCGGTGCTATATCGGGGCCGAAAGACCTGGCGCCGGGTCCCCGGCACCGTTGTCTGTACGGCCGTTTTGGGCGTTCATGAAACGCGCTGCGCGCTCGTCATAGCAAGACCAAAGGCGGCCGTGTCGCGTTGGCACCTCGTCGTCATGCTCGGTTCCGGGGCCACGAGGATATCGTGGTGATTACGATGCCGACCCATACCGCCGCTATCGTAGAAAGGCTTGCCCACCGCAGGCCCGATGCCCCCTCGGTATGGGGCCGTCTCCTGCGCTGGGTGCCGAGGCCAGCGCTACGGCAAGCCCCCGTGTCGGCGCCGATACGGCGTCCCCCTTCGGCTGTGCGCGCGACATCGGTCGCGTTCACGATCTATACGCGCCATGCGACGCCACACGTTTATCTCCCCGCGGCGGCCGGTATTGGCCTGCGGGCCGGAACCTGGATCCCCGTTCGCTTGCGCCATGGTATTGCCGATACCGACCCCGCGCTCGTGGTCTTGCATGTGTTGCGGCCGATTGAAGGGCAGACCGGGGCCCTGTCGCCTGGCACGCGATTACTGGCGCGGGTGGAATCGGCCTTTGGTCACAGGTTGGGTTTGTCGGTATTCCAGGCGGTCACGCCGAACAACCAGCGTATTCCCCTTAAAGCCCAGGTCTTCGACGTACGCTTCCATTTCGGATTGCCGGCGTTCGTGGTGGGCGGGCGGCGGGCCGCGGTCCTGGTTGCATTTGGGCGGTCGTTCCTGGCGAGCGCCGATGCGGCTCTTGGCATGATGGGGGCCCAGGGATCGTTGGCATCGGCGGCACTGGGCCGTGCCGGCCAAAGAACCCTAGGAGCCACGATGCCATGGCGTTCCACGCGCTACGTCCTGTATGTGCCGGCCCAAAACGCCTATGTTCAGACTCAGAGCGGATCGTGATGCGCGCCCTTATCGCAGTTTGTCTGTTTCTTATTCCTGTCGATGTCCTCGGATGGCAGTTGGCCGTTGGCGGCGGCGTGACCGCAGGTCTCGTTCGGAGCCGTGCGCCTACCGGAACTGCCACCGGCTGGGACGTGTTGGCGCAGTGGACTCGCCAGCCGTTCGTCGGGCGACGCTGGGCCGTGGACATAGAGTCTGGACAATTCGCGACTGGAAAAATAGACGGCGGACTCATTGAGCGCGGGCGACTCGAGAGCGCGGCGGTCTTGTGGGAACGACGCGTACCACTACGCTACGATTTGCGGCCCTGGTTTGGGATCGGAGCCGGTCTTGATCACATTCGTTATGACGACCGTCTACGTCTCAACTCCCAAAAATATGCCGTAGGCGCCTATCCCGCGACACGGGAGACATCGGCGTGTCTCCAAGCGGCCATAGTTCTGCCGATCAGCAGATCGTGGTCGGTGTCCGTCGTCGGATCAACGGATTTTCCGGGCCATCTTTCGACAATCACCATGACATTGATCTGGAGGCTATTGTGAAAAAGTTATCACGAGTCTTAGTTCTCTCGATTTATAGTCTGACCTTGTTCGGATGTCAGCTTGGGAATCCCGGCACCCCCACGGCCTTGCCCGCCGGCTCGGTTTCCGGATTCGTGGTTAGTAGTGGCCCTGTTGCCGGTGCCACGGTGACTGTGTATGGCCCGGACGGCGTGGCCGCCACCACCAGGACCGACGATGGCGGGCACTTTGCGGTCTCGCTTCGAGCGCTGAGCGGGACCCTCACCGTCTTGGTGAGCGGCGGCTCCTCTCCGGGGGGAACGACCGGTGCTAGCATCGCGCCCGGCCCCTTGGGCGGATTTTTTTCCTACCAGGAAGGCCAGGCCACCGAGATCGCGGTGACCCCGTTTACGACCGCCGCCGCATCGCTTGCAAGATTCTTTGTCACCCAAGGCTTGAGCCTAGGGGCTGCGAGCGCGAAGGCGGATGGCGAGTTTGCGGATTGGCTTGGTTTTGATGAAGCCAACGTTGTTCCGATTTTGGCGTCGCAACTCACGACCGCCCAGCCGTTTGACACAGGCGTGCGCTATGGGCTTGTCATAGCGGCGCTGTCGCAATGGGCGAGTTCCCAGGGTGTGCAGACTCCAGCGACAATTACGGCGACCATGGTCTCGGATTTGGCGAATGACGGCGTCTTGAACGGGCGAGGAGCCCAGGGCGCCTTGTTTTTGGGGTCGGAGCCTTTGAGCCCCGAGGCTTACCGTGACGGTATCGCGAACGCGCTTATTCAGGTCGCCGCGTCGGAGGCCGCCGGAACGCCCGCATCGCTTCCGGGTCCTGATGCCACGGCCATCGTTGCCTACGCCCGCAGCTTGGCCCAGGGATCGGTCGCGCTGTTTGGGGATGGGACGCCGCCTCCCTTTGCCGCGAGCCCCTTGGGATTGAACGTCCCGACCTGGCCCACGTGGACTCACGGGGCCTTTCTTATCTCCGGTTCCGTAACGGATCCGTTTGCCTTGCCGGCGACAGTCACGGTCGCGATCGATGGCCAAGCCTACAGTTCGCTGCGAGCGGCTCCCACATTCGCTTTTTCCGTCAACACCTTAGCCTTGAGTGATGGCCAACATAGCGTCGCTATTACGGCCCGCGATGCAGCCGGGCTTGCGATCTCCCTCAATCGAACCTTAGGGGTAGATAACACCCCGCCGCGCGCCTGTCTATTGGTCTATGCACCCCTGGTGCCCACCTTTATCGCGTCTGGGCAGTGGCAAGACATCTCGGGAGTGGTGGCCGCGACTATCGATAACCTTCCGGCCCAGGTTTCCGGCACTGACATTTGGTACGGTACGGCCCCGCTCAGTGCGAACCCGCTCGTCTTGACCTTGACGGATGCGGCCGGGAATGTCAGTACGTTTTCGTGGGCGGTGAATCCGCTGTCCAATCCGGCCCCTTGCCCATAACCTGGGGCCGCCTGATTGACGCTGGTCAGGAGCTGCGGTAGCGTGGTGCTTAAGTCAAGTCCGAACAAGGAAGTTCGGACGGTCACGCCTCTATCAAGGATGAAAAAGGTATGGAAACCCTCGCGATTCCGCTGCCGGCCAATCTTCCGGCGGATATCTGCACTGAAATCACAAAGCGCGCATGTTATTGCGACACCTCGATTTTGAAATCCCGGTACCGGGCCGATTCGAATTGTCTTGAGATTGACCTCAAGGGGACCAGAGAGACCAGCGATATCGCGACGAAAGTGGGGCTTTTGATCGGCCAAATGCAAGGCGAGCGTTTATCCGTGACTCCCAAAGTCCTTCGTGAACGGATTAGGGGAGATGATCGCTTCGTAGCGGATGCCTACCAACAGTTGACGGCCCGCGGGGACATCTGGGAGTCGGGTCAAGGGGTGACCGGTCGCGGTGGCGCGTTCATGGACCTTCTCGGGCGGCTTGACCAGATGCTCGAGCGAGTCGCGGTCGGAAGCTTTGGCGCCAAGAGGCACGCGTATAACGCCCTTCTTCCCAGCGACTGGCTGAAGCGCGCCGGGTATTTTGGTTCGTTTTCTCACTCCGTGACGTTTGCCGTGCATCTCAACGAGGATTATGACGCGATCGAAAAGTTCTCGGCGCGGCATCGCAATGGAGAAAACCCTACCTTTCAAGACGTAGGCGAGATCGCGGCCCCAGAGCATTGTCTCTCGCCGGCCGTTTGCTATCACACTTACGGCGCGCTTATGGGCAAGACGCTGCCGGGGAACCTCTCGGTCTTCACCGGAGGTGGCCGCTGTTTTCGGTACGAGTCCAAAAATCTTACGGGCCTAGACCGCCTGTGGGAGTTTTCCATGCGCGAGATCATCTGGCTAGGCGAACGAGACCGAGTATTGGCGGCGCGCGAGGTGGCCATCGATATCGGTTGGCGGCTAGTCGAAGCGCTCGATCTCTCGGCTCGACTCGAGACGGCGTGCGACCCGTTCTTTGCGAGCGATTTCCCGTCTTTGCGGTTCTTTCAGCTTGCGAACGATTTGAAATATGAGCTCAAGGTAGACATAGGGCCCGATCGTTCCGTGGCCTGCGCCTCGTTTAATTACCACGAACGCTTCTTTGGCACTCGCTTCGACATTCAGACCGCCGATGGTGGGGCCGCCCATACGGTCTGTGCGGCATTTGGGCTCGAGCGCCTGCTGTATGCCTGCTGTTGCCAGCATGGCCTAGGGCGCGCTGCCGAGCTTGTGGAGGCGGCCGCCGGGCAATGGCAGGCGTGATTCAATCTGGATTTGTCCCTAAACCACACAATAGGAGGTAGCGAGCGTTGGCTACGGCCTTCTCGCCGGTATTATGAATATTCAGCCGATCGAGATCTTTAACGAGATTGTCAATCCCGATTTGGATAGGGTGAGCGCCTTAATGCGGGCCAATTGGCAGCCGCCGTGCTGGTTGTATGAGCCAGATCTTCTGGCCATGCATCTTTATAGGCCGACGGCAGATCCGACCATGGCGGTCGGGCTCCAGAGTCAAGGCGGCAAGCTCGCCGCCTATTTGGCCTTCGTTCCGCTTCGGTTACGACTTTATGGGTCGACATATAAGGCGGTCTTTGCCAGTTTTTTTACCGTGTCCGGTGATTTTAGGCGGCATAGACTAAGTGATCGCCAGCAGCTGTTGATGGTCGATCGGGCGCGGGATCGGGGTTACGATCTTTATGTCGCGGTTACCGTGGCCGGCACCCCCGCCAACCAGACTGTGTCGCGGGCGTTTGCGGCCCGCGGTTTACCGGTAAAGGCTGTGCAGAATTTTCGTTATTTGGCGGGTGTGACGGCGATCATATCTGGTCGCATCGGGCGCGATCCAGGCGTGACCGTGCGCCCCTACGAAAAAAATGATGAGGCGCGGGCCTTTGAACTGATGTCACAAGCCGGCGCCATGGCGACCATCGCCAAGGTCGTCGAGCGCGAAGATATCGATTTCATGCTGCGCACGCGGCCGCGTATCGTGACCTACGTCTATGAAGAGAACGGGCGGGCTCTGGCCCTCTTGAACATCGCGTTCTTGCCGGTGGTCTCGCGGCATGTGGGCATTAATGCCTATGTGGAGAATATCGCCATGGGGAGCCTGCCGGTGGCCACCAGGGAGGCGTTTGTCGAGGCGGTTATGAAAAAAATTCTGGGCGAGGGGGTGGAGGCGGTTATGGTGCCCGATACCGGCTATTGTGACCTGCAGCCGTTCCGGCGTCTCGGTTTTCGCACGGTCCCAAGGAAGCTGCGCTTGTTGCTGGCGCCGCTACGCGCGGGTGTACTGGCCGAGGTGCCAGACGAAATCGATTCTTTTTGCCTCGATGTTTTTTAGGTATGCGCAAAAATTCGAAGGAAGGGGCACGCTGCGTACTCACGTTTTTCGGAGCTGTTCTGGCGCTCCCGTTTGTCGCCTTGACCAAGCTCGATCGCTGGGTTGACGAACGGGATGCCCTCTTTACCTTGAGCGCCCAAGCGCTTGCTGGATTGCCCGGGGTTCTCGGAAACGCGGCCCGGGCAGCCTACTATGAACGGACGCTCGCGCTCTTTGAAAAGGGTGCGGTCATCAGCTTCGGCAGTTATTTTTCGAAGCGTGGTGCGCGCGTCTTTGCCCATGCCGGGATCGGCGCCTATTGTATTATCGGTCTGGCTGATGTCGGCACCCACGCCCGCATCGCAAGTCGCGTGTCGATTACCTCAGGTCTACACTATCATGGCGGGGCGGGGGGCTTAACTGACGAGGATTGCGTGGAACGGGTGTCGATCGGCGCCTATGCCTGGATCGGTGAGGGCGCGGTGATCGGGGCTGATGTTGGTGCCCATGGCATTGTCGGCATGGGTTCGGTCGTAGTCCAAGCGGTTCCCGAGGGGGCCGCGGTCCTCGGGAACCCAGCACGCCGGATTCCCCCGATAGCGCACTCCGCTTAGGCGGGTTCGGGAAGCTTAAGCACGCCTTTCATGGTATCAAGCGCCTTCTTCTCTATCTGCCGAATGCGTTCGGCCGACACCCCGTACTCCTCGGCGAGTTCGTGCAGCGTCGGTTTCTCGGTAGCGAGCCACCGTCTACGGATGATGTCGCGGCTGCGGTCGTCGAGAGACACCAGAGCGGAACGCAGTAAGTCTTGTTGCGTGGTCTCGGCGTCGGCATGGGTTAGCAAGGTCTCGGGGTTGTAGCGCATGTCTTGGAGATAGCCGGCAGGAGACGCCCGGAACTCCTCGTCGTCGGCATCGTCTTGCGCGTCAAAGGGGATGTCGGCGCTGGCCATCCGCGACTCCATTTCCTTGACCGTCTCGGTGGGCACGTCGAGGTCGGCCGCCAGTCCCTCGATCTCGCTTTCGTTCATCCAGCCGATACGCGCCCGTGACTGACGGAGATTGAAGAAGAGTTTGCGCTGGGCCTTGGTCGTGGCGACCTTCACGATACGCCAATTGCGCAGGATGTAATCGTAGATCTCGGCGCGTATCCAATGGATGGCGAACGAGACGAGGCGCACCCCGTGGGCCGGATCAAAATGCTTGACCGCCTTCATGAGGCCGATATTGCCCTCTTGTATGAGGTCCGCTTGCGGCAGGCCGTAGCCGGCAAAGGCCCGAGCTACGCGAATGACGTAACGGAGTTGGGACAAGACAAGTTGGCGCGCTGCCTCGAGATTGTCGTGCTCACGATACTCAATCGCCAGCAGACGCTCCTGTTCGGCATCCAGGACGGGCGCCGCGTGGGCGAGCCGCATATAGTGGGAAAGCCCGCCCTCGGCACGCAGGTTCACAGCAACTGGCAAGGTATGTGTCGTCATCTTCCTACCCCTCGACTGTCCATATCGAACACCATTTTAGCATTCTCGTCGTGAGAGTGCTAATCCTTCCGAAAGTTCCCGACCTTCTCCGGGCGCGAGCAGGGTCGCCTACTGAACGCCGGGGCGTAGCTGGCGCCCGACCGCCCACCGCGCCCCGATCCATCCCAAGACGGTTCCTAGGGCCACGAGCTTGCAGGCATTCCCCGCGCCTATACCCGTAAGCGAGTACTTGCTCGCATAGAGAAGAGCGAGACTGTGGACGGGTCCATGCAGGAGGAGCAAGCAGAGCTCGAGAAGGATGAGGGCACAGAGGGCCCCCAGGCCCCCGAGCAGTGCGCCTGTGTACAGGAAGGGCCGGCGGATAAAGGCGTCCGTGCCGCCCACGAGACGGATGACCTCGATCTCGGTCGCGCGGTTCACCACCGCGACCCGGGTGGTGTTTCCCAAAATGAGAATCAGCGCAAATCCGAGGAGCGCGCCCAAGATCGTCACCACCCGGTGCCCTAAGGCCAGCGCCGCGTCCAGGCGTTCAAGCCAGGCTAAGTTCGATTGGACGTGGGCCACGCTGGTCTGCGTTCTTAAGGCCGCCGCCAGCGCTGCGAGGGCCTGGGGGCTATTCGGGGTGTGGATGACAACGACGCCCGGAAGCGGATTCTCGTGGAGGGCGCTGAGGGTATGGCCGAACCCCGATTGCCGCTCGAACTCCCGCAAGCCTTGTCGGGGCGAGATGTAGCGGGCCGACTGGACCCCGGGGAGTCGCCTGATCGCCGCCAAGGCCGCCTGGCCAGACGCCCCGTGGTGGAGATAGACCGAAAGCGCGCCGCCCTGGTCCCAGCTGCGGCTTAATTGCTTCAGGTTCAAGAGTCCGACATAAAGCCCGGCCGGTAGGGCAAGGGTCACACCGATCATGGCGATGGTCAGAAAGGATGCGCCCGGATGGCGCATGAGGTCTCCGAGGGTCGCCAGGAACACCTGGATGTGACGGGCAAAATAGGCCTTCATGCCGCCGCGACCATGTGCCCGCGGCCCAAAGCGATCACCCGTTTTTGGAGGCGTTCGATGTGGCGGGTTTCGTGGGTGGCGATCAAGACTGTCACGCCATGGTCGTTGAAGTCCTTGAAGAGGTCTATGATTTCGTCGGACATAGCCGCGTCGAGGTTACCTGTGGGTTCGTCGGCGATCAAAAGCGCCGGACGATGGGTAATGGCCCGGGCAATACCGACCCGTTGTTGCTCGCCGCCCGAGAGCGTCAAAGGATAACCGCGCGCACGGGCCAAAAGCCCGACCTTGTCGAGGGCCGCCTGCACCCGTTTACGGACCTCGTCGCCGGTGATCCCGGCGACCACCAGCGGCAAGGCGACGTTGTCAAAGACCGTACGGTCATTCAAGAGTTTGTTGTCCTGAAACACGACCCCGATCTCGCGTCGAAAATATGGCACGCGCCTAGGGCTGAGACGCCCGAGGTTGTGGCCGTTGACCAGGATTTGGCCGCGGGTGGGCCGTTCCATGAGGCTTATGAGCTTTAAGAGCGTGCTCTTGCCAGCGCCCGAATGTCCGGTGAGAAAGACCATCTCCCCTTTGTCGACCGCAAAGCTGACATCGCTCAAGGCCTCATTGCCACCGGGGTAGCGCTTAAAGACGTGGTTCAGTTCGATCATGGAGGCTAGGCTTCCGCGGGCAATACGGCGTCGACAAAGGCCCGGGCCTCGAACGGCCGCAGGTCTTCCGCGCTTTCTCCGACGCCGACGAAGTAGATGGGCAGCGCAAAGCGTTTGGCTAAGGCGAAGACCACCCCGCCCTTCGCGGTCCCGTCGAGCTTGGTGAGACAAAGACCGGTGACGCCCACCGCTTTATGGAAGTGTTCCAGCTGAGCGATGGCGTTCTGCCCTATGCTCGCGTCCAATACCAAGAGGATTTCGTGGGGGGCGGAGGGGTCGACGCGGCTCAGAACCCGCTTAATTTTGCTAAGCTCATCCATGAGCCCGGCCTGGGTATGGAGCCGCCCGGCGCTATCGATGAGAAGGATGTCGCTCCTTCGCGACTTGGCGGCTGCTAGGGCGTCGTGGGCTACGGCCGCGGCATCGGCGCCACGTGGCTGACTGATGAGGCTGACCCCCGTGCGTCGCGCCCACTCGCCCAGTTGTTCTATGGCGGCCGCGCGAAAGGTGTCGCCGGCCGCGAGCAGAACCGAACGCCCCTCGGCTACGAAGCGCGCCGCCATTTTGCCGACCGTTGTGGTTTTCCCAGCGCCGTTGACCCCGACTGCGAGCACGACTTGAGGCTTAGGCCCTGTCGGCCAAGGGCGTTCACAGGGCTCTACGAGATCGTACAGGATGCCGCGCAAGGCCCCGTAAACCGCATCCGAGTCACCCAGTTCTTTCCGGGATATCCGTCGGGTGATCTCGGACATCACCGCCAAGGCCGTATCCAGGCCGAGATCAGCGGTGATAAGGGCGGTTTCGAGCTCTTCAAGGAGGGCTGCGTCTAATGCCCGTTTGCGCCCTAAGAGCTGGCCTACGTTCTGGCCGAAAGCTTGGCGGGTGGAGGCGAGCCGCTCGTTTAGGCGCGCTAAAACGCCGGGTTTCTCGCTCTTGTCGCCGGACGACTTACGGAAGAGCGCCATGAAGCCCTAACCGGTCTTACGGGTGAGGGCCAAGTACTTTTCGTATAAGGATTCTTTGGTTTCAACGTAATCGGGATTTTTAGGGATGCAGTCGACCGGGCACACCTCGACGCACTGCGGGGTATCGTAATGTCCCACGCACTCGGTGCAGGAATTGGGATCTATGCGGTAGATCGCTTCCCCGGGGGAAATGGCCCCGTTGGGGCACTCCGGTTCGCAGACGTCGCAATTGATGCAGTCGTCGGTAATCATTAAGGCCATGGCTTGCCCTCCTTGGAATAGTCTACCGCAATGCCGCGGCCAATGCAGCCTTCACGGCCGGGTGGACGAACGGCGTCACATCCCCCCCAAGGCCCGCTATTTCCTTCACGAGACTCGCGGACAGATAGCTGTCCCGCTCCGAAGCCGTCAAAAATATGGTCTCGATCGAGGCGTCTAGGCGGCGGTTCATACCCGCCATCTGAAATTCGTACTCAAAGTCGGAGAGGGCCCGCAGGCCGCGAACGATCACCAGAGCCTTGTGTTGATGCACGAAATCCATGAGCAGGGTGTTAAAGCCGATGACCGTGACCCCCTCGATGCCGGCCAAGACCTCGTTCGCTAGCGCTACCCGTTGCGCAAGGGGGAAAAGTGGGTGCTTACGGGCATTATCGGCCACGGCCACCAAGACGCGCGGGAAAAGACCCGCCGCGCGCCGCACTATGTCGCTGTGTCCGTTGGTAATCGGATCGAATGTCCCGGGATAGACGGCGGTAGTCACTGCGACTCCTTATGTGAGGTGGCAAGACCGAACCGCACTTTTCCCGCGCATCCTTGCCGGTGCCAACGTAGGTCCGGGGGCAGTTCCCAAGCGGCGTCTGCGGCCGTTTCAATATAGACGAGGCCCGCCGGCGCCAGAATGCCGCGCTCTTCCATAAGGGTCAAGGCCGCCGCCAAAAGTGCGCTGCCAAAAGGGGGGTCCAGGAACACGATATCGAAAGCCGCGGGCGGTGTCGCCGCCAAAAAGTGCAGGGCGTCTTCGGCCACAACGGTGGCGGTCTTCGCGTCCAAGAGATGCGCCGTTTGGCGCAGCGCGGTCTCGGCTGGGCGGTCTTTCTCGACCAAGACCGCGGTGGCCGCGCCCCGCGAGAGGGCCTCGAAGCCGAGCGCGCCTGAGCCGGCAAAGAGATCGAGACAACGGGCCTCGGGAAGGGAGGGGGCAAGCCAATTAAAGACCGTTTCCCGCACCCGGTCGGGGGTCGGCCGCAGCCCTTCGCGGGCCGGAAACGAGAGGCGGCGGCTACGCCAGAGCCCGCCTATAAGACGCACTCTCTGCGTCTTAGCTGGGGCCGACATAGTCCTGAACATCGAGGTTCGGATGGGGGGCTTGGGCGATGAATCGGGCCGCGAGCGCCTGGTAGATGGGTTCCCGGCAGATCAATTGGGCCGTCAAGGTGGCAAGCCAGGCGGCCGCCATGAGCGGAAAGAGCAGGGTATTGTTGGCTGTCATTTCCATGACGATAACGAATGCCGTGATCGGGGTTTGCACGACACCACTTAGGTAGCTCACCATGCCCAAGATGACGGCGGCCTGTGCGGGTTCTTGGCCCAGGAGGTGGCCGACATCCGCCCCGATTCCGGCGCCCGTGGCCAGGGCTGGGGCAAAGAGACCGCCGGGTATCCCGCTCAAATAGGAAAGTAGGCTCGCCAACCACTTGCCGACTGGGAAAAACCACGAGAAGTGGGCCGTACCGAGAACCAAGGCGCGCGCCTCGGGGTAGCCAGTCCCGAAGGTGCTGCCGCCCAAAAACGTTCCGATGATCGCTATGGCAAGACCAAACGCCAAGGCGAGGCGGTAGGGGTGACGTTTAAGGACTTCTTGCAGGCGTTCGCTCAGATCAAGAACGATGCGGCTAAAAACACCCCCCGCCAGTCCGCCGATTACGCCGATCGCGGGAACCAGCAGCCATTGGCGAGGCGCGAGCACCGCCTGCGTGACGCCAAAATAGGTGTAGTTTCCCTCTATGGCGACCGCCGTAAGGCCGGCGATCAGGATCGTAATGATGATAGTGCCGCTCGCGTGCTCCTCAAAGCCGCGGGCCAATTCCTCGATCGCGAACATGATCCCGGCTATGGGGGTATTGAAGGCCGCGGCGATCCCGGCCGCGCCCCCGGCAAGAATAAGGGCGCGCTCGAGCTGCGGCCGTTTAATGCCGGCGACCTGTCCGGCCGCGGCCGTGAACGCGGCGCCCACATGGACGGTGGGCCCTTCCCGACCGATAGAGGCGCCGGCAAAAAGACCGAGTGTCGTCAACAAGATTTTCCCGATCGCTATGCGGACCGACAAGAGCCGCCTCAGCGCTCCGCCGGTCTTGGGCTCGAGGGCCGCTATGACCTGGGGGATACCGCTCCCCTGAGCCCCCGGGAAAAACCGCCGGGTCAGCCACAAAGACAGTGCGAGACCCGCGGGAGTCAAGAATAACGGAGCCCAGGGCCAGTGCGCGTAGATTGCGCCAAAGGTGTTGTTCGCGAGATTGCCAAGCTCTGTCAAGGCCACGGCCGCCAGGCCCACGAGAATCGCTCCGCCCCAAAACACCAAACGCAAAGTCCAGTGTCGGCGATGCAAAAGGCCCAAGACACGCCGCCGGGGCGATCGCCAAGAGCGCCCCGGTTGGCGATGGACACGCATGCCCTAGGGGGCCTGGGTCAGCGCTGCGCGAATACGACTAAACGAGGCGTGTGCCGCTCTGTGTTGTTCGTCGATTTCTTCCAACACCTGCTTTAATTCGGCCATGCGCGCCTCCAAGGTATCGCTCGCTTGGTGGATGCGCTTGATGCTCTCTAGGCGTCGACGGAGCTGGGCCTGGTGCTCGCGCACCTGGGACTCCATCGGCGCCATCATGTCGCGCAGCCAATCATCGGCATCCCGGTTGATGCTGACGAAGATCGCCCGGACCTTACTGACCGCCGACTCGAAAAAGCTGCGGACAACGGTCTTTTGTTCGGTCATGATCAGCGACAGGCCTTTCACGAACTGCTCGTGCTTTTCTTGTAGACGTTTGATCTCCCGGGTGTAGCGCATGACCGAGAACGAGGCCGGCTTGATGTTGGCAAGCCCGTGCTCCTCCTGGAATTTCCGGTGCATGCCGTCGATCAAGGTCTTGATCTGTTGCGCGTCTTGCGTCAATTGCTCTATGTGCGACCCGGAATAGGCGAAGAACTCTTGCATGGCCGTTTTAAGCCCGCCCGTGGTCAGGCTCGTTTCCATGTTTTTCTTGGTTTCCGCGATCATCGCATCGAGCTGGCGGAGACTGATTTTTGTGTAAAGGGCGGAGCTTTGCTGGGCAAAGATGGTGCGCGTGGCATGAAAGCGTTGCAGGCTCTTGTCGAACTCTGTTTTGTCGCGCCGCACCTTTTCCATCATGTGTTCGATGACATCCATGTTTTTGCCGTTCAGGGTGCTGAGCTCGCCCCAGTGTTCGCGAAGCCCCTGTAACCTTTGTGTGATAACCCGCTCTATGCAGGCCTGGACCTCGCTAAATTCCGCAGACACGGTTTCTGCGACCAGCCCGCCTTTGCTGGGGAGTAATTCTTCGGCCAAGGCCTTCTCCAGGAGCTTAATCCCGCTGCGATCCTCGAGCAGGGAGTCGTTTCGGACCTTGGCCGTCAGGGCCTTCTGCGCCGATACCGGGTAGATGCGGTTTTCCGCGACCCCCAGGTAGCGAGCGGTCTCGGTGACTTGCCGCGCTATTTCACGTTCGACATCCTGTTTATTTTTGAGTTCGTCCCACAGGCCGTCGACCTTGTTTAACACCACAAGGCGCCCTTTGTGGCTTCCGGCGACATGTTCCTGCCATACCGAGATCTCAGATTGAGTGACTCCGGTGTCGGCAGCCAGTACGAACAAGACGGCGTGGGCGTTGGGTAGGGTGTTCAATGTCAGTTCCGGCTCGGCCCCCAGCGCGTTCAACCCCGGGGTATCGAGAATCACCAAGCCATCCTTTAAAAGCGGGTGCGGAAAGTTGATGAGCGCGTAGCGCCATTTGGGGATCTCGACTTTACCGTCGCTACCCACGGTGGCCCCGGCCTGAGCCACGTCGTTTGTGACAGCAAGCCCCAGGGTCCGCGCCCGCTCGGGGTCGACGATCTGGGTCTCGGCGATGTGTTTGAGGGCCTCGGCCATAGTGGCGGGGGCCGAAAGATCTAAGGGTATGGTCTTCCATTCGTCAGGGAAGCCCTTGGACTCGGCGATGGTGCTGCCATTTTCGCGAGTTTCTATGGGAAGGAGCTTGACGCTCGGTGGCTTGTCGCTGTCGTACAAGATCTCGGTCGGGCACATGGTGGTGCGCCCCGCGCTCGAGGGAAGAATGCGTTGCCCCTGTTCGCCGAAAAATATGGCATTGATCAGTTCCGACTTGCCGCGCGAAAACTCGGCCACAAACGCCAAATAGAGCTTGTCGTCGTGGAGGGCGTTTAGCATGCGGTCGAGGTGCGCCTCGCTTTGGGGCTGGCTTAGGCCTTGGTCGGCAAGCCATGTGCGCAGCTCGCGGGTCGCACTACTCAGGTTGGCGCGCCATAAGCCGTAGGCCTCAAAGCGGGCTTCGATCGCGGTGTGGCTCATGGCGGTTCCCTCAGTATCTAACGGTTTTTCGTCTAGTATAGGCCAAATCGCGCTATCGTTGGCAATGAGGGCAGTAATAGCCGCTACGGGCCAGATGGCTTAGACGCACGATCGGGGTCCCGCAGCCCGGGCACGGTTCGCCGGTACGCCCGTAGACTTGGAGTTGTTGCTGAAAGTAACCGGGGCGCCCATCGCTTCCAGAGAAGTCCTTTAAAGTCGTGCCCCCGACCGCGAGCGCGCGGTTTAAGACCGCGACAATGGCCGCGGCCAGGGCCTCGTAGCGGGTCCGGCTTATGCGCCCGGCGGCCCGCCCGGGGTGGATGCCGGCGCTGAATAGGGCTTCGTTGGCGTAGATATTGCCGATGCCGGCGACGATCTGGCCGTTCAGCAGGAAATCCCGAATCGCGATACGCCGGCCCCGCGCCCGGCGGTAAAGATGGGCGCCGCTAAACTCGGCCTCGAGCGGTTCCGGCCCGAGCTGCCTAAGAAGCGGGTGACGGGACAGGTCGTCGCTGTAGAGAAGCGCGCCGAAACGCCGGGGGTCGCGCATGCGCAAGCACTGGCCCCCCGCGACCACGATATCGAAGGGGTCCCAGGGCCCGGGTGGTTTACTGGCCGCCACCATCTGGAGGCTCCCCGACATCCCGAGATGGATGATGAGTGAGCCCTCCCCAAGGTCCAAAAGCAGATATTTACCGCGCCGGTCGATTCGGGTGATGGTGCGGCCGGGAAGCAGGGCCTCGAGCGCAGGGGCAATGGGCCACCGAAGGCGGCGATCGCGCACCACGAGGGCGGTAATGCGGGCCCCGCACAGGAGCGGTACGAGGCCCCGGCGGGTGGTCTCGACCTCAGGGAGTTCTGGCATCTGGGCCGAGATGCAAGAGGCGCTGGCCGATCTCCGCGGGGAAGTGATATTCGAGCCCCTGGTCTTGTCGCGCCAGGACGAGCTCCGGTTGGGTCGCGAGAACGTCGAGGGTTAGGGCCCGCAGGCGCCCCGGCTTCTTGGCTCCTTGGGTCCGGTAACGAATGACGATTCGCCCGAGCGCCGCTTGTCCGTGGTAGCGGGTCACGGACAGGGCCCGGGCATAACGCCATTCCTCTACGAAGGTGTTGATCCGATCGTTCGAGACCCGAGTGATCTTCGGTATCGCTCGCCAGATCCCGCGTTTTCTCACAATGGCGAAATGGGGCAGGATGAAGCCCACCGGATGGATTTTGGTGCTCAAGAGCTTAGTGCTTAAAAAGCTGTCGGGACTCAGGCGTCGCGGGTGAATAGCGGCGGCGGGTACGAGCGAGATCATGTCATTCACAAGGACGTAGCGCAGATCGCCAAACGGACGCCGCCGGCCGATCAAGACCCGCTGCTTATTGAGGGTGAGGACCGCTTGCGGAGGCGCCAATCCAAACCCGGCCAGCCGGCCTTTAGGGGCCGCAAAGCGACCGCGCGTGCGCGCCTGCACAAGATCGGTCAAGGCCTCGACCCGAAACTTGGCGGCTTGCGCCTTCAGGGGCTTTAGTAGGAACCAACGCGTGCCCACGCGCTTTAAGAGTATGGTCGGCTGGCCTTTGCGCTGGACCTTGATAGTCGCCACATCGGCGGCCTTTATGACCGCGAGCTGGGGCGCCGGGCTGTGCGCGGCCACCTCGGGCCTATGCCATAGGAAGAACCCGAGACCGAGAGCGACACACAGCAAGAGGCCATTGATAAACCATCGGTTCGTCATCGCTATAGGCGCCGCCTTCGCCACCAAGCCATTACGCCCCCACCTAAAAACAGCAGGGGTAGGACCAACAGGAAGCCGAACGCTATGACGTCTTCCTCGCCGCCTGTCAGCGCCAAGGTGAGATCAGGCGAGGTGCGATTGGGGAGGTTGATGAAGGTATCGTCATGGGCAAGCCAATTGGCGAGGTTCATGGCCAGCGCCAAGTTGCCGCCTTCGCCGATAAAACTGTTAGAGGCGAAGTCGCTATCGCCGACGATCACGACCCGCTGCGTATGGGGACCGCGCACCCGCTCTAAGGCGAGGCCGAGGGTGAGCGAGCCTGGCACGACCCCCGGTGGGGGCTGGACTAGGCCTGCCAGCGGCTGGCGCTGTTGCCAGGCCGTCCGATCGGTACGCAGGATAGGAAGCGCCTTGGTTCCCTTTACCGGGGTGACCGTCAAGGCCGTGGCGGTCGGAAACACCGTGACCAAATGCATGCCGCGCACCGGCCCTACCGCCGGGTAGCGGTCGATGGCGATGAAGTCGGGATTGGTTCCGGTCAGGAGGCTTGAGGTCGGATCGACGGCAAATCCGTGCGGGATCGTGACGCCGAGGCCTCGTGCAAGCCCCGTCAAGCCCTCGGTATGATGGGGTTCAAGCAGCCAAAGCAATTCACCCCCTTGGTGTACATAGGCCTTTAAGGTCGCGATTTCCCCGGCCAAAAACGGTGTGCGCGGATCGGCGATGACGAGGACCCCGGTCTTTGCCGGCAGGGGCTGGGCGGACCCAAGGTTGAAAGACGCCACCTGGAATCCGCGCGCCTTCAACTGTTTGGCCCACAAGGACAGGCCCAATACACCGGTATTTGTCTCTGTGCGCTCGCCATTGCCGGTGAGGAAGGTGATGTGGCGCAGGCCGGTGCGCTCGAGTCGTGCCAAGAGATTGGTGATCCCGGTTTCGGTCGGGCTCAGCACAACGGCCGAGCGTTTCCCATAATGGATCTGGAGTTCGCCGTTGAAGGTGATCCCGGTGCGCCGGACGAGCGCCGGATGTTTATTGGGGTTGATAAAAACGAGTCGGATGTGGCCGTCGACCCGCTGATATTTGGCGATCAAGGCCTGGATGTCGCGGCGCAATGTAGGCCCGTGGGCAAAGGCGTCGATGGTGACCGGTCCGTGCAGGGCCTTGACGATGCCGACGCTTGGGGCTGTGAGGCTATTGCGCCCGGTCGCGGTCCAGTCGGCCACGTAGCGGTAGATGTGGGCGGCATACAACACAAGGCCGGCCACAACGAGCCACAACACCAAGAAGCTTCCTTGGCTACCGAGTCTACTGAGCCGGTCTCCTTTCATGTTAGGCACCTAGCCGCTCCGCATCGAGCCTTCGGATACTAAATAGCAGGCAGGTCACCGACAGCACGACGTAATAGGCCACGTTGGATGTGTTAAAAAGCCCGCGCAGAAAGGGCTCGTAATGATTGACGATCGACAAATACGCCACGATCTTACCGCCGTCGCCCCGCCCATGGCCCGCGTAGTCGATGATCCAGAGCAGAAACAGTATACCAAGGGTTCCCATCGCGGCGACCGCCGGATATTTGGTAAGCGTTGATATCAGTAGCCCTATGGCCGCTAAAGTCGCAGACAGCAGCAAAAGTCCGAGGACGCCACACAGGAACATCCCCCAATCGATATGGCCACCGATGAGGAGAGACAAGGGCATGGCAAGACTGAGGGCCACGATGAGAAAGAAAAACATCAATATCCCGAGGTACTTGCCGAGCACGATCTCGGTCATCGAAAGTGGCGCCGAATAGAGAAGCGTGAGGGTCTTGTTGTGGCGCTCGTCGGCGACGAGTCGCATGGTAGCAAGCGGCGTAATGAACAGCAGCAAAACCCCGGCGTTACCCAGCAAGGGCGCCGCCACCAAAGTCGTAAGCCCCGGAGGATTGGGGAGCGTTACAAGCCGCGCTTGTATCATCAAAAACAGATTGACGTGGCCCAAGAAAAGCCGCGCCAGGATGATTTGGGTGATGCCGAGGATGACAAAGGCCAGCGGCGAGAGGAAAAGGCTGCGGAATTCCCGCCAGGCTATGGTTCGGATCATAGGGTGGGTTCGCCTTCGCCGGTGAGCTCAACGAAAATATTTTCGAGTGACGAGTGCTCCGGGTTGATCTCGCAGAGCCCCCATCCTTGTTCCATAGATAGCTTTACGAGGGCATCGGTGGGATCGGCGTCGGGTTCGTGCAAAAGTCGCACCCGGTTTTCCTCGACGATCGTGACCGCGCGCACGCCCGGAAGGCCCGAGATCAACGCCATGTCAGGGCCGCGACGAAACGCGGCAATCAGGGCTTGCGATTGGACCCGGCGCATGAGGTCATGGATGCTCTCGTTTAGCACAAGTCGACCTTTGTTGATGATCTGGACGCGGTCGCAGCTCGCCTGGACCTCGGACAGGATGTGCGTCGACAGGATAACCGCGTGGTTTTGTCCGAGTTCGCGGATCAGGCTACGTACCTCGCGAATCTGTATAGGGTCGAGTCCGACGGTGGGTTCGTCTAGGATGATCACCGGTGGCTCATGGATGATCGCTTGCGCGAGACCTACGCGTTGTTGGTAACCCTTGGAGAGGTTGGCAGTCACGCGGCCGCCGACTTCGCTGAGACCGCACCGAGCCTTGGCCCGTTCGCGGGCCGCGCGTCGCTGGCGGCGCGGAATGCGGTGGAGTGCGGCGCAATAGTCAAGATATTCGTCGACCGTCAGTTCCCGGTATAAGGGCGGGTGCTCGGGTAGGTAACCGAGGGCCGCCTTGGCGGCTTTGGGCTCAGTCCGCATGTTGTGGCCGGCGATCAAGACGCGGCCGGATAAGGGCGCGATATTGCCGCTCAGCATGTGCATGGTCGTGGTCTTGCCAGCGCCGTTAGGTCCGAGAAAGCCCAGCACCTCGCCGCGCCGGATCATAAAGCTGACGTCGGCCACAGCAGGGGTTTTTCCGTAGAAACGCGTAATGGTTTCGGCTTCGACGAGGACCTCGGAATGGGTCATGCTACGGGCGTACCGGTCCTGATCTTCATAGCGGGCATTAAAGGCCGGGCCCGACTTTTTGTCAACGCATAGCCTCTTCCGATTATGAGATCATCATTCTTGAGCGCTTACCCGCAGTCAGGAGCGATATCGCCACACATGGGGAATGGCAGCGATCGCCGCCGCTCTTTCGCAAAGCGCGCCTTTTAGCGACAATACCCCTTTCCCTCATTTCTAGGATGCGGCCTTTGAGAGTACGGATCGAGCCAAGCGGCCACGAGTTTGAGGCAAACCCGGGGGAGACCCTGCTTGAGGCGGCGTTACGGGAGGGTTTCCATCTCCCCTACAGTTGCCGTAACGGGGCCTGCGGGACCTGCAAGGGTCGGGTCGTTTCGGGCGTGATCGACCACAAGGCCTATGAGCCAAAGGCCCTGAGCGCCGCGGATCGGGCCGCCGGCAAGGCGCTCTTTTGTCGCGCGGTTCCGATGGAGTCCGTGGTCATCGAGGCCCGCGAGATCGGGGTGGCGAAGGATATCATCATCAAGACCCTTCCTTGCCGGGTGGCGCGCCTCGAAAAGTTGGCGCCGGACGTCATGCGGCTTTTGTTGAAGCTTCCGCAAAACGAGCGACTCCAGTTCCTGGCCGGTCAATACATTGATATCCTTTTAAAGGATGGCCGCCGCCGGGGGTTTTCCTTGGCCAACGCCCCGAGCGACGACGAGTTTTTGGAGCTTCATGTCCGCCACGTCCCAGGCGGGCTTTTTTCCGGTCATGTCTTCGAGGCCATGAAGGAGCGCGCGCTTTTGCGTTTCGAGGGGCCGCTCGGGACGTTTTTTCTGCGTGAGGACTCGACCGCGCCCGTGATCCTCATGGCCGGCGGCACCGGGTTTGCGCCCATGAAGGCGATTCTCGAGCAGGCGTTCCGCGGCGAATTGCAGCGTCCCTTGCACCTTTATTGGGGTGCGCGCACGCGTCAGGATCTCTATCTCCACGATCTCGCTCTCGAATGGGTAAAGCGTCATCCGCATTTTGTCTACACCCCGGTCTTGTCCCAGGCCTTGGCCTCGGACGAGTGGGCGGGCCGCACCGGCTATGTGCATGAGGCCGTGGCCGCGGACGTTCGCGATCTTTCGGCTTACGAGGTGTATGCGAGCGGGCCACCGCAGATGATCGAGGCCGCCCAAGACCGGTTTTCGAGGCAAGGTCTGCGCGAAGACTCTTTTTATTATGACGCCTTCAATTACGCCAAGGATCCTGAATAGTCGATGAGCGACGCCCATGCTCATGCTCATGATCATCATGCAGGCGCCGAAGGTCGCGGCCTATGGGTGTCTCTGGGCCTGACTTTGTTGTTCGCGCTGATCGAGGCCGGGGCTGGATTCTTTGCCCATTCCCTGGCGCTCTTAAGCGATGCCGGCCATATGTTTTCTGACACCTTGGCCTTGGCGCTTTCGCTCTTTGCTGCCTGGATGGCGAGAAGGCCTCCGTCGGCGCGCCACTCCTATGGTCTTGTCCGTAGCGAAATCATCGCCGCGTTCGTGAATGGTCTCGTTTTACTCGCCGTGGTGACGGCCATCGTGGTCGCGGCCATCGAACGCCTTCAACACCCCGAGCCGGTGGCCGGTGGTACGGTGATGATCGTGGCGGCCCTGGGGATCGTTATTAACGGCGCGGTAGTCTACGCCTTGAGCCAGGAGCAGCGGACCCTCAATACCCGCAGCGCGATTCTGCACGTCTTGGGCGATCTCCTCGGATCGGGGGCGGCCGTGATCGCAGGCGCCGTCATCTTCTTTACCGGGTGGTTGCCCATCGACCCCATTCTCTCGCTGGTAATCTGTGGCTTGATTCTGTACTCGACGATTCAGCTTTTGCGTGAGACGTTGAATGTGTTGATGGAGGGGGTTCCGAAGCATCTCGATTTACGTGTTGTCGGGCGGGCGCTAGCCGAGGTTCCCGGCGTGATTGCGGTGCACGACCTGCATATCTGGACCGTGTCGTCCGGTACGCTCGCGCTCTCGGCCCATATCGTGGTCGACGATATGGGCCACTGGAACGCCTTGTTGGAGACCATGCAAGGGCTTTTGCACGAGCGTTTCGATATCGACCATGTCACTTTGCAGCCGGAGTTGTGGGACGTGTCGGCGGCTCATGGCCGACCGGTCATCCTCATCCACCAGCGCGGCGCGTAAGGGCGCAAGGCGGGGTTCACCCCCAGGCACCGCAGGCGGCCCGAGGGGTGCGCAATGTCCGAGGCGTAGGCCCGCCCCAGCCATCTTGCGAATCGCCTCTAAAACGGCAAAAGCGCGGTATCGGGGCGGTGCTCGCCGCGGCCTTTCTGGCACTCCAATCCGCGCCGGTAGTATTCGCGGGCCCGCTCCTCGTCCCCTAAGCGCTCCATCGTCTGGGCCAATTCCGCATAGGTATCGCTGGTCGGGCTTTGGCGCGCGCAACGCTCGGCGTATTCGCGGGCCTTGCCGGGGAGATTGGCCCCGAGCGCTAACCTGGTAAGACAAAGGAGCAGACTGCCGTTTTCCGGAGAGGTCTTCAGCCATGCCTCGGCCTGCGAGAGGAGGCGTAGCGAGTCCGGCCCTTGGGGTAGCTCGCTGTAGGCCGAAAAGAGGTCCTCGGCCGGCTGTTGACGTAAGGTGGCCACCAAGAGCTGTTCGGCCTCGACGGCCGCGCCCCGGCGGATGAGGCTGCGGGCGTAGACCGCGACCAGCGCCGGGTGTTGACGGCGGTTTTTGGGAACGGACTGCCAGGCGCTCTCGGCATCGTTGCCCGGATGAGTTGTGGCGAGCAAGAGCAACTGGCGATGGGCCTCGAGCTCTAGTTCGTCGATCGCGGCGGCGTCCATGGCCTTATAGCGGCGCAATTCCGGTGCGAGATGGGCGACTACGGTCCAGTCACGTAAGCCCCGCGCCCTTTGGGTCAGGAAACGCAATACGGTGCGGTTGCCGGGGTGGGCGATCCTTAACGCGCTTAAGGTGGCGAGGCTCCGCTCGTACTCCCGGGTCGCCTCGAAGAGGTGGGCTTGCAGGAGCCCCGTGGCGAGTGTCAAGCCGGGTGCGGCTTGGGCCACCGTCAGGTACTCGTCGCGGCGCTCGTATTGGCCTTGTCCTTGCGCGGCGCAGGCCGCGGCGAGGTAGTGGATACCCGGCACATCCTCGGCCTTTAAGTCGCTTACGAGGTCGCGTTCGGCGCCGGCATGGTCGCCCTCGAGAAGCTTGGTTAAGCCCGTATGCAGGGCCTGTTGAAGATGACGGATCCGGCGGTCGAGACGCCAGCGGCCGACATCGCGCGGGATATGCAAAAGCCGCAACACGACGTGTAAGGCGAAATTGAGGAGGACCACGGTCGCCAACAAGAGCAGCACAAAGAGCGTGAGCGGCATTTCAAGGCTCCACGGGCTGCGCTCGATAAGCACATAGCCTGGGTTGTGGAGGGCCGCGAGCGTCAATATGACCGTAAGAAACAGCAGGACGAGGATTGTGGAAAGCGTCTTCATGAGGTCTTCTGCGCCAATTGCCGTAAAAGATGCAGAGACCGCGAGATATCCGGCCAGGCCAGGGTCGTGGCCCGGGTTTGCAGGGTCTGCAATTTCGCGTCGACCGCCCGCACGCCGGGGGCGTCCTTATCGAAGTAGCGATTGATCCAGCGCTCCGCCGTCCGCAGGTTGGCGTGCATGACGGCGATGTGGTGTTCTAGGAGCGCCAACTCTGCGGCATAAAGCCGCAGTTGCAGGTTCTGGCGCAGATAGTAGGCGCGTTTGGGCGCTAGCAGAGCCGGTTGCCGAATGATCTGCTTGTGGAACTGTATCAGGCTCGTAAAGTCGCGCCACAGGCCATGGGCGAGACGCCGCCAGAAGGGCAGCTTGACGGTGCGCGTGGGGACCTTTGGGGGGTGAGGCCGAAAGCCAGTGGGTACGGCAAGCGGCAGCGTTGGGACCGCCCGCGCCAGCGCCACGAGTTCCAAGGCCATGGTCGAGATGTGTTGCTTACTCGCGGCCCGCAAACGGAGTATCTCTTGAACAATGGCTAAACGCACTGGAAGCAGGCGCGGGCTATTTTGGCGACGGATCTCGCGTTCGGCTTGATGCAGCGCCAGAAGCGCCAGTGGCACGTTGTGTTCGAAGCGCAGCTGGTCGTTTGCGATCAAAAGCAGGTCTTGGGCGGCACGTAGCCGCCAGCGGCGGCGGTCGCCGTGCCCCACCTGGACCGCTTTCACGTGGCGCGCGAGCGCCTTTATGGCCTGTTGAGTCTGGACATCGCTCCGATTTAATCCAGCCACGGTGCGGCCTAAGGCGTTTATCGCCTGGTTTTGGGATTGCAGTCTTTGACCGACATTGAGACCCAGAATATGGGCTTGGTAGGACAGGGCGTACCAGAGGTATCCGACACCCATGAGCGCTACCAGCGACAACAGGAGGGCGAGTCCACCCGCGACCGAACGCGCGCGGTGTGGCAAAGGGGCGATCGGTACGGCCTGGCTAGTGTTGGTGTCGACCATCTGGGTAACCTTTTCTCATGACAGGATTATAGGGGGCTTTTCGTACGCCATGTCAGTAATGCCGCCACCAGCGCCTCATCGTCAGCCCCCTCCGCTACGATGATGGGCCCTTCGAGCCCCAAGGCCAGACATGCGTCTTTCAAGCGCCCGCTTACGACAATGAGCGTGGTTTTGGTGAGCCACCGCTGGCCGACCTGCCCTAGCACGTCATACAGGTGATGGAGGCCCTCGACGCTTGTGAGGGTGATCGCATCCAGGCCTTGGCGGGCCCATTGGCGCAGGAGCGTCGAGACATCGGCCGTGGGTGCCCCGCGGCGGTAACACTCCGCGTATTGCACATGGGCCCCGCGGGCCTCCAGCGTATCGCCCAGCAGCTCTCGCCCCCCCTCTCCTCGGAAGATAATAAACTGAAGTCCCGCCACATTCTGCATGGGATCAAGAGAGAGTAGTGATTCACTATCGAAACGGCCAGCTGGCACCAGCACATCAGTGAAGCCGAGCCGCTTCAATTCCCGCGCGCTGCCGCGCCCGATACCGGCGATCCGGACCTCAGGAGGCCAATCGAGATTCATGCCGCGCAGCATATTCAGGGCCCGGGAGACGGCGTTTGGGCTGATGAAAACCGCCCAATCATAGCTCGCAAGCCGTCCCATCAAGGTCTTGAGGGCCGTGGTGTCGCGTGGTTCGAGGATCTCGATCGCAGCAAAATGGATAGGGGTCGCACCGAGCGCCGTGAGCTTGTCGATAAGCCCCTGGGCTTGGCCTTGGGGCCGCGTGACGAGGATCTTGAGCCCGGCAAGCGGCGTCATGATGCCCCCTCTTTGAGAAGTCGGTCGATGATGGTCATGGCCCCCTGTGTGCGGAGCCGCTCGGCCACAGTTATGGCGAGTTCCTGGGCCGCGGCGACTGGGCCTGTGGCGACCGCCTTGATCAGTCGGCTGCCATTGGTTTCCCCCACCAGCCCACGAATAGTGATAGTGGCCCCGGTCACCGTTGCGAAGGCGGCGATCGGAAGCCGGCAGCCGCCGGCAAGGGCCGCAGTGACGGCCCGTTCGGCCTGTACGCAGACCGCGGTTTCAGGGTGGTTTAAGGGCGCTATGAGGGCCTGCGTATCCTGGTCGTCGGCGCGGCACTCGATTCCGATGGCCCCCTGGGCGGCGGCCGGGAGACTCGCCTCGATCGGAAGATAGCCCGCGATGCGATCCGCGAAGCCCAGGCGTTTCAGTCCGGCGGCGGCGAGCACAATGGCCGCGAATTCCCCGGCGTCAAGCCGGGCGAGACGGCTATTGACGTTGCCGCGGAGGCTTTCGATGATCAGGTCCTGGCGGTCGTGAAGGATCTGGCTTGCCCGCCGCAGGCTCGCGGTCCCAATCCGGCTCCCGAACGGCAAATCCGCCAGGGTTTGGGCGTTTAAGGGGCTGACAAGGGCGTCTCGGGGGTCTTCTCTTGCCAGTATGGCCCCAATCGCCAAACCCTCCGGTAATTGCGCTACAACATCCTTCATGGAATGAATAGCGATGTCGATGCGTCTCTCACAAAGACCCTGCTCCAATTCCTTTGTGAACAGGGCCTTGCCGCCCGCTGTGATGAGGGGCGCACTTAAGAGCCGGTCGCCTTCCGTGGTCATGGCGATCGTTTCGACTATAAGGTGGGGATGCAGGGCAAGAAGTTGGTCGCGCACATAGGCGGCTTGCCATAAAGCGAGTGCGCTCTTGCGAGTCCCGAGATGCAGCGTCGTCAAGGAGAGCCCAAAATGGTGAGGTCAGAAGGGTGTCATCGTAAGAGGTCAGAGGCGCTTACGCAAATCTTAAGTCTCGCGCTCCTCCTGGCCTGGTCCAGCCTCGCGGTCGCTTCCGTCCTTCCCCGGGCGGTGAATCTTAAGGTGCTGGCGGGCGTGGCTAAGGCGCAGCACGCGCCTATCGCGCTGCTGTTTTGGTCTCCGGGGTGCCGCTATTGCGCCGTGGTCGAGC
The DNA here is from genome assembly GCA_021794595.1 of Pseudomonadota bacterium. Lineage (GTDB taxonomy): Bacteria > Pseudomonadota > Gammaproteobacteria > Acidiferrobacterales > Acidiferrobacteraceae > Acidiferrobacter. Next base: position 25,589 of record JAJYQN010000047.1, read on the forward strand.
GCGATTTCTTGCAGCCGGCGAGCGCAGATCCCCGATTCCGCCATGTCATCTTCCGACGCATTGATATCAAGAGCGGTAAGGCTCTGTGGGACTTCGCCGGACACGTCACTACCGAGGCGCGTTTTGCAAAGCGAGTGGGCGTTACGCTCGTTCCGGATATTCGGTTCTATAATGCAAAAGGACAGAAGGCCGCTCCGGAGATGCTGGGGCTTTCCACGCCTTCTTTTTACGGGTCCTACCTCGATACCGCTTTGCGTAAGGCCCAAAAGATGTGCCAGAGATTATAAAAAGAGATATATATCAAAACCACCATAGGAGAAGTGTGATATGGGATATAAAGCGATCCACCAGAGGTTCGTGTTGGCGTTGTCCACCGTGTTGTTCTTGATGTGTGCGGCTCCGAGCTATGCCTATTCGCAGACTCACGCCTTCGCGACCCACCGCGTCGTGTTTCAGATCAGTAATGGCAGTGCGCCGATGCAGGGGTTGGTGTTGGCCAATGCCGCCAATGTCTTGAAGTATTTCGGACCGGACAAGGTCCAGTTGGAGATCGTGGCCTTCGGACCGGGTCTGCGCCTGCTCCTCAAAAACAACGTGCATGCCAAGATGATCCAGAGTCTGCATGCCGAGGGGGTGGAGTTCGCCGCCTGCCATAATACGATGATGAAGCTGCATTTGACGAAGGCGGACTTGAATCCCGTGTCCCATGTTGTCCCAGGGGGCGTGATCGAAATCATGCGCCGGGAGAGCGAGGGCTGGAATTACATCCGTCCGTAAGGTGTGGGCAATAAAACGCAAGATAAAAAAGAGAAAAGTGAGTCCATCTAGGAGGAGTTCATGAAAAATAAGTCGCTCGTCGCGGCGGCAGTGGCCGCTGTGTGTTTGGGGGGGGTGGCTCACGCCACCAACTGGTTTCAACTGCAAGGTACAGAGCCCAGCGGCGTTGCCGCCCCGGTTCACGTCTTCGGATTTATCCAACCAACCTATGAGGATGCGGGTGGTTCGGCCGTCAATGGTCTCGTGGGTGCGGGCGCGCCCTTTAACGGCGCCATTCCTAAGTTCAATGAGGTCGCGCCCCAAGATACCTCGGCTAGCAGCTTTAATATGCTGAGGGCACGCATCGCGGTGCGCGGCACGGTGACGCCGATCAGTAATCAGATCGATTACTTTATCATGGCGGAGTTCGGCAATAACGGCTACACGAACAATGGTAACGGTTCGACCCCGCGTCTGACGGATGCGTCCGTGACCTTCAACCAAATCCCGGGCGCGCGCGTGCGCGTGGGTCTTTTTAAGACCCCGGGTCCTGAAGAGGTGCTGCAAGGCATCCCGGATTTTGATTACATCAATTTCACGAACGTAAGCCAGCAGTTGATCATGAATCAATTCGTGGGTTCGGCCTTGGCGGTTCCGGAGGCGGGCGGCGCCTATGCCGTCCAGACCGCGCCGATCACGGCCGGGCGCGATCAGGGTATCCAGGTCTTCGATTGGTTCAATAACGGTCCCTGGCAGTTCGCTTATGCGGCCATGATCGGTAACGGTGCGCCGCTTTACGCCAATACCACAACCAATAGCTCCGACTACTATGGGCGCCTGCAAGAGTCCTATATCTTCAATCACAGCAAAGGCCCGCATCAGGCCGGTGTCACGGCCTGGGTGTGGGAGCATTTGGGGCACCAAACCCTGAATGTGGATGGTCCGGTCGGCGGTGGATTTACCCAGCAAAACTACACCTATAGGCGCGATGGTATCGGGGCGCAGTATCGCAGCGGCTTTATGACGCCGGGGGCTGTGCGGGTGACTGGCGAATTGATGCGCGGTAGCGGTTGGATCCTCTCCCAGGCGCCGTTTTCAAGCGCTGCGGCGGGTTATACCGGTACGCAACCAGTGTGCAGCGTGAGCGCAGGGGCCAGCCCTTTGTGTACGGAGACCTTGTATCCGGGCGCCAACAACCAGGCCGCGGGCGGTTATATCGAGACCGGGGTCTTTGTGACCAAGCACTGGGATCTTGAGGCCCGCTACGACCAGTACGATCGGATGACCAATAATCCGGGCCTTGAGCGTATCTTTAAGACCACGACCCTGGGCGTTCAGTATTACATATCGCCCATGGCGCGCGTCACATTTAACTACGCGATCAACCGCATCGATATCCCCCATTTGTCGTCAGTGGGCCCGGCGGCGGCGCAAAGCAACGCCTCAGCGGTAGCGGGCGCGCGGGATAATGTGATCTCCCTGCAAACGACGTTGATGTTTTGACCTCCAGGAGGGTGCAAGTGAAAAAAGGAAGATTATGGGGGGCGCTAGGCCTTCTGGCAGTGAGTGTCCCGGCGTTGGCGGTCCAGGGGGCGGCGCACTGGCATACCATCCACGTTCAGATCCCGGTGCGTTTAAGGCAGGCCAAGGTGGTCTTCAATATGGACCACCCGGTCTTTATTCCGCATACCCGGGAGCCCGTGGGGCTCTCGCAGTTGCGGATGATGTTGGCGAAGTTTAATCGTGACCACACTCGCTGGAAGATCGATGCGGTCTTTCAGGGCGCGGACGGCTATATGCTCTTGAATAACAAGGCCTATGACCGCTTCATGCATGTCCACACCGGCAACCCATATCGGGGGCAGATCGAGGGTTTGTTCCATAAAGGGATCGATATCGAGGAGTGTGGTGTCACCATGCGCGCCCATCACTGGGGCAATAAGCAGCTCTTGCCCAACGTGAAGGTGAACGCAGGGGCCGTGGCACGCATCATTTATCTCGAGCAACACGGTTATATCGAGGTCAATCCTTAACGGATACGGTAACGCGGTATCCCGTCTTGGGTAAGGGTCTGGGCGAGGGTCGGTACGATCTCGCCCAGTCTTTTTTTAAGCCCGAACGGGGGATTTAATATCACAAGGCCCGAGCCGTTCAGTCGGCTGCGCACATCGGCGGGCCACGTGAGGAGCTCGACGACTAGATTTTCTCCGAGCTGCGATACAACCGTGATCAGGCGATCGGCATCCCGCCTATCCTTGATCGGATACCAAATCAAATAAACCCCTTGTCGAAAACGCAAAAGAGCGGTTTTGAGGCCCTCCAGAAGCGCGCTCCGTTCCGTCACATGCTCATATGGGGGATCTACGAGAATGAGGCCGCGGCGTTCGGGCGGCGGCAGCAGGGCTTTTAAGGCGTGGTAACCGTCGCCCAGAAAGACCTGGGTGTGCTCCGCACGCAAGACCTGCTGGAGGGCGGCGTGGGCGTTGGGGGCCTGTTCCACGGCCACCAAGCGGTCATGGGGGCGTAGAAAATGGCTGGCGATCAGAGGCGAGCCTGGATAATTGCGCAGACGCGCCCCGTTATGTTGACCCACGGCGCCCATATAGGGCGCCAAGAGCGGCCATTCCTCTCGGCGCGGCCAGAGTCGCATAATGCCGCCTGTGGCCTCGCCATCGGCCTGTAGGCGATACAGGCCTTCACCGGCATGGGTATCGAGGACAAAGAGCGGTTTCGGCTTTTGGACCAAGCACGCCAGGGTTTCTATGAGCACGACGTGTTTGAGAACGTCGGCGGCGGAGCCAGCGTGAAACGCGTGTTGGTAGTTCACGTGTAGTCCGTGTACTTGCGAGAGCTCCCCCGAACCTTGTCGGCCGGGTATTTCACGGCGTTTTTCTCGATCTTGTCCCAAGCCGCTTTTTCGAGATTGATACCGAGTTGGTCTGCGAATCGGATCAGGTACAAGAGCACGTCTGCGGCCTCCTCGCTGAGGGCCTGGTGCTGGGGCCGGGATAGCGTACGAGTCTCCTCTTCAGTGAGCCACTGGAGGGGCTCTACGAGTTCGCCGGCCTCGACAATGAGCGCCATGGCCAGGTTCTTCGGGGAGTGGAACTGCTCCCAGTCACGCTCTTTGGCAAACTCGGCCAGGCGTTTTTTGAGATCATCAAAGCAACTCATAGGGTCTCTCCTGCCCTGTGCCAAGCGCAGGACGCGGTATAAAAAGGGGCTTGTCAGTTTCGACCCCTAGTCTAACGAATTTTCGAACATCCGTCTGGTCGGCGATGTCGTGGCCTCTCATTTCAGACGATTCCAGTCCTTAGGGAGTGGTTCGAGATGCCGCAACTTTGATGCGAACGCACAAGGTCTTCGGCGCGTAGAACACGGAGCCCTGGCCACGCTTGCGCTGTTCTTGGCGACCAAAATGCGCAAAGCGCAAGAGCTCGGTGCGGGTGGTTTGCAGCGTAATCCGATGCGAGCGGCGGTGACTCCCCGCATGTGTATCCATGCCCTGCGCGTGTGACGGCCTGACCCGGGGTTGCCACCTGGTGATGGTTCGGTTGGCCGGAAAGCCACGATGCACCAAGCGTGCGCCGGCTCTCGGTATGCGTGATGGGACGTACAACTCGTCATCGCGCCCTCGATCTCGGCGCAACTCATGCGACCTAGCCATGGAGAGCGCAGCGAGCGTAGCAGATGTTCGGCGCCACGCCGGTCGGCGGCCTTGGTGAGCCGTGAGATCGACACGTACTCCATGAGCCAGTAACCGGAGTGTGGCAGGCGCCCATAAAAAAGCGCATGCCGTCTGATCATTGCCGTCTCCGAACGGGTCGTCATACACCGGCATACCGTGCAACAGGATGGCGCGGATTACCGGCTAAATAGACGGCTTGCCGTCGATTGCGTTGGCGAAGGTGCAGAGCGGTCATAGCCTCTTGGGCCGTCACGCCGCTGACTTCGCGGTTGAGGAAGCAAAACGAATTTTACGAAATCGATCCCCCATACCACGTTCTCTTTTGATTGCGTGGCACACCACACCCTTCGCTTGAGGGTTATTTACAAAGCCTCGTCGTCACAAGGACAGCTGATGGATTTGTTTCCAGGCAATATAAATTCCCACGATAGCGATAATGGCGACAAAAATCGAATTGAGCGCGCCTTTTTTGGTTTTGTCTAAATAGCCCGCCAAAATCGACCCAAAATAACCGCTGACAATGCCCCCGGTCAGCAATATCAGCACGAGCCACCAATTGACAAGGCCAGATATCGCGTAGCTTGCTGCTCCGGTCCCCGCGAAGATCGTAATTGCGGCGAGCGACGAGCCAATGGCATCGATGATGGATAAGCCATTGGCCCATATGAGACTGGGGACTATCAAAAACCCTCCACCCACCCCAAAAAATCCTGAAAGTGCGCCGACGCCGAAACCCGATCCTAAAGACGCCGATACGCGCCTGATGCCGCTATCCGACGACACGGCGGGAACTTTCTCCCGGTTTCGCCACATCTGGTACGCGATCCACAGCATCAGCAGGCCAAACAAAAATAACAGGTCCTGACCGTTCATCATTTTCCCGAGATGGGCGCCTAGCAATGCCCCGAAAACGCCGGCGACTGTAAAAAACGTTATGGCGCGCCATCGGACATGGTCGCAACGGGCGTGGGTGTAGCAATTTGTCAAGGCGTTGATCGTGACCACGGCGGCTGTGGTACCCACGGCTACGTGGACATTTTTTATGCCCACGAGATAGACTAGAAGCGGCACTGCCAATATTCCCGCTCCACTACCGATCAGGCCCAACGTAAAACCGATCAAAGTTCCCGATACAACACCAAGAATCACCTGGTTAGTTGTCAATGCCATGATCATGGGGGTGCCTCGCTGGTGATACTGCCTTAAGAACCACGTAAACCCGGTGGATAATGGCCCTGCTTGACCGCATTCCGCGTTGTTTTCCCTAAAGGGTAGGCTCGCCACGCCGCCACGGGTCGCTTGTGTCGGTCGCGGCGCGGTTTAGCGGGAACTGGCAGCGCTGGCGCATGCGACTGTCCCTGAGCCATGGCTCGCCCTGGTCCTTATCGTCAAGTAAAAGTAATAAACATCGCTGACGTCCAGACCTTGGCATCGTCCACCTGACGAGCAAATAGGTACACAGGACGGAAACCATGCGGTCCATTTTCTGGGGATATAGAGATTTCCCCGGATACATCACGTGGTGCCGGTGTTTCACTCATGCGCTCTAGGGCAATGAACATGTCGATGCCAGGTAAATCTTTGCGCATACGGGCGTTGTCGAGGAGCTCTTGTCCAGAAATATCCCAGTTCACGGTCGGGCAATGAACAAATGGGTTGCCTTTAAGTGGATCCCCAAGCTTCACGTATCCGTCTATGGTGCAGGAAATGTGTATAGTCGCGTTTCTCAGGTTCGAAATATCCATTTCAATTGTATCCGCGTCGCCGTAGGTGTCGCTTTTAAAGCCAATTTCGGTGCTGCTTTCTCGCCAGCATGTCTCCTCGATATGCTCAAACCCGCGCGGGGTGAAACCGTTTATTACGCCATTTTTTATAGTAACAAGGCCTTTCCAGTCAGCGCTTCTATAACGGTCCTTTACGCGTGCACCGCCCCAGCGTAGCCGAATCCTTCGTGACGAGTAGCCAAGCTCTTTTTGAATGTCTCGTTGCCATATGGGGCCTGTATGATCATAGGCGACGAGTTCGTCCCAGCCGCAATCACCGAGAAAACGATAGGCGACCTGGGTAGGTCCTTTATGGGTAAACTCATCCCCCTGAATATATTGACCACAGCGTGCCAGCCCCACGGTTCGCTCGCCCGTGGTGGCAAAGGTATGACGTGCCCGCAAAGCTTTGGCCACTTCTACGCGGTTGAGGGCCGGAGTCAATACGCCCGAGATTCCGCCCTTGGTGCCGAATACGGCGGTCCCTGGAACCCCGCCACCGCATCGACCACGATGCTCGTCACCCGCCATCGAAGCGCCCAATTTATAGCCCCGTTCTATCGCTTCCTGATAAAGCCAACCAAAGTGTCCCCACGACGATCCAATCTCAATGAGGCGTTCCAGCGCGGGGTAGTGCCAATCAAGAATGCAACGACGGCCGCCTACATGGGGAATGAGAAGGTGACCTTCTGGATCTTTGGCGTAGGCCGTCCAAAGTTCCTCCAGTGGCCACGCCCCCGGCTGAATTTGGGCGGTGGCGCCCATGTCCTCGTTCCACTCAAACGAACGCACATGCTCCCCGGTCAAGAGGTAGGGAAATTCCGGTACCTGCCCATGAAGAAATACGACGTTATGGTCGCCACCGGCACAAGAGCTTCCGCACCACTCGGTGCCGGGGAATGCGATGAACACGTCGTCTTTGTTAATGGCGTGGATGAGTTCAACCGTCCGGTCCCATTTGTCTTTAGTAATATTGAAGTCATTATGGGAGAACGCAAGGATATCGAGCCCAGATACGTCGCGACCGTACGTAAGATTGTAGGTGGTGCTGTTTGTCCCAATGGTGTCTTCTGAGTGGACGTGGAGGTCGCAATAGTACATGCGCGGTGCGTAGAAAAGCTTGTCGACGGTTATGTAAAATACCTTTGGCGGCACGCGGTGGTGCTCGGTTAACTGGGCAGTGACGACAAGTTCGCCAGGCTTGTCCGTGGGTAGGTCATCGATGAGAAGAAGCGCCCAGCCGTTGGCGGCCAGAAACCCATGCGTTTCATACACAAAGACGCCGTCGAGTGTAGCGGTAATGGAGACCTTTTCCGGCTGATTCCAACATGTATTACCCCATACGTCTTCCGCCCGTACCCGTAATGGGCAATGCTCTCCTAATCGTACGACGCGCGACGCGCCGACAACAAGTTGCGCGGGCTCGCCTGGCACAACCTGTATGACGACGTCGTTCGGTACCGTGGCGGCACGTGAAGTACCTAGGGGATCGACGTAACAGCGAATACGAAAATTCTGTTCAACGAATGTCTGTACGCGCGTCCCGGGACCCCCGTGGCGCCGGTCCCCGAGCCTTACGATGATGTGGTCGCCGGCCTTAAGGTAGCCATCGATTGTGTCGACAATGACGGCTTTCTGAAACGGACGTTCGTGGCCTTTTTGGTCAAAACGCACCTTGAGGCTTTGAACAGTTGCCGAGCTTTGGCCGGAAACTAACGGACCCGCTTGGTATTCGGCAGAAATATAGTTGGCGCCTTTGGGGTCCACAACCTGGAAAAGAGCCCAATCTGAATAGAAACGAAAGGTTGCTTTAAACCAGGAACCATCGGCCATTCCTGATGCGCCAAGTTCGTAATCCAGGATAATCTCCTGCCAAGACCCGGCGACGATGCTGTCGACATTGCATGTCACGTTCCCCAAAAATGGCATATCCTTGGTCTTAGCGTATAGCCCTTGGGGTGCCGTGTAGGCGCCTAGCAGCGCCTTGAGCTCACTTTCGGTTTTTTTTTCCATAAGTTGCTCCTGTGTTGCCACGCAGTTTGGGAAACGTGTTTATGATGGTATACGCAACGATAGGGGTCAGAATGTCGCGGGGCCGACAAATGCGGAATCCTGTCGGGGATAGAGGTCGCATCGAGATATGTCGACCAAAATACGGAAGAAGGGTTTTGATCATGAGCATGGGGCGATTGGTAGCATGGAGTAAGCGAAGCCATGCGCTGGACCTCAGGGACCGGGGTGTCGCAAAACGAGCGCACAGGCCTAGGTCTGCAGGCTGGCGTGGGGGGTTCCTATTGGCAAGCAAATGCTTACTTACTAATAGTCAGTCTTTTGCCAGACCTCGAAATGACGCAGCCTCGTGATCGTACGGCATGTGGGGGCGGTAAGCTGGCCGAATACGAGGCTCAAACGACCGCCCTGTGTGCGGCCCTTTACTAACCAGATAACGGCAGGAGGTGAAGAATGCTCCGCCATGACAGCACGACCCTTACCAGCCATGATCCGCTGTTGACAGCACCGTCGAACGTCCTGGAGCAGGTTGATAAGTGCGACCTTCAGGACCTACTGGCGGCTGGTAAAGTCCGACAATACTCGAGGGGCGAGTACATTTTTTCCGCCGGCGATTCAAGTGACAACGTGTATTTTTTACAGAGCGGTCAGATCAAGGTTTTTCAGATAACCGCCGAAGGTCGCCAAATTATTCTATGGTTTTGTTTCTGTGGCGAGGTGTTTGGTTTGGCAGAGGCGGTCCACGGTAGTGGACGGATATTGAGCGCACAGGCCTGCGAAAGCTGCGCTGTCTTATGCGTGCCTCGGAAGGAGTTCAATGCGTATGCGGAAAAGCATGGACGTGCCGCCTTGGTCATGATGCGTGTGCTTGCCTGTCGTGCACGGGTGTTGGGCGATATGCTCGTGAATCTTGTCAACGATGATGTGAATACCCGCATTACCAAGCTTATATTGCGGCTGAGCGCCCTTTACGGGATACGAACTGGAAATGAGGTTCACCTCAATATACGTATGACTCACCAGGAAATCGCCGATATGGTGGGAAGTAGTCGGCAGACTGTCACGAAGATTCTCGGGCAGTTACAAGGTAACGGGTTACTGAGCATCCGCAATCACCGGATTCGTATTCACAGCCCAGAGCTTATGCCAGAATTATGAAACGGCGTGCGGGTTCCTATAGTCGATTTAAATAAGATCAAAACGGTGACGAGACAGACTTTTCGTAACCGCTGTGATGGGGGAATGGTCTTGCTTTGATCAAGCCCGATCTCTGGCGATTCTTTGTACCATAGAATTCGACCGCCGTGTCGTTGGTGCCACCTAGGTCGATCGCGAACTCTAGGGTGGCACCCGAGAATACGATGGAAACGAATCGAGGCGCATCAATCCCCCGAGCGGGGCGGTCAGGGAGCGGCTCGATAGTCGTCCGAAATTACGGGGGCGGAGTTCGGGTCTCATGGCGCCGGCCGGCTTTTCTGGGGAGCCGGCGACAGCAGGAAGGCGCGAGCCGTCGGTCGCTCCGGCGAGGCCCCGCGGCTCGGATCACCGGCGACTCCCCGAGCGACTTGTCGGAGTCGATTTGCGTATAGTCGAGCCTCTTTGTGACCAAGAGGCGAGACGAATGGACCACGATCCAGCCAGAGGCTCAGGTCACTTTTGAATCGCTCGAGACGTGAAATCATTGAGGTTTTGAACCATGTTCAAGACGAAAATACCACCACCGTTCTACGCGCTCGCCACGGCCTTGCTTGTTTACGCAGTTCACTGCTTTCTGCCGGTCCCCATTGATTTTCCCGTGGCAGCTGGGGGGTGGGCGATCTCGTTGTTGGGCCTTATTCTGATTGCTTGGGCAGGGATAACGTTTCGACGGGCCCACACAACGATCAATCCCACCGTCCCCTCGAGGGCAAGCCGGTTGGTGACCGAGGGGCCCTTCCGGTTCACGAGAAACCCTATGTATCTGGGTCTTGCTTTAATGCTGACCGGATGGGGGCTTTGGCTCAACAACTGGGTGGGCTTATTGGGCATACCCCTGTTTGTGGGGGTGGTGACGATCCTCCAAATTTCTTCAGAGGAGCAAGCCCTCCAGTCGCGCTTCGGTGAGGACTATATCAGTTACCAGCGGCGCGTTCATCGGTGGTTCGGTCCGGTTAAAGCTGTCTTGCCACGGCCGAATTCCAAGCGCAAGTAAGCGCTGCCAATAGCCGCTTGGCTTGCCTCGATGCCCGCTTGGGCCACGGTCCATCGGGAACTGGCCCCTAAGCGCGTCATCCTGATGCTGAGCGGGAGGACACGAGGAGACCCACCGGCCCCGGTATGAGAAAGGGGCGTTCAGACCATCTTCGATGGGGTGCCAGCAATGGCCGGAATGCGCAGCGGGGGTACGACACTCACTATCCATATCAGCGAGGCGGCGAATAACGCTAACACGTCTCACCATTCGCTGTGACCGGGGACTGACAGTGGCTTAGAGGCGCGAGGCGCATAAGTTTTAATCGCCAAAACTGCGTTAGGGGCGCGTCGATCTGTAGGGCAAAGGGAGATCGTTGATTACGGTCTCGCCTAGTGCGCCAAACAGACATTGTGATACAACGTCTTACACAAGGCTAAGCCGCCAGGAACACTATTTATGGGTAGTCTCAGGTAGTCTCACGATCCGCCTTGACGATTGGGGCTTATGGGTCTCGCCTTTTTGCGTCACGCCGCTGTTGCTGTGTGCCCGAGCCTCTTTTGGTCCGATAGGATACGCCGTCGACAGCCAGGATCTCGGCCGGGCGGATGTTGCGATCAATGAGCAAGATCACACAGGCGGCGTTGGGAAAGACCTTGGGCCATGCAGAGAAGGGTCTATTGGTTGTCAGAAGCAGGCTTTTCGTCTCATAGCGGCAGCTCGCCACCTCAAAGAGCAGGTAGGCATGGCGGTCGCCACAGGAGATCGGCCAGGGGATGCGCACGATATCGGAAAGCCGAACCGCGTCTCTTAGCCATTTACCAACCGGATGTGTCGGTGGAGCCCCACAGCTTGCGGGAGCTTGCGTGAGGAATGATTCAGCGCTGTGGGCTAAGGTATTTCGCCATGCCGCAAACACCGAGGAAAGCGCGCTCGACTTTTGTCATTTCCTCTTCGCTTAATGTGGTCAGTGGCCCCTCTCCCAAGCGCTCACGATCCAGCGCGCGAGGTTGATCAACGACCACTTGGCAATTTGCCAGCAAACGACCTTTGGCGCGCACCGATACTCGCCAGACGCTATAGTCTGGATACACCTGTGTTGTGATAGGTAGGATGACAACCATGGGCGTGTCGATCGCGTTCAGTTGATCGGCCTGCAAAACCAGCACCGGCCGGATCTTGCCGATTTCGCGCCCGCGACCCGGGTTGAGGTTGGCTACCCAGACTTCGCCGCGTCGGATCATTTCCACCACGGCTTCGGCTCAGGGTCGCCGGGCTTGCGGCCTTCGGCCATATCCCATGCCGCGTTATCCAGTGGCAAAAACTCGTCTGCGATTTCAAGCGCACCTTGGCGCACGGCTTTGTCGGCATACGCGGTTTTGGCCTCGGCAACCAGCGCATCCATCAGTTGCTTACGTTCCAACTCGCTTAAAAACTCCTCCAGCGCTGTGCGCGCCAGCTCGGAACGGTTCTGGTGGGTCTGTGCCGCCAACGCCGTCAATTGCCGGTCCAGCTTATCCGGCAGACGTAAGGTTAAGGTCGCCATGTCCTCTCCTGTGAACTACTAAACGTACGCCATATCGTACTATAAATATTAATACAATTCACAATACACGCTAGGCCACGATAAGCCCATGCCTACGCCCATCTGGAAGATTCCACGCCGTGCACTGACGCGGGTAACGGGGGAAAAATTCCAGGCGCCACAGAGACTTGTGAGGAGTGCTTTGCCATAAAGCGGCATATCGTTTTGCCAAGTGAGCGGCAATCGCGCGGCTCGGGGCGTCCTAGTGACGGGCGCCTTGAGGTTTGGTGCTATCGGGGCGGCGATATCGGCTAATATGGCGGAGTTTTTGGGAACTTAGGCGGCCTCAGGAGGTCTTTCGGCTGTGAGCCTGAGGGCGTGACCCGAACATCCCCGAACATACGAGAGGAAGCAACCATGGATTATCAACAGGCAGAAAACCAACTGGCGGCGGTACAAGAGCAAACCCAAGCGAGCCTCCAAAAGCTTCAGGCGCTGGCCCAGAAGCTCGCGGCTGCCGCCCCGGATCCGACCACCGGGCGTGAATGGGCCATGGATCTCCGGGAGGTGGCGTTGGCGATGCAGACCCAGGCCCAGAACAGCACGACACTGGCCCAACAAATGGCCGAGTACATTCGCCGTCTCGAAAGCGATGTGGCGACCCACCCAAGCCCCACGGTCCAACCTACGGGCTGGGCGAATCAGCCCCAGGCCGGCGGTGGGTTCTTAAGCTCCTTGACGAGCGGGCTTGGCATGGGCGCCGGTTTTGCGGTGGCAGACGACCTCGTGGGCGACCTATTTAATATGTTTTAGCTGGGCCAGCCGTTCGTGGCCGCGGGCGACCGCGGCCCGAACCTGGCGAGGCGCCGTGCCCCCGAGATGATCGCGGGCCGCGAGCGACCCTTCCAGGGTCAGCACCGGGAAAATATCCTCCGCTATGAGCGGCGAACAGGCCTTGAGGTCGGCCAGAGCGAGGGCTGCTAGGTCGACCTTTTGCTCGATGGCGAGCCGGACCGCGCGGCCGGCGGCCTCGTGGGCATCCCGAAACGGCAGGCCCCGACGTACGAGATAGTCGGCAAGGTCGGTGGCCGTGGGGTAGCCTCGGGTCGCCTCAAGCCGCATGCGATCCCTGTGAAAGGTGGTGGTCGGCAGCAGCTCGGCGAGCGCGCGGAGCGAGTCCTTCAGGGTATCTAGGGTGTCAAAGAGCGGTTCCTTGTCTTCCTGGTTGTCCTTGTTGTAGGCCAGGGGCTGACCCTTCATGAGGACCAGGAGGGCGGTCAAGTGACCGATTACCCGGGCACTCTTGCCGCGCAAAAGCTCCGGGACGTCCGGGTTCTTCTTTTGCGGCATGATCGAGGATCCGGTGCAAAAGCCGTCGGCCAGTTCGATGAAGCCAAACTGAGGCGTCGACCAGAGGACGAGCTCCTCGGCCATGCGCGACAAATGGACCATGATCAGGGCCGAGGCCGCGGTAAATTCGATCACAAAGTCGCGATCGGAGACGGCGTCGAGCGAGTTTTCGGTGGGGCGCGAAAACCCCAGGGCCCGGGCCACCATGTCCCGATCGATGGGGAAGCTTGTCCCGGCGAGAGCACCGGCCCCAAGTGGCAGGACATTCACGCGCGTACGAGCGTCTATGAGGCGTTCTTGGTCGCGCAGGCTCATCTCAAACCAGGCCAGGATATGGTGGCCTAGGGTCACCGGCTGGGCGACCTGGAGATGCGTGAAGCCGGGCATGATGGTGTCGGCCTCACGCTCGGCAATCGCCAAAAAGACCCGACCGAGCGCCTGGAGTTGGTCCAGAAGGGCATCTATGCCGTCGCGTAGGTAGAGACGCACCGTCGTGGCGACCTGATCGTTACGGGAGCGCGCGGTGTGGAGCTTTTTCCCAACCTCCCCGATGTGCGCGATGAGCGCTGCCTCGAGGTTCATGTGGACATCTTCGCGCTCTATGGACCACGAGAAGCGGCCCTCGTCTATATCCTTTTCGATGGCGGCAAGCCCGGACACGATGGTAGCGGCCTCATCTTGGCTTATGATGCCGACCGCGCCGAGCATGGTGGCATGGGCCTTCGAGCCCGCTATGTCGTGGCGATAGAGCCTATGGTCGAAGCTCACGGAGGCGGTAAAGGCCTCCACGAAGGCATCGGTCGGCTGGGTAAAGCGGCCTTTCCAGGCCTTTTCGGACGGGGACATGCGGATTCTCGCAGCAAAGGGCCCTTATAGTAACGAACCGGACGAGCCACGTTAAGCACCAAGGGCTGTCTCGCCATTTATCCGTCATTGACGTCCGGTCATCGGTCTCGGGTTGAGGCCCTACCGCTCGTCCACTACAGTTGATCTCGTTGTCCCTGGGCCGGACTCTCCTTATGCACCCCCACCCCGAAATACCGGCCCAGGTTGCCGGTCCCCCGAGGAAAGACTCGGGGGACGCTTTTTCCTGGTAGTCTAGAGGACCCCCCGTCTCGGCGGGCCTTTACCTTTAGACTTAAGGTGGCAATGAAGGATCAGACTAGCTACTTCCTGCCCGACTTCGGTTCTCTAGAGATAGCCGCCAAGATCCTCCTGTTGGCGGAGGCCATTGCGGTCATATTTACGATCGGCCTCAATGACCATATCGGGCCTACGGTCGGCAAAGACTTCGCGTTTTTGTCCGCCTACGCCCTCACCATCGCCTTGGTGAGCCTCCTGCTCCTGCGGATCGCCAATCGCAGCCTACGCAAACTGTCGGTGATCGTGGGATCGCTCGCGGTGATCGCGCTTATGCAGATTGCGATCGTGGTCGTTACGGAGCTCATGATCTTGGCCCTTTATAATCTGCAGCTTATCCCCAGCCGTTGGCCCGATTGGCAAATGGCCGTGCTTGCCCATAGTCTTCTCATTGGCACGATCGTGATGTTGCTCGCTTTACGCCATTTGTTCGTCTCGCATAAGGCGCAAATAGACGCCAAAATGGAGCAGGAGGCCCGCATACAGGCCCTGCAGTCGCGGATTCGTCCTCACTTTTTGTTTAACAGCATGAATAGCATAGCGAGCCTTACCAGAAGTGATCCACTGCGCGCCGAGGCCGCCCTCCAGGATCTCGCCGATCTTTTTCGGGTGCTGCTGGCGGATGCCCGCAAACTCGTCCCGATCTCGGCCGAGCAAGAGATATCGCGCCAATATCTTGAGATCGAAAAGCTCCGTCTCGGGGATCGTTTGCAGGTTAACTGGACTGTGAGTAATGTCCCGCGCAATGCCCTTATTCCCACGCTCACCTTGCAACCGCTCCTCGAGAACGCCATATACCACGGCATAGAGCCGCGATTCGGCGGCGGGGTTGTGAAGGTCGAATTATGGGGCGACAACGCCGGTACCTTAAATATACTCATCAGCAATCCGATTCCCGAGGTCCGCAAGCATGCCCACGGACGGGGTAATAAGATCGCCATGGACAACATCCGTCAGCGACTGTCTTCACATTTCTTTGAAGCGGCCACCCTGCAGACGTTCGAGGAAGGCGACCAGTACCATGTCAAAATTAAAATGCCCATTGTCAAAAATCAGGGGGATCGATACCTAGCGGAGACATCACGATGAGAGAGACAGGCGTGTCAGGCGAGCAGAGGAGGGAGCCTATGAAGGTTTTGATTGTGGATGATGAGAAATTGGCGCGCGACCGGCTCCGAGAGCTGGTTGGCGAGATCGGCGAGCACACGGTGGTGGGCGAGGCCATGAACGGCAGTGAGGCGATAGAACAAACCGAGCGATTGAATCCGGACGTCCTGCTCATGGATATTCGCATGCCCGGCATGGACGGGCTTGAGGCAGCCATGCACCTCATGGGATTGGATGCGCCCCCGGGTGTCATCTTTACGACCGCCTATGACCAACACGCCCTGGATGCATTTGAGGTGAACGCGGTCGATTATCTCCTGAAGCCTATTCGCAAGGACCGCTTGGCGAAGGCCTTGAGCAAGGCCGGCAAGCTGACTTTGCAGCAGCTCCAGGACTTCAATCAAGCGCAAGATACCCCGGTGGTGCGCACCCATCTGAGCGTGCATCTACGCGGAAATATTCGCTTGGTGCCGGTCCAGGACGTGCTCTATTTCCTGGCTGACAACAAGTATGTAACGGTAAGAACCGCGAGCGAAGAACATCTGATCGAGGACTCGCTTGTGAATTTGGAGCGCGAATTCGGCGAAAGCTTTTTACGTATCCACAGAAACGCCCTAGTCGCGACGCCTTATATCAGCGGCATCGAGAAGGACGGTAGCGGCACCTGGCATGTGGCCTTGAAGGGCCTCGACAAGCGTCTTGCCGTCAGCCGCCGCCATGCCGCTGCGGTGCGGAGATGGGCGCGCCGCTGACCGTTACATGCGCCACAAGGCCGCGAGAGGTTGGTCGAGGGCTCCGGGAGGAAGTGGCAGCTGGCGGTGACGGATGTCGTCGAGGGTTTCGGCAACCCGCGCGAAGTCGTGCTGGAGCCGCCAATAAACCCGAGCCTGTCCGCTGTTTTTTTCGAAGTCGGCGGTTTGACCAAAGGCCGTGCGCCCGTGGTCTGCGTAATAGGACAGCTGTCCACGGGCCTTTAAGCGATCCCGAAAAAAGCCGCTCATAAAGAGCGTGTATTCGGCCAGGTGACGGACGATGATCATTTCGTAGCCGCGGCCGTCTTCCTGTGCGGCCCGTTGTTCTGTCAAAAATTGCACAAGCGTGGTGAGGGGGCGTTGCTCGCAGTCGTTGAGAGGGTAGAGGGCGTCCGTGCGCGCAAAGCGCGTCAATAGGTCGCTCACGTAGGCCACGGTGGCGGGCTCAGCCATTCCAGCCCGCTTGAAGCCATGCTGAATATGGCGATGAAAGAACTGGTAGAGAGTCGGCGTCATGATGGTCTCCTCACGCGGTCCCCATTTTATTATAGTGAACGGGAAGCGAAGCGGAAGGGGCGATCGTCGCCTAGCTCTCGTCTTTTTCCCGCGCGTCTCTCGTGGGTGCGTGGCGCGCCCCCGCGCTCTTGGTGTTTGGTCTTGGTCCAAAGACCGCGGCCGGACCAGATATCTGCCGGGCGCCTTTTCGGAGGCAAGCTCCGGCCCTCGCTGAGCGGAGATGGGTCGCCCCCGGCCAGAATTGACAGAGGGGGCGGCAAATGTATGATGCCCCTCAATCTTGGGCCCCGTGGGAGTTTGCATGACAACTTTAGGTACGCCGCTTACGCGGGATGCTGTGCGCTTGCTGCTGCTTGGAAGCGGCGAATTAGGCAAGGAGGTGGCCATAGAGGCGCAACGGCTAGGGGTTGAGGTGGTGGCGGTCGATCGCTACGCCGATGCCCCGGCGCATCAAGTGGCGCACCGCTCCTATGTCATCGATATGCGCGATGGCGCCGCCGTGCGACGCCTTATCAAGAAGGAGCGCCCCCATTTTGTGGTGCCGGAGTTGGAGGCTATTGCCACCGAGACCTTGATGGAAATCGAAAGCGAGGGCTTAGCCGAGGTGATTCCCACGGCCCGCGGGGCCTTTCTTACGATGAACCGTGAGGGCATACGGAGGCTTGCGGCCGAGGAGCTGAAGGTGCCGACCTCGCGTTACGCGTTCGCGGGCAGCCTCGAGGAATTGCAGGCGGCGGCGACCAGGATCGGGTTTCCCTGTGTGGTGAAGCCGGTCATGTCCTCGTCCGGGAAAGGCCAGTCGTTGGTATCCGGGGAGGCAGAGCTTTTGGCGGCTTGGCAGGAGGCCGAGAAGAAGAGTCGAGTGGCCCTGCCGCGCGTCATCGTCGAATCCTTTATAGAGTTCCAGTTCGAAATCACCCTCCTTACGGTGCGCGCACGCTCCGCGGATGGAGGTATTGAGACCCATTTCTGTGAACCGATAGGACATCGCCAAGAGCGCGGCGACTATGTGGAGAGCTGGCAACCGCAACCCTTGAGCGAGAAGGCCCTTTGCCGGGCGCGGGAGATAGCGGAGCGGGTGACGACGGCCCTCGGCGGTCGTGGCATCTTTGGGTGTGAGTTCTTTGTGAGCGAGAATGAGGTCTGGTTTTCTGAGGTCAGTCCGCGTCCGCATGATACCGGCCTTGTGACGCTTGCCACCCAATACCAGAGCGAATTCGAGTTGCATGTGCGCGCGATTCTCGGACTGCCGGTTTCGACGGTCCTACAGCAGCCAGGAGCCAGTGCCGTGATCTATGGGGGCCGGGACGCCCCTGGCGTGCGGTTTGCCAAGGTGGCGGAGGCCCTGGCCGTGCCGGGCACCAAGTTGCGGCTCTTTGGTAAGCCCGAGAGTTTTACCCATCGGCGCATGGGGGTGGCGCTCGCGGTCGCAAGCGATGTCGATACTGCCCGCAGGCGGGCCCGCGAATGCGCGCAGACGGTTGAGGTCCTGGGTCCGAGCGAGGCCTGATTACATACCCAGCCCGACACCAAAGCCAAACGTCCAGTGGGAACGTCGACGACGGCGATAGAAGCGCCAGATATGGGTCTCGAGAATGCGGACCCGCGGGTAGACGTAGGGCGCTTGCCCTATGAGCCCTTTCTTGGTGCCGGCAACAAGACCGACTACGGTGACTAGGCGACCCTGGGCGAATACTGCGGGGTCGAGGTAGCCGGGCGCCTGGGCCTGAAATCGGCCCCAGGAAGAGCGCTGTAGACGCGGGCGTCCGCGCCGGTTGAGCGGATAGGCCAGGATCGTCAGCGTACTGTGCACGGGTCCTACGTTATCATCGATCACCATGCCGCCCCAGCGTATGCGCGCCTCTCGGGTCGCTCGCGGGTGGGCGAGTACGTCCTGTGGCGTAAGGCGCGTCTCCACGTGATGGGCGCGCGGTCGGGGGTGCACGGCGCAGCCGTTCAGCGTGAGCAGAAGGACTGCGATGAACGTGGCCTTGCGGGTGGTCCAAGCGAAACGATACATGCCATAATCCTCCGAAGGATGCGCTAGGGCCCAAAGCCCGGTCCGTCGTCGTCATCATTCCAGCCCCAGCCAAAGTCGGGCCCGAAACCCACGCCCCAACCCCAGGGCCAAGCGCTCCCGTAGCCATAACGTCTTACCGGGCGCGGTTGCCATAAGTAGGTCGAGAGGGTCCGTACGACCGGGAAATTATATAAATAGCTTCCGATCGGGTCTTTTTCGTAGCCTGAGAAGACGCCGACCACGGTTATCTTACGGCCCGGCGCATAGACGTCGGGATCCAAAAATCCGGGGACCCGTGCCAAGAACCGGCCGCCGCTTTCGGAGGTGCGGCGCGGCCGGCCGTCGTGGCGCAGGGGCTTTGCGATGATCTGCACCCAGGTCGCTTTCGGTGTATTGCTGACCTTGGCGATAACCCCGCCCCAACGTACCCGCAGACCAAGCGGGACCACGTGGGCGCGGGCGCCCATAACGGTGGCGTGGGAGACATGGGGTTGGCGCAATTCCTGGGGTATTTGACTCGCGCATCCGCCGAGTAGGAGAAGGTTTATTATGAGCCAAAGTCTCTTCATGGCCTTGTTCCCTCAATTGCCAAGCAAAATCATAAGGCCCGGGCGGTTTCTTTGCTAGGGCCAGCGCTGCTTGGTGATGACGCGTGAGGCACCGCGTCGCATGCGCCACCCTCTCTAGTCTGGCACAATGGGGCGGTCTTGAAGCCAGCAGGCATGGCCCCATTAAAAGTCCGTCCCTAAAAGATAAGAACAGTGCGATCTCATGACAACAAGCGAACCTGAAGCGGCGCAAGCCCTCGATAATATGTCCGGCAGCACCTTGGCGCGGGCTGGGGACGTTCTGCCGACGACAGTCCATGTCCTCCCTATCACCAATCGCCCGTTTTTCCCGGCCCAAGCCATCCCGTTGGTCTTGGAGCGCGAGCCCTGGTTTAGGACAGTGGAGCTGGCCATGGGGACCCCACACAAGATTGTGGGCCTCGTGCTTGTCCGCAAGGATAAGGCGACCGAGGTGGCTAGTCAGGATTTCTACACCATGGGGACCGCCTGCCGCATCCATAAGGTGGTGCAGAATGGCGATACGCTCCAGATATTTGTCGAAGGCCTGCAGCGCTTCCAGATCGAGCAATGGTTGAGTGATGATCGGCCGTTTGCGGTGCGGGCGCGATATTTCCTTGAGACAGAGGTCCGCGAGACGCACGATTCCAAGGCCTACTCGGTGGCCATCATCAACACCATAAAAGAGCTTTTGCCGTTGAATCCGCTGTACGGCGAGGAGCTTAAGTTCTTTTTGACGCGCTTTGGTCCCGACGAGCCCTCGCGACTCGGCGACTTCGCGGCCAGCCTGACCACCGCCAGCAAGGAGGAATTGCAGGACGTCTTGAAGACGACTGATCTCGAACCGCGCCTGGAAAAGGTGCTGCTGTTGTTAAAGAAGGAGGTCGAGATAGCGAAGACCCAAGCCCGCATCAGCGAGCGCGTCGAAGAGAAAATCAACGAACAGCAACGCCAGTTTTTTTTGCGTGAGCAACTGAAGGCCATCCAAAAGGAATTGGGTATCAATAAGGACGATAGGACCGCGGAAATAGAGGTGTTTCGCGCACGGCTTTTGCCGCTTGTTCTGCCTCCGAATGCCGCGAAGCGGGTCGACGAGGAGCTCCAGAAGATGGCGGTGCTCGAAATGGGTTCTCCCGAGTACGCCGTGACCCGGAATTATCTCGATTGGCTTACGCTCTTACCTTGGGGCCAATATTCGAGCGATAAGATCGATCTCAAGCAGGCGCGCGCGGTGCTCGATCGGGACCATGACGGCCTAGACGACGTCAAGGACCGGATCATCGAGTTCTTGGCGGTGGGGGCCATGAAGGGCGAGGTGGCGGGCTCGATCCTGCTCTTGGTGGGGCCGCCTGGCGTTGGAAAGACCTCGATCGGCCGTTCTATCGCCACAGCACTCGGTCGCAAGTTCTATCGTTTCTCGGTGGGAGGCATGCGTGACGAGGCCGAGATCAAGGGCCACAGGCGCACCTATATAGGTGCAATGCCGGGCAAGTTCATACAAGCTATCCGCGAGGTCGGGGTCGCAAATCCGATCATCATGCTAGACGAGATCGATAAGATCGGGTCCTCGTTCCAGGGCAATCCCGCCTCGGCACTACTTGAGGTTCTGGATCCCGAGCAGAACGTGGACTTTTTGGATCATTACCTCGATCTGCGGTTTGATCTCTCGAAGGTGTTGTTCGTGTGCACGGCCAACCAGCTCGATACCATACCGCGTCCGCTTCTGGATCGGATGGAGGTGATCCGCCTAGCCGGCTACATCACGAGCGAGAAGCTTGCTATCGCGAAGCACCATCTTTTACCAAAGCAGATGCGTAAGGTCGGACTGAAGCGCGGGCAGTTGCGGATCGAGGACCAGGCCATCCGAGAGATCATCGAGGGCTATGCCCGCGAGGCCGGTGTGCGCAATCTCGAAAAGAAGCTTGGGTCGATCGCGCGCAAGGCGGTTGTCGCTATGATCAACGGGAAGGAGCCACCTATTAAGGTCGGGCCGCGCAATCTCGAGGCCTATCTCGATCGCCCGGTATTTCAGCCGATTAAGCCGCTGCGCGGTATAGGCGTTATCACTGGCCTCGCGTGGACGCCTATGGGGGGTGCGATACTCGATATCGAGGCGACCCGCGTCCATCGGGCCAGTCGCGGCTTTAAGTTGACCGGCCAACTGGGCGACGTCATGCGCGAATCGGCGGAGATCGCCTATAGCTACGTGTCCTCGCACTGCAAGCAGTACTCGTGCCCCGAGGATTTTTTTGATAAGGCCTCCTTACATCTGCATGTCCCCGCAGGCGCCATCCCGAAGGATGGTCCGAGCGCCGGGATCACGATCGCAAGCGCGCTGTTGTCGCTCGCTCGAGGTAAGCGCGTCGCGCGCCCCTTAGCTATGACCGGCGAGATTACTCTTACGGGTTATGTGTTGCCGGTCGGGGGTATCCGCGAAAAGATCATTGCCGCGCGCCGCGTCCGGATTCCGGAGATCATTATGCCGGATTCCAACCGCAACGATTTCGAGGAATTACCGGATAATGTGCGCAAGGGCCTCGTCGTCCATTATGTGAAGCATTATCGTGATGTGGCGGCGTTGATTTTTCCAGACTAACGTATCCCACGGGCCATAAAGCCGATTTTCGGTGTTTCGGGTGTCGGTATGAGGGAGCAACCTCGCGGTCGGGCGTGGGCGGCGCCCAAGCCCATATTTGTGCTTGTTTCGCTGCGACAACTGCCACTCCATCGGAAGCACCTGGGCCGAGGAGGGCAAGACCCCGCGCTGCAGTTTTTGTTACCACGACGAGATTAAGCTCTTAGCGGACGATATTACTCTCGTCGAGTGTCCCAAATGCGAGCAACGAGGGACTATCGTTCATAGGCGCGACGAGACCTGGGAATAGCTTAACGGAGACGAACCGGCATCTTCAGTTGTTGTCCGGCGAAGTTCTCGAGGTCGGCGATCAGTTCCTGGTCGCCGGCCCGGATCCAGCCTTTATGGGCTGGGTCGTATTGGTAATGAAAACCACCGCTCCGGGCCGCCACCCATATCTGTTTTAGGGGCCGCTGCTTATTGATGATAATGCGCGAGCCGTCCGGAAACTCCAACGTCAATATCTCGTCTTCGGTTTCGAATTCGATCTCGGCCCCGCTGGCCTCGACGGCCTGCTCGATGCGCGTGAGCGTCTCATGGGCGAGGCGCTCGTATTCGGCTTCTGTGAGCATAGACACCCCTTCATATGTCGTAACAGAACAACCGTTCGTCCGTCGTCGAAAAAACGCGAGGCCGAGTCTGGGTTCCGGTTTGCTGTGGGCTGACCCTTAAAGCGGCCATCCTAGCGGGCTTGCCGCCAAAGGACCAGCCCAAAAGGCGCCTTGTTCCCGCCGGAGGTGCGGTTTGGCTCCGGCCCCCGGAAACGCCCGGTCTTGAGTCGATAGCCTTTTACCCTCTATTCTTGGCGCATGACGAAAAAAGTTCTGGTTCTGGGTGGCTACGGCACGTGTGGTCGGCGGGTTGCGGAAATTCTGGCGCAGGATCCGACCGTGGAGTGTGTCATAGGAGGCCGGGATGTGCGCCGGGGTCAGGCGGTGGCCGCTCAAGTCGGGGTCGAGTTCGTGGTCGTTGAGGCCCAACGGGCGGCGTCGCTCAATGCCGCCTTGGATGGCATATTCGCGGTCGTGAATACCTGCGGGCCCTTCCATTGGCGCGATTATGCCGTGGCCGAGCGCTGTGCGCGCCGCGGCGTATACTATGTCGACATGGCCGACGACCGGTCTTATATCTTGGGGATCCGGGACCTTTCCCAGCGGGCCGTCGAGGGGGGTGTGGCCCTGGTGTCGGGCGCGGGGTCGGCATTGGCGTTTTCTTCAGTGCTGGCCGAGGCGGTGGCGCCGGCCTTCGATGCGATCGAGCAAATCGATATTGCGGTGCTCTCCGGGAATCGCAATCCGCAAGGACCGGCCAGTATACGGTCCTTGCTTCAGACCCAGGGGCAGGCCGTGCGGATATGCGAACGTGGCCGTTGGCGCGATGTGCCGGGCTTTAGTCGCGCTCGCGCGATCGATCTGCCGGTGCCGCTTGGCCGCTGCCGCCTCTATGCGCGCGATGCGCCGGAGATCGAGATTTTGAGTGCGCGATATGGCGCGGCGGTCACTTATCGGACCGGGTTTGAGCTCCCACTTTTAAATCGGGGGCATGCGTGGCTTGGGTCCCTGAATCGTTGGGGACTTATTCGTGACTTAGAGCGTCTTGCCGGGGTTTTGCAGGTGGTGCAGAAGGGCTTACGGGGTTTTGGACAGGCCGCTTTCGGTCTCACTGTCGTGATGACTGGTCAATCTGGAGGTCGCTTGGTGGCGCGAACGGCAAGTCTTGTGGCGCGCGAAGATGGACTGTCTTTTCGCTGCATTCCGGCGGTCGGGCTCGTCCGGAAGTGGATGACGGGTGGCGCCGAGCCGGGCGCGTTCCCCTGTGCGGGCCTTTTGACGCTTCAAGACCTGACTTACGATCTAAAGAGGCGCGACGTCGTGTTGCAGCTTTCATGAGGCGGCGCCTGGCCGTTTTGGCGGTCCTGACCTTGGTCCTGGGGGGTTGCGGGAAACAGGGTCCGCTCTATCTCCCGACCCATAAGACCCCCCCTCCGCCGCTTTCGGTGTCTAGAAGATGACGAGTTTCGCCTACCGGGACGACCGGCTCTTTGTCGAGGGGGTCGCGGTTGCCGAGATCGCGGCGACTGTCGGCTCGCCTTGCTATATCTATAGCAAACACGCGCTGTGTTCGGCCTTTAGGTCGTTTCGCGAGGCCTTGGGCCCCGAGGAGGGGCTCATTTGCTACGCGGTCAAGGCCAACGGCAATTTGGCCATGCTCTCGGTGTTGGCGAGCCTCGGTGCTGGCTTTGATATCGTGTCGCAAGGAGAGCTTGAGCGGGTGGTGGCGGCGGGAGGAGATGCATCGCGCGTCGTATTTTCGGGGGTCGGGAAGACCGAGGCCGAGATGCGCCGAGCCCTGGCGTTGGGAATCCATTGTTTCAACGTCGAGTCGCTGCCGGAACTTGTGCGTCTGAACGCCGTGGCCGAGGCTATGGGCCTTAAGGCCCCGGTGTCCTTGCGCGTCAACCCGGACGTTGACGCCCGCACCCATCCCTATATCGCCACCGGTCTTAAGGAGAACAAGTTTGGTCTGCCGATCGCGGAGGCCATCGCCCTCTACGGCAAGGGAGCGTCCTTTCGGGGCCTGCGTTTCGTCGGCGTGGATTGCCATATCGGTTCGCAATTGACGGACCTGCGCCCGTTCGCCGATGCCCTGGATCGGGTCTTGCCGGAGGTGCGGCGACTGCGGGAGGCCGGCATGGATCTCGAGCATATCGATGTCGGCGGGGGTCTCGGTATTTGTTATCAAGACGAAACCCCGCCCAGCGTTCAGGCCTATGTCGGTCTGATCAAGGAGCGGCTGGCGGCCCACGGTTTAGGCGGAATGAACGTGCTGCTAGAACCGGGGCGCGCGCTCGTGGCGGCCAGCGGGATTTTGGTGACGGCCATCGAGTATCTGAAGGAGACCGCTGACAAGCGGTTTGCGATTGTCGATGCCGGCATGAACGATTTGATCAGGCCGGCCTTGTACGGGGCTTGGCAACGTATCATTGCGGTTCGCAAAAGGCCCGATCAGGAGCTTTTGTATGATGTCGTGGGTCCGGTGTGCGAAAGCGCCGACGTCTTGGGGCGGGAACGGAGTTTGGCCGTCAAGGCCGGAGATATTTTGGCGGTTTGTGATGCCGGGGCATACGGGTTCTCTATGAGTAGCCAATACAACGCGCGTCCGCGTCCGCCCGAAGTCTTGGTCGATGGCGAGCGGTTTTATATCATCCGTGAGCGTGAGACCTACGAAGACCTGATGCGCAAAGAGCATATCCCGCGTTTTCGGGACGACGTATGACCATAGCTCTGCCGCCGAGGCTTGTTTTTACCAAGATGCATGGTTTGGGGAACGACTTTGTCGTCTTAAATGGCATAAGTCAGGTTCTCAACCTGACACCGGAGCAGGTGCGTTGGATAGCCGATCGCCGTTTTGGGATCGGCTGCGATCAGGTTCTGATCGTAGAGGCCAGCACCGAACGCGGGGTCGATTTCCGGTACCGGATTTATAATGCCGACGGGGCCGAGGTTCAGCAATGTGGCAATGGCGCGCGGTGTTTTGCTCGCTATGTGCGCGATGAGGGGCTAGTGTCTAAGGACGTCATAACCGTGCGCACGCAAGGCGGCCTCATCACCTTGCGTATACTAGAAGGCGGTGACGTCCTTGTGAACATGGGGGTCGTGCGTCTGAATCCGAGCGATGTACCCTTTATCGCGCCGGAGCAGGCGCTTGTCTATAGTTTAAACGTGGGGGGGCGCGGCGTGGACGTCACGGTCCTATCGGTCGGTAATCCCCACGCGGTACAGGTAGTCGAGGACGTCGAGCGTGCCTTGGTGCTGGCGGAAGGACCACTTGTCGAGCGTCACGAACGTTTTCCGGAAGGGGTGAACGCGGGTTTTATGCAGATTGTCGATCGGCGTACGATCCGTCTCAGGGTGTATGAGCGCGGCGCCGGAGAGACCTTGGCCTGTGGGACCGGGGCCTGTGCGGCGGTGGCTGCGGGAAGGCTGAGAGGTCTCCTTGACGATACCGTGGAGGTTCATCTCCGCGGCGGCTGCCTCTCCGTGACTTGGGATGGGCGCGGGCCGATCTGGATGCAAGGGCCGGCCACGCGGGTGTATGACGGGCGTTTGAGTCAGTAGGGGTAGGGCCATGAAGCAACCAAACGAAGAGCTCTCCTGGGAAGACGCGGTGGCCCGTTATCTCCGCGATAACCCCGACTATTTCCAGCGCCATGAAGATCTTTTGGAGATGTTGCAGATTCCCCATGCAGGCCGTGGCGGCGCCTCGTCCCTATTAGAGAAGCAGGTGGCCTTGCTGCGGGCGCGAATCACGGCCAAGGATCGGGAGCGGCAGGGGTTTTTGGGGGTGGCGCGCGATAACGACGCCCTAGCCGAAAAGTTGCACCGACTGGCCGTGGCCCTCATCGACGCCTTAACGCTCGATGATGTCTTTGGGTGCGTTTACGACCTCGGGCGCCATGAATTGCAGCTCGACGTCGTCGTCATAGTCTTAGGGGTAGACGGTGGTCCTCTCGGGGGTCGCCCCGAGTTTGTGGCCCCCGACGACCAACGCCTTCGTTTGGCCCTGACGCTGGCCCATGAGAGGCCTCTGTGCGGGCCTAAGCCGGTGTTGGGGGAGGCGCGCGGTTTATTGGGGGCGCAGGAGTCCGAGATCGGCTCCGTGGCCCTTGTGCCCTTGCGCGATCCCGCCCGGAGCGGGGTTTTACTCTTAGGGAGCCATGACCCCCAGCGCTTCCCGGTCGGGGTCGGCACGGTGTACTTGAGCCGATTGGGCGAGCTTGTGATGCGCGCCGCCGCCCGTCAATTGAACCGCTAGGGCCCACATGACATGAGCACGAGCGCTTGGTCCCAGGCGATAGAAGACTGCCTTGCGAGACTTCGATTCGAGCGCCGTTATTCACCTCATACGCTCGGCGCCTATCGGATCGATCTTGAGCGTTTGGCGGCCTACGCCGTTTCGGAGTCGTGTTTGGCGCTCGAAGAGGTGACCCCGGAGATGGCCCGGCGCTTCGTCGCGACATTGCACCGCGGCGGGCACCAAGGCCGAAGTATTGCACGATCTTTGGCTGCGGCCCGCACCCTGTATCGGGAACTCGGGCTTGCGACCAACCCGTTTCGCGGTATCAAGGCCCCGCGTTCCCCTAAGCGCTTGCCGACCGATCTCAGCGTCGATCAGCTGCAGGGTCTTTTACGCGATCAGCCGATCACCCCACTCGAGATACGGGACCTAGCCTTGGTGGAGCTCTTGTATGGGGCGGGCCTACGTCTTTCCGAGCTTGTTGGTCTCCGCCTCACCGAGCTTGATCTGGCCGAGGGTTTGGTGCGCGTAACCGGCAAGGGTAAGCGCGAGCGGCTTGTCCCTATCGGACGGGCTGCTTCGGACGCGCTGAAGGCATGGCTCCCTTTGCGCTCGGAAGGCGATCCCCTGG
Organism: Pseudomonadota bacterium; assembly: GCA_021794595.1. Lineage (GTDB taxonomy): Bacteria > Pseudomonadota > Gammaproteobacteria > Acidiferrobacterales > Acidiferrobacteraceae > Acidiferrobacter. The sequence goes on from JAJYQN010000047.1 coordinate 53,015, forward strand.
GTCCGGTCTTTACCGGACGTGGCGGCCGTCCCCTGGGGGCGCGTGCCATCCAAAAGCGGCTCGCCATTTTCGCCAGAAACCGCGGGCTGCCGGTTCCGCTGCACCCGCATATGCTGCGGCATTCGTTTGCCAGCCATATTCTCCAGTCGAGCCAAGATCTGCGGGCGGTTCAGGAGCTACTCGGGCATGCCCACTTGACCACGACCCAGATCTACACCCACCTCGATTTCCAGCAGCTCGCTCGCGTCTACGATACCGCCCACCCCCGCGCGCGCCGCAAGTCGCGTTAAAGATCGAGTCTCGCGCTTCGGTGGGAATATCTCTCTCAGGGCCTTTGCCTCGCGCTAGGATGCGTCCCGCACCGGTTCGGACCGCGTTCCTTAAGGCCTGCTGCGTCGTCGCCGACTGAGGCTAATGGGCGCGAGCGGACCCAAGGCTCACCACGACATTACGCGTTCACCCCCAAACGGCACCGCCGAAACCGAGGGTGTGGCCCCGCTTGATTTCTCGTCCAAGGCTTGTCTTTACCGTCTCGCGTCACCACATTACGGTTTGGAGCCATATGAGGGGGCGCGGTTGGAACAATTTCACGGAACCACCATCCTGTCCGTCCGACGCAACGGGGCAGTCGTCATCGGCGGTGATGGGCAAGTCACCATGGGTCACACCATCATGAAGGCCAATGCGCGCAAGGTGCGCAGACTGTACAGGGACAATATTGTGGCCGGGTTCGCCGGCGGAACGGCCGATGCCTTCACCTTGTTCGAGCGCTTCGAGGCCAAACTCGAGAAGCATCAGGGCCATCTGACGCGCGCGGCGGTGGAATTGGCCAAGGACTGGCGCACCGATCGACTTTTGCGGCGTTTGGAGGCCCTGCTTGCGGTGGCCGACAAAACAGCGTCTTTGATCCTTACCGGCAATGGCGACGTCATTGAGCCGGAGGAAGGTCTGATCGCGATCGGCTCGGGGGGACCTTATGCCCAGGCCGCGGCCCGCGCCCTTTTGGCCCACACCTCATTGTCGGCGCGCGAGGTGGTCGAGAAATCGCTCCACATCGCCGGCGATATTTGCCTTTACACCAACCACAACCTCTGCATTGAAGAGCTGGGGACTCCCTGATGTCGGATATGACGCCGCGGGAAATTGTACAGGAACTCGATAAACATATCGTCGGCCAAGGGGCGGCCAAGCGCGCGGTCGCGATCGCGCTGCGCAATCGTTGGCGCCGGGCGCAGGTCCAAGACCGGGATTTACGCAGCGAAATCACGCCTAAAAACATTCTCATGATCGGTCCGACCGGTTGCGGTAAGACCGAGATCGCGCGCCGCCTTGCACGGCTTGCCCAGGCCCCGTTTTTGAAGGTCGAGGCGACCAAGTTCACCGAGGTCGGTTATGTGGGCCGAGACGTGGACTCGATCGTTCGCGACCTCGTCGAAATCGCGGTCAAGATGATACGGTCCCAAGAGGTCGAACGCGTGCGCAACCAGGCCGAGGACGCAGCCGAAGAACGAGTGCTCGATGTGCTGGTCCCGCGTGCCCGCGACAGCGCCTACACGATGGGTCGGTCGGACGCGGACCACGAGGGGGGAGCGGCCCGACAACGCTTTCGCCAGAGATTGCGCCAGGGCGAGCTCGATGACACCGAGATTGAGATCGAACTTCACCCGTCCGCCGCCGGCATCGAGATCTTCGCGCCTCCGGGCATGGAGGAGATGACGAGCCAACTCCAGGGAATGTTTCAGAATCTTGGCAACAAGCACCCGAAGCTTCGCAAGGTTAAGGTGCGCGAGGCCATGAAATTATTGACCGAGGAGGAAGCTGCGCGCTTAGTCAATGAGGAGGACTTGAAGGCCCGGGCGGTCGACCGCGTCGAGCAGCACGGCATCGTCTTTATCGACGAGATCGACAAGATCGTGGGTCGTTCCGAGAGCCAGGGGCCCCAAGTCTCCCGGGAGGGGGTCCAGCGAGATTTGTTGCCGCTTGTCGAGGGGTCGACGGTATCGACCAAGTACGGGATGGTGCGTACCGATCATATTCTTTTTATCGCCTCCGGCGCCTTCCATGTCGCACGGCCGTCCGATTTGATCCCCGAACTGCAGGGCCGTCTCCCCATCCGCGTGGAGCTCGACGCCCTTACCGCCGACGATTTCGAGTGCATACTCAAAGACACTCATGCCTCGCTGACCGTCCAATACGCGGCGCTTTTGGCGACCGAGGGGCTCGTGCTCAGCTTCACACCGGATGGCATACGGCGCATTGCCGAGCTTGCTTTTCAGGTGAACGAGCGGACCGAGAATATCGGCGCCCGCAGGCTTCATACCGTGATGGAGCGCCTTCTGGAGACCCTCTCGTACGAAGCCCCGGACAAGAGCGGGGTCTCGGTGTCGGTTGACGCGGCTTATGTCGATCAGCACCTCGAGGCCTTGGCGGGTAACGAAGACCTGGCCCGTTATATCCTCTAGGATCGCCCGCGCGCGACCCTAGAGTCGCCTGGTAAAGTTAGGCCGCGACGCCACCCTTCGCGGGCCGATTGTCGTGCTGCAACAGGGGGACCTTAATCAGGTCGAGCAGGACGATATAGGCCAAGGTGAATACCAGCAGTACGCCTATGTATGACCACGGTATGGGGGCCATCAAGACCCCAAAGCGCGCGAACAGCGAGATCAGTACGACGTCGGAGCCGCTTGCGATCAAAAGATATTTACCAGGCCGCGAGGACCAAAAATACGAGCGTTCGCGGACCAGAAACACGTTCGCGAGTCCCGAGAAGACCAGACCCAAAAAGCTCAAGGTCTGGAGGCTCGTAATCGGCAGCCCCAGGACGTCTTTGCCGACCAGAAAGACCGTGAATATATAGACAAGCCACGCGATTGCGATAATGACCGCGGTCTTTATGAGAACCCTGACGTTCCAAATGTCCGGTTGCGGCGAGACGCGCACGTTGTCGTTCGCGATCGACATCGTCACAAAGTCGTTGGCGAACAGTAACAACAACACCAAAAGCGGCGTTACCACAAACTGCCTAAACACGATGAGCCCGAGGCTCAGAAAGACCGCGACCTGAATCGTCTTCACGATCTTATTCAGCGTATATGTCAAAAGCCGCTGGTAGACCCGCCGCCCGGTCTTTACCGCCTCCACGACGCCCTTGAGCCCCGAGTCCGTCAGGACCATGCTGGCGGCGGCCTTGGCCACATCGGTCGCCGTCGAAACCGCGATCCCGACCTCCGCCTGCTTTAAGGCCGGGGCGTCGTTTACGCCGTCACCCGTCATGCCGACCGTGTGACCGATGTTCTGAAACGTCTGAACGAGCCGGTATTTATCTTCGGGGTAGACCCCGGCGTAAACGTCGCAGATGGTCCCAGCTGCGATCTCGTCACGTCCTCCCATCCGGACGCTCTCCATACCGAGTTCGGCGGCCACGACACGCGCGGTGGCGAGGCTGTCGCCCGTGACCATGCGCACCCGCACCCCAAGTCTCTTAAGCTCCGCTATGATGGCGCGGGCCTCGGGCCGCGGCGGGTCCGCCAAGGCCAGAAGTCCCTGAAACCGCAACTGCCCGTCGGGACCTGCCGCGACCCCGAGAACCCGCGCGCCGCTCGCGGCCAGGTCGGAAATCGCCGATTCCCAAAACGATCCCTCGACGCCCGCCAGTTTGGCGACCACGTGGGGCGCGCCCTTGATCGCGCGCCACTGTGCGCCCTCATGCATAAATGTGGCCTCGGATCGCTTCGTGCTTGGGTCGAAGGGTACGAAGCTCATTTTCTCCGGAAGCTTTACGCCCTTTGCCTTCAGGCTTTCGAGGATCGCCTTATCAAGCGGGTCTTGGGTGCGTTCGTCGGAGGCAAGCCCTCCCATGAAAACGAGGTCCGCGTCTTCTATACCGTCGGCCGACTGGATCGCCGACAGCGTCAGTTCGTTTAAGGTTAACGTCCCGGTCTTGTCGCTGCAGAGCTCGTTCATAGCCGCCGATTCCTCGATGGCGGCAAGCCGCGTCAGCAGTACCCCTTTGCTGGAGAGATCGAGCGAGGCGACGGCACTCGTCAGCGTAAAGGTGGCGGTCAAGGCCACCGGCACCGACGCTACGAGCAAGATCAGCGCAAAGGGCATCACCTGCATCAGGTTGAGATGGGTCGTGACGGCGTAGATAAGGATCGCGACCACCAAGGCCGCATCCATTATAAGAAGGTAGCGCACGATCGACATCACGAGCGCCTCGGCGTGCCCTCGGCTTCCGGCTCCGCGCATGAGCTCGGCGGTTTTCCCGAAGTAGCTATGGCTGCCGGTAGCCGTAACCGTCCCGCTGGCCTCTCCTCGGCGCAAGACCGATCCCGAATAGACGGTATCCCCAGGTTCGCGTTCCACCGGAACCGACTCGCCGGTCAGGGCGGATTGGTCGACTAGTACTTGGCCCTCGACCAAAGTGAGATCGGCTGGGGCGAAATCGCCGACCCGTAAATGCACGTAGTCGCCGGGCACGAGCTCGGCCGATGGGATCTGCACCCAGGCCCCATCGCGTAGTACCCGGGCCATGATTTGCAGCTTATTACGGAGCATGTTGAGCGCGTTCTGGGCCTTTTGTTGATGCATGAAGCCGAGAACCGCGTTAAAGAGCAGCAGGAAGGCGATGATGACGGCCTCGATGCGGTTCCCCAAAATCAACTCCAGCACCAAGGTCGCTTCCAGCATCCAGGGGACCGGCCCCCACAATTTCTTGAAAAACAACCGAAAGGGATTGGGCTTATCTTCGCGGATGATGTTGGGCCCGAATTCGCCGAGGGCCTTTGCGACCTCCGCTTGGCTTAAGCCCTTGGGCCGCTGTTGGCCACCCGTATTCTCTTCTGCTTGGCTCTCCATCGCTGTCCCCTTCGGATCGGTTTGTTGTGTCATCGCGGACTTATTGCTAGGCCTAGCGGCGCGGTTTCAAGTCAGTCTTCGCTCCTTGCTGGCCGAACTTTCTGTCGAAGGTCTCCTTCAAAACCGCCTTATGGACGTCACCGATGCTGAGGATTCCGACTAACCGCTTGCCGACCGCGACCGGAATACGGCGAATTTTATGCGCGATCATGACGGCGACCGCGCGCAGGATGGGGTCGTCAGGCCCGACGGTAAAGACGTGCGGCGTCATGAATTCCGAGACGCGCGCGTCCAACACGTCATGGAACTCCTTTTCGAGATCGTCGAACTGTACGGATTGGGAGATCTGAATGGCGTCGTCGATCTTTGGGTACATGGCGCGCAGGACATCCTTCTCGGATACGACGCCGACGATAGTGCCGTCCTCCGTTACTACGGGAAGGCCGCTTATGTGGTAAAAGCCGAGCAAGGTGGCCACGTCGCGTACTGCGCTGTCGGGCTTGACCGTCTTTACCTTTGTGGTCATGACATCTTTTACCATCATGGCGTTTCTCCGATCGCCGAGTGTGCCGGCGCAAGGTGGATGAGCGAGGATCAGAACGTGTTTATAAGTCTCCCATAATATTTGGCGACCGGTTTTATCGCTGTATAAAACGAGCGAATGACAGAACGCATTGGATAATGATTGAGTCCCTGACTATAGGACGAGACGCGTCCCGTGGCAAGGTGAGATATCGGTCACGCGGCATATGTTCCGCGATAAATAATACGTATAAAGCTATGGGGAAATCGGAACGGTCTGTCACTATCATCATGTAAGAGACAGTAAATAACTAAAGAGATGTAGAAGTATTGACGGATATCAAAGGGACAAGTCGGGTGGTGCACCGCTTCTGAGAGCAGAAGTATGGCTCGTATTACGGGCGCATGCGGCGTCGATTTGGTAGCGGTGTGCCGATCTGTCCGGGTCGGATCCGCGTGGTGGGAAGGAGCGGCTGTCGCGCGGCCGAACCGTGGTCGGAAGTCGGCGTGTGCGTGCGGCGGCTAGCGTGGGCTAAAGGCGTGACGGCCGATGACGCAAGTAACCGCGAACCAAGACGCAAGAACTCGTCCCAGCGCATGCCGGCGAATGGACGGGAATCACCCGATTCGCGGCTCAGTCATGAAGCGGGCGGCGTAGGCGCTGGCGCCGGGGTTTGCTCGCGGGCGTTTGTCCGTGGGTGCAATGGCTCGCCCGGTAAGAGGCCCCGTACCGGCGCTTTCGGGACTCCTGAGGCGGCAGCAAGGGGGGCCGCGGGGCATCTTTTGGGTGCCGGGTGATATCGATAAACGGGCTCGTTTCGGCTTGAAAAATCGTCTTTGGCCCCCAAATATGGGCCATGCCGGGAGGAGCTTCCCGGGGAAACTGAGGAGGTGGTTACCATGACTGCATTAATGCAAAGCCCGAGTAATTCCGGATGGACTCTTGTAAACGATGAGCTGGATAACCTGCTTGAGGGGTTTTTCCGGCCGCTACGACGCCGCACCGAAGGGGTGTCGCCAAACGGCACCGTGCCCGCCATGGACGTCACGGAGCGCGAGAACGAATACGTGATTCGGATGGATATGCCGGGCGTGAGCCGTGAGGACATAGACATCACTTTGGCCGAGGGCGTGCTCACCATCTGCGGCGAAGTGAGGCATCAACACGAGGAGAAGGCGGGCGACCGGGTGATCCGTGAAGAGCGGTGCTACGGGAAGTTGTCGCGGAGCGTCCGTTTGGGTTCGCATATCAACGAAAAGCAGGTGGCCGCGAATTACAAGGACGGGGTTCTCGAGCTCACCTTGCCAAAGGCCGAAGAGGTAAAGCCGAAGAAGATCACCGTATCTTAAAAGGTCCGGTGGCGCTTACAGGGCCCCTCCCCGGGGCCCTTTTGCGCGGCCACAGGGACGCCCTTGGCCCTTCCGTGGGGCCGTGGGCAGCCTTGCTTTTGCGCCATCGTGCCGCTCTCAAAGTTGCTGGAGTAGCTGACTTCGGAGGGGAAATCGGGTAATTTGGATAGCGACCCTAGCCGGAGAACGACGTGTCCTCTGTTTCTGCCTCTGTTGGCCTCCTTATGGAGGCGTTGCCCTATATCCGGAAGTTCCAAGGCAAGACCTTCGTGATCAAGTATGGCGGCAACGCCATGGTGGATGCGCGCCTGAAGGACGGGTTCGCCCGCGATATCGTGCTCATGAAGCTTGTCGGGATGAACCCCGTGGTGGTGCACGGTGGCGGCCCGCAGATCGGGCAGCTTTTGGCGCGTATCGGCAAGGAGAGCCAGTTTATTCAAGGGATGCGCGTCACAGACCAAGAGACCATGGACGTAGTCGAGATGGTCTTGGGTGGTCTCGTCAACAAAGAGATCGTGCATCTCATCAATCGTCACGGAGGCAAGGCGGTCGGCTTGTCGGGCAAAGACGGGGGCATGATATCGGCCCGTAAGCTTGCGCTGCGTCCCGTCGCCGGCGAGGGATTACCTAGTGAAATCATAGATATAGGACATGTCGGCGAGGTCACGGGCATTGACGCCGAACTGGTCAGCCTCTTGGATAGCGGGGATTTTATTCCGGTTATTGCGCCCATTGGTATCGGAGAGGACGGTGTGACCTATAATATCAATGCCGATCTTGTCGCCGGCTATCTGGCCGGGACCCTACGCGCGGAGAAGCTTTTGTTATTGACCAATACCGCCGGGGTACTGGGCGCCGATGGGCAATTGATCGTGAACATGGATGCCGCAAGAACCGAGCAGCTTATTCGCGAGGGCGTTATTCATGGGGGCATGCTACCGAAGGTGCGGTGCGCCCTTGACGCGGTAGCGGCGGGGGTGGGTTCGGCTCATATCGTCGATGGGCGCGTAGAGCACGCGGTTTTGCTTGAGGTTTTGACCGACGATGGTGTCGGCACCCTCATTCGGGCTTAGGAGATCTTTTATGGATCAGTCGGCGCTAGACCGGTTTTTTATCCAAACACCCCTGCTCGCCTCTTTGTGCACGCAAAACGGTTGGCCAGACAGCGATTCGCTCAAGGTTCAGGTGTTGGAGCGGAGTGCGGCCGGGGTCGTATGTGCGGTGTCTTTTGACGAGATTGTGGTAGAGGGCGCGGGGTGCGTCGCTGGACGTGTGTCGTGCTGGGGGCGATTTCGTCTTGATGTGGATTCCACAGGCCAGGTGGTGCACGCCGAGCGTGACTCATAGTCATGGCCCGTCCACGCCGCGGGGAGCGCCGCCAAGAAATACTAGAGACCCTGGCTCGGCTTCTTGAGGAAACCCCGGGGGCTCCTATCACCACCGCCCAACTGGCGGCCGCGGTCGGGGTTTCGGAGGCCGCGCTCTACCGGCACTTTCCGAGCAAGGCACGGATGTTCGACGGGCTTTTCGACTTTGTCGAGGAGACCGTTTTTTCGCGCATCAACCGGATCACCGCCGAGGACTTAGCCGCACCCGCCAAAATCGGTCAAGTGCTCCAACTCTGGTTGGCCTTCGCCGATAAGAATCATGGTCTGGCCCATCTCCTCCAAGGGAGTGTCCTGGCCGGAGAAAACGAGCGTCTGCGCGAGCGCTTGACGCAGCTCTATGAGCGCTTTGAGACCCATCTTCGCTTGCTGTTGCGCGAGGCCCCCTTACGGCCGGGGATGCCGACCCCGCTGATATGCGCCCAGTTGTTGCTCGCGGTGGTCGATGGCCGCGTGGCCCAGGCGGTCCGGACCCGCTTTCGCGCATCACCCCTCGTCGACTGGGATCAGCAGTGGACGGTCTTGCAGGCCGCGCTTTTCGGGGACAAATAAGGGCGCAAGGCGATCCAACCCGCGTCATCAGAGTGATCGCCATCGTTAACGGCCACTCGTGCCTTGACTCAAAGGCTTCGCGTTGCATCCAAGGGAACGGACAAAAGGAGAAAAGAAAACCCATGCCGCTAGTTGACAGGTCAAAACATATGAGTTCAGACGTGCCCTAACCCCAATATCACTAACATGATTACGGGAGGGCATTGATATGTTCAAGAGCTTGCGCCCTCAGACGGTTTAGCGCGCCAGCGGCTTCATCGTCCAAATGCCCGGTAGGCGCACCGTCGACTACCGCGAGAGGGAACCCTTGGGCGAACCGAGCGTCGCCGGACTCGAAGTGTCGCTCATGGATCTTACGAGAGGCGCTTGGCGCACACGGGGCAGAGTGGGTCCCGATGACGGCCAATCTTGTGGGAACTCATGTCCCGGGCATCGAAAAGCAGCAATTCGCGCGTAAGCGGCTCACCGATTCCGGCGATGACCTTGATCGCCTCGGTGGCCTGTAGGGTTCCGAGGACGCCGGCCACTGGCGCCAATATGCCGCTCTCCGAACACGCCTCGCTCGTATCGTCGGTTTCGGGGTAGAGGCAGCGGTAGCAACCCGCATCCGCCTGGGCCGGATCGACCACGAGGATCTGTCCGACCAAGCGGATGACGGCCGCCGATACCAGCGGGCGGCCCTGCAAAACACAGGCCTCGTTGACTGCAAAGCGGGTAGCGAAATTGTCGGAGGCGTCGCAGACGAGGTCCGCGCGCGCCACCTCTTCGCGTAAGCGAGCGCCAGCCAGTCGCTCGCTTACCAAGCGAATCGCGCCTGAACCGACGCGTTTGAGCGCCTCTTCTGCGACATGGGTCTTCAGCAGCCCCACGCTGTCCTCGTCGTACAGGATCTGGCGGGGAAGATTCGATAAGGACACGACATCGTGGTCGGCGAGACTGAGTTCCCCGATACCACTACGGGCGAGGTACATAGCGACCACCGATCCCAGACCGCCTAGGCCGATGACGAGTACCCGGGCGGCAGTGAGTCGCTGGACGCCGATGATGCCCATCTCCGGGAGCAGGATGTGCCCGCTATGACGCAAAAGCGCGTTATCGTCCATGAAGTGTCCCTTCCGTTACGCGCTCGTGACCGGCGAGGTCGGTATAGGTGCGAATGGCCGTGAAGCCCGCTTGGCGCAGGAGGGCCGCCGTCGCTGGCCCCTGGCAAGATCCGTGCTCGAGCAGGAGGCGCCCTCCGTCGTTTAAATGGGAGCCGGACTGGACGATGACGGCGCGCAGTCCGTCCAGCCCATCCTCGCCACCAACTAGGGCAAGGCTTGGTTCATAGCGTAAGCCATCAGCCGTGAGACAGGGGTCGGCACAGTGGATGTAAGGGGGGTTACTGACGATGATATCGAACCGCGCCCCCTCTACGGCGGCGAGCCAGTCGCTCGCGATAAAGCCTACATCAAGCCCGAGGGCTTGTGCATTGGCCTGGGCTACACGCAGGGCCTTATGGCTTTTGTCGAGGCCCACGACGAACGCGGCCGGTCGTTCTTTCTTCAGGGCGAGCGCGATCGCGCCGGACCCCGTGCCCACATCGGCATAGCGCAAAGCCTGCGAGGGGGACGTCCCCAGGGCGTGTTCTACCAGGAGCTCGGTCTCGGGCCGGGGTACGAGGACGTCCGGGCTCACGCGCAGACTCAAAGACCAAAATTCGGCGGTACCGAGCAGGTAGGCCAGGGGCTCGCCTTGAAGCCGTCTTGCCATGAGCTCGGTCCAGCGGGCCTCGTCTTGGGGGTCAATCCGTTCCTTTGGGTCGGACGCGAGGAGCTTCGTCAGGGGCCGGCCGAGGACGTGGCAGCCCAAGGCCCAGACCTCTTGCGCCGGGTGACCGGCGTCCAGGGCGGCGCAGCTTCGCGTCGCTCTGCTGATGAAATCGTGAATCGTGGTCATTCCAGGGCGAGCGCTGTCAATTGCTCGGCCTGGTCTTCCGCAATAAGCGCATCTATCAGTTCGTCGAGGTCGCCTTCGAGTACCCGTTCCAGGCGGTACAAGGTCAGATTGATGCGGTGGTCGGTGATGCGCCCCTGCGGGAAATTGTAGGTGCGGATGCGCTCGGAGCGGTCGCCGCTTCCGACCAGTTTGCGGCGGGTCGCCGCCTCCTGCTCCTGTTTTGCACGCTGCTCTTGTTCGCGCAATCGCGAGGCCAAGATCGATAAGGCGCGCGCGCGGTTTTTGTGCTGCGAGCGTTCATCCTGGCACTCGACGACAAGGCCGGTGGGCAAGTGCGTGATACGGATGGCGGAGTCGGTCTTGTTGACGTGCTGGCCGCCGGCGCCCGAGGCCCGAAAGGTGTCGACCTTCAGCTCGGCGGGGTTGATCATGATCTCGCGTTCCTCCACCTCGGCCATGACCGCAACTGTGCAGGCCGAGGTGTGGATACGGCCTTGGGCCTCGGTGGCCGGCACCCGTTGTACGCGGTGCCCCCCGGACTCGAATTTTAGGCGCGAGTACACCGAGGGCCCAGCCAAGCGGACAATGATCTCTTTATAGCCGCCATGTTCGCCGGCGCTGGCATGAGCAATCTCGGCCTGCCATCCGTGGCGCGTCGCGTAGCCTGTGTACATGCGGTAAAGATCACCAGCAAAGAGTGCCGCTTCGTCGCCGCCGGTGCCGGCGCGAATTTCAAGGAAGATATTACGCTCGTCGTTCGGATCGCGGGGGAGCATCAGGCGCTTCAGTTCGGCCTCATGGGCCTCCTGGGCCTGGTTGAGTTCCCTTATCTCCTCAGCCGCCAGCAGTCGCACGGTCGGGTCGGTGTCGTGTAGTAAAGATTGGGCCGCCAGGATCTGTTCGCCGGTTTGCCGCCAGGTCTTAAAGCGGTCTACGACGGGTGCCAGTTCGGCATGTTCCCGCGACAGTTTCCGGAATCGGTCTTGATCCTGCGTGACGAGCGGATCCGAGAGCTCGGCCGTGGTCTCTTCGAGCCGCGCCACCAGGCGCTCGAGTTTGTTGGCGATTGATGCGTGCATGTTAGGGAGCCTTGTCGTCGAGGCGGAAAAGGGCGCGAGCTGCGCCGATGAGATCGGTATTACCCTCGGCGTCGGCCTCGCGCAACACCGTGCTCGGCGGATGCATGAACTTGTTCGTGAGGCTGTGCGCAAATCGTAACAGAACCTGGTCTGCCGGTTCCCCGCGCTCCAATGCCCGCCGCGCCCGCTCCAATTCCTGGTCGCGCAGACTCTCAGTGGCGCTCCGTAGGGCGCGTACGGTCGGAATCGAATCGAGCGAACGAACCCAGCGCATGAACTGGACGACCTCGCCCTCAATGATGGTCTCGGCTTGGCGCGCCGCGGCCTGTCGCGACTGCATGTTTTCTTCGATCACGTCCTTCAGGTCGTCGATGCTGTAGAGATAGACATCGTTCAGGTCGCCGACCTCTACCTCGATGTCGCGCGGAACCGCGAGGTCTACCAAGAACATCGGCTTGTGCTTACGGGCCTTCAGGGCACTTTCGACCGCACCTTTCCCGAGGATGGGCAGCAAGCTTGCGGTGCACGAGATGACGATGTCGGCGCTGCTCAGGTGGTCGGGTAGTTCCAGGAGCGAGATCGCCTGTGCCCCGTAAATGTCGCCGAGACTGCTCGCCCTTTCGACCGTGCGGTTTGCCACGATCATGCGGCCGATACCCTGTTCCTTGAGGTGCCGCGCGGCCAATTCGATCATCTCGCCGGCGCCTATCAGCAATACGGTTTGGTTTGAGAGCTTATCGAAGATCCGCCGCGCGAGGCTCACGGCGGCAAACGCGACCGACACGGCATTGGCCCCGATCGCGGTGTTCGTGCGCACCTGTTTGGCGACCGAAAAGGTATGCTGGAACAGGCGATTAAGCATCTTCCCGGTGGTACCGGCCTTGTGGGCGGCGGCAAAGGCGCTCTTCATTTGACCGAGGATCTGGGGTTCCCCGAGGACCAGCGAATCGAGGCCGGACGCGACGCGAAACGCATGGGCCACGGCGAGCCGGCCGCTATGGACATAAAGATGCGGACGCACGGTCCGGAGGGGCAGTTTGTGGTAGTCGCAAAACCAGACCACCAGCGGATCCGTGGCGTTGTTTTCGAGACCGCAGTAAAGCTCGGTCCGATTGCAAGTGGACAGGATGGTGGCCTCATCTGCCCCTTGCGTGGTCACGGCCTCAAGGGCCTGAGGCAAGGTCTCGGGGTCAAACGTCGCGCGCTCCCGTAGCGACAGGGGCGCTGTTTTATGGTTGATTCCCAGAGTGACGAGATGCATGGTCTTTAGGTCGGAACCGGGCCCGCCAAAGCAGGGCCGCCGCAACGGCCTCGATAGTCATGACTGCTGCCGACAGAGCGGTACGTATCGGATGCCCGCTCGGATCGGTGGCGCCGATGACGATAAGGCCTATGTCGGTCAGCACAAGTAGTACGAGGCTCAAGGATACCACAAAGCGGGGCAGCGCGCGGCCGTGCCAGATCACGGCGCTGGCGGCCGCGATGCCAAGAAGCGCCCCCATGGCGACTTGATCGCGGGCCGTGAGTCCGTGGCCCAGCCATAAAAGGCCGCCCAGGAGTGCGGTCGCCATGAGCGGCTGGAGGGGCGCTTTAGGGATCGGGCGTTCGATAAGCTGGCACTGGTGGCTCTCGAGGCTCGCGGCGGTAAGCAATAAAAGCCCGGTCAGGAGCAGTTGGCCCACCCATGGCCCGAGGCCCAGGAGACCCATCAGTCGCCCGTTGGCCTTCACTGCGGCCATGAGCAGGGTCACGGCCCCGGGATGAGCCGCAAAAAACATCCGCCAGGGCAGTATCCCCGGGAAGGCAAGCAATAAAGTCACCAAAAAACCCACCGCCGCTACACCTTGCAGCATGATCAAGAGATAGACCCCCCGAGCGGATCCGCCAGTGGTAAGCGGGTTGTCCCCCAAGGGCGCGAGGGCGCCTGCGAACGGCAGGCTTGCGGCCAAAAGCGGCAGGGCCGGAAGTAGGCCGCCGGCACTTAGACGCGGTATTGGGATCGAGGGATGGCCGACACAGACCGCTAAGAATATGAGGATGATGGTCGCTCCTAGGAGGAGTGACCCCAGGGCCCCATAGGCTGGTCGCGCGGCGAGCCGTTTCTGACGTTTTTTTTGGATGAGGAGCAGAAACAAGAGGGCATAAAAAAAGAGCGGTCCTACCGAGGTGAGACGACGAAACGGTCCTAGGGTGAGCTGGACTGGGCCGGTAAAGGCCAATGGCCAGGAGAGCCCCAGCGCTGCAAACAACACCCCGATCGCGATAATGAGCAGCAGTCCGCCTACGAGTTCGGCGCGCTTTGCGGTGATAAGCGGCATGACGAGGTCGGCGCCAAAATAGAACACGAAAAAGGCGAGTAGGGCGTGCGCGCTTTGGGCGGCAAGCCCGGCCCACAAAAGTGCGAGCCAAGAGCTTATGACGATCCGCGCGATACTATTGGCCGTTCCCCACCCCGCCAGAGCCGCGCGGCTCGTCTGGTTGAACGCCACCGCGGCCCCGACGGTGGTGCTGGCGAGGAGGATCCAGAGGAACGCCGGTGCCCACCCAAAGCGGAGGCCGAAGGCCGCCCCGGCCACCAAAAACGGCGTTCCCAGGACCCCAAAGTCCCGTAAAGCCGCGCTTAATGGGGGCTCTGCCGCGCGCCTTCCGTCTGTATTATAATGCTTGGCGTTGCCTCCCATCGTGGCGATGAGCTGACCTATAAAGCGGTAGGCGAAGGCCCAAATCAGCACGGCCAGGATGGGGAGTAGAATCACATTCATGACACGGCCTCCCTCGGCTCTTCTGAGAGCATAGACGTTCAGGGGTCTGGATGTCTCTCATATCCACGAAGGGGTCTCTTGGAGTACGTATGACGCGACGTATGCTGCCGTTCGCCTTGGTCGGAATGGCAGGCCTTTTGGCGGGCTGCGCCACTATGACTTCGCCCTCTAAACCGGCGGCCTCCTCGGCGCACGCCCGGGCGTCGTTATCCGACCTTAGGAATAAGCTGTTCTACCATGTGCTGGTCGGTGACATCGCCGGCCAGCAGGGGCGGCTTGGCGAGGCGGCCCATGCCTTTGGACAGGCGGCCCAAGAGAGCGGCGACCAGGGTCTGACGCGGCGGTCCGCGCTGTTGTCGTTGTACGCGCGCCGTTATGCCCAGGCACGCCAGTTGGCGCGCCTCTGGGTCCGCGAGGCGCCGGCATCGGCGGGAGCGTTGGAGGCGCTTGCCGACGCCAACTTGGGCCTGGGACGCGTGGTGCTATCCGAACAAGGGTTTGAGCGCGCGCTGGCCCTTGTGACGGTACACGAAGGGCCGGGCGGCCGGGCCTTCGCCTTTGAGCATATCGCCACGTTATTGTTGCGTCATCGGCCGTCGCCGCAGGTGGTAGCGGTGATGCGGGCACTGAGCCAACATTATCCGCACGATGCCGTGGGTGACTACGCGCTCGCCGATCTCGCCCGTCAGTCTCATCATCCCCGTCAAGCGCTGCGCGCTATAAACCGGGCCTTGGTCTTGAAGCCTTACTGGGAAGACGCAGCCGTTCTTAAGGCGCGGATTCTATGGGCTCAATCGCCGCCTGCCGCTCTCCATTTTTCGCGCGAGTTTTTGCAGGCCAATCCGGAGGCTACGCGGCTGCGTCTTGATTACGCGCGACGGCTAGTGTCCTTACAGTATTGGCAAAAGGCCCTGGCCCAATTTCAAGTGATCTCCGAGGCGGCGCCGAACGATCCCCAGGTCCTTTATGCGGCGGGTCTCTTGGCGCTGCGTACCCACAAGCCTTTATTGGCCCGCAAGTATTTAAAGCGGAGCTTGGCGCTGGCGCCCGCCGACTCCCACGCGAAACTCTATCTGGGAGAGATTGCCGAGCGTGCGCGGCGGTTCGCTCGCGCGCGCTATTACTACCGCGAGGTAGGTCCTCCTTATCGCTTCGACGCTGTCGTACGACTGGGTTTGATGTCCCTAAAGGAGAGGCAGCCGCTTTTGGCGTGGCAAAAGCTGGTTCGCGTCGTGCCCCGCACCCGGGCTGAAGAGGTGACGCTCGCTTTAGCGCGCAACCAGGTCTTGGTGACCCTGCACCGCTATAGCGAAGGACTGCAGGTTTTAAGCCGGGCTATGGTCGGGAAGGGGCATAAGAGCGGGCTCCTTTATGCACGGGCCTTGGATGAGGAGAAACTGGGCCAGAGGTCGGCGGTGATGCGCGATCTGAGGGCGCTGCTTGTGCGCCACCCCTACGACCCGGTAGCTCTGAATGCGCTGGGTTACACCTTGATTAACCACGGCCACCACCCGCGGCGTGGCCTTGTGCTTGCGCGCAAGGCGCTCGTCTTGGATCCCAAGAATCCCTATATTCTCGATAGCGTCGGCTGGGCCTATTACCGTTTGGGGCAGTTTCGTGCGGCCGTTCCTTATCTGCGCAAGGCCTTGGCCTTGGCGCACGATCCGACCATAGCGGCGCATTTGGGTGCTGCCCTTTGGTCGCAAGGGAGGCACGCCCAGGCGCTTCAGGTATGGCGCGCAGCGCTGGCGAAGGATCCCGACAACGCAGCCTTGAAGGCGCAAATCGCGCGTCATCCCTTACCATGATGCGACCCCTTATCATTTTCTTGGTTTTGGCCCTGGTAAGCGGTTGTGCGAGCGAGGCCCCAAGGCCCCACCCGAGACATCCCGGGAGGATCTGGGCACGTCATAGGCGTCGGATGCAGGCCATTACCCATTTCACTTTATCGGCCCAAGCGGGGATCCGCGCGCAGCAACATGGGGGAAGCTTGATGTTGCGCTGGATCCTTCTGCCGCAGGCCTACCAAATGAGCGGTTATGGCCCCTTTGGGCGCCTTGTTTTTCGTTTGCGGGTCAATGGGCAAGGCGCCAGGCTGGTCAGTGAACGCGGACGCTTTTTGGGGCCGAGTCCGAGCGCGCTCCTTACGCATCTGACCGGTTTGCGCCTGCCCGTCTCCGGGCTGCGTTTTTGGATTCTCGGGGTCCCGACTCCGGGGGGCGTCACAAGGCAGCATATAAGCCCGTGGGGACTTTTGACGACGCTTCAGCAAAACGGGTGGTTTATCCGCTATCGGCGGTATGACCACACACCCTGGGGGCGTTTACCGAGACTTCTGACCTTGACCCGCAAGGCCAGTACCGGTGCACCCACCCTTATCGTCACCATTAGGGTTGATCGATGGCAGAGCGCCTGATGATTGATACGCCCGAGGTGTGGGCAGCGCCCGCGAAGGTCAACCTTTTTTTACATGTCGTGGGGCGCCGCGCGAACGGCTACCATGACCTGCAGACCGTTTTCCAGTTTATTGACTGGCAAGACGATCTGCGGTTCGAGGTCACCGAGGACGGACACATCGGCCGCGCGGCGGAGGTCGCGGGTGTTGAGCTGGACCAGGATTTGACAGTGCGCGCGGCGCGCCTCCTGCAAAAGACCGCAGGGTGCGCTCGCGGGGCGCGTATCCATCTCACTAAACGCCTGCCGATTGGTGGAGGGCTCGGCGGCGGGAGCTCGGATGCCGCTACGACTTTGCTCGCATTGAATGTCCTCTGGGGTCTCCATTGGCCTCTTGAGAGATTGGCGACACTGGGCCTTACTCTGGGCGCCGATGTGCCGGTCTTTATCGCCGGGACCTCGGCGTGGGCCGAGGGCGTGGGTGAGGAATTGACGCCTTTAGAGCTGCCGGAGCCTTGGTATGTTGTCCTGGTGCCGGCGGCCAGCGTGCTGACCCGTCTTGTTTTTACTGAGCTTGATTTGACACGCTTCCGGGCGCCCATCACAATACGCGACTTCCGTGCTGGGCAAGGGGATAATGACCTAGCGCCTGTCGTGCGTAGGCATTACGAAGAGGTTGACCGAGCCTGGCATTGGTTGGCCGAGTACGGGCGTGTACGTATGAGCGGATCGGGGGCCTCTCTCTTTATCGAGGTACTGGACCGGGCTCAGGGAGAAAGGGTGGTCGCGGCTTGTCCGCCTCGTTGGCGCATCTGCCTTACGCGCGGCCGCAATATCCATCCTGTGCACGCGCGTCTCGGTCAGGTCACGCATTGGGGTGTCGCCAAGCGGTAAGGCACCGGATTTTGATTCCGGCATTCCCAGGTTCGAATCCTGGCACCCCAGCCACTCTTAAGCTGAAAGAGCGCTTTCCAGAATTCAGAGGGACTCGTGCCAGCAGATAACATGACGGTCTTTACCGGCAACGCGAACCGGGCGTTGGCTGAATCCGTAGTGCGGCATCTGGGGATCCCGATCGGGAAGGCGCACGTCGGGCGGTTTAGCGACGGTGAGATCCAGGTGGAGGTGATGGAGAACGTCCGCGGTAAGGACGTCTTCATCATGCAGTCCACCTGTGCGCCCAGTAACGACAATTTGATGGAGCTTTTGATCCTCACGGATGCCATCAAGAGGTCTTCGGCGCGACGCATTACGGCCGTAATCCCTTATTATGGTTATGCCCGGCAGGATCGTCGCCCGCGCACCGCGCGGGTTGCGATCGCCGCCAAATTGGTGGCTGACATGGTGAGCGGCGCGGGCGCGGATCGGGTATTGACCATGGATCTTCATGCCGATCAGATCCAGGGGTTTTTCAGTATCCCGACCGACAATATTTACGCCGGCCCCGTGTTGTTGGGCGATATATGGCGGCACCGTCACGACGATCTTTTGGTGGTGTCGCCGGATGTGGGGGGCGTGGTACGGGCCCGGGCGCTGGCGAAACACCTCGAGGCGGGCTTGGCCATTATCGACAAGCGTCGGCCCAGGCCCAATGAGGCTAAGGTGATGCACATCATAGGAGAGGTCGAGGGCCGATCCTGCATCCTGATGGATGATTTGGTGGATACCGCCAATACCCTCTGTGAAGCGGCCACGGCCCTCAAGGCGAATGGCGCCGTACGAGTCGTCGCCTATTGCACGCATCCGGTGTTGTCGGGACGGGCCGTGGAGCGTATCGAGGCCTCAGTCTTAGACGAGCTCGTGGTGACGGACACTATCCCATTACGGGCACAGGCCCAGGCCTGCGCCAAGATTCGGCAGTTGAGCGTTGCTGAACTGCTCGCGGAAACCATAAGGCGCATTGCGGACGAAGACTCCGTGAGTTCGCTCTTTATGGACTAAACGGTCCGACCGCGGGACCCTAAGGATACCCTGGTCGCGGGGTATCCCTCTTCGAAGGAGTAGGTATGAGTGTAAAATTTGAATTAAACGCCGAACTGCGTAGCGAGAAAGGTACGGGTGCGAGCCGCCGCCTTCGCCGCGCGGGCAAGGTGCCGGCGATCCTCTATGGCGCAGGAAAAGACCCTGTGAGCCTCTCGATCGAACACGATCCTTTATGGCATCACACACACCACGAGGCCTTTTTCACCTCCGTTTTGACCATCAAGATCGATGGCAAGATTGCTGACCAGGCGATCGTTCGCGATCTGCATATGCATCCGTATAAACCGCGGGTCTCGCATCTCGATCTGCAGCGGATCAGTGCGACCGAGCGCCTCCATCTTCCGGTCCCTCTCCACTTCATAGGCCAGGAGACGGCTCCGGGCGTTAAGTTGGAAGGTGGTCTCGTAGCGCATCTGATGACCGAAGTGGATGTTTCGTGCTTACCGAGCCAGTTACCGGAATTTCTGACCGTTGACGTGTCCAACCTGCATGTGGGCGACTCCGTCCATCTCAGTAATCTGACCTTGCCCGATGGCGTGGTGTTGACCGATCTTACGCACGGTAACGACTTGGCGATCGCCACCATTACCGTGGTGCGCGAGACTGAAGTCGAGGCGCCGGCGGCGCCTGCCGAAGCGGCGGCCCCTGCTGCCGAAGCCGAGGCCCCGAAGAAGGAAGGCAAATAATTGGGAGAGCCGTTCGCGGCCCTGGTGGGGCTTGGCAATCCGGGGCCCGAGCACGAAGATACGCGGCATAACGCGGGCTTTTGGTTTGTCGAGCGGGCGGCCGAGCGCTTCGGGTGTTCCTGGCGGTCCGAGCCCAAGCTCTCGGCCCTAGCGGGGCGCGCGCGGGTGGATGGCGTCGATATCTGGCTGGTTAAGCCGCTTACGTTCATGAACGTAAGCGGCGTCACGGTCGGGGCCTTGTGCCGTTATTATCGCCTCGCGCCCACCCAGGTCTTGGTGGCCCACGACGAGTTGGATCTCGCGCCTGGTGTGGTGCGTCTGAAAAAGGGCGGGGGCGCCGGGGGCCACAATGGCTTGAGCGACATTATTTCTCATGTCGGCGCCGATTTTTGGCGCCTGCGGCTCGGCATCGGGCGCCCGGCCCCTCGCCGTGATCTGGTTCCCTATGTCTTGGGGCGTCCCTCCCGGGCCGAGAACGAGGCCATTGAGAGCGCTTTGTTGCGTGGGCTCGAAGTCCTGCCGCTCGTTATTAAGGGCGACCCGGAGCGGGCCATGAATCTTTTACATCGCAGTGATGGTGAGGCGCCCCATGGGGCTTAAATGCGGAATCGTGGGTCTGCCCAATGTCGGTAAGTCGACGCTTTTTAATGCGTTGACCGCCGCCGGGATTCCGGCCGAGAACTATCCGTTTTGCACGATCGAGCCCAACGTCGGCGTCGTTCTCATTCCCGACAAGCGCTTGGCGGCCTTGGCCGATATCGCTAAACCGGAGCGCATCGTGCCGGCGGTCATGGAGTTTGTGGACATAGCGGGCTTGGTGGCCGGTGCCGCGCAAGGCGAGGGTTTGGGCAACAAGTTTCTTTCCCATATCCGCGAGACCGATGCCATTATCGAGGTGGTCCGGTGTTTCGAGGACGAGAACGTCGTCCATGTCGCAGGTCGCGTCGATCCGCTCGCCGATATTGAGGTGATCAATACCGAACTGGGTCTTTCCGATCTCGAGAGCGTTGATCGGGCGCTGGCTCGGGAAAGCAAGGGGGCCCGAGCCGGCAATAAAGAGGAACTGAAGCGGCGCGAGCTTTTGACGCGGATCCGCGAACACCTGAACGTCGGCGGGCTTGTGCGCACGCTGGCCCTGACCGATGAGGAGTGGCTTATCGTGCGCGGGTTCGCGCTTCTGACGGCGAAACCCGTGTTATATGTCGGTAATGTCAAGGAAGAGGGCCTTAAGGGCAATCCCTTGTGGGAGCGCGTCCAGGCACATGCCCAGAAAGAAGGGGCCCAGGCCGTCGCGATTTGTGCGGCTTTTGAGGCGGAACTCGTCTCCCTACCCGATGAGGACCGTCCGGCTTTTCTCGCCGAGATCGGACTCACCGAACCCGGTCTGAACCGCCTCGTGCGCTCGGCCTTTACCCTTTTGGGCCTGGAGACTTTCTTTACGGCGGGCCCCAAAGAGGTACGGGCCTGGACCATGCATCGCGGGAGTCTTGCGCCAGAGGCCGCCGGTGTGATCCATACCGATTTCGAGCAGGGGTTCATTCGGGCCGAAATCATAGGTTATGAGGACTATGTACGCCTTCGGGGCGAGCAGGGGGCCCGGGAAGCGGGGCGCCTGCGTCTCGAGGGCCGAGATTACGTAATGCAAGACGGAGACGTCGTGCATTTTCGGTTCAACATCGGTCGTTGACGCCGAACGGGACGTTGTGTCTTCCCTTGACATAGCTTGGGGCTGCCCCCAAAATCCCCGACCTTCAAGTGTACGGCTATGTAGCTCAGCTGGTTAGAGCGCGGCACTCATAATGCTGAGGTCGGTGGTTCGAGTCCACCCATAGCCACCAATAAAATCAATCACTTACATATACATACTTCGGGCGGATACCCGCCAGACTCCACTTAGACTCCACTGAGAGCCTGCGGGCGGTACGGTGGAGTGCGGCGCCATTTGCTAGGCTCAGGTCCACAGTCTTCCGCGGACCCCATAGATGGCCTCCATTACCAAAGCCAAAGGCAGGTGGCAGGCGCGCGTGGGCCTCAAGGGGCACGATTTGCGGTGCAAGACTTTCGATGCCCATCGCGAGGCCATGATGTGGGCCCAGGAAACGGAGACGGCGTTGCGCAAACGCTCCCCTGCCGCAGAGGAGGCGCAGCGGCTGGCGACGACGCTGATTCCGCGTGGCGTGCTCCAGTGTTATGAGAACGAGGTGACCCCTGGCAAAAGGTCGGCCGAGCGCGAGCGTTACATGATGCGCAATCTGCGGGCCGAGACAGACCTCGTCGACAAGCCCATCGGTAAAATTCTCCCCAGCGACATCAGCGCATGGCTCACCAGGCGGCGCCAGTCGGTTGCCGAAGGGACGGCACTACGGGAATGGTGTCTGCTTCAACACGTGTTCGAGGTGGCACGCCGCGACTGGGGCGTGGCCGTGGACAATCCGCTCAAGGAGGCACGGCGCCCGCGGGCTGCGTCCGCGCGGGAGCGGCCGCCTGGAGCCCGGTGAAGAAGACTCTCTGCTGGAAGCATGCGGCAAGGCGCGCGTTCCCTGGCTCACGCCACTTGTCTGCCTTGTCGTGGACATGGTCTATGATGCGTTTCGGGAGCGGGCGGGGCGATGAGATAAGCGATGCGGTTGGGCTAGAGGATGCGGGGCAGATGAGGTAGCATTTTTGGTAATTGCGCAGTGTCTGGTGAGAGATGAATGATTGCGTCTATATATTTTTGGACGAGGCCGGCAATTTGGATTTTAGTCGGAACGGGACACAATTTTTTGTACTGACGAGCATCAGTACGCGTCGCCCTTTCCAAACGCATCGGGACCTCGATGACTACAAGCATGATTGCCTGGAGAGTGACCTCGATACCGAGTATTTCCATTGCGCCGAGGACAACACGCATGTGCGTCGACGTGTATTCGGGCTCATTGCCGCCAACATGAGTGCCCTGCGGATAGACAGCCTAGTTGTCGAGAAATCAAAAACTGGGCCGAGCCTGCAAGAGGATAAGCGGTTTTACCCGGAGATGCTGGGTTATCTTCTCAAGTTCGTCTTTCAGAGGGAATTGAAGTCCGGGGCTCGGCGCCTAGTCGTGATTACCGACACTATCCCCGTACAGAAAAAGCGCAACGCCATCGAGAAGGGTATTCAGCAGACTTTGGCGAGGCATCTGCCGGTCGGCGTGCACTATCGCATTTTGCACCATGCCTCGCGCTCGCACTATGGTTTATAGGTGGCAGACTACTGTTGCTGGGCGGTGTTTCGGAAGTGGCAACGGCAGGACACGGAGCGTTACGACAGTATTAAGGACGCGCTGCGTAGTGAGTTCGATACATTCCAGAAAGGGACACGTCACTACTACTAGGACAAAAAATGACCCCCCGACTACTCCCTTATCACAAGCCATTCGGCCTGCAATGGGAGAGAGCCCCTTGGGCTCTTGTCATCGGGAAGGAACCTTTGTACAAATTATATAATCGGGTAAGCGGGAAGTCAAGTTAGCTAGACGCAGCGACCGTATAGGTCCGCGGGCAAATTCGTGTTGCGGATTCCGTCGTGAGCCCAAGTGGTCTACCGCGCGGCGGTGGTCATAAAGCCAATACGAATGGCCATAGGGCGGTTCTCACCGCACTCGATTCGTTCGGCGAGAACGCGAAGCGCCAGGGTCTCAGCTTTGGCCATGGCCTCGTCGGACGTGGCGCCATAGACGAGGACCCCGGGAATTTCCGGAACCTCCGCGAGCCAGCGCCCGTCGTCTTCGCGCTCGTATTCGATGTGGAAATCCATTTGGCCTCCAGGCCCGAAGGGCCGATAGGGCGCGCCGCACCGAGAGAGCAGAAGGGCCCCTGTAGTACCAGGAGCCCAGCGTCGGCCGCGTTAGTCGCAACCCACTTGCGACAATGCGAGCATTGCTGTGGTCTCAAAACAAAGTCGCTGAATGGTTCAGGGTGGCGCCTGTCCGGTCGGTGTGGATAATCCGCAGCGGGGAAGATATACCACGTCTGGTCAGTTGTTATGTGCGCAAGCTGGCATTGCGAGGTGGATATGAAAACACCTGATGTCGTCGCCCTGGTCAAGGATTGTCCCGAGGAAGGCTTGCGACGCGGGCAGGTGGGCACCGTCGTGGATGCCCCGTCCCCGGGCGTCTACTTGGTGGAATTTGCGGACATCGGGGGAGAGCCCTATGCCTTCCTCATGGCACCCGAGACCGATTTGCTGGTGCTTCATCATCGCCCAGCACTCAAGGTCGCGTAGTCTGCCACGCTCGCGCAAGGTCCGGCGCCCTCAGGTAATCCCCGCCAGCCGCTCCACTGTATCGGGGTAGCTCTCCACCAGGCGAATCAAGAGGGCGGCCTGGACATTGGGCCGGGCCCGGCCTTGTTCCCAATTTTCCACGGTACGGACATGGGTGCGCAGGGCGCGCGAACACGGCGCGCGAGAGGTTTAAGTCGCTCGCGCAACGCGAGAATCTCGCCGGCTGCCGTGAAATTCGGCCCGAGCGGGATGTAGCCCGCGGTGCACGTACATCTCCAAGTACCAGGGCGCGGAAGAGGGCGGCGGAGATTGCCCGGTGGGAAATCTGGGACTGTCAGCCCTGCGGGTAAGGTTTGTCACGAGTGGCCTGTCGTCACCGGCCACCACCATGGCCGAGCGCAGTGCTGGGCCTATGAGGTTCACGCTGGCGGCCATTGCCGGGCCGCGTGCAAAATGCGCAGAACGCGCACCGTGTCGCCGGCCACGTCATAAATCACAATGTCATTTGCGTGGGCCACCAATTCGGGCGTACCGGTGACACGGCCAAGCCGGCCAATGTCTGGGCGCGCGGCCAACTGGCGCGTTCATCTCGAAATAACGGTATCGAGCGCGAGCGCTGCGGCGGGGTTATCTGGGGCAATATAGGTCCGGATAGCGCTGCGGTCGTTATACGCAAGACGCGTCCAGATGAGTCTCACGCGGTCGAGCGGGTGCGCTTACGCCGTGTCTTAATGCGCCAAGCCTTGGCGTCGGCCTCCACATCCTCGGCTGCCACTGTATCCCCGACAGTGGCGGCCTTAAGGCCGGCCTGTACCGAACGGCGGAACCAGGCCTCGTGCGCGGCAGCCTCCTCTTGCGTGCAGACGAAATCGCGCATGTCGTTATGCAGACGCCGTGCGTCGAGATGGATTCCGCGGCTTGCCTTGGCTTTGTTGGTTGAGGAGGCTTTCGGCGGGAATGTGGAATTGCTGGCTCAAGGCCCGAACCATGCGCAGCGTCAACGGCCGCTTGCGGGCCAGGACCTCGTAGACCCGATTCTTGCGTCCAATCGCGGGGACGAGGTCGTCAACGGTGAGACCCTGCTGCTCCATGCGGAATTGGATGGCCTCCACGGCATCGGGCAAATCCAGGGGGAAGTGCGCCCGCTCGTAGGCCTCGACCAGGGTGACTAGCACATCGAGGCGGTCACCGGCCTCGGATTGCGGTTTTGCTGTCATCAGTGTTTCGATGGTGCGCAAGGCTTCGCGATAGTCGGCGTCGGTCTTGATGGGGCGGATATTCATGATGAGGCCCTCTCAGATGGTTTGCGCGTCGATGCGGTCGTACTGCGGGTGCGTACCCAAAAAGCGAATATAGACAACCCTGTACGGATAGTTTATCCAGACGACCAGGCGGTATTTGTTACCGGCGATGTTGAACACCACACGTCCGTCTTGCAGGATGCTGGCGTTGCCGAATTGCCGTTTCACATTATCAGGCATGGACCAATCGGCCTTGACCGCTTCGCGATACCACGCCATCGTCGGACCCGCGGCGTCCTGGTATTCCGGTGTGTCGGTCCAGAATGCCTTAAGGGTCGACACGGCAATGACGCGCATAAGGTCACGTTAGTCCCATACTGGGACTTAGTCAAGCCGGAGCCTTGTCCAATATGAAATGACACCGAAGGGAGGGCCTGTTTCTAACATGAAGTGATACTGAACCCGACCCCGTTCCTGTTCATGATGAGGGATGAAAACCATCATGAATGACGCGCATATCAAGACCTTAGACGAGGTACGCCTATTCCTTGCCGGGATCGAGGCCGTGGATCTGATTATCGACACCCAGGAAGACCGTTATGTCTGGGTACAGAAGACGCTGATCCGCTTCCGTTACCGGCAACTCGGCAAGGTCCACAAGGGACTATTGCTCAGCTTCTTGCAGAAGATCAGCGGCTATTCCCGTATCCAGTTCAAGCGGCTCGTCAGGCGTTCTCTAAAGGCCGGCACACTGCAGCGATGCCCGCGTCGCCCTGCGTCCAAGGGAACCGTGAACGGGTTTGCCTACCGATACTCCGCGAGGACATCCGGCTGCTGGCGTATACCGACGCTGCGCGCCAGGGAGAGCGAAGCGGAGGCGCGTAGTCCGCGGGAGGCGTAGGTCCGGGCGGGTGGCCGCAGGCCCCCTGCAAGGACATCGACACGCCGTCCAGTTATTGTGGGCGAGCCTGTTGTGCGCCAGAAAAGCGCACGGCTCGCCCGCAGGACGGCCGCGGCATCTCGCAGCTTCGCTGTGAGATCATGAGTTGCGCCGAGATCGAGGGCGCGAGGGAGACTTGGACGTCCCGTCGCGCATACCGAGAGCCGGCGCACGCTTGTGAGTTACATGCCACCCTCTCGGGGCCGGCCACCAGAAGCTCTGTGAACGGGCCTACACGATCTTTGGGCAAACCGAATACCAGCGTTTGGCCGGTATCTCGGTGGCGCACCTCTACAACTTACGACACGGCGCCTCCTACCGTGCCATACGCCGTCACTTCGAGAAGACCCACGCCTGCGCCTCTCGCATCGGTGAACGTCGCCCACCGCGGCCTGAGGGTAAGCCAGGGTACCTGCGCGTGGATACGGTGCACCAGGGTGATCTAGACGGTAAAAATGGGGGTTTATCATGTCAATGCCGGAGTGGAAGTGACCCAGTTCGAGATCGTCTGTTCCGTAGAGAAAATCAGCGAGCGTTACCTGATCCCGGTGCTCGAGGCCTTACTGGAACAGTTTCCCTTTATTGTTCTTGGGCTCCATGCTGATAACGGCTCCGAGTACATCAACCAGCACGTCGCCCAATTACTCAATAAGTTTCTGGTCGAGTTGACCAAATCCCGCTCCCGGCACTCCAACGACAATGCCTTGGTGGAAAGCAAGAACGGCGCCATCGTCCGCAAGCACCTGGGCTATAGCCATATCCCGCAGCAGTGGGCGCCATTGATCAATATCTTTAACCGGGACCACCTCAATCCCTACATTAATTTCCATCAACATTGTTTCTTCCCGCCGGTGATCATTGACGTCAAAGGCAAGCAACGCAAGACCTACCCCTATGCGGCCATGATGACCACTTATGACAAATTCCGATCACTGCCGGAACCCGAGCGGTACCTGAAGCCCGGACTCACCCTCAAACGCCTCGATGACATCGTGAGCACCCACAGCGATAATGAGTCTGCCAAGCAGCTGAATGAGGCCAAACGGAAGCTCTTTAAGACGATCTTTGAACAGGAACACCGGGTTGCCTGACCCTGGCCTCCAGGGACATGTTGACATATCCTCGTTCAGTATCATTTAAGGATTGGAAAATACTGCCGATGCGCGTTTTTTAGCCGGCAATCACAACAGTTCTACTATTTCCCGTACAAGAAAAACCCGACCCAAGGGCGCATAGCGAGCCTAACGTTTTGTACCGTGGCATACTCGCGACTTGGCGAGACATAAAAACGAACCACCCCGCGTCATATATTTTTCGAGCTTCGTGCCTTAGGGCACCGTTTTGCGCAGAATGGGCGAATTGAAGCAGGGGTGGGGCCTGACTGTCTCCTCTCGCGCGAGGGAATACCCTGTCTATGATGAAGCCAACGCTCGATGCTAAGCAGCGGGCGGAGGTGCTGCACCTCAAGGCCCATACGGTTACCGATTACGTGTTGGCCCATCCTGAATGGCTACCGCCCTTTGTGCGCCTCCCCTCGGGCAAGACCCTATGGCTCGAAGAGGACGTCCAGGCCTGGCTGGATGAGCGCCGCATCAAGGTCCTGCCGCCACAACAGAGTCCCACCGACTTTAGTCACAAATGGTGCTAAGCGGGCGAATCCGGAAGTGGCCAGACCGGTAGCGAAATCCAAATCGGGCCTAATGGTCGCTATGGATAAACTACTGAGCATCGAAGACTTGGCCGAAATTCTAAGGCGCCCGTCCTGATAGGTGAGGCGGCCATCTGGGAGAAATACAAGGAGCCATAATTGCTTGCCCCGCGCTTCTTGGGCTGGCCTTACGCCCCCCTGGTTTTGGCGTCCAATCTGTCCAAGATGCGCAGCGCCGCCTCGACGTCGCCTTCCGCCGCGAGCAGGCGGAAGCGCCGCTCGACATCCCAGGCCGTCAGGGCCTGGGTCGCCCATTCCTCGAAAAGCTTGTTCATGCTCGTACCGCGGCTCTTTGCTAAGGCTTTCAGGCGCTCTGCCGTGTCATCGGGCATCCGTATGGTGAGTGTGCTCATGGAAAGACCTCCAAACATTCCGCAGGCGTGACGATGCGCAAGCCCGGGAAGACCATCTCCCCGCTGCGCATGTCCCCAACGTTATGCGTGACGACTGCGGCGGCATTTCCGGCCACCGCCAACTCGATGAGGTGATTATCGCCCTCATCCCGGAGATTCGGCCGCCATCCATAATAGACCGAAACCCACTGCCCTTGATGCGCCAGAGCGGCGGCGACGATACGGCGCTCCGCCTCCGTGGTCACGCATGTCCAGACGGGCCGCCCCAAAACATCCTCGTATTCCGACCACAAGGCGTTGTCGAACAGCGGGGTATAACGACCGGCCAGGGCGCGCCGCAAGACTTCTCGGGAGGCGCCCCCCTCAGACCGCAATGCGGCCACAAAGACATTGGTGTCCACCACCAGCCGAACCATTTGTGATAGCATATATGCTTTCATTGCGGTCGGCAACGACGAGGCGCACCTCAGGCGCGGTATCGTTGCAGGCTACGGCCTAGGGTAGGCCCCATCAGTACGGTCGGCCATCCTTATGTGCCAGCTGCCAACCCCCATTGACGAATAGGGCTTTCAGGTCGTCGTAAGGGTACGACGTCTCATCGCCTTCCGTACGGTCGCCGACTTCAAGATAGATGACCGGCTCGCGGGAACGATTGATGAGTTGATGTGCGACCCCATCACCTGCCTTGAACCCCACGCAATCTCCGGGTTTCAGCACGCACTCCTCTTTATCCAGCACGAGAGTCGGGGTGCCTGCCAGGATGTAGACGAATTCGTCTTGTTTCGAATGGTGATGGAGAAGTGCGGAGAGGGCCCCGGGCGCAAGCTCGGTCAGATTGACACCGAAATTCGTGAGGCTGAAATAGTCACCGAGTCTTCGTTTCGTCCGCCCCGCGACGCGTGAGGCGAAAGGATGGGGGTAGACCGTCTTCTTATGGGGCGGCGGGATTTGGGCTGCGGGCACTGGTACTGATTTCATGTCGTCTCCTCCGTACAGACCAAGCCGCTTTCTCTCTTCCGGCACGCACGCAGAGGCCTCCCGCTGGCCGCCCGTCACTTAGAGCGCGTGGCGTGCTCCGGTGTTTGAGTTTATGCGAGCGCCAGTTTGATGTCGAGGCCGAGTTTGTGGTGTCGTCGGTGAGGACCGCGTGCCGAATGTCGTGGCGCCATCGGTAAGACAAGATACCCGCCTATGGCCGGCCAGGATGGCGCACGCCTCCTTGCCGGAGAGGACGCGCAGCCTACCCAATGGCGACATCCACCCGCGTGACGTAGACTTCCTCGTGGATGCGCTCCTGGATTTCCGCAGGCGAAGCCGACTCAAAGAAAAGCTCGAGCGTCTCGCGCAAATTGTCGCGCGCCTCTTCTATCGTGTCACCCTGGCTGGCGATATCGAGTTCTGGACAAAACGAGGCGTAGCCGCGTGCCTCGCGCTCGATAATGGCGGTAAGTTGTGTCTGCATGGTCACCATCTCCTGTGTTAACGGAGCTAGAGCGGGCTACTCAACATTACTGAGCGCTTATCATTAAAGGGCTAATGTTACGCGTAACATTAAGTCCGCACATAGGGCCTCCTGAATTGCGAAGCCATGAGTTTCACCGTGTGCCCAAGAGCCGTCAGTTGCCGGGCCCAATGGTGGGCGCTGCCACAGGCCTCCATGCCAATCAAGCAGGGCGGAAGGTTTCCGAAGAACGTCAGCATTTGATGACGCTCGAGCTGTTTCTTCAGGACGGCCTTGCCGTGGGCATTAACGCCATGAACGGCAAAAACTGTTTTTACCAGATCAATCCCCATCGTTGTAATCTTCATTGTCGTCCCCTCTCTTTTGCAGGGGTGTTCATACCCTTCACTTTGGCACTCTTGATGCCGTTTAGGGAGGGAGCGACCATTCCATTATTCGCCATTAAAAACACAGTCCCTCCTTCAGGCTCATCTCATGCGGGAAGAGGCGGTTTTCTTCTCCAAGTTCCTTGAGGCGCGCCACTTATAAAAGTTTGCACTGCTCATGCCGTGCTCACGATAGAGATCCGGGACCGGGCTATCGGCTTCGGCCTGTTTTAGGATCGAAAGGATCTGGCTGTCGGGTTAGCGGTGTTTTAAATGAGGATCTCCTTGCCATTCACTATGAGGCCCCCTTTTTTTGGTCCACTGTTTTCGGGGGGGATTACCCCCACCGGCTCCCGAATTTTCCTGTCAAGAAGCGCCCATTTTGGCTGAGCGCTCGACTTTCTTCCCATAGCGTTATAGGTGACAATGCCTCTCCGATGCCGTCCGAGGCAGGCGAGGGCTCTTTGCGAGCGCTTTGCGCCCTGAAGCGGTGCAGACCAGAGCGAGACAGGAATGGACCAAACCCCGCTAGGGGATGAGACCGGCGACCCAAAAGACGGCCGTGTCGTTCATCCCTTAAAGACCTTACTTCTCGAAGAGCAACTGCGCATTTTTTGTGAAGGCTTTACATGGCAGCTTCTTGCCAATATTGCGGTCGCGACGGCCTGCCTCGTCTTGTTTGCTCGACCCGTAGCTTTCAGCGTGCAAGAGCTTTGGTGGAGTGCGTTGGTCGCGAGCGCCGCCGCACGGTTTTTTCCGACCCCTCTCCTCTATCCGGTTTCGGGTCTCACAAGTCGCGCTCGTCACGCGCGGCTTGTTGCGTGGCAAGGGCTCGACGGATTGCTATGGGGTATTTTGATTTTCCTTATCCCCTACCCTCACGGCGCCACTAACCCCCCTTTCTTGGTCGCTATTATCGCTGGCCTGACGTCAGGGCCAATACCCTTTCTCAGTATGTTACCAGGCGCCTACGCGGCCTTTGCTATCCCTCCCGGCTTGGCGCTTGCGTGGCGTGAATATGCTCGCAACGCAGGGGGCAACGGCTTATCGATGGCCGTTGCCGTCCTCGGCTTGCAAGTCGTGGCTGTCATGATATCGCGCTTGAGCGCCCTCACGATTCGAGAGCGAATTTTACGCAACTTCCGCCTCCATGGCCTCGTTCGCCGTTCGAAGCGCCGCGAAGCGGCCGTGCGCGCGCTCCTCGAGGCCTCCCCGGATCTGATTGGATTGTTGGACGATAAAGGTAAATGGCAACTAGCTAATAAAGCCACGCTCGAGATCTTCGGTCTGATGCATGAGGACCTGGTACAGGTTGATCGCGACCGGCTCCTGAAGACGATCCAGGATCCCGATATCCGCAATAGCCTGGGCCACCTCATGGGCAGCCCCGGGCGGACCGTTGCTCGCGAAGAAATGCTTCTCCGGCAGTCCCACAAGGCGCCGCGCGTCCTGGACCTCTTGCGATGCCAACTCCCCGTCGCGGTCGGCGGAGGCTCGCTTTTGATCGGACGGGACATCACGACGCAAAAACGTGAGACCCTGGCGCGCCAACTCAAAGATCATTTGACTGACGCGTCCCTTCGCGGCGAGAGTCCCGATAAGGCGCTAGGCGCAATCTTGTGTGCGATTGCAGACCATCTCGATTTATTATGGATTGCCATGCTCCGCGTCGATGAGGCGGGAATCCCTTTAACGATCGCCCAAGGGGGGCGTCTGCGCCTTGATACCCAAACCGCCATGTCTTTGGCCTTGGCTCCCCCGGATCCTCCCCATCGCGTCGTCTACCCACTCACCCACAACGGGCTTCACTACGGCGTTATTGCCTACCGTCCCCTCATACCGGAAACCTTGTCAAGTGAAGCCAAAGAGTGGTTAGTCCGAATATCTTGGGACATCAGTTCGGTCTGTGAGCTGGATGCCGCGCAAGGTCGACTGCGGGCTCTCGCGCATTATGATGAACTAACCGGCCTTCCCAACCGCGCGTTGTTTTTGCGGATCCTCCAAGGGATTGTCGAAGATGTGGCCGAGCATGACGCCCTACAAGCTCTCCTGTTTTTGGATCTCGACCGATTTAAGGATATCAACGACTCTTTTGGCCACGCAGCCGGTGACCGCCTCCTGATCGAGATCACGAGCCGATTGCGCCAAACCGCACGCAGTGGCGACATAGTGGCCCGACTGAGTGGGGATGAATTCGCCATCATCCTCCGTCGTGCCGGGCACATGGACGATATCGAAAACGTCCTGGCACGGTTCCTCACGGCGACACGCGCGCCCATACGGATAGGCACAGACCAGGTCTCGACCCAGGCTAGCATCGGTATCACAGTGTTCCCTTTAGACGAGACCAGTCCTCAGAATCTTTTGCGCCATGCCGATCTGGCTATGTACGAGGCCAAACGCCAAGGGCGCAACCGGTGGTGTCTCTATGAGCCCTCCTTCGATACTGCCACTCGTGATCGCCAAGCGCTTCAGCAACGTCTTCGAGCGGCGCTGGCACAAGATCTCTTTGTCCTTCATTACCAACCTCAGATTGAGCTCGCGACCGGGCGCGTTGCAGGCGTCGAGGCCCTCCTGCGGTGGCGCGACCCAAACCAGCAACCCCAGTCCCCCGAGGTGTTCGTGCCGATTGCGGAGGAATCGGGCCTCATCGTTGCGCTGGGAGAATGGGTCTTGCGAGAGGCTTGTCGCCAACAAAAAACGTGGATGGAGCAAGGCCTAACGCTTCAGGTTGCTGTCAACCTATCGCCAAGTCAATTTCAGGATCCCGATATCCATCACCGAGTGTGCGACGTTCTGCAGGCGAGCGGCACCGCTATGCACCATATTACCCTGGAAATCACGGAGCGCGCCGCTTTTGCGGATCCGAGCCTGGCCCAACGTACCCTGAATGCGTGGCAGAAACGGGGTCTCCACTTCGCCATTGATGATTTTGGCACCGGCCAAGCGTCGCTCAGCTATCTAACGGATCTCCCGGCTGCTCTGATCAAAATCGACAGAGGGTTTATTGCCCCTCTTCCAACCGACCCGCAACACCGCACTATTGTCGCAGGCGTTATCCAGATGGCCCATCAACTCGGCCGGCGTGTATTGGCCGAGGGGGTAGAGACTCAGGCCCAATGGGATTGGCTCGTAGCGCAGGAGTGCGATCTCGCACAGGGTTTCGCGATCGCGCATCCCATGGTCGCGGAGGCCATTCCTCTGTGGCTCACCCAATGGCTTGACAGGCATTCCTTGAATACGGAAGAGGGGATTTTTGTGGTAGCCCACTCCCTCGCTAAGAGCGCCTAAGGCCGGCCTTTCCGGGATGCGCCAGACTAAGCGCCTCGGGACGGCCCTTTCGCATGGCGAGACCTTGGATCGGCCACAATCCCGGCAGCTCTCTTCAATGTCCGGAATGCGCCCTGTCCGCGACGCTAGGGCAAGATCCGGCTATTTTGTAGGATCGCCTTCGCGAACGAACCGATACCCTTCTCCTTTGGCCTTCGCCTCATACATAGCTCGGTCGGCTTTTTTGAGCAGGATCTCGGCGCTTGTCCCGTCCCGCGGATAGATCGCGATACCAATGCTGAGTTTCACGGTGATCTGTCCTGTCTCGAATACGCAGGCTTGAGCGGTTCTTTCTATCATGAGATCGGCAATCCGTGACACGGCCGCCTCTTCGCTGATTTCCATCAGAAGACAAAGAAACTCGTCTCCCCCAATGCGACTGACCGTGTCTTCTTCCCGCGCGCACAGCTGAAGCGCCTGCCCGGCGCTCCTTAAGACCCGATCTCCAGTCTCGTGGCCATATGTGTCGTTTATCAGCTTAAATTTGTCAATATCTACAAACATGAGCGCTAAGGACCACGAGTGGCGTTCGGCTTGGGCCAAGGCATGGTCCAGTCTGTCATTAAATAACGTTCTATTAGCGAGCCCGGTCGCGGTATCGTGGTAAGCGAGGTAGCGGTTGTGTTTTTCTAAGGCCTCGCTATCACTCAACTGCTGCTCCAGGTTTTCTCGCTCGACTATCTCTTCGGCCAAGGTCGCGTTGACCATATGAAGCTCCTCGGCGCATTCCTGGACCTTGTCTTCTATATGCTCGCTTTGTACTAAGGCCTTCCGAATTTCGCCCACGGGGGAATGTTCGAGAAGTTCTTCTTTCAGGATCAGATTGACAGAGGAAAGATCAAGCGCGCAATTCTCGACTTTCTCTTTCACTTTTTCACTTTGACTGAGGGCTTTTGCCAACGGTGGCCCGGAAATCGACTCGTGGTTGTCCGATGACGTATCCATTCCAGATTCCTTTATCCTTGCGTCAGAGTAAACGCACGTAAACCCAATATGCAGATCGTAGCACGCTTGCACTTCGCAAGCAGGCGCAAGTAGTATTTCTGCCTCTATGTCGACTAATCCGCGCGAATAAGCCATAGCGATCGGCGTTCTTAATAGCGAAACGCAATATTGAACGCTGAGTCTGGCAAAACAGTAGCAAAAGAGAGGATCTCGCGGTAATGGCCTCTACAGAGGCTGAAAATAATGGCGCCTATAGATATAAAAATATCGGGTCATCGTGAAAACGAGTGGGTAAAAGCTGCGCATTTTTCTATCAAATCGGCGGCAGCATCGAGGTCAGGATCTTCAGCCTGAGGTATTCCTCATCCCGCAATCCGTAGGCGCGGCGCTGGAGGACGCGGATCTTGTTGTTGAGTCCCTCGACGAAGCCGAGCGCCACCTTGTTTTCCGATTTGCAGTAAGCCGCGATGCCATCCCAGTGCCTTTCGATCATAGCGGCGAAGTGCTCGTAGGGTTTGAGACGCTGCCATTTGAGCTGGGCGCGCCAGTTCTCGAAGAACTTGCGCGCCCACGCTTCGCGCTCGTAGTCCCAGAGCTGACCGAACGACTCCTTGAGTACGTACGCGGTGTTGAGTTGCCTGTTCGCTGCCAGCAGCCCCCTGTGTCAACATACCTGTCGTATGGTTTTAACGAAGACCCATCCTCAGGGGACGGTAAAAAGAGAGTCACATGGCCGCTTATCCGCAAGAAAGAAAAGAAGCTATCTGTCGTCGGCTGCTATCATCAGAAGGCGTATCCCTCGTTCAGTTAGCTCGGGACACCGGTATTGGGAGGAGTACACTCCACAATTGGCGTAAGGAGCTCCAAACCCTCCCAGGAGTTGTGATGTCAAAACCCCATAAGTCCCACTGTGCTTGCCAACGGAAGTCTGGTTGCCAGGCTGAACGATCCAAGCTGCGCACCGCCGAACGATTGGTGAACCCCCTGGCCCTTTTCTGTATCTTGAGTGGATGCATCTTTTGGTTGACGATGCTTAATCGCGCGACGGAATCGGCCAAGCCTTCGCTGGGGTTCACACCCCAAGAAATCGACATCCTCGCGCGCCTTGCGGCCGATCGACAACGCACCGCCATGTGACGACCCCAACAATACAATCTTGCTTAAGGGAACTGGCGCGCCTTGGTGGCTATCTCGACCGAGCCTGTGATCCTCCGCCGGGTAACATCGTCATCTGGCGCGGCATGTCCCGGCTATCGGATATCGCGATGGGCTTTAAGCTTGGCGCCACAATTGTGGGTAATTGAAAGGATTATGGAGCGGTTACGATCAAGCGTCCAGGCGGTATTTGTACCACGCGTTTATAGGTTGCCGCTCCCTGAGGCGAGGGCGGTTTAGGGGCTTATACGTTCCAACCTTGGGCCACCGGTCTCCCCGGTCGCGCTCAGGATTGCCATGGGTTAATGATGTGCAAACCGCAACCTTCAAAGTCATCAGTGTTGCGTGTGGCCAGTGTGCCGCCTCTGGACTGTACGATGGCGGCGATTTGGGCATCGAACTGTGACATCGAACGGCCGTTTCGTTTTCGATCGGCCGCAATCTCTGCATACGCTCTGGCGGCACCCCCATCGAACGGCAGTATACGCTCGATAAAATCCTCTTCGAAAAGTGCGGTTACGGCCTCTTCCAACTGTTGACGACGCTGCCCGATGGGGAGCAGTTTAACGCCGTAGAGCATCTCCGCCTGCGTCACGGTTGTCGTGTATAGCGTGTCCAGGGACTGGCTCGCGGTCCACCGGACGACCGCAGGTTCGGGCGTGGCGCGTAGGAGTTCCGAGAGCACGTTTGTGTCCAGAACGATCATGGCGGTTTTAGTCGAACAGGTTGGGTGGTTTACGGATGCCTTCGCGCTCGGACTGTAGCAGCTCGATATCGCCCAGGGATGCAAACCGGGCTCGAATGCGCTGCACGAGGTTCTGATCGGTCGCGTTTTCATTACCGAGCGCGGCGCGCAGGATCATACGGACCTCATCTTCCATAGAGCGCCCATGGCGGGCTGCGCGTATTCGCAACCGCGCTTTGGTCGTATCTTCGAGGTTACGTATAGTTAGGCAAGCCATGCTGAGTCCCCCATGCCGAGGTATTGATATCAATATAGTCAATGCCTTCATTGAAGGCAAGCGATTTTCCACGCCGACCTTCTCCGGCCGATGTGCCTGAAGCGCTTCCGACTGGGGGCTGTCTCTGTGGGAACGCGATCCCTAACGGGAAACCTGGGGATGCGCTCAGTCCCACACAGGAAAGCACGATAATCGTTTATGGTCTCTCAACGGAACTATCGAAAAAGTCAGGCTGGTGGTCAAACGATCCGAAGGATACGGGCCCTCCGGATGGTTAAGAAAAGAGGGAGGGAGCGTCAGATGCACCCATTTACGCATCCCCTGCGAGGTCTTCCCCGCCCAGGCCCCATTGCAAGAATGGCTGTGCGCCATTCTTGCAACAATGAGAACGAAAATACGCGGACGCTATCTGGGTAGGCTTGTATGTCCCTAGCCAGACGGAGGGTGGGTGCCCGCTTAAGCGGCTATTTTTAAAAGGATTTTATGCGCACTCATAATGCTGAGGTAGGTGGTTCGAGTCCGCCCATAGCCACCCTATAAAACAACAAGTTGAGAGTATAATAGTCATTTCGCTGGGAAATAATCGGCCTACCCGCCTTAAGGCGGACGCCCTAGCGCGATAAGCCGGGGCATAGCTGCGACAAAGAGCGGGACGTGCCTGGCGGAAGGATTTCTCCATGTCTTTGATCGGTCGGGCGTGCTCGTGAGCCACATCGAGTTTGCCGCAACCGCGAGTTTGGCCAACAGGGATCCAATTGGCGGCTTTGTAGCAGGTGCCGCGAAAGCGATTTGATTGTACGAAGGTCTCCAGGAGCACGGGTCGATAGCCAAAGCGGCTCTGCCAATCGGCAGGCAACTGGCGGGCTATGCGCCCTAAGATCTTGGAAGCCAAACCCTGCGAGTGCACCCACGGCAGGATCAAGAAACGCGCGTTGTTGACGACACGATGCAGGTGGTGACAACGCTGAGTATCACTCCAGCCGATGAAGCGATCGCACGGCGCGGTTTTCCAGGCGGCGGCACCAAAGCCGAGCGGCGCCACGAATTGCCCGTCGATCGCGACGAAGTAGCGCAACTGCGCGCCCGACAGGGCCGTATAGTCCAGATCGTGATAGCGCTCGATATGTTCATTCCAGAGCCGCGAATCACGCGGGGTGTTCGTACTGACGGGGAGAAACTCCAGGCTGCCGAGTACCTCGTGGCGCAGCGCGCTTTCCGGGGCGTGACTCCAACTTACTGATTGTACGGAGTTTTAGGCGCAAACACGCAAATATCAGAGAAATCCCGGTTCCTGGCCAACGGAGTTGTCGCCATTCTCAAAGGCCCTCGAGGAAGGCGAGCAAGGGGTGGGAGGCCTTATACCGATTGGGCACAAGGCCGTTGCCACACTGAGAATTGCTGGTCTTCACCGCAGCGCGAAGCTAAGCCGGACGCCGGTTTGCGGCAGTCTAAGCGAACCGGGACTCATACCCTGTGTCACGAAAATCCCTGCGCGCACTGGGAGCCGGCCTCGTTCCCATCACAAAACGAGACCTTATCACGGTGACCTACGCCCAAAAATATCTTAGGCTGGCTTCCAAGGGGGAGGCTGTTCGGATACGATGTGTCGAACACGTTCCCAATGGTCTTTGGCGAGGCCAGAGCCGCTTAAATGCTTAAGGGACCATCCGCTGCGCGCCCAGGAAAACGGGGCAAGGCATGGTATCTTGGGAGGCGTCGCCTTCTGTCTACGAGCGGGTCCTTGCAGATGGCAGCAGGGCACCTGCAAGGACTTGGTACGCCACCCGTTATTTGGGAGCGGGCCCTTTGTGTGAACGACTATGGCCGGCGTGCCTTAAGGACGGCGTCAGCCTCTCGTAGCTTCACTGTGAGATCATAACTTGCGCCAAGATCGAGGGCGCGATGGCGGCTGGGATGTCCCGTCGCGCATCCCGAGAGCCACCACTCACTTGAGGGCCGTGTTGATGTCCCAGATGCAACTCCCCATGGCCGGTATCGATCTTGATCCTGGCCCGGCGCCCAAGGCTCAAAAGGCCTTCGACAAACTTGTTGAGCAAATACGCGCGGCCCGCGAGCGCTTGGCCGCGTGGAGCACCGCCATTCCGTCTTATCAGCATCAATACGCGACCGAATTACTCCCACTCCACAACATGTGGCGAGGCCTGCAAATACAGCTTGTCCACCGCTTAGATCGCGCCTGCGCCCAAAAAAAGGGGCTCAACCAAAGCGAGCGGCACATAGCCTGCGACCTCATTATCGAACTGACAGGCTCGCTATTAGCCGAGCGTGACGATGAGGAACTCAAGGCCCTCTACGAACGGCACGCCGGGATCTCCTATGACGATGACAAAAAAGACGCCTTCGCTCTTATAAAATCTATGATGGAAGATGCCTTTGGGGTTGATCTCGGCGACACCGACGATATCGGTAGCCCCGAAGATCTATTCCGACGCGCGCATGCGCAGCGTGCGCACACCGAACCTGAGTTCGAAGAAGCCCCGCAGGCTGCGCCCAAGTTATCGCCAAAAAAACAGGCCGAGCATCATCAAATTCTTCAATCCATCCGGACCCTCTACCGGAAGCTGGCCAGCGCCTTACACCCCGATCGGGAGCACGATCCTAGAGAACGAGACCGCAAGACGTCCTTGATGCAACAGGTCAATAGCGCCTACGAAAATAACAAGCTACTGCCTTTGTTGGAGCTCGCGCAGCAACTTGCCCGCGATCAGGGTACTTTAAGTGCTATGAGTGAGAGCCAAGTGAAGATCTACACCAAGGCCCTCAAGACCGACCTAATTGAACTGAAGCAGGAGGTCGCAGCCGTCGAGGACAGTTTCCGAGCTCAATTCGGCCTAGACCCCACCAGGCCCTTGTCGCCACGGGCGATTTTGCGGGAACTAACGGCCGATATTGCCGAAACCCAACGAACGATCACGGATATGGAAAACGACCTACGGGCCTTCGACGATATCCGCAGCCTCAAAGGTTGGCTCCAGACTTTACGACACCGGTCCCCCATCATGGACTCCGGCACCGGTTTCTAGGCCTGGTACACCCATGATGGCGCACGCGCATCGTTGCAGCCAAGGGCTCGGGAACGCGCACCAAACGGGACTTTCCGGGTTTGGGTCGTGACCCTGCCCCGTGTATGGTCGTCCCCAATTGGCCAAGCGCTCATTCCACGAAGTCAAGAAGGTCGGTATGTCGCCATCGCTTTGCAGACAAGACCGCATCCTTGCGTGTGGTCGCAGGCCCTTAGCTTTAGGATATCGATGCGCCATCTCGTTACTGTGGTCTGGGCGCCTGTCCGAAAGACGAACGCACGGCGTGCCTTCAGGGCCGCAAAGCGTCGTGCGGCGGAAAGATCGTGTATTGTGCCGAAATCGAGGGCGCTAGGAGGACCAAGATGTCCCGCCACGCCTCCTAAGGGGCAGCGCGCTTGCGCCCGTAAACCCATTGGCGCTGACTGTCTCACGACCGCTACCGGGGTCGGTGACCCCGATCGCCACAGTGAGCCATTAGTCGCAATTACACTGCGCCTGCCAGCGAATGATATGACCGGGCGGCACCATTTTTTGGAGCTGCGGCATGAGGGCGTCTATCGTTGCCGGTTCATCAAAAAACTCCACGACCAAGGGTAAGTGAACCGCCACGCGCAAGAGATCTGCGGAGTGCACGACTCCCTTGGCGCCAAATCCTGCGATACCCCGAAATACCGTTACACCATGCACTTTGTGATGATCATGCAGGAACTCGAATATTTCGTGCATGAGGCCATGCCCCTCATACTTATCGCCTTCCTTTATATAAACCCGCACGACAGAGATGTCTTTCATGTGCCACCTTAAATAGCGCGAGCGATCCAAGCGCCGCCGATCGCGGCTCCAATACCTAGTATATTCGACGCTGCGACATATAATGCCGCCTTCGCGGCCTCGCCGTCTTGCAATAACACCAAGTTCTCTAGGGCAAACGTCGAAAACGTCGTATAAGCCCCTAAGCCGCCGGTAAGAATCCCCGTCCGTAGACTCGGGTCCATATTAATACGATCCACCGTTTCAAAAAACAGGAAGCCCATGAGAAACGAGCCCAGAACATTAATGGATAATGTCGCCCAAGGAAATGCACGACCGAAAACCTCCTGGACCAAAATGCTCTGGCCGTAGCGCGCCCAAGCACCTAGTATCGCAAAACCCGCAATAGATACCCATGTCCACATGGTGCCTTAATCCTCCGCTTTTGCAATGAGTTACCAAAAAACCGACATCAAGATAAGAAGCAGTACAACCCCTATATAGGCGAGATAGGCGTTCATCGAGCCCATCTGAAGAATGCTTATGCGCGAGGCGAGCGTTCGCACAAAGCGGGTCACGGGCTCAAAAAGCGCCGGGCCAAAGAGCGGTGATTGGCTGTATTCGAAGCGCAAGGCCTTGATGAAGTAGGGGCGTTTTTCGATGCGCCGCTCGGTTACGGTGCGCGATCGGTAGATAAAGTCATAAAATTGGC
This sequence comes from Pseudomonadota bacterium, assembly GCA_021794595.1. Lineage (GTDB taxonomy): Bacteria > Pseudomonadota > Gammaproteobacteria > Acidiferrobacterales > Acidiferrobacteraceae > Acidiferrobacter. The sequence continues at coordinate 93,735 of JAJYQN010000047.1, forward strand.
GCAGGGCGTTCGAGTAGGCGAGCGCGGTCGTGGCGCTCGAGGTTGGTAGGGTACGCAGGCCATGGGCCCAGACCGGCGTGCGCCTATGTCCCGACCGGAGGCCCAGGGCCAGGAGGCCGAGAGGCAGGAGGGCCAAGAGCGGCCCGACCAGGACAAGAAGGGTCGGCGAGATAAACGCAAACGAGGGCGTAAGGGGTACCAGAATGATGCCCCGGACCATGAGCCCTGCCACATTACGCATGCCGTCCGAGTGGCCGGTAGCAAGTGCCCCGAGCCACCAAGGCATACCCACGGCATAGCCGAGAACTGCGAGACCAAGACCGAGGATCGCGAGCCCGCGCCCTTTATCTTCCGGTGTCTGACTTGTGCCGTTTTTGCCGAGCAATCCAATGCCAAAGACCTTGGTTAGAGTCGCCAAGGCGATGGCCGCAGTCAGCGCGAGGCCCGCACCGCCGAAGGCCAAAGCCAGCCGGGCGCCAATGCCGTGGAGCCGGAAATCCTGAAAGATGGTCTGAAAGAGATACCATTCGCTCACGAATCCGGCTTGCGGGGGCAAGGCCGCAAGGCTCATGGCCGCACAGAGCGCGCCGATGCCGATGGTCCAGGGGCTCATGGCGAGCAGCCGGCTTTGCGCTATCTGATAGTGGCCGCGCGCATCAAAGACGTGATCTGCCGTCAGCATCAGGGCTCCCTTGGCTAGGCTGTGACCGCCGAGCTGCAGGAGACCCACCGTAAAGGCAAATCCTGCCAAGAGCGAGAGGTGCTCGCTGCGGAACAAGACCGCAGCGCCTAGGGCGACGACCGCAAGCCCGGCGTTTTCGGCAGACGAGAAGGCCAGCAAGTGCCGCCAGTCCTCCTGTTGGAACGCGTAGAGGATGGCTAGGATCGCCGTGAGTGTGCCGCTCACCACAAGGACCTCGCCAAAGGCGGTCAGGCCCGAGAAGTGCGGTAACCACTGTAAGACGGCTCGTGCCAGTGCCAGCCAGGCAACATTCAGGACGACACCGGACAAGAGCGCGCCGCTCGCACCACTGCCGCTACCGTAAGCGCTCGGGTACCACTCGTAGAACGGCAGGATCCCGAGTTTGGCGCCAAAGCCCACGAGAAATAAAAGCCCCACCAAAAACGTCACAACCGGACCATCGTTGGCGAACGCCCCGGGCCACGTTGAAAATGCGGGATGGGAGGAGCCGACGATCAGGATCGCGGCCAAAAGAGCGACAGCGCCGACTTCCAACAGGGCCAACATAAAAAACACCGCGCGGCCATTTTTGAGGATAGGGCTCAATTGGTCGGCCAACAGCATGATGGCCCCGCCCAGACTCATGACCTCCCAGGCGATCAAAAAGGACACGGCGTCTTGAAGCCCGGCGACCCCCATAGCCCCCAGGAGACTGAGTGCGGCTCCTGTCGTCCAAGCGCCGGGATGTCGACCTGGGGGTCCTGTGATCACTGCCATAAGGGCGGGTACCAGTCCCCAGGCAAGCAACCAGACGGCGGCGGGGTTGAGGTGGAATCCGACGGCCAGATTGGCGGAGCGGAAGAGGGTGCCGGTCTTTGGTTCTGGATGAAACACAGCGACTATAAGGCCGATCAAAGCTGCGCTGATCCCAAGCGCCAAAAGCAGACGGCCAAGGAACGGTCTTTCGGTGCTGATACCTATTATGGCGGCGGCAATCCACAAAAGTGCGGCGACACCGAGAAGATCAAGTTCCATATTGTCCTCCGTGCACCCGTTGGGGCATGCGCTCGAGTAGGACGAGGAGGGCGTGGATCAGGGCTGCGGGGTTAGGAGGGCAACCTGGAAGCCAGATATCCACCGGGATGAGTCCTTCGAGCCCTTGGCCGCCGGCATAACCGCCGTCCATTGGGGCGCCCGATACGGCACAGGTTCCACTCGCCATGACTAAGCGCGGCTCCGGCATGGCCGCATAAGCGGCAAGCAACGGGTCGCGCATGGGGTGTGTCACAGGGCCCGTGACCAGCAAGAGATCGGCAAAGCGCGGCGAGGGGGTAAAAAATATGCCGAGACGGTGGAGGTTGTAGAAGGGATTATCGAGCGCTGAGAGCTCCGATTCGCAGCCATTGCACGAGCCGGCGTCGATGTGGCGAATATGGAGGCTTTTGCAAAGAGAGCTATGAGCTCGTCTTCGGGTGCCCGGTTCCGCGAGCGTGCGCGTCGCCCCTTGTATAAGGTCCTGACGATCACGGGTCGCGAAGGCCCAGTCCCCTGATGATTGGAGCGCTTCTGTGGGGCAGGTCTCGACGCACAACTGACAGGCGATACAGCGACCGTAATCAAGCCCCACGCCGTTTTCCGCGTTCCCAAACAGGGCGCTCGTCGGACAGCTTGCCACGCAGTCTTGGCAGGATGGCGGACAGTGCGCGGGATCCAGTCGCGGAAGGCCCAGGACCCCATCTTGGCCGTCCGGGCCCGAGTACGGCCATGCCGTTGCTGCTTTTCCCGCTTTCAGTCCAAACCATGTCCATAAAGGCATCGCGGCCTCCTTAACGATCCGCCCCGGCTATGGTGAGCCCGAAGCTTGCCTCGTTGATGGCGTAATCCATCATGTTGCTGTCGTGTACGGTAAAGGGAAATACGCGCCAATTCGAAAACGATGGCGACTTGATCTTGACGCGCGTAAGACGCCCGTCCTCGACGTGTGCCGCGTAGAAGAGCGATCCGCGCGGCGTCTCCACCCAACCCAGGCCTTCGCCCGAGCCTGCGCTCTCGGTCTTTGTGCGTATCGGTCCTGGGGTGATGTGTCCCACGGTCTGGATGATGAGCCTCAGGGCCTCGCGTAGCGATTCGGTGCGCACCTCGGCCCGTGCCTGCGCGTCCCCCTGGGTGCGCACTGGGACTGCGAACTGCAGTGACGGGTAGCCAGCGTATGGATGGTCGCGCCGAAGGTCACGATCGAGCCCAGAGGCGCGGGCCACGGGGCCCGTTGCCCCTTGATCGGAGGCCACGTCCCGAGACAGCGATCCCGTGCCTATGAGTCGATCGAGATAGCTTGCGGTGCGACTGAGGCGATCAAGGTAGTCGTGCCCATCCCGGTCGATCGGCGCTAGGGCATCACCGAGTCCGGCTACATCGAGATCACGACGCAATCCGCCGATCGCCAGCACATTGCGCAGAAAGCGCGACCCTGTGAGGCGAGCGTTGATTTGTTTGACGCGCTCTTCGAGCAGCAGGCCCTCGGCCGCGCCGACCTTGAGGGTCGTGGTCTTGGCAAGCCGCGCAAAATAATAGAAGTGGTTATAGAGTCTTTCTAACTCGGCTAGAACGACGCGCAGTAGTTGGGCGCGCTTTGGCACCTCGATTCCGAGGGCCGCCTCCACGGCTTGGCAGTAGGCAAGCCCGTGACTTACGCTGCCGACACCCGAGACGCGCTCGGCGAGATAGACGCCGCGCTCCGGGGACAGTCCTTGGAACCGATTTTCGAGCCCCCGGTGCTTATAGGCCAAGCGCGCATGGTAATGGATGATGGCCTCGCCTATGTACGAGAAATGAAACTCCCCGGTCTCAAGCACGTCCCCGCGGATTGGACCCCAGATGAGGTCCTGGACCTGATCGGCCTCGATCTCCGGCATGGTCGGGGGCAGGCTCTGTCCCGCCCAGCGTGGACAGTCCGGCCCCGGCGCAAGAGGTGGTGCCGAGAGGCGTAGGCCCTCGTGTATGAGTAGCGGGTAGGGTTCCGGGTGGCCTCTCACCACGATGCCCGAGAGATCGGTCATCTCTCGTTCATACCACCCGAGCAATGGGGCAATCGACGCAAGCGACGGCAGATCCTCGGCAGGCGCGACCCGTAAAAGCAAAAAGCGGTTTCCGGGTCCGCGATTGACGAGATAAAGGATCTCCGGATCGTTTTTCAAAAAGCGCGCATAGGCCATCTCAAACCGGTAACCCTGGGCAAGTAGGCCCTGGGCTTCGGCGAATAGGGTCGTGGCGGAGAGACTCCGATCCTCGCAGTGATTCATCGGGTCACCTGGGCCGCTTGGACAAAGAAGTGCCATAAGAACGGTGGCCACCACAGACCCAAGACCGTTAGGGGAATCAGGGTAAGCCACATGGGAACCGTCATCCATGGGCTAAGACGCATCTGGGGGAGATGGTCGTCTGTGGGTGCCGCGCCGAAGTACATTTGGCGAAAGTGGTGGAGGAAGCCGATAAAAATGACGATCAACAGCAAGGCCATGACCGCTACCGCCCAGACATTGGGGCTCGCCATGCCAGCTCGCAGGATGGCGATCTCGCTTTGGAAAAGGCCAAAGGGCGGCGCGCCTGTGATAGCGACCGCCCCGAGCAGCCAGACGATGCCAGTCACGGGATAGAATGCGAGGACTCGGCGCATCATTCTCATGTCCTTGCTGCGATAGGCGCGCATCATGTTGCCGGCGCCGAAGAACATCAGGGACTTATTGAGGGCGTGGTTTAGCATGTGGTACATGGCGCCGGCAATGCCGAGAATGCCGCCAAAACCGAAGCCCAGGGCGGCGATACCCATATGTTCGACGCTGGAATACGCCATAAGACGCTTAGCCCCGGTTTGGCGAACGATAAAAAGTGCCGAGATCACAAGTGACAGCGCGCCCAAGACCACGAGCGCGGTCTGGCCGGCGAACCCTAAGCCTCCAGCGGTGAGGATGCTGAGGAATCGCACGATGCCCAGCATGGCGGTGTTTAATAGCGCCCCGGAGAGCATGGCGGACACGGGTGCTGGGCCCTCGCTATGGGCGTCGGGGAGCCAGGTGTGCATGGGTGCTAGGCCCACTTTGGTGCCGAGGCCCACGAGGATGAGCAGGAAGGCCAGAAGCAGAAGTGCCTTGGGGCTTGCGGGCGCGATCGATCGGAGGTGGCCCCAGGTCATGGCATACACCGGGCCCAACCGAAGGGTCCCCGCCCAGTAGAAAAACACAATCCCGAGCAGTGCCAGCGACAGTCCGGCCGAGACGATGATGATGTACTTCCAGGCCGCCTCCGCGCTTTCCGCCTCGCGTTCAAACCCGACCAGAAAGGCGCTCACGATGGTCGTGAGGTCGATTACGATCCAGTAGATGCCGGGGTTATTCATGAACGGCGCAACGAACATGGTCAGAGCAAATCCGCACAGCAGCGCATAGAAGCCCGGTAGACGACGGGCCTCGTCAGTCAGAAGTCGCATGTAGCCGATCGCGTACAGCGAGGCCAACGCATAGACGATGGCGACGCACAAGACTATCCAGAGGCCAAGGGGTGTCAGGAGCAGAAAGTGGTCGGCCAAAACCACCCGACGATGGGGTGTGGTGAGAATCAGGGCGAGGCTCGCGACCAAGCTCACTATGGCGGCCGTAAGGTTCAGGAATTCGGCGACACGGGGCCGGCCCACGAGCAGGATAAGGCCGATCGTTAGTGCCGGCACAAGCCAGAGACAGAGAATAAGGGCGCCCATTAGCCCACCAACTTCTGGAGGTAGCGACTGCTTGTCGTACCGGCATGCATCTGGAGATAGCGCATGAGCATCCCGAACGTCAGTACGATGATAAGCAGATCAAAGAGAATGACGAGCTCGAGCAAGAGTGGCATGCCCGGGACGAGGATCTGCGAACCAAGAAATATGCCGTTTTCGATAACGAGTAGACCGAGGATGTGGCTGATCGCCTCCGATCGCAGAATCATCATCAGAAAGCCGATCAACTTGAGGCTCAACATGCAGGTGAGCGCTAAAACGATAATGGTATCGGCGGTGTGCAGGCCGTGACCTATCTTGCGAGCCACGACAAACGCGATGATCACAAGGACGGTGCCCAAGACCAGGCTCGACGCGGGCTTCAGGACGGAGGTGAACTCGCGCTCCAAATGGAGCTTGTCGGCGAGCCGGAGAATAAGGTAGGGCAAAAGGCTGCCGCGAAAAAGCGCGGTCAAAATCGCGATGACGTACAGCTCGGGGTAATGCCCGAAATAGCCCACCGCGGCCGAGAGGCAGGCTATGGTCCAGGATTCGAGCGCAAAGGCGTAGATGTGGTTCTTAAGCCAGTGCGAGCCCAGCATAACAAAGGACAAAATGAGACTTATGATCGCCAGCATGCTAAAGAGCGAGGTGGCGAGCGGGTTGATGTGGAGGATAAACACGCGCGCCTACACCTGGTACGCGACGATCGCTAGCACGGCAAAAAGAAAGGACGCCGCGAGGGGCTCCTGGTATCGGTAGAAGCGCAGGCGCGACTGCATCGTGTCCACGACTACCATAAGGAGTCCGAGTGCCGCGTACTTCATAACAATCCAGCCAAGGGCTAGGAGCACGGATTCTGGGTGACCTGAGTGCGCAAGGCCCCAGGGGAAAAGAAATACGTTCAGAAAGATCGTGTACAAGATGAACTGCTTCATCCATCCGGCCCATCTCAATAGGGCCAACAAGGGTCCGGAATACTCGAGCACGCGGGCCTCGTCGATCATGTAGATCTCGTAGGGAATGGTCGAGTGGATGGGGAGGCGATCCGTTTCGACGGTCAGAAGGATCAGAAAGGCGGCCACGAGGAAGATGTGCGCCGGGCTCCAATAGGCGACTGGACTCTTCGCGAGCAAGTGGTTCGCTACGAAGGGCAGCATGGCGTGGTCCAGGAAGGTAATACCGACGAAGACCAAAATCAGCGTGGGCTCGGCCAAAATCGCCAGCATGACCGCCCGACTCGATCCGAGCCCCCCGAATGGCTGTCCCGAATCGAGACCCGCCAAGACGATCATAAAGTTACCGACCGTCAGTATAAGTCCCCCGCCCAGGATGTCGCCCATATTGGAGAGTGGCAGGGGGTAGTTCGTCAAAACCGGAATCAGGAGCGGCACGATCATCATCGCCGTGAAGGCCATGACCGGCGCCGCCCAGAATATCCACGACGCGGATTCCGGTACGAGCTGCTGTTTGTGGAAGAGTTTCCAGAGATCGCGATAGGGTTGGATGAGGGAGGGGCCGCGTCCGCGTTGCACGCGTTCCTCGGCGGTCGCGACAAAACCGTGGAGCAGTGGGGCCAGGGCCAGCGTGAGCAGCACTTGTCCGCACTGAAGAATGATAGGGCTCAGGACCATCTGCTCTTCCCTTGACGACACGACGTTCCGCGCAAGGCGCGGATCATGCAGGAGTCATCAGCCTAAAGGCAGTTTTACGGCGAACCCCATCGCCACACACATTCAGCATACAAGACCCAGAGGTCTTGTCAAGACGACAAGAGGGAGGTGGGAGTCATGGAGCAGGACCTAACGATTTCTGGATAATGAAAACGTACCCCGCTCTTTTTACTCGCACTCCCTCGAGAACCGTCAGGCCCTGGCCGGAGGAGAGGTCATGAAGGGCCCCGGCTGGGTTGAAGTGCGGCCCAGGCCAAAAAAAAGGGCCCCCGATGGGGCCCTTTTCTCGCTTGGGCGTTTACCAGAGGAACCAAGCGAGCAGATAGAGGCTATTGCTCTTTGAGGCGCCGTTCGTGGTACCGGCGAACTTATTGTAGGCCGTGTACTGGAGCGTGAACTGGGTGTTCTCCCAAGGCAGGTAGGTCGCGCGGATGATCTCGCCGGCGTTGTCTGGGCTCCCCGAGGCGTTCGGGATGCCCTGGTTGTACCAGCCGGGGGCCGAGGTGCCGGTGGTGTTGAAGTAGCTCGCCCCCACTTGGTAGTGCAGTCCGAACTGATAGGTGCCGGTGAACCGGAAATTATTGAGGTTCAGGTTCTGGACCGGCGTATTATGGGCCGCGTAGCTCGATGCCAGGTCTTGGCGCTCGTGCACATAGGTCGCATAGAGCGTCAAGAGGTCGGCGCCGAAGTGCCGGTCGTACTGACTATCGACCGCGGTATCGGTGTATTGGTCGGCCACCCCGGGAACGCCGAGACCGTAGAATCCTCCGAGGTAGCTCGACTGCATCCCGAAGGTGCCGATCTCGAGATAGTTGCCGCCAAAGTTGTGCTGCCAGGCAAGGCGCCAATACGGGGCGACCCCGTTTATGACACCGGTCTCACAGTTGTTGTTGATGGTGCACGTGCTGTTTGCGCCATAATTCGTGGTTGGGTTGACCTCGCCAAAGCCCTGGGCCGCGGTCCGGTACACGGCGAAGTCTTCGTACCAGGTGTTGTTCCACATGGAGTACTCGCCGAGGCCGGCCACGCTTTGCGCCAGGTTCTCGTTCACCATGGGTACGGTCATAGCCCCCGGGGCCGGGGCGATATTGGAGTGGCCCCACGGGAACTCCCAGGCCGGGGTATCGTTCCAGAGATCTTCGACTCCGGGGTTGTTGTTGGCGTCTATACCCCAGGTGACCGATTGGCCGAAAATGCTAGCTTGTCTTGCGTAACGGAAATCGGTGTTGTCGAGCGAGAAATGACTGGAGGCGTTATCGTAGGTAAATTGCATGAAGGAGCCGATATGCGGCGTCACCTCGCCCGCAAAAAAGAAGCTCAGCTGCTGCGGGAACTCAATGTTGGTGTTTTGCGCCTTCGTCCCACCCGTCGTTTTCGACGCCGGCTCGTTGGTCAAAGTCGTGCCTGAGATCTGCACCATGGCGGATAGCGGAGGGATGCGGTTGATCGACAGATCCTTTCCGGCTTGGCCCACATCGACCTGCTTTAGGGTGGTGAGGACGTAGCCATCGAGCTTAAATTGTCGCCCGAAGGCGGTCAGCTGCGGTGGAACATCGTGACAGACTGCGCATGGGAGTCCGGTCTGTCGTGCGAAACTCGGCACCGCGTACGCCTTGAAGGATAAAAGCCCGAGTGCCATCCCGAAGACCGCCGCGATGGCATGAATTGGTCTCGTGGTCCTGATTCTGCCCATACCGCCCCCTTTTCTTGTTAACGTTTGACCGCCACTGCCCCTTTAATAGGACTTTCTGGCGGTCTAATCAATTGCCACCTAAAGATAGGCGGTCGGCAACGGGCTCACATTGATGTATATCAAAATCCTAATATACTAAATTGCATCTGAACAAAAGCAGACTCTACCAGGGGACGGCCATGCTGGTGTAGGGCCTCGCGGGCCTATTTTTTTCTAGACTCTTCGGGCCTGCTCCTCGGGTGTGGGCATAGCGAGCCGCGCGCCGCTCCCGGCATCCCGTGTGCCTTCGGGGAATTCCACGTCTCGTGCGACCGCGAAGGTGATGCCGGGTGTTCCCTTGGGACGCGTTTCGTGCCATGAATACGCGGATTGGGTATCCGCGGGGGTGGTGTGAAGGGTTTCCGCTTTTTGAGACGAGCCGGTGGCGAGTCTAGCCGGCCCAAGACGCCGGCTGACGTGCTGCGCCTGGATCCGTGGATGCGTGCGGCCCAGGGCCTTGAGCAAATGCGTCGGCGTTTGCGCTTCTCCTTGTGGTTCCCCCATATCCCCTTGGGGTTACTGGTCGCGCTTTTGGGCGCCATCAACCTCCTGCCGACCCTCCATTTTTTGGCGGCAGCCCATCATGTGCCGATTTTTTCGCGCCTTCTCACGGCGAGGGTCTTGCATGGCGTCCCTCAGGCCGTGGCCGGCTTGATGTTGTTGGCCATGGCCGGTGGTCTCTTATGGCGCTCGCGGCTTTCATGGGCCATGGCTTTGCTTCTGACCGCCGCCACCTTAGCCATTGCTTGGCATCGGCCAATGGGGGCTTCCTCGACCCTCACCGTATTTAACGGGTTGACGTTTCTCGCGCTCTTGCTGTTCCAGCGCCGATTTGACCGGTCGAGCCTTGCAGCCGGGACCTTGTTTGCCGCAGTCAGCGTACTTTTGTTACTCGGCTATGCCGTTTGCGGCGCCCTTGTGCTGGGGCGGGGATTCGCGCCGCCCATAACAAAGCTGACGACTGCCTTGTATTTTTCGGTTGTTACCATGTCCACCGTTGGCTACGGGGATATCGTCCCGAAGACCGCGGACGCTCGTTTTTTTGTGATCTCGGTGATCATTCTCGGGATTACAGTGTTTGCGACCTCGATATCGGCCGTTATTGTGCCGGCCGTGACGGGCCGTATGCAGCGACTTATGAAGGGAGAATCGACCCGTATGACGCGTAAAAATCATTACATCATCGTGGGTAACACATCGCTCTCCCGCAACACTTGTCGCGAGCTTTTGGCGCGGCACCTGCCGGTGACGGTGATTGTCACGTCCTCTGTCGATCCTGCCGAGTTCGGGGACGCGGATGTTGTCGTCGGGGATCCAAGCGATTCAGAGACCTTGCAAAGGGCCGGTGTCTTGCAGGCGGCCGCCATCTTGGCGCTCCGGGATGACGATTCGGAGAATGCCTTCACGGTGCTTGCGGTCAAGGAGTTGAGTGCTGATATTCGCACGGTTGCGGCGGTCAATCACAGCAAAAACATGACGCGCGTTCGCAATGTCCATCCCGATATGGTGATAGCGCCCCAAGTCATGGGGGGCGAACTCCTGGCCATGGCCCTGAATAATGAGCCGATGGACAGCGACACCGTGATAACGAAGTTGTTTCATGGTGATACCAAGGCCTGAGGTGGGGCGAACAACAAGATCCGCCCCGCGCCCGGCTTATTCCCCGGGCGGCCTTGTGCGGGGCTTGTTCTGGCCTTTAAGTCTTGCCGACCTTTGTCGCCTTGCGCCGGGGAGGCGGGACGATGAGCGTCCCTTCCGCCTCCGCCTTTTTCATCCGCGCTATGAGGTCGCGATCATGCTCGTCTCGGTAGGGTTTCAGGTCGAGATCCGCGGGCACGTGGCTTAGGCGCTCATCGCCGACGGTCTTCACGTATTTTTGCATAAAGGCGTCATATGCTCTCCACGAGATGCGGTCGGCCCGGATCGCGGACTCCTCGGCGCGGGTCGCGATTTGGTGGGCGTGGAGGTAGTGGAGGTCTAACTCGTCGATCAGGGATTTTTCGACCGCCTCGTGCAAGATGAGATAGCGGTCGACCTCCACCGTGCGCCCTTTATCGGTAAAAGATCGAGGCAGGTGGCGATCGATATAGATGGTACGTCCGTCTTGGCTATAGCCGGCAAGGTAGGGGATATCGTAGTCACGTCGCAGCGAGATCCGGCGCAGAATGGCATCGACTGTCCGCTCGAGCATGAGGGTCGACACGTACCAGTCTGGTATTCGCAGTTTGCGATGCGGGGCGATCGGGTGACAGCTCGTGGTGGGCATGGGATCTCCTTCTTCTTGGGGGGTCGTTATGAAATTGTAGCAGGACATACCACAAGGCCCAGTTTGGGTCGAGCGGGGTGCCATGATCTCGGTGGATCTCTGTCTGGAGCCGCGAGTGCCCGCGAGCGTGTCGGAAGCGGGAGGCGACCGATCCCGCATGAAATACGGGACGGTCAGGCCTTTTGCTAGGAGCGGACCAAGGCTGCCTGGCCAGGCCGCGCCTCGATGCGCACCGTTCGAGGGCCCTTGGCCGCCGCGCGGCGGACGAGCGGGTCGGCGTCGTTCAGGAGTTGTTGCCGAGAGTCCTCGGGCAGGCGAGGGTTGCGGGCGATGAAGTACCGGACGTTGGGGTCGCGGTCGCCAACGCACTGCGCGATCTGTTCTAAGGTGAGGTCGTCGCGCTTGGCAAGACAAAGGCGGATGACGTGATCCTGGTCCGCTAAAAGGCACGCGATTTCGTGGGGTCTTAGATCCGCGCGTCTCGCGAAGTAGACACGGACCTGCATCCACTGCTCACGGAGGAGGATCAGTTCGCGTTCCTCCTCCGTGAGGTGCTGGCGCAAGGCCAGCGCCAGACGCTCCTCTAAGGGTAGCGCTTTGTAGGCCTTCTCGGCCTCGCTGTCGTGGTGGTTGGGATCCGAATTGTGGCTGGTGCTAGGCATGACCGGAAGTCTACTGTACTCGCCCCTGATGGAGAATCCCCAGCCGTCCCTTGGTCTTTGCTTGCGCGCAAGATCTAGGCCCGGTGGTGCCCTTGGATGTTATAGTGTTTTCTTGGGTCGCGCTCGTTGAATTCGTATTTCCAGCCCTCATATGAGAGAGGTCATGCGTACTGCCCTTTTGCTGAGGTTTGGGAATTGTTCGTTGATGGGCGGAGTGGTCTTTGGCTGCGTCTTTTTGATCGGCGTGCGCGCCGCGATCGGCGGCGATGTGACGCGCAGCATCAATTCTTGCGTGGCCCGGGCGTTGGCCAAGCCGCGACGCCCGTTGCTTGCGGCCCTGAACCCGCCTCATCATAAGCCGCGGAAGAAATCTACCCTGACCGAGAGCCAGGACGATCCCCTGAAAAGTCTCTCGCAGGCGCTGGTCTTTAAGCCGGATCTCGGGGCCTGTCAGTCGTTTAAGAATGGTTGCCGTGAGGGGGCTATCGTCACTATGCCGACCAATAATGCCATACAGACTCTCGGCGCGGGCCTTGGTATGCGCATAGGCGGAGTCCGGTTCGAATACGCCTATGGTATTCACACGGGTGCTAATTTTATCGGTATTAGGAGCCATATTCCTTAGACACTATAACAGTCATCCCCTATATCGTAGACGGCACATCCGAAAACTTTTCCCGGCTCGTGCTTGAAAATTTGCGCCGCGGGCCGGTTGTCGTCAACTTTTGGTCGCCACGCGCCGGCCCCTGCCTTGTGGCTATGCCGCGCCTGATTCGGGTGGCGAGCGAATACGGGGGCGGCTGTTGGTGGTGATGCTCAATACCGATGATTACGGGGGAATTGGCGCCTTGTCTCGAGGCTCGCTCCTTGCCCCTACTGAAGATCTTTCGGAACGGCGCGGTGATCGATACTCTGCAAGGCGTTGAATCCGAGCCCGGACTGCGGGTTTTTTTGAATTAAGTAGGGAAGCCGTTCCGATGAGGTCTTGCGCGCTTAGGCGAGCGGAGCGAGCAGGCAAGCGGTTCAGCTTGCCGCCGAGGAGGCCCTGACGCGGCCGGGAGACCCCGACAGCGCCCTGCGGGTCGCAAAACTGTTGGTCCTCGACCGCCGGCCAGAAGAGGCCTTTTCCTTACTCGAGGCCCTCCCCGTCGACTTGCGCGACCAGGGCGAGGTCGGTGCGCTCCACGCCCATCTGGCACTCATAGTGGCGATGGACAACCCGCCCGCAGTACCTCCTGATAGGCCCGAGGCCGAGCGGCTTTTTATGGCCGCCGCCGGGGCGCTGGGTGATGATGACTACGAGACCGCTTGCACCCGCTTGTTGGCGTCGGCGCAGGCCGATCCGCAATTTCGCAACGGTTTGGCGGCGCGGGCGGTTTTTGCGGTAGCGGCCCTTCCAATGGCGGCGGACGTCAAGACGCGGGTGGATGCCCTGCTTCGCGCCCCCACGCTAGCTACTGCTACTGGGTTCGTGGCTACGACGCGTGGCCAAGCGTCGCTCTGTGCGCACCGCATGGCGGCGTTCATCGGTAGGTATCTCGGTCTTTTTGTCGACCCCCTCGCCGGAGGCTTTAAGTACCGCGTTGATCTGCCCACCGATGAGCAGCACGAGGCCGCCCAGATACATCCATGTCAACAACACGATGACGGCGCCGATCGACCCATAGGTCTTGTTATAGGAACCGAAGTTATTGACGTAGAAGGCGAACAACAGCGATGTGCCGATCCAGCCTACCACCGCGAATACCGAACCGGGCGTGAGCCAGCGCCAGTTTTGCCGGACGTTCGGCGTAAAGTAGTAGATCATAGCGGTCACCAAGACGATGGCTAGTACGACTATGGGCCAACGGATGATGGCGAGCGTGACGGGCAAAAGCCGCATGCCGAAATGGTGGGCGATGAGTTTGGCCGCCAACGGACCAAAGAAGAAGATCGCAAATCCCACCGTAAGGATCAGCGCAAGCGCGATCGCCAGTAGGACCGACATGAGGAGCACGCGCCAATAGGGGCGATCTTCCGGGACATTGTAAGTTTGGTTTAATCCGCTTGCGATAGCGGTAATGGCGTTGCTCGCGGAATAGAGAGCGAACAGCACGCTAAACGAGAGAAGCCCGCCTTGGTGGTGATGAAGGATACCCTCGAATGTTCCCTTGACGAGGGCGAGGGCTTGGGCCGGCAGGGCCCGAGCCAATATCCCGAGGACCATGTGGGTGCGGTGGTGGATCGGGAGAAAGGCCAGCAGGGTGGTCAGAAAAAGGAGTGATGGAAACAACGACAGAAAGAAGTAGTAAGCAAGCTGCGCGCTATAGCCCGTGAGCCGATTGTCGCTTAAGCCTGTCGCAACCCGTTTGGCCAAAGTCCATGCCCCCAGATCGGAGAACGTCCATAAGGGGGATTTGCGAGAGTGCCGAAGAGTCATGGGCTCACGATACCGGACTCGCGTTCCCGGCAGGAGCGTCCATTGGTCTGACTTATTCTTAGCCGAGCCTAGGCGTTCCCGAGACCAAGCACGGCGGTCTTCTCCGAGGCTGCGAAGTTCAGCATCCGTTCGACCGGCCGGAGTGCGCGCACGCGTATCGACTCCTCTATATGAATTTCGTTGCACCCCTTAAGTAGGGTTTCTTCTAGACTGGCGAGGGTGTTCATGGCCATCCACGGACAATGAGCGCATGACTTGCATGTCGCTCCGTGGCCACCAGTCGGGGCCTCTATGAATTCCTTATGGGGGGCCGCTTGGCGCATTTTATAAAGGATGCCGTTATCGGTCGCGACGATGAAGGATTTTGCGGGCCTCGTTCTGGCGGCCTCGATCATGGCGCTCGTCGAGCCGACCATGTCGGCCTCGGCGATGACCGAGGCCGGCGATTCCGGATGCACCAGAACATCGGCCTCTGGGTGTTGGCGCTTGAGTTCCGCCAAGGCCTGGGCTCGAAACTCGTCATGAACGATACAAGAGGCTTGCCACAACAGCATATCGGCGCCGCTTTCGCGCCGCACATAGTCCCCGAGGTGGCGGTCGGGGGCCCACAAGATCTTTTCGCCGCGACTCTTTAAGTGGCGCGCGAGCCGCAGAGCGATGCTCGACGTGACGACCCAATCCGCGCGCGCCTTTACCGCTGCGCTCGTATTGGCGTAGACGACAATCGTTCGGTCCGGGTGGGCATCGCAAAACGCGCTGAATTCGTCTGTGGGACACCCTTCGTCCAGGGAGCAGGTGGCATCCAAGGTGGGCATTAAAACCCGTTTCTCGGGGTTCAATATTTTGGCGGTTTCGCCCATGAAACGCACACCCGCCACAACCAGCGTCCGGGCCTTATGGGTATGTCCGAAGCGGGCCATGTCGAGCGAGTCCGACACATAGCCGCCGGTCTCTTCGGCCAACGCCTGGAGGTCTGCGTCGGTGTAGTAGTGCGCAACCAATACCGCATCCTCTTTTTTAAGGAGCGCCTTGATCCTTTGGATTCTCTGGGCCCGGTCTAGATCCAGTACCGGGCCGAGATGCGAAAGCCGTGTGGTGGGAGAAGTTGTGGCTGTCATGACGAACCTCTTACCCTCGAATTGAGGGTTCAGTCTCGCGTAAACGATAGAGCCGGGCGGGTCGATGGCGGGCACCGCGGCGCGTATCGTGGGTCTCGAGCAGGTGTTGAGAGGCGCGCAGGCGCCGCCTAAAGTTCCGCTTGTCTAACGACCGACGACCGATGACCTCATAGACCGACTGCAATTCCCCGAGCGTAAACCGGTCGGCCAGGAATTGATACGCAATCGGCGCATACTCGAGTTTGGCGACGAGGCGCTCCGCTGCGCAGTCGATGATTTGTCGCAGCCCGGGCGCTGTCGGGGGCCAATGCGCCGGATCGACCCATTCGCCGCTCCCCGCGCAAATTTGCACGCGGTCGTAGGGAATGAGGGCATAGTAGCTCACCACCACTCCGGGCGCTCGGTCTGACGCGGTAAACGTGTAAAGTTGTTCAAGAAATACGTCACCCACACCCGTGGCTTCACCGAGCGCGCGCTGCGCGCAGGCGTCAAGGCTCTCGCCCTCTTTCAGGCGCGCTCCTGGTAAGCGCCACGGTTCCCCCGGCAGAAGCAGGAGCTTTAAAGTCCCTTGGATAGTAAATAGCGCCACAGCCGTATGAACGGGCGCTAAAGGCTTTGTGTCGCGCATACACAAACGCTACGCCGGGCTGAACAGAGCGTCAAGCGACCTTATCCTAGGACAGGCGACCGGAGGCGTTATCTCCGGTGCGGGCGGGGATCGGGGTCTTGCAAGGACCGCCGCCCGTCTTTGAAGGACGACTCTTGCGGAATCAGTTTTCAGAAGCGGTCAATAAGGACGACCTCATCGAAGCTAAGCTGGCCGCCGCGCGGTCGGGGTTCTTGACGCCCTTTGCCGAGCACTACAAAGAGCCCGATGGCGTGGTCGGGCGGCAAATGGATAAGCTGGGCGACGGCCTCAAAGTCGGCGAGATCCATGGGGCAGGAGTCGTAGCCCGCGGCGTGGGCTGCGAGCATCATGGTTTGAGCGGCGATACCGCAGGAACGCATGGCCTCGTCGCGCTGAACCTGTTCGCGTCCGTTGTAATATTCCGTAATAGCTTCGACGATGCCGTCCCGGGTGTCAGGGTCGGCGTTTCGCCAGTATCGGTGCGGCTCTTTCTTCCAGGCGCCGATATCCGCACAGACTATAACGAGAAGCGAGGCCTCTGTGATCTGGGCCTGCATCCACGAGACAGCGCGGATCGCTTCGCGCAGAGCCGGGTCGCGCACCAGGACAAAACGCCAATGTTGGATGTTGAAGGCCGTTGGCGAGAGTAGAACCAAGGACATGATCTCCTGGATCTCTTGCTCTGTGATCGCGTGTTGCGGATCGAAATGTTTCACGGCGCGGCGGCCTCTTACGGCGGTTTGTAGGTCCAAGGCGATTTCCTCATCTATAGGGATAGGGAAGGCCATGCTATCGAAGGGCTTCTCAGTGCGATAGAATGCACATTCTCCACATGTAGTGACGGAAAGTATACTATGGATTCGACGCGACGCCCGCGGTACAAACGTTACGATTGCGATTTCGGCTGTCCGATAGAGGCCTGTGTCGAGATTATCGGAGGCAAGTGGAAGGGAGTGATTTTGTTCCACCTGCTGGGTGGTACGAAGCGCTTCAACGAGCTGTTGCGGTTGATGCCGGCTGTGACTCAACGCATGCTGATTCGCCAACTTCGCGAGCTCGAGGCAGACGAGATAGTCGAGCGCAAGGTTTTTGCCGAGGTTCCTCCGCACGTGGAGTATTCGCTGTCGCCTTTCGGGAGGACGCTCGAGCCCGTTCTTCAGACGTTGCAGGCCTGGGGCGGCCGGTATCTTGAAAAAATCTCTGATCTGCGCAAACGCACGGCCGGTGAAGGGACGGGGTGAGGCGCTTCGGAGCGCGGCTTTTCTGTCGCTTGCCGGGTGGTGTCGCGCGTCGTCCCATCTTTGCCCACGTAAGCCCGGCGAGGGTGGCCACTGCCCCATTGGCCGGGATCTTCCCGATGTGGTGACCATGGGCCACTTGCGAGCCCGCGCCGCGAGTCTACCCTTCGTGGGCGGTCGGCTACTCTGTCGGCCTGAAGTGGCGTTAGAATACGGCCATGAACTATTGCAGCAATTGTGGCGGCCCGTTAATGCAACGTATCCCCGAGGGGGATACGAGGTCGCGCGATGTCTGTGACTCGTGTTTCACCATTCACTACGAGAATCCGAAGATGGTGGCCGGGTGCCTGGCCCTGTGGGAAGACCGTGTGCTCTTATGCCGACGCGCGATAGAACCGCGCTATGGGCTCTGGACCCTGCCTGCAGGATTCATGGAGAACGAGGAAACCACGAACGAGGCGGCGGCGCGCGAGACCTGGGAAGAGGCCCATGCGCGCGTGGAGATCGAGGGTCTCTATACGCTGTTCAATTTGCCGCATATCAACCAAGTCTATCTCATGTTTCGGGCGCGGCTCTGCGATCTCGATTTTGGGCCCGGTACCGAAAGCCTCGAGGTTGCTTTATTTCATGAAAGCGACATCCCCTGGGATCTGATCGCCTTTCCGGCGGTGAGGGAGACCCTTAAGCTCTATTTTTCAGACCGCGTGCGTGGGCATTATCCGTTCCGGGCCGGCGACATCCTCAAGGACGCCGATTCCCGGGATTGCCAGGTGCGCCTCTTATTCGCCCCTTGAAATCCTGAGGCCCGATCCCCATAACCCTCGTTCAACGAGGTCGGAAGAGTCTTGGGGCGGGCGCGACCTTGTGCCTACCGGATCGGCGCGGTAGGGCCGAGCTCGACTGAGCTGATATACGAATTGTCGTTGCGACAGCAGAAAGCGCTGATGATTGTACGGCCCACTGGTATCCCCCTTCGTCTTATGGTCTCGGCGAGTCTAGCGGTGGCCCTAGGAGAGGAGTTTAAAATAGAGCTTAGCCAAAGAAGGCTTTTATTGTTTTATCCATAGCTTAGAGGAGAATTCCCTTGGAAAAATACGTCTTGCCCGACCTAGATTACGACTACGGTGCGCTCGAGCCCCATATCTCCGCAAAAATCATGGAGTTGCATCACAGCAAGCACCACTTGGCCTATGTGAATGGCGCCAACCAGGCCCTGGAAGGCCTCAAAGAGGCGCAGGAAACCAAGAACTTCGCGCGCGTCGCGGCCTTGGAGCACGCGTTGGCTTTCAATCTCTCAGGACACATCCTGCATTCGCTGTTTTGGAAAAACCTGTCCCCGAACGGCGGTGGCAAGCCAGACGGCGACTTAGCCAAGGCCATCGACCGCGATTTCGGTTCCTTTGAGGGACTGAAGGGCCAATTCGTGAATGCCGCTATGACGACCATGGGCTCCGGGTGGGCGGTCCTCGCCTGGGATCCGGCCGGCCAGCGCTTGATCACGACCGAGATTCACGATCATCAATCCGAGATGACCCCCGGTGCTACGCCGATCATGGTCCTGGATGCTTGGGAGCATGCCTACTATCTCCAGTATCAAAACGATAAGGCCCGTTTCTTCGAGAGTATTTGGAACGTGTGGAACTGGAAGGACATAGGTGAGCGCTACAAGAAGGCGAAGGCCGCGGATGGTGGCTTAGCGAGCGCTGTCACTTCTAAGAAAGGCGCTAAGGCCTAAGGGCTGGCCGTTGCGGTCATGAAGTCGGGGTCCACAGGGCGAGCCTTGTGGACCCCTATCGTTTTGCCGAAGACCTCGATACACTAAACTGGCTTTTTCGGCTGTGAAGGCCGAGAGGCGTAAGGTTCCACTAAACGGTTTTCTAGAACTTAGGAGCTTCCATGCATAAAGGGTATGCCGCGTTGGCGGTTATTAGCTGCCTATTGGCGGCACCAGTCATGGCTGAGGGGCTGTCGCCGCAGGCCCAGTTGAGTTACAGCTTGGGGTATCAGTTCGGCGAGAACGTTCGTCACGATGGCGTGTCGGTGCAGGCGCCGATCTTTACCCGCGCGATTCGGGACGCCTTGTCCGGCGCCAAGCCTCTGTTGCCGCCCGCGCAAATGGCGGCCGTCGTAGAAAGATTCCAGCGGCAGATGCAGGCCCGCAATATCGCCATGCTGAAGGCGCTTGGTAAAAAAGAGCAGGTCCAGGGACGCATATTCCGCGCCAAGAATGCCAAACAGCCCGGCGTGCGGACCTTGCCAGGCGGCGTCGAGTACAAGGTTTTGAGGGCGGGCCACGGTGCACGCCCGACCTTGACCGACTCGATCAAGGCGGACTATACGGGTCGCTTCATCAACGGCCGGCTCTTCGCGAGTAGCAAAAAGGCCGGAAAGCCGGCTGAGCTTCCTTTGAGCGGCCTTATCCCCGGATTGAAGGAGGCCCTGGTCCACATGCCAGCGGGTTCGACATGGCAGATCGTGGTTCCCGGCCACTTGGCCTATGGTCCCCAAGGTCGGCCGACGATACCGCCCAATGCCACCTTGGTTTTTACCGTTCACCTTATCGCAGTCGTCAAATAGGGCGAATCGGCCAGAAGAAAGAAAAATAGGGGCCATGCGGCCCCTATTTTTATGGTCCATGCGGGTTCTACCGCATCGGTCGTACGTGGGTGGCTTGCATGCCCTTCTGGCTTCTGGCGCTTTCGAACTCAACCGCTTGTCCTTCCGCCAAGTTACGAAACCCCTCGCCCTGAATTGCTGAGTAATGAACGAATACATCGGGACTGCCATCCTGAGGCGAGATGAATCCAAACCCCTTCGCTTCGTTAAACCATTTCACGGTTCCCATTCGCATCTGCGCTTATCCTTTTTTTACATGGAGATAGAAATATCAGAAGCATGCGCCTCCGATGCCACACTCTAGCGTCCCGATCCAGGGCCAAACACCAGCGAAAGTCCGAGGGACCTCTATCGGGAGGGTGGATAAACGAGCTAGCGTCAGCGCGCGGTGCAACAGGGTTCGCGTTCTCCGGGCAAGGGGTGACGCCGGGCCGGGAATTTGGCGTGCCTTGGGCTTGCCGCTTTGACTTTTGCTCGGCAGTATAGGACTTATGAGAGAGCTCACAGAGCAGAAGGCTACGGTCTTACCCGCCACGTTTTGGCGTCACCTAAGACGCATCTTGCCGCCTGACGGCTTACTCACGAAGCCAACCCAGGTCGCGGTGTACGAATGCGATGGCCTCCCCGTTTACCGTGCAAGGCCCCTGGCCGTGGCGCTTCCGCGCACTCGGGCCGAGGTGGGCCTAGTGCTTGCCCTATGTTCGCGCTACGGCGTGCCGGTGGTGGCTCGGGGCGCCGGTACGGGCCTGTCGGGTGGCGCCTTGCCTCACGCCCATGGCATCGTTCTGAGCCTCGCGCGCCTTAACCGAATCCTCGCTATCGATCCCGATAACCGCACCGCTCGTTTGGAGCCCGGGGTTCGGAATAGTGCGGTATCCGAGGCCGCGGCGCCCTACGGGCTCTTTTATGCCCCCGACCCGTCTTCGCAGATTGCCTGCACCATTGGCGGGAACGTGGCCGAAAACGCCGGAGGGGTTCATTGTCTGAAATACGGCCTCACCACCCACAACGTACTCGCCGTCCGATTCTTTACTGCAGACGGGGTCTTGCATGAGGTGGGCGGAGTGACCGGCGAGGCCCCGTTCGATCTGTTGGCGCTGTTGGTGGGGTCCGAGGGCTTGCTCGGAGTGGTGGTCGAAGTGACGGTGCGCCTGGTGCCGAAGCCGCCGGCCACGGTGGCCTTGTTGGCGGCGTTTCGCTCGCTGGCCGAGGCGGCCGCCAGTGTGAGCGCCGTGATCGGCGAGGGGCTCGTGCCCGCGGGGCTCGAGCTCATGGATGCACTCGCCCTCTCTGCGGCTCAGGACTATACCGGCATCCCCTATCCGCCGGATTCCCAGGCCGTGGTGTTGGCCGAGGTCGATGGGGATCTGGCCACAATCGAGCTCGATGTCGCCCATGTGCGGCGCCTGCTTTTGGGGCATGGCGCCTTTGCGATAGAGGAGGCGCGCAGCGAGGAAGATAGGCGTCGCCTATGGTTGGGAAGAAAGTCCGCGTTTCCGGCCGTGGGCCGTTTAGCGCCCGACTACTACTGTATGGATGGAACGATCCCGCGAAGCGCTCTGGTTGCGGTTCTAGCAGAGATTGGCGAACGGTCGCGCCGTTATGGGCTGCCGGTCGCCAATGTGTTTCATGCCGGCGATGGAAATCTCCATCCGCTGATCTTGTATGACGCCAAGATCCCCGGGGAGCTCGAGCGAGTGGAGGAGCTCGGTGCCGAGATCCTGCGGCTCTGCCTTGCTTATGGTGGCACCATAAGCGGCGAGCACGGCGTAGGGGTTGAGAAGTTGGACGGTATGTGTGCGCAGTTTACGGCCGCGGAGCTCGCCACCTTCCATGCCCTGAAGTCGGCCTTCGACCCCCATAACCTGCTAAATCCCGGCAAGGCCGTGCCTACACCGGCCCGCTGTGTCGAACCCGGAGGCATGCATGTTCACGAGGGCCGCATGCCGTTTTCAAGCCTCGAACGCTTTTGAGGGGATCGCGTGATGACGCACGATGACACCGCCACCTTGGCTTCGGCCGTGCGCGCGGCCTATGAAAGGCAAACGCCACTCGAGGTCGTGGGCGGCGGGACACGTCGGCATCTGGGCCGCGCCCCGGACGGTCAGCCCTTATCCCTGGCGAGCCACTCCGGGATCGTGGAGTACGAACCCTCGGGCTTTGTCGTCACGGTCCGTGCGGGCACGACGCTTCATGATCTTGATGCCGCCTTGTCTCGCGAGGGGCAGACGCTAATGGCCGATATCCCTCGTTTTTCAGCGGCCTCGACCATCGGGGGCGCGGTCGCGGCCGGCTTTACCGGACCGGGTCGGCCTTACACGGGGGCCTTACGTGATAGCGTTCTTGGCGCCCGGGTCATTTCCGGGACCGGCCAGGTACTCGCGTTCGGTGGTAAGGTCTTGAAGAACGTGGCGGGTTTTGATGTCTCTCGGCTCATGGTCGGGGCTTTCGGGACTCTGGGCGTCATTCTTGATGTGAGCGTGCGTGTCAGTCGCTGCCCGGAAGACGTGCAGGTCGTAGCGTTTGAGATGTCGTGGCCGGAGGCCCGTGAGTGCCTGAAGCGGTGGGAGGGCGATCTTCCCCTGACGGGGGCCTTTTATCATCGTGGCGTCTTGTCTGTGCGGCTAGCTGGACGAGAGGCCCGCGTGGCCGCCGCAGTGCGCGAACTGGGCGGCGAGAAGGGGCGCCCGGAGGCGTTTACCGAGTTGCGCGATCTCGCTTTCGATTTCTTCCAGGCCCCGGGCAGTCTGTGGCGTCTCTTGGTTCCCCCTGACTCGCCCTGGGACCCGGAGGAGACCTTGATTGATTGGGCGGGCGCCCAGCGATTTTGGGTGACTCTGGCCTTGGCGCAGGAGGTCCGCGAGAAGGCCGCCCAGTATGGTGGGCAAGCGGTCCGGGTATGGGGCCCTGATCGCAGCGAGGGGCCGTGGGCCGCTCCTCCCGCCGCGACCATGGCGCTCTTAACGCGAGTCAAGACAGCGCTTGATCCGCGGGCCATTCTTAATCGCGGGCGTTTATATCGCGATTGGTGATAGGGCCCTGCTTGGCATCCTTACGGCGCGCACATATCGTGATAGACGACATCCACCCAGTGGCGTAGGGGTCGATCGCTGAAGCCGGCCAGGTGTTGTAGGCAGCCAATGTTGGCGCTGACGACCTCGGTCGGGTCGGCGTGGGTCAGGGCCTGCCATTTGCGGCGCCCCAGGGCCTTCGCCCACCGCGGGTGGCGTAGCGAGTAGGGGCCGGCCGAGCCGCAGCACAAAGCACTGTCATGAATGGGAACGAGGGTGTGGCCGAGGGCCTTTAAGATAGCCTCGATGCGCCCCTGACCATGGAGTCCGTGTTGCAAACTACAGGGGGCGTGCCAGGCGATATGTCGCCGTTTGGGCGGCGGGAGCGCGCTTAAGCGGGCCGGATCGATCCAGGTCGCGATATCGGCGACTCGGGGCGCAAAGGTTTGGGCAGGCTCGGCCTCGGTCTGGCCGCTAAAGAGTCGCGGATAGTCACGCAAGAACGCCGTGCAGCCCGTTGCCGTGCTCGTAAATCCCTCCCATTCCGGCCTGTCCCAAGCCATGGTTGTGCGTGCGATCGTCCGGGCCTTCTCGTAACTATGGAGGTGGTAGGGCAAGGCCCCGCAACACCCGGGTCCCACCGGTATGGCGCTGATACCGAGCCGGTCCAGCACGATCGCGGCCTTGGTGTCGAGGTCGGGCACTAAGGCCGGTTGCACGCATCCGAGCAATAGACCCACTTGCCGCACATGCCGGGCCGCGGGCCATACAAGCCCCGGTTCCGCGGGGACTATTCGCCGTTGGAGCGACTCGCTGGCCAGCGGCCTAACCCGGCGCGCTACCTGCATGAGTGCGTTAACCGCCGTCTGGGAACTGAGCGCGGTCTCCGTCAGCTGATCCAGGGCGTGCTGGACGACGCTGCGGGTTTCCCTCGTCGCCTCGCGCACGACATCTAGGATTTCCGTATACTGGACCCCGGCTGGGCACGTCGTCTCGCAGGAGCGGCAGCTTAGGCAGTGGTCGAGCGGCGCGAGATCCAGGGCCTTATCCGGGCCTGTCAGCCAATCTTTCATCAAGTAGAGGCGGCCGCGTGGGCCCTCGCGCTCATCGCCGCTCAGGATGTAGGTGGGGCATGTGGCATTGCAAAAGCCGCAGTGGACGCAGGCCCGGAGCAGGGTCTCGGCCCGGAGCCGGGATTCCTTCTGGTGCGTGCTCGTCGTATCGTGTGATGGATTGCTCATGCAGAGGGGGCGACCGTATACTTTCGCTGCATACTAAAGGGCTGAGATACAGAGGTCAAAGCCCGTCTTGGGTTTGACTCGCGCGGTGAAGTGGCGCTTTAGCCATGTCGCCTCGCTTCGTACAGCGGAGTCATTTTGATCCGACCCCCCCACGCCCGCGGTCCGGGCCTTTTTTCGGGACGTATTGATGACCACGATTGTTGTTGTCCGTAAAGGCGATACGGCCGTGATCGGCGCCGATACGTTAGGCACCTACGGAGATCAGCGGGAGTCGGCGGCCTTTATCAAGAACGCGAGCAAATTGATCGCGGTGGACGATACGTGGCTCGCCGCCACCGGCCATGCCGCCATGGATATGGCCTTACGTAACATCTTTATCGAGACCCGTTGCCGCCGTTCGTTTAAGGATGTCAACGACATCTATAAAACCGCCCTTCAGCTGCACGCTATGCTCAAAGAGAACTATTTTCTGAAGCAAGACAGTGACAGCGGCGAAGACACCTTTGAATCCATGCAGGTAAGTCTTTTGATCGCCAACGCCCATGGCATCTTCGGGGTGTGTTCGAAACGCACCGTCCTCGAGTACACAAAATTCTATGCCTTTGGTTCGGGAGAGCAGTATGCGCTCGGGGCCATGCATGCTATGTACGACAAGGAGGAGGATCCCGAAAAGATCGCGCGCGCCGGTCTTGAGGCCTCGGTTGCGTTCGATACCGGGACCGGAGCTCCCGTTGAAGTGCGGCGCGTGACTTTGCTTGCCCCCGGCCGCTGATCGCGGTGGGCGCCGGGCCGTTATGTCCTAAGCCTCCGGCCGCGCTTCAGTCGCTCGTTATAGGCGCCGCCCTAAGGCCGCGCCAATAAACGCCGCCGACAGTCCCAAAAAGACGGATAGGGTGACGTAGGTGATGGCCCGCGCGATCCGCCCCTCCTCGGCCAGGAGAAGCGCCTCCATGGCGAATGTCGAGAAGGTCGTGAAGCCTCCGATACCGCCGACTAGGATGCCGAGCCGCAGGGAGGCCGAGACGTCGAGGGTCCGTTCCAGGGTGACAATGAACAAAAAGCCCATCAAAAAACTGCCCAGGACGTTGATAAGCAAGGTGGCATAGGGGAACTCTTTGCCGACCAGGGCCTGGACACCGACCGAAACGCCGTAACGCGCCCAACACCCCAGGATGCCGCCGATCGCTATGGCAAGAAGATTGTTCATAAGGGCGTAAGGTCTTGAGTTTTCGACACGTTATAAGCAAAGCCGCGAGGGGTCAAGTGCGAACGGCCATCGCTGTCGCGACCCGCGCCGGTTGCAGGCCGGTCTGGGTCTGACGCATACTCGCGGATCATGACCATAAGTGCCTTTAACCCACCCGCGCGCGTCTTGCTGGGACCCGGTCCTTCAGAGGTTCCGGCACGGGTTTTATTGGCCATGGCAAAGCCTACGATCGGCCACATGGACCCGGCCTTCATCGGCATGATGGAGGAAGTCAAAACCTTACTTCAGTATGCCTTCCAAACCACCAATGCCGCGACTTTGCCGATTTCCGCGCCCGGGTCCGCGGGTATGGAGGCCTGTCTTGCCAATCTGATCGAGCCGGGAGACAAGGTCGCGGTGTGCCGCAACGGCGTATTCGGCGGTCGGATGGGAGATATCGTCGAGCGCCTCGGCGGGGTCCCCTTGTGGGTCGATAACGCCTTTGGTGAGGCGGTCGATCCCGATAAGCTCGCCGATGCGCTGAAGAAGACCCGGGATGTGCGCTTGGTGGCCTTCGTGCACGCCGAAACCTCCACCGGGGTCTTGTCGGATGCCCGGGCCATTGCTGAGGTGGCGCATAGGTTCGGGGCCCTGGTTTTGGCGGATACCGTGACCGCGATCGGCGGGGTGCCCTTGTATGTCGATAAGTGGGAGCTGGACGTCGCCTACGCCGGTACCCAGAAGTGTCTGTCCTGCCCACCGGGGCTTGCGCCCCTGACGTTGAGCGAGCGCGCGCTGCACCGTATTCGCAATCGTCGTGACAAACCCAGGACCTGGTTTTTGGACTTGAGTCTGTTGTTGGGGTATTGGGGGACTGGTAGGCGCGTCTATCACCACACAGCGCCCATCAATCTTCTCTACGGCTTGCACGAGGCCCTGCGGATGCTCCAGGAAGAGGGGCTCGAGAACGCCTGGCAGCGCCACCGGCGGATCCATGAGGCCCTGGTTGTCGGTCTTGAGCCCTTGGGCCTTGGCATATCGGTGGCCCCGGATATTCGTCTACCGCAGTTAAATAGCGTTTCGATACCGGCGGGAGTGGATGACGCCCAGGTGCGAGCCCGGCTCTTGGAGGAGTGGGGTATCGAGATCGGGGGTGGTCTCGGGGAGCTTGCCGGGCGGATCTGGCGTATCGGACTCATGGGACAGGGGAGCAATATTCGCAATGTGACATTGTGTCTTGATGCCCTCAAGGTGGCTCTCGGGACAGCCTTGATAGAGAAAGATCTCGACGCTAAAGCCGTCCCGACATAAGCCCGCTTCGACGCTTTCTGCGCCATCGCCTGCCTCGCTGTTTTTCTGGGGTTCTTGTGTTCAGCATAACCCCCATTACCATTGGGAAGACTGAGTTCGCCATGAGAGCCACAAATCGATTTTTGTCCCCAGCGGCTCTTCGACAAAGGCTACGAGGCCCTGTCTTCGCGTGTTCTCGGCCGTTTTTGGTGGGGTGTTAGGAAGGAATCGGGTCAGCAGAGGATCGGGTTTAGCCTCGGTCTGTTTGCGGGCGGGGCGTTTTGGTTCTCAGACTGTATTTTCAATGCATAGCTGTTTTTAGAAAGTGAGGCAGCGCCGTAAGCTGCGAAGATGGGGTTTTAGAGCTTTAGATTGCCGCCGTAGGTCTATTTGATTGCAGATTCCCAATCGCGATCGAGCGCGTGGCGCGCCTTGTGGTGATGGCGAGAACCTAAGAGAATCGCTTTTATGCAACGAGTCTCGTGTCCGCGGCAGGCGAGCGAGTGGACTTTAGGCAGGAGTGAACCGATTTTTATGAGCCTTTATGTGTAACGGTCCTTTGCCGACACAAGGCACGTCCCCGAGAGTACCGGAAGGGTGCGAGGATGCGATAGCGGATGCGCGTCGGTTTCAGCGTGATGCCCTGCTTACGAATGCACTTTTGTATCTGGGATTGTTTTTAGTCGTGTCTGGCTGGATGCCGGGCTTTGTCCTGGCGATGGCAGCCCCTATTCTTATTGTGCGCTGGCTTTTTGCCTTGCACGAACTCTTTCATTTGCGTAGCGCGCAAGAAGTCGACCCTATTACGCGCCTCCTCCCGCTCGCTCAGACTCCCTTAGCCCTCGGTTACCGAG
Organism: Pseudomonadota bacterium; assembly: GCA_021794595.1. Taxonomy (GTDB): domain Bacteria; phylum Pseudomonadota; class Gammaproteobacteria; order Acidiferrobacterales; family Acidiferrobacteraceae; genus Acidiferrobacter. The sequence goes on from JAJYQN010000047.1 coordinate 121,098, forward strand.
AATATCGCGCTATACACGGGGGCCATCACCGCCATATGGCAACTCCAGCAGACCCCGAGTGGTATCAGCTACGCGGCTCCCCGTTATGGGGGCTTGTGAATGCTATGACAGTCCCCGAGCAGGCGTTCTTCCGTTGGGTACAGGCACACGGTTTTGATGGGCCGCTTGTGCGCGGCACGGTCCTGCGTTTCGCTCTTTTTGTGGGACTTATTATGCTAAGCGGCCCGGCCTTCTTTTGGTATTGGATACCGGTGCGGCTATCGGAAGGGCTCGGATACTTTAGCTTTTTCTACCGCTTGCATAGACAGGGCGAGAGTTACGGGGTCTACGCATTTCCTCTGACGCCACGGGCGCGCCAAGTTTTTCGTCTGCTCTTTGGCCGCGATGCCTGTGCGGCGACCTGCCATCATGATATCCATCATGCCTATCCTCACGCGCCTGCGCGCATCCTCGCCTCTTTGCAGGAGGATGGCGTATGGTCCGATACCGGTATCTCAATAAAGGCCGCGGGGAATACTCCATGTCCCAATCTGTCTATTACACACATCTTTTCAACGGCAACGCGTGAGACGTCGATGGATGTCGATAAATAATCGGATTTCAGATCTTATTTGTTGCAGAGATATCGACGAAAGTCCCGCGCAAGCGGGGTAGGCCCAGATGCTTTTGATGGGCTGGTCGCGGCGATGGAGCGTATCGAGTTTGCCGCGACCTTGCGTATCGCCGAGATATTGCCAGTTGGCGGCTTTGTCGCTTTGCGTCCAGGGGAAGCAGGTGCCGGTAAAGCGCGGCTTCTCGACGAAGGTTTCCCACAATACGTGGCAATAGGCATAGCGGGCGTGTCAATCAACTGCCAAGCGCCGGCTGACCAGAGAGGGACTCGGGAAGCCGGGGTGTTACAACGAATCGACGGCAGGATGAGGGTGCATTTTCCACGCTGACTGCCGGATGTAGGGTTATTGCCGCTGACGCATCGCGATGCGCGGGCCTATGATTTGCTAAAGGCCTTTGATTTTGAGCAAAAACCGCGCGACCCGGCGGCGATTCTGGCGTAGGGGGTCTGGCACGGTGTCGGTGGCGGGAGGCTATGGGGGCTCCCGAAGGAGGGGGCCGCTTCCCGAAAATTTGGTCCTCTTGCCCCAAAGACCCCCTATGGGGCGCCTCTCATCAGTACCTTTGTCAGAGACAGTCCGATCCCCGTCCCCCCAGGCTTGGTTGGGCAATCGAGTCGCGCTATGCCTCCTGACGGCCATAGCATGGTCGCCTCGTGGGATGTGGGTTTAATCCGAGCGACCTTCCTGGCCTGCCTTTTGCGCCGCTTGTGAGTGCGGCACCAATGCTGCACCCAAGGTAAAGGATGTAGCCGCAGGCCCGGTGGCTGTTGCGGACTGTGCTGACCGAGGGGCGTCAGCCTGTGGGAAAACGGCTTTGTGTATGCGCGCGCAGGAGAGCTCGGTTGACGGGGGTTATCAAGGTCTCACTTACGGATCGGGCCTGCAGAGCGATGATCGTGGCCCCTCCGGGCTGCGCGACGGATCGGGCTGAGGAACCTGACGCCGCTTAGGCGCGTTCGGTCTTAGCGACTCGGAGCGCGGCCTAAAGCCCCGGGGCGAGGCGCTTTTGGCGGCCACGCCGTGGTGGATATTCGGCGCCAAGGTCGGTATCGTTACTCCTTAGGAGCGTGTATGGCAGGCACTGTCTATATCAAGACGTATGGCTGTCAGATGAATGAGTATGATTCGACGCGCCTCGCGGATCTCTTGTCCGCGACTCACCAACTGGTTCGCGTCGATGACCCCTCTTCCGCTGATGTGCTGCTGATCAATAGCTGTTCGGTACGCGAAAAGGCGCAGGAAAAGCTTTTTTCGGATCTCGGGCGATTGAACGAGTGGAAGCTCCTGCGTCCACACGTCGTTATCGGCGTGGGCGGTTGCGTGGCGAGCCAGGAAGGGGAAGATATCCTGCGGCGCGCGCCCTACGTCGATTTGGTGTTTGGGCCCCAGACCGTTCATCGTGTCCCGGCCCTGTTGACCGATGCCCTCGCCAAAAAGCCCGGGGTGGATATCGCGTTTGTCGAGATGGAGAAGTTCGACAACCTGCCCGAGCCGCGCGCCGACGGCCCCCGAGCGTTCGTCTCGATCATGGAGGGCTGTAGCAAGTACTGCAGTTTCTGCGTCGTTCCTTATACGCGCGGCCAGGAGTTCAGCCGGCCCTTTGATGATGTTCTGGCCGAAGTGGCGGCCCTGGCCGAACAAGGCGTGCGCGAGGTGACGCTGCTAGGGCAGAACGTCAATGCCTACAGGGGGGCGCGCCACAACGGCCAGACTGTGGATCTTGCTACCCTGATCAGCTATATCGCGGAGATGGATGGCATAGGGCGGATTCGTTTTACGACGTCCCATCCGGTGGAGTTTAAAGATAGTCTGCTAGACGCCTTCGCCCGTGTGGAAAAGCTCGTGAACCATTTGCATCTGCCGGTACAAAGCGGGTCTGATCGCATTCTTGCGCGCATGAAGCGTGGACATACGATAGCGGAATACAAAGAGAAGATCGCACGCTTGCGTGCCATACGGCCGGATATCAGCATATCGACCGATATCATCGTCGGATTTCCGGGGGAGACGGAGGCCGATTTCGAGGCTACGCTTGCCTTGATGGAAGAGATCCGCTTCGACCTCTCTTATAGTTTTGCCTATAGCCCGCGCCCGGGGACTCCGGCCGCGGGTTTTGAAGACAGCGTCGAGAAGTCGGTCAAGGATGAGCGCCTGGCGCGCTTACAGCGCCTTAACTTGGAGCATGCGGCGGACATCAGTCGCGCCATGGTCGGGCGGACGGAACGGATTCTGATCGACAGAGAGGCGCCGCGCGGACGCGGCGATATGTCGGGCCGCACCGAGAACAACCGCGTCGTGAATTTTCCGGCGCGGAACGTAGACCTGATAGGTCGCTTTGCCACGGTCGAGATTACCGAGGTGAGACCCAATTCCCTCAGAGGACGACTCGCAGCGGTCGAATCCGACGTATTCTCGTCTATACTGGAATAAAAAAGAGGCCGCCTATCCCTTTGAGCAGCAAACCTCAAGCCATTCAGTTCAGTGTCCAGCCCCCAGACAGCGAGAGACTGTCCCGCCTTTGTGGTCAATTAGATGAACATCTCCGCCAAATCGAGGGTAGTCTCGATGTGGAGATTGCCAATCGCGGCAATCAGTTCCGTATTACCGGCCGCCACGATCGCGTGCGCCATGCGCAGCGATTGATTACGGCTCTTTATGATGTTACGGGGGAATCCCAAACCATTACACCTTCGGGGGTCAATATGGCGTTAAAGGAAGCTTCCAGAGTGCGCGGCGACAACGAACCGCCGCTCGAGCTGCGCACGCCAAAACAGCGCGTGTACGGACGTACCGATGGCCAGAAGGACTATATTCGCAAGATCTTGACCCATGACGTGACGTTCGGGGTGGGTCCGGCGGGGACCGGAAAGACCTATCTTGCCGTGGCGTGTGCGGTTGAGGCCCTGGAGACCGGGCGTGCCCAGCGCCTAGTTTTGGTGCGCCCGGCGGTCGAGGCGGGGGAGCGGTTGGGGTTTTTGCCCGGAGATCTCGAGCAGAAAGTCGATCCCTATCTGCGGCCGCTCTATGACGCCTTGCACGATATGCTCGGGCCGGAACGAGTCGCCAAATTGATCGAAAAGAGCGTGATCGAGGTGGCGCCGCTTGCGTTCATGAGAGGTCGGACCTTGAACGAATCCTTCATCATCTTGGACGAGGCGCAAAACACCACCGCCGAGCAGATGAAGATGTTTCTCACGCGCCTTGGGTTTGGCGCGACCGCGGTCATCACCGGGGATGCCACCCAAATCGACCTACCGCGCCCCGAACTTTCGGGTTTGCGTCAGGCTTTAAACGTCCTGAAGGGCGTTGACGGTATTGCGGTCACGCTGTTTGCGAGTTCAGATGTGGTGCGCCACCCTTTGGTGCAGCGTATTGTCGAGGCTTACGAGGCGCACGAGAAGGGCGTGTAGGGTGCCGCGTTTGCATCTCGATTTCGTTCTTGCTTGCGTGGGATATATTCCCCCGTCACGCCCGATGCTGGTGCGCTGGTCGAAGGCCGCCCTGGCCGATCTTCAGGGAAGCGTGCGCCTCGGTGTGCGGGTGGTGGATGAGTCCGAGGGTGCCGAGCTGAATCAGCGCTACCGTGGCCGGGCCGGGCCCACGAACGTCCTTTCGTTTCCTTATGAAGAGCAAGACCTTGGTAAAACACGGTTTCTGGGGGACCTTGTTCTCTGTGCCCCGGTGGTGGCGGCCGAGGCGGCGGCGACCGGCTGCCCGGAAAACGCGCATTGGGCGCATCTCCTGATTCACGGTATACTGCACCTACGCGGTTTCGACCACCACACTGATCAGGATGCGCGCATTATGGAAGGACGGGAAACGCAGCTGCTGCAAGGTCTAGGATTCGCAGACCCTTACCGTTGATTTTATGAGTTCAGACGAGCATACGCACGGACCGGGACGGTCCTTCCTGGATCGACTCGGTCACGTCCTGTGGGGGGCGCCCGAGGATCGGGATGCGCTCCGCGAGACTTTGCGCGAGGCGCACGATCGCGGCCTGATCGGAAGTGACGCCCTCGATATGATAGAGGGCGTCTTTCAGGTCGCCGAGATGCGGGTCCGCGACATCATGGTCCCGCGCGCCCAGATGGACGTGATCGACCGCGATGACCCGCCCGAGCGTTACCTTCCGCGGGTCATCGAGACTGGCCACTCCCGTTTTCCCGTGATCGATGGCGACAAAGACAAGATCGTCGGGATTATGTTGGCTAAGGATCTGCTGCGCTATTTCGATGAGGAGCGGCGCGCGACCTTCAACGTGTACGACCTCTTGCGGCCCGCCGTGTTCGTACCGGAAAGTAAGCGTCTCGATGTCTTGCTTCGCGATTTCAGGGCGAGCCGTAACCACATGGCGATCGTGGTCGACGAGTATGGCGGCGTCGCCGGGTTGGTGACGATCGAGGATGTCCTGGAACAGATCGTCGGGGAAATTGAGGACGAGCACGATCTGGACGTCGATGACGTGATGATCATGCAGCGGGCCGAACACGAGTTTGTAGCCAAGGCGCTGACGCCGATCAAAGAGTTCAATGAGTACTTCGGTACCCATTACCCCAGCGAAGAGGTCGACACGATCGGCGGCTTGGTCATGACGACGCTCGGGCGCGTCCCAAAGCGCGGTGAGCGTTTGGAGGTGGGCGGCCTTCGGTTCGAGGTGCTCCGTTCGGACTCGCGCCGCGTCCACCTTCTTAAAGTGGTTCCCGTTGCCCAAGAAAGCCAAGTGGCCAGTTAGTCCGAGTCTAGGCTCCTGGGGCGGCGAGGCCCTGGCCTTAGTCTCAGGCGCGACCCTCAATCTTGCTTTTGCCCCGTACCGCCATCTGGCGGTGGTCCCGCTCGTGCTGGCGCTATGCTATGGCCTTGTCTGCGCCGTATCGTGGCCCCGGGCGGGCCTGCGCGGATTTCTCTTGGGGGTCGGGCTTTTTGCGTTTGGGGTCCCCTGGGTCTATCTGACCTTGGCCCGCTTCGGTGGCATGCCGCCCCTGGCGGCCGCTTTAGCTTGCGGCCTTTTTGTGGCCGTGTTGTCTACCTATATTGCCCTCGCGGCCATGGCGTTTGCCCGGTTGCGGCGGGGTGACGGTTTCGATCCGTGGCTCTTCGCCGCCCTTTGGGTCATGGGCGAGTGGGTGCGCAACGTGTTTCTGACCGGGTTTCCTTGGTTTGATCTCGGTTATGCGGCGAGTGCCGCGCCGTGGGTGTCTTGGGCGCCGATCGTCGGGGTGCTGGGTTTATCATTTGTTCTGGCATTGGCGGGGGCACTGCTTTTTGAGGCATCGCGTGGACGCTGGCTTGGCCTTTGGCCGCTCATCTTATTCTGTGCCATAACCCCGTTCGTGGCCCGAATCCGCTTTGTACAGAGGACCGGAACGCCGGTTACGGCGTCGCTTGTCCAGGGCGATATCTCGCCGTACGCCAAATGGGACCCGCGCGAACGGCGAACGATCATACGCCGTTATTTGCGCTTGACGAGGCATGGCGACGGGCGGCTCGTCATTTGGCCGGAGACCGCGGTTCCCGGCTATTCGCACAGTCTCCGACGGCGGTTCATTCCCTTTTTGCGGCATCTGGCGCGGATCGATCATCGCCACTTTCTTTTTGGTCTCGTCGAAGGCAATCCCAACAGGGTAAATGGACCCATCTACAATGCGGTCATGAGCATCGGTCGCCACGGTGGGTTTTACCGCAAGCGCCACCTCGTGCCTTTTGGGGAATATTTGCCGTGGCCGAGCCTCTTCGATCCGATTTTGCGAGTCCTCCATATCCCCATGTCCGGGTTCACGCGGTGGCGCGGGCGGGAGGCCCCCTTGGTGGTTTCGGGCGCCGATCTGGGACTATCCATTTGCTATGAAATCGCTTACGGGTCCATCGTGACCCAAGCCTTGCCGTCCGCTACCCTTCTTGTGAACGTAAGCGACGACTCCTGGTATGGCCACTCCCATGAGGCGAGTCAACAGCTGCAGATCGCGCAACTGCGCGCGGCTGAGGCCGGCCGCGATCTGCTCATTGCGACCAATGATGGGGTGACGGCCTTGGTGACCCATCGTGGCCACATCAGTGCGCGTTTGCCACCCTTCCGACCCGGGGTGCTTACGGTCGTAGCCGAGCCTTACCGCGGCCTGACGCCTTATGATCGCATGGGAAACGATGGGGCTTTGGCTTTTGTGTCCCTGATCAGTCTCATCGCCGCGCGCCGCCGGACCAGGGATCGTCACCGCCGAGGAGGCAGCTAGGGCCGACTCCGTGACAAGAAGTGGGCACTGGGTCAACAAGAAGCGGTGGGAATCTTGGGCGACGGCATGAACGGGTTTTTCGTTACGAAAACGGTAAGACCAGGCGGTCCTTGGCGCCGGGAAAGCCCTTGAAGGTCTTGGGTCATCACCCGGACCTCTTGGGCGAGATTCGGGACGCGATCTGACGAAATCAATAGCGTCGCAACTCCAGACCCTCAATGCTCGTTTTTAGGCAAGCCGTACCAAGTCGTGATACTGCGCGACTAAGCGGTCGTTGGTGAGCAAGACCATGTCTTCTACTATGGCCTGGGCGACGAGCAGTCGGTCAAAAGGGTCTTTGTGGACAGGCGGTAACGTATCGATAGCCACGACATGCGCACCCAGTATCGCCAACTCGTGATAGCCATTATCGATGAGGCCACGACGGAGCAGCCGGGCATCAACGCGAAAATCAGCACGGTTGAGTCCACTCTTTATGGCAATCTCCCATAGGCTTGCCACACTGAAGAATAGCGCGTTTCCCGGATCGGCTATTAAAGCGCGTGCTTGGGGCGGTAAACGCGCAGCGTTATCGGCTACCCAAATCAACAGATGTGTGTCGATGAGCAGTTTCACTCATTGCCCCGAAAGAGCGTGTCGATCTCGGTCTGGCCCATGGTATTGAAGTCGTCTGGCACCTGAATCTGACCGGCCATGAAGCCGAAACGCCGCTGCTGCGACGATTCGGGGGCCGAGAGCGCGATCACTTTGACAAGGGGCTTGCCAGCCTTGGCGATCACGAACGACTCCCCTCGGGCGGCCTGATCGACCAGCCTGGACAGCTGCGTCTTTGCCTCGTGAATGTTGTAGGTTTGCATCGTTGCCTCCATAGAACCTAGTTCATCGAACTAAGTTTATCAAAAATGACCGAGAGCGTAAACGGGAGGCCTTAGTGTTGCGTCCCGCTCTCATTGCGGCTCAGCATCCCGACCTATTTAGGGTGAGTAAGGGAGACTCTCCCGCGCTTCGTGCGGACGAACCGTCACCTAGCGAAGCGCGGGAGGGATCTCGGGGTTTAGGGCGGCGGGATCGAGCCCGGAGGTGGAGGATGGGCCGCATCTGGTGGGGGGTGACGAGGCGATCGAGCCGGAGGTTTTCGCGATGCAGGATGGCCAGCAGCGCCAGGAACTCGTGGAAGGGTCCCGGGTCGAGGTATAGAGTTCCTGCGGCAGGGTCGGTGTCATGACCAGAACGGCTCATCGTCGGTGCACCCGGGCGGCGACTCGCCCGCATCGGCGTCCGGGCTGAACAGACGCGCAATGGGGACCCGATCGGGGTCGTAACCCTCAGTCCGGAGCGGGAGAGGCTGACCCAAGCCGCTCGTGGTCCGTTAAACGAGAGACGCAAGAGCGCATAATTCAGGCGACAACTACCTTGAAATGCATCGCGAGAATGGGAACGGCCCGCTCTCTCCCCGGTACCCGCCCCCCTGACTTTCTGGGTCCGGTTGCCGGTCCCGCAACGGAGCACTTCGCTTGAAAGGGTTAGCCGCCGCCCGCATAAAGAATGCAGGTAACACGAGGAGTGGCCGATGATCTTCCGACAATGGGTGGAGCCTCTGTCCAGTACCTACACCTATCTGCTTGGGTGTGAGGAGACGGGCGAGGCGCTCTTGATCGATCCAGTTCTGCCCGCCTGGGAGCGCGATCATGCGGCGGTGAAGGGGCTTGGCTTGCGGCTGGCTTATACCGTCGAGACCCATATCCACGCTGACCATATTACCTCGGCCCTGAGACTAAAACGCGAGGCGGGCAGCCGGATTGCCGTGTCCGCAGTCGACAAACTCCCGTGCGCCGATGTCGCGCTCTGGGACGGGCAGCCTCTGGCTATGGGCTCCGTCTCCCTGGTTCCGCTCCATACCCCAGGGCACACCGAGGGCCACTTGGCCTTTGTCGTGGGCGATAAGGTGTTTACCGGAGACGCCCTGCTCATAGACGGCTGTGGTCGAACGGACTTTCAAAACGGGGACGCCGCCACCTTATACGCGAGCGTTCACAAGAAACTCTTCTCCTTGCCGAGCGATCAATTGGTTTACCCGGGACACGATTATAACGGCAGGCGCGTCTCGACTATCGGTCAGGAGCGTGACCGCAACCCCCGCTTGGGCGGCGAGCGGACCCTGGCGCAGTTCCTGGCCACCATGAACGATCTTCATCTGCCGTACCCTAAGTTTATCGACTACGCGGTTCCGGGTAATACCGCCTGCGGGGCGTGTCCGCCTGAGCTGCCGAGTCATTTGCAGCAGTACTGTGATGAGATTCAGCAGAGCAAGCAAGGCTAACGATTGATCTACGAGAGGTGGGTATGGGTTTTGTGAAGGCGACACCTGATGTGTATGTGGGTCCGGCTCCCAGCGAAGAGGATTTGCGGCGTTTCGCGAGCGAGGGTGTGCGCACGGTTGTGGACTTCCGCGACCCCTCGGAACGCAAGGGCCCTTGGGACGGCCCGGCGTTGGCGGCGAAAGCCGGGGTATCGTATGTCAACATTCCGGTCCGTACCCCCCAGCTCTCCGAGCGCGAACTCGAAGAGTTGGGGCAGGCCCTGGCCAAAGAGCCCGGGCGTTATTTGTTGCACTGTGCCACTGGCCCGCGCGCTGAGGCTATGTATATCGCAAAGACCGCGCTCGATCACCGCTGGGGGCCTTCGCAAGTGGCCAAAGAGGCGGGTCGTCTGGGCTTTTGCTTCGGCGGTTTACCGCAACTGAAGGCCTTTGTGGCGCATGTGGCGGCCCGTCACGGGGAGCCGCCTGCCCACGAGCCCCATCACTAGGGGCGGGTCCCCGGTCCTTCGCCGTTGGCAGCGTCCCGGCTTTGTCGGTCCGAGTCGGGGCGCGCCCCGTGGCGGGCCGCCTTTCGATGTGACCCGAGACGCGCCAGGCTAATCCGTGGATAATGAGGGACCTTACCTCGTCTTACATTACTAGGTCCCGCATGTCGATGGATGAACGCTATGTGGCAGAACAGGTAGAACGGGAGGCGCAGCGCTTCTGGGAGCAGGCGCAGAGCTTCCGAGCCACCGAGGACTCGAGCCGCCCCAAGTTTTATTGCCTGTCGATGTTCCCTTACCCGTCCGGACGCCTGCATATGGGGCATGTCCGCAACTATACCCTGGGCGATGTCATCAGCCGCTCTCGGCGCATGCAGGGCTTCAATGTCCTGCAGCCTATGGGTTGGGACGCATTCGGTTTGCCAGCCGAGAACGCCGCGGTTCAGAACGGTGTCGCCCCGGCGCAGTGGACCTACGCCAATATCAGCTATATGCGCGATCAATTGAAGCGCCTCGGCTTCGCCTATGACTGGAGCCGAGAGATCGCGACCTGTCGCCCCGAGTATTATCGATGGGAGCAATGGTTTTTTACCCGACTCTACCGCAAGGGTCTCGCCTACCGGGCGACTGCGCCCGTGAACTGGTGTCCCAACGACCAAACGGTGCTTGCCAATGAGCAGGTGATCGATGGCCGCTGTTGGCGTTGCGATACCGCGGTCGAGCGCCGGGAAATCCCGCAATGGTTTTTGCGGATCACACAGTACGCAGACGAGTTGCTGGCAGATCTTTCCGATATGCCAGGTTGGCCGGAACGCGTGGCCACCATGCAAAAGAATTGGATCGGGCGTTCGGAAGGGGTCGAGATCCGATTCGAGGTCAAGGGCTATGGCCCGCTTACGGTGTTTACCACCCGACCGGATACCCTGATGGGGGTCACGTATCTCGCCGTGGCCGCCGAACATCCCTTGGCCGCCGCGGCCTCGGCCGGGCACGCCGAGCTGCTTCGTTTTCGCGACGAGTGTCGCTTAAGTCAGACCGCCGAAGCGGCGTTTGAAACCATGGAGAAGCGCGGCGTCGATACCGGCTTACGCGCAACCCACCCCTTGACCGGGGCTGAGTTACCCGTTTACGCCGCCAATTTCGTTTTGATGTCCTATGGCGAGGGCGCGGTCATGGCCGTACCGGCCCACGATGAACGCGATTTCGCGTTTGCGCAGAGCTATGCCCTGCCTATTTCCCCTGTGATCGTCCCTTGGGACTTCGCGGGCGATCCCCAGACCCTTGTGACAGACGCGGCCTATACCGGCCCCGGCCGCATGGTGAATTCGGGGGCCTTTACGGGGCTTTCCTCGGAGGAGGCGTGGGCGCGCATCACCGAGGTCTTGGAGCGGGAGGGGGTGGGAACCCGGCGGGTCCATTTCCGGTTGCGGGATTGGGGCGTGTCGCGTCAGCGTTATTGGGGCGCCCCCATCCCGATGATTCATTGTCCCCGCTGCGGCATCGTCCCGGTCCCGGATACGGATCTTCCGGTACGGTTGCCCGAAGATGTGGTGATCACTCAGGGCGCATCGCCGCTCAAGAGCCGGCCGGATTTCCTACACACCACCTGTCCGGGCTGCGGCGGGCCGGCCGAACGCGAAACCGACACCTTCGACACCTTCATGGAGTCCTCCTGGTACTACGCGCGGTATTGTGCGCAAGACAACGACCAAGCCATGCTGGATGCGCGGGTTGGCCATTGGTTGCCGGTCGATCAGTACATCGGGGGCATCGAACATGCCATCTTACATTTGTTGTATGCCCGCTTTTTTAACAAGCTCTTGCGCGACGAGGGATTGGTGAGTAATGGCGAGCCCTTTGTCCGACTCCTGACGCAGGGCATGGTCTTAAAAGACGGCAGCAAGATGTCTAAATCCAAGGGCAATACCGTCGATCCGCAAGCCCTTATCGATCAGTATGGCGCTGACACCGCCCGGCTCTTCATTATGTTCGCAGCGCCCCCCGAGCAATCGCTTGAGTGGAACGATGAGGCGGTGGCCGGCGCCCATCGCTTCCTGAAGCGCTTGTGGGTATTGGCGAAATCCATAGAGGGCCTTTCAAAGCCCGCCGCCAAGGCCGACTGCGCGGACCACACGGCCGTCCGCGGCCAGATCCATACCCTGGTCGATCAAGCCTTGCGCGACTACGAGCGCTATCACTTCAATACCGTCGTCGCCGCGTGTATGAGCATGGTGAACCTCCTCCAGAGGCTTCTGGAGGAGCCGGCCTCGGAGTCGTCCATCGCGCTCTTACGCGAAGGCATGAGTTTCGTGCTCCGTTTGCTGGCGCCTATCGTCCCGCATATCACTCATGTTCTCTGGGGTACGCTCGGGCTTGGGGACGGCGCGGTCATAGAGGCCCCCTGGCCGGAGGTGGATCCGGCGGCCTTGCGCCAGGACGTGGTGCGACTCGTGGTGCAGGTCAACGGTAAGCGCCGTGGCGAGATCGTAGTCCCCGTGAATAGCGATGCGGCGGAGATTGAAGGGCGCGCCTTGCGCGATGAGGCGGTGTTGAGATCCCTCGAAGGTAAGTCGGTGACCAAGGTCGTGGTGGTGCCGGGCCGCCTCATCAATATCGTGGCGGCTGGCGTCGCCCTCCCGTGACGCGCCGCCGCCTACTCGAATAAGAGGCCGCTTATGAGCCAAGCGATGTCGGAACAGAGGGAATGACCCTGATGCGCAGCCTTCTGTGGTCGCAGTCTACGCGAGCGCGTCTTGGTCGCCGCTCGCTCGCTCTTATGGCCCTCTCCCTGATATTGGGCGGCTGCGGCTTTCATTTGCGTACCGCCTCCGAGTTCGCCCTGCCGCCGGCCTTGTCGGTTGTGCGGGTGACGATGCCGGCAAGTGGCCTCAAGTACCCGGGCTTGGTTCTGGCGGTGCGACGCGCCCTTCTTGATCGCGGCGTCACCGTCGTTGACAAGGGTAACGTGCCCTCGGTCACCTTGCTGAGCGAAACCATGACGCCGCTCATCGTTACCATCAATAGCAATGGCGGCGCTACAGCCTATCTGCTCGACTACGAGGTGATCTTTAGTCTCCAAGGCCCGCATGGCCGGATGCTGATGGCGCCTAGCGCCATACGCGTGCAACGCGAGTATAGCTTCGACCCCTTGAACATCCTGGCCATGGCGCGCGAGCAGACCTATTTGGAAAAGCGTATGCGGATCGCCGCCGCTCGTCAGATCATCTGGCGGCTCTCGACCTTTAGGCCGGCGTCTCATGCAGCGCCTCGGCCGGCGCCCAAGGCGGCTCGCCATGCGCCTTAAATTTGAGGACTTAAGCGCCCGGGCCCGCGATCTCCGAAAGGCTTACCTTGTCTGCGGGGACGAACCATTCCTGGTCGAGGAGGCCGTGACCCACATCGTGCGTGCGGCCGAGGCGGCCGGGGTGTCCGATCGCCAGCGCTTTTCGCTGGAGGCGGGATTTTCTTGGCCACGGTTTCGCGAGACGCTTGCATCGCCTTCGCTTTTTGCGCCTCGCAGTCTCTATGAACTGCGGGTACGAGAGGGACGCGAGGCCTTGGGGCGCGAGCTGCTGGCTTGCTTACCGCTCGTCAGCGTCGATGCCATTTTATTAGTCGTGACCGGGGCCTTAGAACGCTCCACCCTCAAAGCGGAATGGGTAGAGACCTTTGCTGAACAGGGCCATGTCGTGACGCTCACCGCATTCGAGGGGGAGCGTTTGGTGGCTTGGGTGCGGCAACGGTTGCGCGAGGCCGGGATCCTGGACGAAGACCTAGCCGCGCGTATCGCCTACTACGCCGAAGGGAATATGGGTGCGGCTGCGGATGCTATTATGCGTCTTAAGGACGACCCGCACCCGAATTTGGCGGCCCTGTCCGATATTATGGGTGACGAGGCCCGTTTTGATGTTTTTGCCGTGACTGATGCCGCTCTTAAGGGGGATTTGGCCTTGACCCACCGCTATGTACGCCGCTTGCGTGCCGAGGCGCGAGATCCGATACTGATGTCATGGGCCTTGGCTCGCGAGGTGCGAGTGTTGGTGAAAGTGATGGCGGCGCAAGCCAGGAAGGGGGCCTTGACGGATATCTTCCAGCGCGAGCGGGTATGGGCGGCCCGCCAGGGTTTGCTGACCTCGGCCGCGAAGCGTCTGTCGCAAGCCACATTGCGGCGCCTGCTTTTGGGTTGCGCGCGGCTTGATCGCGTCAATAAGGGGCGGGCCGATGGCGATTCCTGGTTGCTTATCGAAACGATTGCATTAGCACTCGCCGGAATGCCGGCTGAGGGTGGGTTATGAAGGCTGGGTTGACGCCGATTGTCGACGTGGCTGCGTATTTGGAGGGGCTGGGCAGGGAGGCACTGGCCGCCGCCCCGGCGCTTGCACGTGCGACCACAGCGACCAAGAACGCGGCCTTACTGGCCGCCGCTCGATTCGTGCGCGAGCGCGCCGAAGACATCAAGCGCGCGAACGAGGTCGATGTCCGAGCGGCCCGCGCGGCCGGGCTCGAGGCCTCCTTAATCGACCGCTTGATCCTGACCGACCAGCGTATAGAACAGATGGTTCAAGGGCTCTCAGAGATCGCGGCCCTGCCCGATCCGGTGGGCGAGATCTCCGGCCTTGCCATGCGCCCTTCGGGCATCCAGGTGGGTCGTATGCGGGTGCCGCTCGGGGTGATCGGGATCATCTATGAGTCGCGGCCTAATGTCACGGCCGATGCCGCCGGTCTGTGCTTGAAGTCGGGGAACGCTGTGATCCTGCGCGGCGGTTCCGAGGCGGCGCAGTCCAATAGGGCGATCGGGACATGCCTGCGCGACGGCCTAGCCCACGCCGGCCTACCGATGGGCGCCTTGGGGCTTGTGGAAACGACGGATCGCGCCGCGGTCTCCTATATGCTCGGCATGGCCGATATTCTCGATTTGTTGATTCCGCGGGGCGGCAAGGGTCTCGTAGAGCTTGTCAGCGCCCAGGCGCGCATGCCGGTCCTAAAGCACCTGCACGGCATTTGCCATGTCTATATCGACACGCAGGCGAACGCCGAAAAGGCGCTGGCGATCGCGGTCAACGCCAAAACCCAGCGTTACGGCACCTGCAATACGATGGAGACTTTGCTGGTGGCTGAGTCGCGGGCCGAGGAACTCCTGCCGCAGTTAGCGCAGGCCTATCGTCAGCATGGCGTGGAGTTGCGGGGCTGTGCAGAGACTCGGGCGTGGATACCCGATGCCATTTTGGCCACGGACAAGGATTGGGATACCGAGTATCTGGCGCCCATTTTGTCGATTCGCGTGGTGGCCGGGCTCGATGAGGCCATGGACCATATCGCGCGCTACGGCTCCCATCACACGGATGCGATCGTGACCGAGGACTGGACCCATGCCCAGCGCTTTTTGCGCGAGGTGGATTCGAGCTCGGTGATGGTAAACGCCTCGACGCGGTTTGCCGACGGTTTTGAATATGGCTTGGGTGCGGAGATCGGTATTAGTACCGATAAGCTCCATGCTCGGGGGCCGGTGGGGCTCGAGGGTCTCACGTCACAGAAGTTCATCGTGTGGGGTGACGGGCATATCCGCGCCTAGGAAGACCATGGTGGGGGTATTCGGGGGCACTTTTGATCCCGTTCACTGCGGCCATCTCGCGGTCGCCAACGCCCTGATGGAGGCCCTGCCGCTTGCCCGGATGGTGTTCGTCCCGGCGGCCCGCCCGCCCCATCGGCCGCCGCCCTCGGCCGCGGCCGACCATAGGCTCGCTATGTTGCGGCTGGCCGTGGGCCATGATCCACGCTTTGTCGTAGATGAGTGCGAGTATGAGCGCGAAGGCCCGTCCTATATGGTCGACACGCTGGCGACCCTCCGTTCCCGTTATGGAGCGCCGCTCGCGCTGGTCTTAGGGATGGACGCCTTTCTCGGTTTACCGACTTGGCATAGGTGGCGACGAATCCTCGGTCTGGCCCATGTCATTATCGTCAAGCGCCCCGGTTGGGATGTTTCCTTGCCCGCATGGGTCAGGCCCCATGTGCAGGAACGGGGAGAGCTTTTACTTCGGGCCGACGCCGGCCTGGCATTCATCTTGGCGACTACCGAGCGCCCAGAATCGGCAACCGCGCTGCGCCAGGCCTTGGAGGAGGGCTCGGCCCCCAGTTCTTGGTTACCACCAGAAATTCCGCCTTATATTGAGAGCCACGGGCTCTACCGGAGATCAGCGGGACATGACGAAGTGTGATTTGATACGAGATGCGTTAGACCAGGCCAAGGCCGAAGATGTCGTGGTGCTCGACGTTCGGATGCTGACTGACATTGCCGATTATATGATCATCGCAAGCGGGACTTCGACGCGGCACGTCGCCTCGACCGGCCGCAAGGTCGATGATCTTCTCCGTGAGCATGGTCATAAGTCGCAAGGGATGGAAGGCTTGGGTGGCGGAGAGTGGGTTTTGATCGATTTTGGTGATGTGATTGTGCATGTCATGCACCCCACGACGCGCGCTTTTTACGCCCTTGAGAAATTGTGGTCGGAAGAATTCGGCATCCAGGGCGCACAAAGGCGCGAGAGTCGGCCGCGCCGCTGATGGCTATGCGGCTCTTGGCGGTGGGCACACGCATGCCGGCCTGGGTGACTGCTGGTTACAAGGAGTACGCGCGCCGGCTTTCTGGTCCCTATCGGCTGGATCTGACCGAGATCGTGCCTTCGCGGTGGACGAAGTCCGCGGACTTCGGGCGCTTAAAACGGGAAGAGGGGGAACGCTTGCTCGCAGCATTGCCAAGCACGCCCTTCGTGGTGGCCCTTGATGTTCGGGGGCGTATGCGTTCGAGCGAGGCCCTGGCGCGGGATTTGGGTGCTTGGCTTGCGACCGGACAGTCGGTGGCCTTCCTGGTGGGTGGCGCCGAGGGCCTTGCCGATGCCTGCCTGGAGGCGGCGGCCGAACGCTGGTCGCTGTCCCCTCTGATTCTACCGCATGCCCTCGTCCGGGTGGTGGTGGCCGAGCAGCTCTATCGCGCGTACAGCTTTTTGACAGGACAACCCTACCACCGAGGTTCCGATTGATCTATCTCGCGTCGACATCACCGCGTCGATCAGCGCTTCTTACGCAGATCGGGGTTTCGTTCGAGGTCCTCTCGCCCAATATCGACGAGGCCATAGCGGCGGATGAGGGGATTTTTCCGTACGTACGGCGCATGGCGCGAGAGAAGGCCTTGGCGGGACAGGCCGAGTGTCGGCGCCAGGCTCGGCCGGCCGCCCCGCTTTTAGCCGCCGACACCGTTGTCGTGATCGACGGGGATATCCTTCCTAAGCCTTTGAATCGAGACGAGGCCCGTTCCCAGCTCCAGCGCCTATCCGGGCGCGCGCATCTCGTGCACACCGCTTTGTGCCTCATGGGGCGTTCCTTCCATGAGACGGTGTCGACCACTGTTGTGACCTTTAAGGTTTTAAGCGATGCCGAGATCGAGGCCTATTGCGCCACGGACGAGCCTTTGGGAAAGGCCGGCAGTTACGCCATTCAGGGACAAGGGGCGCTTTTCGTAAGCGGGCTCGTCGGCAGCTATTCGGGGGTGGTCGGCCTGCCACTCTACGAGTGTGGACAAGTCTTGCGCGCCGAGGGGGTGTTGTGAGCGAGGAGATCCTGATTAACGTGACCCCGCAAGAAACCCGTGTCGCCGTAGTCGAGAATGGCGTGTTGCAGGAGGTTCATATCGAACGAGCCACCCACCGAGGTCTCGTGGGCAACATTTACAAGGGTCGAGTGTCGCGCTTCCTGCCGGGCATGCAGGCGGCCTTTGTCGATATCGGACTCGACCGGGCGGCCTTTTTGCAAACCGCGGAGATGAAGGTTGCGGAGGGCGGAGCGCCGGCGGCCCCAGTCGAGGGCCAGGATATTGTCGTGCAGGTGGTCAAGGATCCGATCGGCAGCAAAGGGGCGCGGCTGACCACGCAAATCAGCCTACCGGCTCGCTACGTCGTATACATGCCCGGTAGCGACCATATCGGTATCTCGCAAAAGATCGATAACGAAGAGGAGCGCGAGCGACTGCGTGCCGCCGTGCGGGCCGCGATGGGCGAGGAGCCGGGCGGGCTGATTTTGCGGACGATGGCCGAGCAGGTCAGCGAAGAGGAGCTGAAAAGGGATATTCGCTATCTGCGTAAGCTCTGGCTGCGGCTTTCCGAGCGCCTCGCCCAGACCGAGAGCCGTGGGCTTATGCATGAGGACTTTTCCTTGGCCCTGCGCGCCATGCGCGACCTGGTGCGCGACAACGTCGAGACCGTGCGCATCGACTCGCGAGAGACTTATTACAAGGCCTTTGAGTTTGCCTCCGAGTTCGTTCCCGAGGTCGCTCCGCGGATCGAGTACTATCCGGGCGAGCGCCCGATTTTTGACCTCTACTCGGTCGAGGATGAGATTAAGCGCGCCCTTGAAGCGCGCGTTGCGTTGAAGTCGGGCGGTTATCTTGTGATCGACCAGACCGAGGCCATGACGACCATCGACGTCAATACCGGGACCTATGTCGGTCGTCGCAACCTCGAAGAGACGCTCTTTAAGACCAACCTCGAGGCGGCCCATGCGATTGCCCGGCAACTGCGCTTACGCAATCTCGGCGGGATGATCATCGTTGATTTTATCGACATGGTGGACTCGGACCACAAGCGCCAAGTGCTACGCGCCCTCGAGCGCGCCTTGGCCCACGATCGAGTCAAGGCTTCGGTGGCCGATATGTCGTCTTTGGGCTTAGTCGAGATTACGCGCAAGAGGACCCGCGAAAGCCTCGAGCACTTGCTGTGCGAGCCCTGCCCGGCGTGTAAGGGGCGGGGTATGTTAAAGACCACCGAGACCGTGAGCTATGAAATTTTTCGCGAGATCCTGCGCGAGGCGCGGCAGTTTGGCACAGACCAGTATCTCGTTGTGGCCTCCCAGGCGGTGGTCGACCGGCTTTTGGATGACCAGGCTCAAAGTCTCGCCAACCTTCAGGAATTTATCGGCAAGCCAATTCATTTGCAGGTGGAGCCGCTCTACAACCAAGAAGAATTCGACGTTGTTTTGATTTAGATGGCGATCCATGGGCAGGAGATCGGGGGGTTCTCGAGACCGCCAAAGCGGCTCTGTTTAGCCGGCTTATCTTGCGGCACAATGCCCTTATGGTGAACGGCGTACAGAGGATACTGAGGTGGTGGCGGATGCGCAGTCGGGGCGCACGCTACGCACTGGCCTCGATGGCCGTGGCCGGCGGCTTGGCGGCGACAGTCGTTTTGACGAGCCCCTTGTGGCTCACCCCCATACTCCAAAGCGAAAAGCCGGTCTTGGAGGCCAAGATCGCGGCGGCGGTGGGCGCCCCGGTCCATACGGCCGCGCTCGGCGTGCGCCTGGGTTGGCGTTTGGGGTTTGCGGTTCGGGGTCTTGTTATCGGTGTGCGCTCACGGCCCGCGGTGTCGATTCGGCGTGTCTATCTTGAACTGTCCTGGCTACGGTTATTGCGTGGAGAGCTGCGACCCGCCCTTTGGGCGGTGGACGGACTGCGCCTGAATCTGCGGAAGACCGCCTCGGGGTTTCATGTCGAGGGTCTGCCTCACCATAAAGCCCCGCCGTTTCACTGGCAATCGTTTTTGCGTCGACAGCCGGCCCTCAGTCTGGTCGATGCCCATATCGGCATCGCCTTGTCGCTCCATCGGCGCCTATCCTTCCGCCACCTGGACGCCTCCTGGGTCAATGGGATTCGCGGGCCCGTATTGCGGGTCGCGGCCGCGGTTCCGGGGGTATGCGGCCTTTGTGCCGTGCGCACGGAGTTTGACGGCCGCTCATTTCGGCCGGCGCGATTTCGCGGGGCGTTGGAGGCCTCGGTCCACGGGCTTCGGCTGAGCGCGCTTGCGCGACTCGTTCAGCGACCCGGGCTTCGGCTGTTGGCGGGTTCTGCGACTGGGCAGGTTTGGACGACCTGGCGGTATGGGTCCTTGGGGTTTGCCGGCGGCGAGGTTCATATCCATAGGCTGGTTCTTCCTGGCAACCGCGTGAGTCGGCTGATGTCGGTCCCGCGCCTTTCGGGAAAGTTTAGCTTCAAGGCCGCCGGGCTCGGCCGCTTTCGATTCTATGCCGCCGACGTGCGGAGCACTTTCGGCGCGATTGCTGCGCGGACCGGTACTCTCTACGTCGGCCGGCGCGGTCGCCACTGGCGCATTCAGGCTCACAGTATTGATTTGAAGCAGGCCGGTTATGTGGCCGCCCATCTTCGCCACCTGCCCCCGGCGCTTAAGCGCCTTCTCTCGTGGCGCCCCCGAGGCCGACTCCTGCACCTTCAGTTGCGCCTGCGCTCTGGATCATCTTGGCATTATCACGCGCAGACCCGATTTGTCGGTTTAGGCCTAAAGGGACCCCCTGGCGCCCCACGCTTCTCCGAGGCCTCAGGCACCTTGTTTGCGACCACCACCGAAGGCCGCTTGGTCCTGACCGGTCTCCACGGCCCGGTACTCGTGCCAAAGACCATGCCGGGGTCGCTTACGGTTCGGGATGCCGCGGCCAAGGTGACTTGGCAAATCGCTGGGAACGGATTTTCTACAGAGGTGCCGGTCTTTCATCTGGCGACCACGGATGGCACGGTCGATGCGGCGCTGAGCGCTGTGGTCGTCAAGGGACAGAGCCCCCGAGTGCTTGTGGCCGTGGCCCTCCATGACGTCAATGTCGGGGCCTTAGGATCTTTGTATCCACGCTCCCTGCGGCCGCATTTGCGCCACTGGCTGCGGCGTACGATACGGGGTGGGGTCATTACCACCGGACAACTGACGTTAAAAGGGCCGCTTGCGCGCTTTCCGTTTCGCAAAGGGGGCGGTCTCTTCAGAGTTAAGCTCCATGTCGTGAATGGACGTTACCGGTTTTTACCGCGCTGGCCGGAGGCGCGCGCACTGAAGGTCACGGTCGGTCAGCACGATGCCCTGCTATCGGTGAAGGGTTCAGGCCGACTCTCGGGCATGGCCGCGCATTTCTCGGTGGATGCCGGACCGCTCGGTACCCTCGGTGGAGTCGCCGTAGTGCGCGTCCGGGGGCGGGGTAACTTGACCCACTTGCTTGCCATCGTTTTGCCGCACGTGCACAAACGATTGCGCCGTTTTCTGCCACGAACGATCACAGGACAAGGGCCCGCGCGACTTAAGCTTACCTTCCATATCCCGTTTCGGCACAAGATCCCTTTGACCCTACAGGGGGCTCTCGGGCTGAACGAGGCGCGCCTCAATTATCCGATACCCCAAGCTATTCTCCACTTCCGTAACTTGACGGGCCATATCGGCTTTACGCAAAAAGGGCCGGCCGCAGGACGGCTAAGCGGAGCGGTGCTCGGGGGGCCATTCGGGCTTCAGTTAAAAACCCGCGGCCCGACCTTGGTGGCTCGCGCGCACGGGGTCATGAGCGCCGCCGGCGTGGGCATGGT
>JAJYQN010000073.1 GCA_021794595.1 Pseudomonadota bacterium
CGGGCACTCCTTGATTCGAATCGTAGCGCGGCCCTCGTGGTTTCACGCGGCGACCTTCTTTGTTTACAGCACCCGCACTTGGCAGATCCGCTGGAGCCTGAAAACCCATCACTTCACACCGAGCACCCTAGCCTTAAGTCCCCATGGGCGTTGGGCGGCGTTGGGGGGAGTGGTCTTTATTCCTCATTATCAAGAGCAGATCATTATTGTCAATCTTGCCGGTCATCAGATTGTTCGAACGATTAGAACCTTTCCGTTAAGCCGTTGGATGCCAAACGGGAAGCTTATAATTAGCGCTGGAGGCCCTTCTAATGCGTTGGTCTGGAATACCCATGGTGAAGAGATTGCGATAGGGCAAACGGGTTCCGGTATGGACGAGCCTGCCAATGTCCTCCGTATCTACAACGCTCATACGGGCGTCCAGGTAGGGGGCGAATCGGGACCGGTTGGGACCGAAATCCACGCACTGTGTTACACGCCACATGGCCACTATCTGATCGAAAGCGGTATTGGCCATACGATCGAGATCTGGGACGGAGCCCATCACCATCTCTTGCAAGAAATTCCCGGCTTGGCCGAGAGTCTTGCGACCTCACGTCATGGACATTATCTGGCGATGGGCTGGTTGGGGGAGATTCAGATCTGGCATTTACAATAATAACGAATGAACAGAAGAGGGAGTAAAAAACAATGGCCACGATCCTGGAATTAGCGGAGCTGAGTCATGCGGTATATGGGGATGCACCGGTGCCTGCGGGTTGGGCGGTGATGCGCGGGCCCTTCGGTACGTCTCAGCCAAATGCCAGAGGCTACTACGGCGTCACCTACGTCAACACAACCACCCACGAGGTCTGATTGCGAACCGGGGTACGGTCTGAATACGACTTCTCGAAAGGCAAACGCGGCGCGACCCTGCCCACGAAGGGGAAGACGCGCATCACGATCTGTAGCGACGATGACATCTTGGTCACATTTCGGGCGCGTGCTGAACAAATGGGGGATGGATACCAGACCCTCATGAACGAGGCGCTCAAGGCCTCGCTCGCCAAGGACGACAAGCCTTTGACGGCTACGACCTTGCGCCGGATTCTGCGCGAAGAAATGGTGTCGAGGTCTGGGTAGTGTAAGACCACCCAAGCCGGCCGACGCGACCGCGCGACGGGCGCGATCACGCGGTCGCTACTGAAGGAGATCGGGCGGCGAGTGTAGCCTGGGCATAGCAATCGCATAGTCGAGCCATAGCATGCCTGCGCGTAACCGGTTGATGGTGAGGGCTTGGACGAAATTCGTCCTAGCCGTTTTTGAGATCGGGCGGGCGATCATCTTCGGGGGCGCCCCGAAGGATCGCTTCGTAGTCTCGGCCCCGCAGTAGATGCCGACGATGGACACAATCTGCGCTTCGGCGTCCACGAGGAACCCAATTACGGCACGACGCCGGTAGTTTGTGATGCGCTAGCCGGCCAGAAGGTCGTCGCGCTCATGGCTACGCATCGGGAACGTGGCAAGCCCTTCGCAATACGCGATGATGGCATCGACGTAGTGGGCGGCGACGGCTGGCGAAGCGGTCTCGCTTAAGTAGTCCTTAAGTTCAGCCCGCTATCGCGGGCCGTGGGAGAAAACTCGACGGCGTAGCTCACGTCCGCTGCTTGACCGCCTTCCTGCGTTTCCCCAAATGCTCGCGCACTTGGTCTGCGGTAAGGGCCTGTCCCGGGTCCGCTCGCAACGCCTCCGCTGCTGGCACCACAGTGTCGCGCAGCCACTTCTCGACGGCCTGGTCACGCGCGAGAAGCGCCCGCAGGCCGTCCCGGATGACCTCGCTTTCGGTGGCGTACTCACCCGAGCGAACCTTGTCCTTTACCGCGTCGGCCATTTTTTTGGGGAGGGTGATGCTCAACTGTTGAGTCGTTCGCATACCGGAACTCTGGCGAATGAATAGGATTTACTCCTACGCGACGGATTGTGAGCAGTCCAGCGTAAGCCCATGCGTGGATGGCAAGTTTTCTCGGGCAATCTGATACGCATCAGTAGCCCGCCTCTTTCTGGTGGCGAAAGGCCAGAACATACACACTGTCTTGGGCTGGATCATGGCGGTACAGGGCCACATAGCCTGAGTCTCCAAAGATGACCACCAGCTCGCGCAGCTCAGGCATTTCTGGAAGCGGCCGACCGATATCGGGGGCAGTTTCGAGGATCTGGAATTGCTGGGCGATCGCCTGACCAGCCCGCTTGGCGGCTTCGGGGGCTTTGGCGGCCAAGAACCTTCGGCATCGCTCCAAACCTTCCGCCGCGCCCTCGGTGACAACTACTCGTGGCACCCAGGAACGCCTTTTTCGCTATCGGTACCCCAGGTATCCAACCAGGCGCGAACGTCCTCTCCAGTCAGATGTCGCCCGGTTTCCCGATAAGCCGCCCAGGACGCCAAGGCTTCCTGCCTGAAGCTCTCGCGCGCCTCTTCGCGCTCGACATACTGTTGGATGGCCTCCAGCATCATCCAATGGGGCGAACGGCGGCGCTGGTCGGCGAGCCGCTGAATGCGACTTTTCAGTGCGTCGTCGATCTTAAGGGATGTTGCCATGGACGACCTCCGTCGATTACCAGGTAATACCAAGTGATATTCTGGCACTTTTCGGGTTCCAGAGTCCATCACATCTCCTGTGTAAACCCCACAATCCCATCCCCGCTTGCGCGTGGCACTGCTCTGCCTGGTGATTCACAATCTTGTATCGGCCCACCGAAACCTGCTCAACTTATCCCGCTAACGCAAAGGCCTCCGCAGGGGCCTTCTTCGCGGTCCTACAGTAAATGACGGCCGGCATGCCGCCGCTCTTCCTCGGAGGGATGTCGGCACGTTGGTCTCGTGCCCGGTCCTGAAGTGTTAGGATAGGCGCTGTCGCGAGGGGCGGTATTTGTGGGCTACTTTCGAGGATTGGCCGACACTGGTGGTGGGCTACCCTTCGCGCTTGCCGAATCCGCCACGCACACACGAGGAAGCGACCGATCATGGAGAACACGGAACACCCCGACCGTATCGAGCATAGTGCGGTCATCCAGGCCTCGCGCGGGCGCATATGGCGCGCGCTTACGAACGCGGAGGAGTTCGGGCGTTGGTTTGGCGCCGATCTGAAGGGCCAGGAGTTTGTGATCGGGCAGCCGGTGCGGGGACCGATCAGCTACCCAGGATATGAGCACATGAGTTTCGATGTGACAGTCGAGCGCATTGAGGATATGGAGCTGTTCTCCTTTCGGTGGCATCCCTATGCCGTCGACCCCGCCGCGGACTACTCGCAGGAGCCGACGACGCTCGTGACCTTCACGCTTGCCAGTGCCCCGCGCAACAGCATTCTGTTGACGGTCGTGGAATCGGGATTCGACCGTGTGCCCGAGCATCGCCGGCTGGAGGCTTTCCGCATGAATAGCCGCGCTTGGGAGTACCAGATGAACAATATCGGGCAATACGTCGCCACATACCCTTGAGGGCCGGGCTGCCATCTAGAGTGATGAGGGGCTTTTAAAAGCTCAGGCAGTGGATGTGCCAATGCTCATTTATTTGTGCGCATCTGGCGCACAAGCCGGCGCGCGCGACCCCCGACCTGCCGGGCCCACAGGCTGTCCTGCCTATGCAGGGCGTAGGCCTCGTGGTCGCCATGACGGGCCGCCGCCAGGGGCTAGTGAAAGCCGCTGAGCCGACCGATGCCCATGTTGAAGGTCATGTTCGAACACCAAGTGGCGCACGGTGCCAAGGCTTCGGGCTTACGGCGAGACTCGATCCACGTCGCGCAAGGTGGCCGCGCAATCGGCGCGCGGCATCGTGAAACCATCCAGAGAAGGGGTCATGCGCGGGCGCCGGGGGCCTAGGGTGCGCGGGGATGCGCGGGCTTTAGGTGGCGCTGGTGGCTGCGCAATAACGCAAGCACGCCAGCGCCAACCTTCTAAGGTTATGGGGCGACGTTACAGCGCGATTTGGTTGAAGGGCGGCCGGCGCGTGCCGGTGCCGTTCATGTCCGATGCGCTGCGGCGCAGAACTCCATAGCGGATGGTGGAGATGGCCGGCATCGGCCGCACGGGTCTTTGGTCCTTGAAGCGCGCAAACTCGAGTCGCCCCATAGGCTCGCTTACGCGCGCCATGGTGCCGCCCATGGCGTGCTCCATTTCCCGCGGCGGCATGCCATGCAAGAGCACCGCGGCGGCTACCAGCGCCGCGCCCAGAAAGCCGGTCTCGATCGCCACCGAGCGCGCGAGGTGCGAGAACGCCCGTTCGTCGGCCTCATGCGCGGGCGCCGGCGTGGCAACGGTTCGTGACGCGGGCTCCGCGGCGCGGATCCTGGGGACGAACAGGAAGCGGTTGGCGGCGCCCAGGGCGATGGCGACCGCCACGAACGCGA
>JAJYQN010000067.1 GCA_021794595.1 Pseudomonadota bacterium
CTCAAATCAGGCCGAGGCAAGTGCCCTAGACGATGGCCTGGAGCTTAGGGGTTGTCGCATCACCAACGCGGTAAAATGCGTCCCGCCCGGCAATAAGCCGACCAGGGCCGAGATCGAGACCTGCGCTCCCTATCTCAAGGCCGAGCTTGCCGCCCAGCCTTCCGGGGGGGTTATTATCGCCTTGGGGCGCATCGCCCATGACGCGGTTCTTCGGGCCCTCTCGACGCCGCTTGCCCGCCATCGATTCGGGCACGGGGTCCGCCATCAAGTAGGGGATCGGATCATGTGGGATTCCTATCATTGCAGCCGTTACAACACTCAGACCAAGCGGTTGACCGAGGACTCTTTTGTCGCGGTCTTTGAGGCGGCCCTGCGCGAGATCCTATGACCGACCTGCGGGCTCTAGTGCGTGGTCTCGGGGATTGCCCGGGTGTCTACCGGATGTTAGATGAGTCTGGAACCGTGCTCTATGTCGGCAAGGCGCTGAGCCTCCGGAAGCGGGTGGCTAGCTATCTTCGACCGCAGAAGAGCCCGCGCACAGCCTCGCTCATGGGTGCGGTGCGGCATATCGAGGTGACCGTTACCCATACCGAGACCGAGGCGCTGCTGCTTGAAAATAACCTGATTAAAACCCTAAGGCCGCGCTATAACGTTTTGTTACGGGACGATAAGAGTTATCCTCTTATCTTTTTAGGGGGCGGCGGATCCTTTCCGCGGCTTGGGTTTCACCGCGGTGCGCGAAAGATCCCAGGGCGCTATTTTGGGCCATATCCCAGCGCTTCGGCGGTGCGTGAAACGTTAAACCTCTTGCAGCGCATCTTTCCTATTCGGCAATGCGAGGACTCGGTCTTTCGAAATCGCACGCGCCCCTGCCTTCAGTACCAAATCAAGCGCTGCTCAGGTCCGTGCGTCGGCCTTATCGATGCCGGGGCCTATGCCCGCGATGTCGAACATGCGACCTGGTTCCTTGAGGGCCGCAACCGGACCTTGCTCTCCGAGCTCAAGGCGCGCATGGCCGAGGCGGCCGGACGCTTGGATTACGAAAACGCCGCGCGTCTGCGTGACCAAATCACGCTGCTCGCGGGGGTACAAGAACGGCAATACGTGGATGGCGACAAGGGCGACGCCGATGTCATAGATATCGCGTCCGAGGGATCGAGCGTGTGCGTCGCCGTCATGTTCGTGCGCGGTGGGCGCCATCTTGGCAGCAAAACCGTGTTTCCCAAGGTCCCGGAGTCGATGTCGACAGACGAGATGTTGGCGGCCTTCATTCCCCAGTACTATCTTGGCCAATCACCGCCTGCGCGTATCTATATCGGTGTCAATGTCCCGGGTCGCGAGGTCTTGGCGGCGGCACTTGCCAGCGACAGCGGGCATACCGTTGAGATTCGCATGCCTTCGCGCGGGATCGCCCGTCATTGGGTGGCGCTTGCCAAAACCAATGCCGAAGATGCCCTGCGGCGCTATCTCGCGGAACGCGCGCATTATGCCGCTCGGTGGAGCGCCATGCAGCGGGCCTTGGGTCTCAGTGCCGCCCTGCGCATCGAGTGTTTTGATATTAGTCATACCCAGGGCGAGTTGCCTGTGGCCTCCTGTGTGGTCTTTGGGTCGAACGGTCCGATCAAAAGCGATTATCGTCGCTTTCATATCGAGGGGGTAACGGCGGGTGATGACTATGCCGCCATCGCGCAAGCCGTCAGGAGGCGCTACAGTAAGGCCAGAGTTCCGGATCTCGTCTTGATCGATGGCGGTGCGGGGCAGGTTGCCAAGGCGTATGAAGCTCTTCTTACTATCGCACCGGAGGCGAAAGTGTTAGGTATCGCAAAAGGTCCTGATCGTCGTTTTGGCGACGAAGAGTTTTATTGGCCGGGTGGTGCTGCGGTCTTTACCCTTGAGACTGAGCCCCTGGCTTTGGTCCTTTTGGCCTCGATTCGTGATGAGGCGCACCGGTTTGCCATCACCGCCCATCGCGCCCGGCGCGGTAAGGCACGTTTGACGTCCGAGCTCGATGCCATTCCCGGGATCGGCCCTAAGCGCCGCCAGACCCTGATCAAGGCGCTCGGCGGCGCACGGTTCGTGGCCCAAGCCGAACTCGCCGATCTCGAACGGATTCCCGGGATCAGTCCGGCACTCGCGCGCCGCATCTACGACATCTTTCACTCCGAGGGCGTCGCGTGCCCCTAAATACGCCCAATATCCTGACGCTTTTGCGGATTGCCCTGATCCCGGTCTTCGTGCTCGTCTACTTCTTGCCCGTGAGCTGGGCTCATGCGGGGAGCGCCGGATTTTTCTTATTGGCCGCGGTCACAGATTGGCTCGATGGCTACCTCGCGCGCAAGCTGAACCAGTCCTCGGCCTTCGGGGCGTTTCTGGATCCGGTCGCGGATAAGCTCATGGTGGCGGCGGCCTTGATCCTGATTGTGGCCAACCCGACCCTGCGGCTAACGTTGATCAGCGGCCCGCTCTTTTCGGTTGTGATCCTGATCATTATCGGGCGGGAAATCGCGGTCTCAGCCTTACGGGAGTGGATGGCCGAGTTGGGGAAACGCAAGAGTATCGCGGTCTCTTACATTGGGAAATTCAAGACCGGGGCGCAGATGACGGCGATCCTGCTCCTACTCTATGAGCGCCCCATAGCCGGACTTCCGGCGGCCCGGACAGGGGAGATTCTGCTCTATCTGGCGGCCCTTCTTACGCTCTGGTCCATGGGCATTTATCTGAAGGCGGCTTGGCCTGAGCTGATCAAGGCCGACAAGGACCGCTCGTAAGCGCGATCCTGTCGTGGGGGACCACGCCACCTGTCACACTGCCGGGAGTGCGTAGCTTCTGATCAGAGTGGTCCTTAAAGCCCCTGTGCTCCTCAATCCCGTCCTCTCGGAGGGGGTCCCTTCACGCCTCATACCGGCGTGCTCGGACGCCCCTTGTGTTTAGAGGTCTCGGGTGCTCGCTTTTAGGGAGACTGTGCCATCAAGGCCGGGAGCCTGCTCAATTGCGGAACCAGCACGAAATGACCATCGCCTTGCGCCACCCGGGCGTGCCAGCGCTGCATGCGCGCCATATAACGGGTAGGGTTCAGGTTTTCGCCGCGCGATTTGATGACGTTTACGGCAAACACCTCCACGCCCTTTAACGGCAAGATGAAGTGGCGCACCGCGTTTGGTGGCAGGTCTTGGCGCATGTCCGATACCACGATGATGTCCTTGTGCGCTGCCGGTATTCCCTTTAGAAAGCGCGCCGCTTCGAGTAAAGCGCCGCTGATATCCGTGTAGGCGGTGCCGGGGCGATGCGACATGGCCTTTACGAAGGCGGAGACCTGCGCGGCGATCGTGCGCTTCTCGGCATCCGCTTGGGCGGGACGGCGCGAAAGGGTGACGGCCGCGACTCGGTCTTTATTGGTAAAGCTGAGGCTTGTGATGCGGCCAACCGCGATGGTGTCGCCCGGTTGCAGGGTACCCAGAAGATAACGGATGATGCGCGCGGCCTTTGGTACCGCTCGTATATATGAGCCCGAGGTGTCGACCAACACGTAGACCGCCCGGCCACGAGGGCCGGACGCACATCCCGATAGGGCGAGACAGAGAATGATGACGACGTGTCTAAACCTCATCCGGGCGACCCTGGGCGAGTCAAGGCGCTAGCGCGTGATCGCGCCATGTTCGCAAGCCATGTCTTTTCGATGACAAGCGGCAGGAAGATCACGATGTCGTAGATCCTATTGAAGGCCGAGCCTGCGTAGCGTATCAAGCGCCCCAGGACATGGAGCAGCAAGGCCCCCAACTGGAGGAGACCGACCAAGGCCATGCCTCCCACGGTCCGTGCGGAGTAGATAAACGATTCGAGCGGGATCGCCACGAACGCCAAGGCAAACGGCAGGATAAATCCGAGCACCATCTGGCCCGCCGTCGGGATCCAGGAATTGATGGATAGGGCGGAGATACCGACATGCGACGCAAGCGATGCCGTCAGGGCCTCGTTATCGACCGCGATTTGCTCGCGCAAAAAGGCGAGCGCGGCCTCGATGCCCGCCATCACCAAAAGCAGGGTTAAGGCGGTGAACATAAAGCGCTGGCGCATGCGCTCGGTCATGTGACTGACCCGCGGGAAGAGATGGGTGATGCGCAGGGACTCCATGAAAAAGAGCCCCATGGTGGCCTCTACCAGTATGATCACAAGGGCCGCGACGTCCGCCGTCCGGAAGTTCCCGATATAGCTCCCGCCACCCACCATTTCCGACATGGGCAAAGCGATCAGGTGGAAATTGATGACCGTGCCGCCAAGCGCTACAAAAAGCACAAACAGAGATATGAAAAATTGCACGAACGCCGACGACGCCAGAGTATGCTGAATGGTGTCGGTCTTTTTCATGAGCTGCT
>JAJYQN010000039.1 GCA_021794595.1 Pseudomonadota bacterium
GAATATTAAAAAACAACAACCTGAAGACAATACGTTGAACAACATCTATAGCCGCGGCATCATGTTGGGCGAGTCGACGGGGGTGCAGTACCTGCTCCCCGGCAAGACCTACGAGTCCTACAACAGCATCGTCAAAAACAACGTCATCACCAACGACCAAAGCGCTTGTCTTGCCGAGTCCTCGTCTTATAACGCCGAGATCTACAACAACTCGTGCTACAACACCGCGATCGCCCGCCATGGCGGCATCATGATCTCAAATGAGTCGGCCCTGGGTCAGGCCGGGACCAACGTCTATATCCGCAACAATATCCTCTACAACCTGACCAACCGGCCAGCCGAGGTGATAGCGCCCCATGCCATGACCAACTACGCCACCTTGCATATTGACCACAATATGTACTTCAACCCCAACGGCGTGACCTTTGAGTGGGACGATAAGAACATCTATGGCATGGCCTTTAGCGCCTGGCAGCAGACCACCGGGCTTGATAAGTACTCGCAGGTGGCCAACCCCTCCTATGCGAGCACCACGACCTTGACGCTGAACGCCAACAGTCCCGCGCTCAATGCCGGGATCGTGCTGCCCTCGGTGACTCACGACTTCAATGGCGTCGCCCGTCCCACCAGCGGCTCGTATGACCTCGGGGCCTACCAGTCCTCCCAATAATCACGCCCTTCCTGGCGTCATCTTGACCCCGGCTTGCCGGGGTTTTTTGATTTAAGCCTTGTTGCGCCAAAGGCCCCCCTATCCAACTTTTCGGGTTGCCAATCACCCCGAGAAGCTCTAGTCTTTGCGAGCTTTGCCCGAGTGGCGAAATAGGTAGACGCAAGGGACTTAAAATCCCTCGTCCGTAAGGATGTGCCGGTTCGAGTCCGGCCTCGGGCACCAAAACAATCAAGGACTTACGCGCAGCATATCGCACCAACTCCCGCCTTATTTGATTATTTGCTCCATGTTTTGCTCCACTAGCTTTGAGTTGGCGGCTAAAAATTGGGAGTCAAATGGCATCCCTTCAAAAGCGTGGCAATCTCCAAAAGGAGGTTTACGACTGTCAGCGCAGCCAACCTATTCCATGAAAAACTGTCACCCCAAAAGCTACGGCAGAGCCTTTGTTGCGATATAGAGACAACGAGAGGGGTTGAGGGGTTCTTCTCGCCTGCGGCAAGGCCCGAGGCCACACGCTTGCGCGCGGCCCTTATCCGGTATCGCACAGCAATCCCCCGCTCAAAAGCCGTCTACCCTCGCATGGGAAGGGAACCACGCTACGATCTTAGCCCTACCCTGCTGGCCCCGACGGTCCCGCATAATGGGTATGCACGATGGTCTGCAATACGCAGCAAAAACACAGTCGCGGTGGTTATGTGCAAGGCGATAGCATTCGGCCACCCCGACACCCGAGTGACATCGACATGGGATAGACGTGGGATAGGTGATTGCATTTTCTGGGTTGCAGGCGGCGATCCCTTTGTGACCACACCCCTCCGCGGCCCTCTGTGCCTGGATCTCTTATTATCAGCTGATATCTAATCTAGGCTCGCCCAGACCTACTGATTACGCACCATGCGTATGAGCGACCGGATCAGTGATCGGGATCCCATCGCCTTTCCTTTATGGCCCACAGTGCGGGATCGTTTGCGCCCCCACCATGCGCCCTAAGTCCTCCCCTACCCGAAAATCGAGCGGGCTGCGTGCAGGTCAAACGGCCTCACGTAAGTGCATGTCGACATGGATGTCGGCAAACGGGCACACGACGCCGCCACGCTCAGTACGTTCCACGAGCCCAAGAGCTGCAAGCGTCGTCACGTCTTCATGGACGCGTCTCACGTCGCGCTCAGCCCGTCGGGCCAGATCCCGTACCGACATCTCGCCCGCACCCAGCAGGAGATGCATCAGCGCCCATCGCCGCGCTGTCAGGTGGCTGAAAAACGCCTCTGGCGTCTCGAAATTCAATCGCTCGCCCTGATAGTGGCACGCTTCGGCTACCCGGCCGGCTGCGCGCAACGCGCCCCGCCAGTCCGGTTGCACAGTGACAATCAGTGTGCGCTGTTCCATCGTTCCACCTCCGCGATGAAGTCTTCTATTAAGCGATCCAGGCCCGCGAACGCATAGGGGCGCTCCTCGCCTCCGATGTGGCTATGATCGCCATTGCCACGTTCATTGTCGAAGCCGATCACCCGTTCGCCCTCCACCACGTAGACGAGCCGATACTTGAAGAGACGAGCGCAAGGTGGCGCGGGCTCGGGCAATCGCCAGACCACCATCTCGATCAACCGACCGCTGGGGCCACATCTTTGAAACGGGTGATAAGCACGGCTTTCTTGTAAGCGATTATGCTAGGCGATCTGTTGTCAAATAAGCCAACATGACGATCGTCTTGCGTTTTCTGGGGCCTATGCGACGATCCCGGCATGACACCGCCCGCCTTCGCCGCCCTCTTTGCCCGGATCTTTCCTTGGCGACCGACATTCATCCCATGCTCGCCCGGGTCTACGAAAGCGCCCCTTGATCTGTTCCCGGTCTGTTTTTTCAGGTGACGCTGCTACACTTTTTCAGACACCTTCCGTCCGAAGCGCGGAATCATGCACCGCGGGATGTATGTGCAGGCCCCTTCCTTGGGGCAGGTCCATGAACCGTGTTACTCGACAAGAAGCTCACCCGGTTTTAACGGGGTGAGCTTGTCATCGTGTACTTCGACAGTATCCTGCCCCGATAGAATCTTATTTCTCGAGTGCAGTGCGCCACACTACCTCACCGTCGGATGTATAATGGTCACACTTTTCAGGTTTCGGGTCTCCCGACACACCTCAGAGTATGAGCCGCGCGGTTAAAGATGATCGCGCGGATATGTGGTCCTCGTGCGCGGCGACGTTCGGGGACGGGAATGATCTCGCCTCGGGTCACGAGGCGCATTCTCTCAGTAAACGAGGGCCCTGGTAGCCGAGGGCGGATCAGGTCGTCGAAAACTCATCACCGAACCGGTTTGCTGCAGACGGCACTCGAGCACTCGGCTGGTCTATGTCGATCTTTTTTGGCAATCCCGTGGATGGCCCGTTCCGCGGTCAAGGGGTCCAACTCTGCCGTGGCCTTGCGAGGCTAGGCGCGATCACGGTACACACTTAGGTCGAATGGCCTACTACTTCTCCCAGAGGTTTTCCGCTCCTTATTGCGCTACTGTAAGGAAGGGCGGTTTCCACCAAGGGTGGCACCCAAGAATCCGGATCCGTAAGTTGCCAGCCAGGCTGAACGATCTCATGAGGGAATTCTTATGGCAGAGCATGAAATCAAGAAATACAGCAGGCCCGCGGGTGGATGGGGCGCCTTACGGTCGTCCCTGGAGCATCTCCGCCACGAGGGGGTGCTTGCCCAAGGCACAGCCCTTTTACTGAAATCCAACCAAGCCGAGGGTTTCGATTGTCCCGGCTGCGCTTGGCCGGAACCCAACGCTCATTCGACCTTCGAGTTTTGCGAAAACGGCGTCAAGGCAGTGGCGGCCGAGGCGACGAGCAAGCGTGTCACACGAGAGTTCTTCGCGACCCACAGCGTAAGCACCCTGGCCGAACATGACGATTATTTTTTGGAGGACCAAGGGCGCCTAACCGAGCCCATGGCGTATGACGAAGGCACGGACCACTATAAGCCCATCAGTTGGGGGGAGGCCTTTGCGGCCATAGGCGCGCACTTGCACGGCCTGGCATCGCCCGATGAAGCCATTTTTTACACATCCGGACGCACATCGAACGAAGCGGCCTTCCTCTATCAACTCTTCGTTCGGGAATTTGGCACGAACAATCTGCCGGATTGCTCCAATATGTGTCATGAGCCCACGAGTCTCGGCATGCCGGAGTCGATCGGGGTGGGCAAGGGCACTGTCACGCTCGAAGACTTCGATGCGGCCGACACCCTTTTGCTCTTTGGGCACAATCCAGGAACCAATCACCCGCGCATGCTCGGCACCTTACAGAAGGCCGCGCGGCGCGGCAGTCATATCCTCGTATTCAATCCCTTGCGGGAACGCGGTCTCGAGCGCTTTACGCATCCCCAGGAACCGGGCGGGATGCTTACCAACCGGGGCACACCAATCGCCACCCATTACTATCAACCCAAGATCGGCGGGGATCTCGCGGTAGCGCTCGGCATCTCCCGCGATGTCCTGGAAAACGGGCAGCCGGATCAGGCCTTCATCGCCGCCCACACGCACGGTTTCGAGGCGTTCCGAGAAAGCGTGCTCGACACCCCTTGGGAGGAAATCGAGAAGGCTAGCGGATTGACACGCGCCGACTTCCGCGCCATCGGGGAGATCTACGATAAGGGCAAGGCCGCCATCATCACCTGGGGTATGGGGATCACCCAACACCGACATGCGGTCGCCACCATTCATATGCTGCTCAACCTGTTGCTGCTTAAGGGTAACATCGGCAAGCCCGGTGCGGGGCCCGCCCCGATTCGCGGACACAGCAATGTGCAGGGGGACCGCACCATGGGCATCTACGAACAGCCTTCCGCGGCATTTCTCGATGCGCTCGCCACAGAATTTGATTTTGCGCCGCCCAGGAAACCCGGCCTCGATGTCGTCGCCAGCATCTCCGCCATGCTGGAGGGCCGCGCGAAGGTCTTCTTTGGTCTCGGTGGCAATTTTGCCAACGCCACCCCCGATACGGCGCGGACCCATCAAGCCCTTCAGAAATGCGACTTGACCGTTCACGTGACGACTAAACTCAATCGTTCGCACATCGTGCACGGAAAAAACGCGTTCATTTTGCCGTGTCTGGGACGCACGGAGATCGATATCCAGGAGGGGAAGCCGCAGGGGGTGACGGTGGAGGACTCCATGAGCATGGTCCATATCTCTCACGGCATTCGCGCCCCCGCCTCACCCCACCTCCGCTCGGAATGCTCCATCATCGCCCATTTGGCCTTGGCCACCCTAAAGAAATCCAAAACGCCGTGGCTATACCTACTGGCCGATTACGACCGTATACGCGACCGCATCGCGTGTGTGGTGGTCGGGTTCGAAAACTTCAACGAACGCGTCCATAAACCGCGGGGTTTCCATCTTCACCTGGCCCCACGCTCTCGTATATGGAACACGCCGACGGGGAAAGCCAATTTCATCGCCCATGACCTCATGTCGCTTCAGGGCTCTCGCTTCAAGCCCGATACGAATCAGCGCGTATTTACCCTCATGACGATCCGAAGTCACGATCAATACAACACCACGATCTATGGCCTAAGTGATCGATATCGCGGTGTCTCAGGAATCCGCAATGTGTGCTTCATGAATACCGCCGATATGGAGGCCCTGAACATGAAGGCGGGCACTACGGTCAACATCACCTCGCACTGGACGGATGGGCAGCGCACCGCGCACGGCTTTCTGTTGGTGGCCTACGACATACCGGTGGGATGTCTCGCAGGCTACTACCCGGAGCTGAATGTGCTCGTGCCCTTATCGAGCTATGCGGATCGCGCCCGAACGCCGACCTCTAAGTCGATCGCGGTAACCGTGGAGGCGGCCTGAAGATCATGGAGACCACGGAGATGACAACAGATGATCTCGCCATCGCGCTCATGGAGCAGCTATGCCATTCGAGCCCCTTACCGATAACGGACATCACCCGCTCTCTGGGCATACAACGAAGCCAATTGGAGAGGCTGCTGGCGCTCATGGGGGCCTCGGAAGCCTTGGGCGGCCTAGGCTATGTGCGGGAGGTCAACGAAGGGCATCGGGTTCTCATAACCATCACGGACAAGGGGAAGGCGCTATGCGCGGACAATCAAGCTACGTAACAATAGATCCGCGCCCGGCGACCGTTCGGCAAAGTGACGGGCACGTATTCGAAAGAGAAGACGAACTCTTAGAGGAGACGCCGGTATCGATCGTCATCAACGGAAAGGCCTACGCGGTCATGATGGTGACACCGAGCGATATCGAGGACTTCTTGTTTGGCTTCCTTTTTGCCGAGAGCTTGATTCACGACCCCGCGAACGTCTTGGCTTGGGAAATCGTGGAATCCCAGAACATCTACACCATCTATGTCCAACTGACAGAATCGATGGCAGAAAGGGCCTGTGAGCGGACCCGCGGCGTCATCGGAGCCAGCAGCTGTGGGTTATGTGGCGCACCCCACATGGACGAGCGCCTAGAGGTCTACGAGAAAATTACGACAAAAGTGGTCGTCTCAATCGACGAGATTGCGGAGGCATTGAAAGACATGCAATCCGGCCAAGAAATCAATCGGCGCACCGGGACCGCCCATGCCGCCATCTTGATCGAGCAATCCCATCGAGTGGTCCGCGAAGACATCGGCAGGCATAACGCCGTCGATAAGGTCACGGGTTGGGCCGTGCGCCACGCCTGGAAGCCAGCGGATCTTCGCTTGTTAGCGGTGTCATCTCGATTGACGTTTGAGATCATACATAAAGCCGCCCGCCTGCGCGTTCCGATCGTGGCGGCGATTTCGGGCGTAAGCGGCCTCGCCGTGCGCACGGCAGAGCGCGCAGGCATCACGGTGGCCGCCTACGCGCGCGAAGGGCGCATGACGATCTATACGCACAAGGACCGTATCGTCCGGGGGCGGACAAAGGCGTGACACGAGAAGACGAGGCGGTTCCGTCCATCCAAACCCTGTCGACACCGTAAGGCTGGCTTGTCCACGGCCTCTGGCGTCGGGGCGCGGGGCCAGAACGTAGTCTTTCGTGTCGTCGTCGGCGCCCGCGAATCGCGTGCGCGAGTCCCCTGGTATTTTGCGGTGACGCCAGCGCTCAAACTCATCCGCATGACGCCTCTCAATGTTCCAATGGAGCGGCGCTTCAGTCTCCGGTCTTTTAATCCCGACAGGGGCAAAGCTTATCCAAATGGAAAATGGATCGTGCTGGCACGGTTTAAGGACGGATATCGTCCGGTCGGGGCTTGGTTCTTGTTACTCAAGGCTTATGCCACAAACGCACATGGCGAGAGTATGAAGCCGCCTGGTTCGCTCAGATGCGTTCTCTAGTAGGTAATTATGCGAACACCAAACCCGTGTCCACCTGCCCTCGTAACCATGCGATGATCGAGGAAATCCCCCAGTTGCCAGGATATATTTCGCCTCTTCAAGGCCTCCAGCGCTTGGAAAATCTCATGGATAAGTACGCGCGTGGCTATAACACTCAATTACATGACAAGTAAGCCACTTCTCAATCGTGCCCTCGAACTGCTGTCGCTCCTGAAGGAGGATATGGCGCATTTAGGCGCCGAGAACCTCCATCAGCTGCAAAGGACGTGGGAACTCCAGCATCGGGTGTGGACCTCGGAATCCGTGGTAAGGCATACCTTGTTTCGCAAGGAAACGAGGTGGCCCGGCTACTATTATCGCGCCGATCACCCCAAGCTAGACGATGGCCAGTGGCATGTATTCACCGCCTCGGAATACCGCGCGCTGACCGGTGAATGGCGCATGAGCACGCTGCCCATCCACCCTATCATGAAATAGAGAACGGCACGGACATAAAGTCCACCCCCTATGTGCGGGGAGCACGACCCTGTCCGGCCTGCGGGCGCCGGTAATCTTGTAAAGAAGGATTGAAAGTGGCCCGCAGCGCACGATGCCTAGGGTTAGCCACGGCCTAGCCCCGGCTTTTGTCTCGTATGCTCCACCGCCCTATGCGCTACCGTACGGTCTGTCACGGAGGACACCTCATGCCCCGCACCACTCTCTTGGCCTTAGGACTTATCGGCTCTGCCGTATTGCTACCCTCATCCCCATCGGGCGCCGAGATCGTTCCCAGATCGCCTCATGGGCCTTATGCGCGCGTCTATTACCCAGGTAATCAGCCAACTGCCGCCGACAAGGCGGGGTTTCCGTCGTCTTGGACACATGCTTACGCCAACCCCCGGCATAACGCGGCCTTCCCCATCGGTCCAACGACCCCCGCTTGGCTTAAAACCGGGGTCAGTTGGCAATACGCGGAGGCGCGCGCCTGGCCACTGTCACGCCGCCAGCCGTTCGGGGCCAAGGTCTATGGCGAGCGCTTGGCGCTCGCCACCATGACTCAATTCTACGGGAACGCGCTCGGGGTGTCGGCCGTGAATGGCGTCATCTACGCCGAGAGTGATGATGAGTTTGCCTATGCCATAAACGCCCGAACCGGCAAGCTGATCTGGCGAACAAGTCCTGTGGGCAATACCTTTATGGGCAACCCGCTGGTCGTAGGGAACATCGTTTACCTGTCGGTGGGCAACGTCGGGTTCAATTTTTCTAATGTCCAACGCTACTCCCGTAAAACGGCGGCCCGTGGCGCTGGCGTCAGTTTCAACGGGATCTACGCCCTCGACAAAACGACCGGCAAACTTCTCTGGCATTTCGGGACGATGGGTGCCACGATGCCTACTCCCGCGATCAGCAAAAACCGGCTTTTCATTGACACAGGTTCGGGCGATATCTACGCCATCAATGCGACGACAGGTCGGCAGATTTGGATTAAACGTGCCGGCGGTATCGCTAATATGTCGGACCCCGCGGTCTATCATGGGCATGTATATCTCGCTCTCTCCGTTATCCCCTATGTGTACTGCTTATCCGCCGCTAACGGCCATATTGTCTGGCGCGGCACTATCCCGCACGCCACCAAGCCTGGGTTGGGAGACGTCTCACCGGCCGTAGCTCACGGTGTCGTCGTCATGGACGCTGTGGCCAACGTCCCATCCCATGGCGGCCGCACCACCATGGATACAATCGTGCGGGCCTATAATGCTGAAGATGGTCACGTGCTATGGACGCACACAATGGGACTTGGTCCCAAGCCGCCGGCCTTCAAGGGCGGCGTCCCGATGATTCATAAAGACGTGGTGTATGTGGGATCGCCCGTCAATAACGTTTATAAGGCCTATGCCCTTCATAGCGGTAAACTTCTTTGGACGTGGCGTATTCCCAAATCGGGCGCGGCCGGCGCCGGTAGGGGACCCGCTACCTATTATCAAGGCAAGCTCTTTATCGCGACCGGTCCACGGATTTTTGTGCTCAATCCCCGGACCGGTCACCTATTAGGAGAAAGATATCTTGGCGGGCGTTTTGGAATCGTCAACCCGGTCATTGTGGGTGGTACCATATATCTCGCCAATTCTTGGGATTGGATCATGGCCATTCCGGTCTCGACAGTGATAGGTCACCGTCCCATGCATCGACAGTTATCCCCCTAACATAGGCGGGGGGCGATATACTAGAGAATCTGCTAAGCTAAAAAGCGAGTCACGCGTAAATGATGTAAATGTGGAGGTCAAACTTATGGGCTATGAAATTCTAGAGAATGACCGACAAGTGCCTAGCCAAGAACCGCTCGAGAACGCCGTCAACTGGTCCATCTTTAGACATCGAGATGAAGCCGAGCAGTATATGGATCGCGTCCGTTTAAGCGATGGACATGAGCTCATCGGCGGACATAGCCAAGATAGCGTGGGGGATTATTGGTGGGTCGGAGTACGCGTGCAGTCGGTGGCCAATTGGGGGAGCGCGCAGGCCATCAACAAGCACGGCCGACATGGGGACTAGGGACAGGTGCTCTTAGTTTTACGATTTCCTAGGGAGACGGGGTAGCCGCGACCACAGTCGACGATTCAAATGTCGCCTCGACCCCGAACTCTTCGGCGAGCCAGCGACACTGCTGTCTCGAAAGCTCCATGGTCAAGACGAGATCGCCGCCTTGAACATCTTCCGCCAAAACAGGCCCTTCGGAATAGAGCCGGGATCTGATGCGGCCTGCGTCCATGGGAAGTCGGACAGTCGCGCGCACCTTGTGGGGCGCCAAGCGTTCACTGAGAACCTCCGTCAACAACTCGAGTCCAGCACCTGTCTTGGCGGAGACGAATACCCGGCCCTTCTCCCCAAAACTGTCGCATTCCACGCGCGGCGGCTCGTCTTTCGCGTCGATCTTATTCATAACGGTTAGCCGCGGAACGGTGTCCGCCCCGATCTCGGCCAAGACCCGCTCAACCTGCTCCTTGTAGCCTTGGTGTTCGGGATGGCTCGCGTCGACTACGTGGAGCAGAAGGTCCGCGAACCGCACCTCCTCAAGAGTGGACCGAAAGGCCGCTACCAGTCCATGCGGCAAATGGCGAATGAAACCAACGGTATCGGCCAAGATCATGGCCTGCTGGCCGGGGAGCTCAACCCGTCGCATAGTAGGATCGAGCGTCGCAAAAAGACGGTCGGCAGCGTAAACACCAGCACCGGTCAAGGCGTTAAACAAAGAGGATTTGCCAGCGTTCGTGTAACCGACCAAAGAGACGGTAGGCACCACCGACCGCGATCGAGCACGACGCCGCTCGACGCGCTGCTTATGCACCTTATCTAGGCGCTTGTGTAGCATTCGAATGCGCTCGCCTATCATCCGCCGATCGCTTTCGAGTTGGGTTTCACCGGGACCCCGTAGCCCTATGCCGCCCTTCTGACGCTCAAGATGGGTCCAACCGCGAACAAGCCGTGTCGAAAGGTGCTCTAGCTGAGCCAACTGGACCTGGAGCTTGCCTTCGTGAGAGCGAGCGCGCTGGGCAAAAATGTCCAATATGAGCCCGGTTCTGTCGAGCACCCGGGCTGCAATCACCTTTTCGAGGTTGCGTTCCTGTCCCGGTGACAGGGCGCCGTTGACCAATACCACATCGGCGCCGGTTGCCAGGACCAACTCCCGGATCTCTTCTGCCTTGCCCGAACCAACGTAGGTGGCGCTATCGGGATGATTGCGGACTCCTTCGACCACGCCGACGATTTCCGCTCCAGCCGAGAGCGCCAGAAGCTTCAGTTCTTCCAGGTCCTCCTGTTCATCCGCATTCGCAAGCCGAAGATGAACAAGAATCGCGCGCTCGCGCCCTTCGACGGCCACCGAACTACTCGTTGCCAACCCCCTTGTCTACCTCATCCATATCGAAAACGAACTTGACCGGGCGGCTCGGCACAACCGTGGAGATCGCGTGCTTGTAGATCATTTGGCTTACGGTGTTCTTCAGCAACACAACAAACTGGTCGAACGATTCGATTTGTCCCTGTAACTTGATGCCGTTCACCAAAAAAATCGAAACAGGCACATGTTCTTTACGTAGGACGTTCAAATAAGGGTCTTGTAAAGCCTGCCCTCTATGCTGACTCATGACAGTTCTCCTGTTCTTATATTGCTATGGCCGGGATACACAGTCGTTCCCAGACGGTTCGTCTCGTTTTTTCTCAATCGACTCTCGTATAGCCTTCGCGCAAGTCTCCGCCGCCACAATGCTCCCGCTATCCACCCACTCGACGGTCGCATCGGCCCGCAACCAAGTCAACTGGCGTTTGGCAAGCTGCCTCGTCGCCGCGATTCCCTGCTCAAGTAGCTCAGTATACTGGATTTTGCCGCGCAGGTATTCTCCGACCTGCCGATAACCGACGAGCCGCACGGCAGGCGATGTCGGCGCAAGCCCTTGGGAATACAGCCACGCGCCCTCTTCAATTAAACCGCGTACCAGCATTCTCTTGAAACGCAGCGCGATTCGATGATGAAGATCAGCGCGATCTCCGGGGCTCAGTCCAAATTTTATAACGGGATTCGGCAGCTCTATTCCAGTTGGGGCCGGTGGGACCATTCCGACTGTCATGGCAACCTCCAAGGCCCGTATAATACGCTGGGGGTCCGTGGGCGCGACCCTTGCCGCCCGCCGCGGGTCGCGCCGCTCGAGTTCGTGGTAGAGGGCCGGCAGGCCTTCTTGTTCGATGCGGGCGGCAAGCCGGGCCCGCACAGCCACTTGTGCCGGGGGCGTGTCGGGCAGTCCTCGCTCCAGGGCCCGAAAATAAAAGCTACTGCCCCCTACGAGTACTGGAAGACGACCACGACGAACACTCTCGTCGATGGCGACGCGAGCATCGCGGCAGAAAGCGGCCGCCGAATACGTCTCGGAAACGGTCAGGATATCGATCAATTTGTGGGGGAGCTGTCTACGCTCGGCCAAGCTTGGCTTTGCCGTGCCAATATCGAGTCCGCGGTAGATCTGTGCGGCGTCGACGCTTATTACGTCGATAGGAAGGAGCGCCGCCAGCGCAAAAACCGTCGCGGTCTTTCCGGCTCCGGTAGGCCCCATGAGGAAAACGACGGGCTCACCGCTCATAATCCTTGCGGGCGCATCTGCGGGAATAAAATCACGTCGCGAATGCTCGCGGCATCGGTGAAAAGCATGACGAGCCGGTCGATTCCTATCCCCTCACCGGCCGTGGGCGGCATCCCGTACTCCAAGGCCTCGACATAGTCGGCATCGTAATGCATTGCCTCGTCGTCCCCTTCACCCCGCCGCGCTACCTGCATCTGAAAGCGCTGCGCCTGGTCTTCCGGATCATTCAATTCCGAAAACCCGTTGGCAATTTCCCGGCCGCCTACAAAAAACTCGAAGCGATCGGTTACGAACGGGTCGTCGTCACTTCTACGCGCTAGGGGTGACACCTCGGCAGGATAGCCGGTAATGAAGGTGGGCTCGCTAAGCCTTGCTTCTATGGTCTTTTCGAAGATGACCATCTGCAACCCACCGGCTTCGATCCCAGGTTCTACGGGAAGGCCCTGGGCCTGTAAAAAGGCTCGTAGCGAGCCTATATCCCGTAGATCGAATGGGGCCTCGG
The DNA here is from genome assembly GCA_021794595.1 of Pseudomonadota bacterium. Lineage (GTDB taxonomy): Bacteria > Pseudomonadota > Gammaproteobacteria > Acidiferrobacterales > Acidiferrobacteraceae > Acidiferrobacter. Next base: position 12,613 of record JAJYQN010000039.1, read on the forward strand.
GATGGTAGTGGCGGATCGCCTCCTCTACGCTAAGACGCGCAAATGGCCGTCCGAAATCGTAGGTTTGGCCCTGGTACGTGAGCTCTGTGGTCCCTAGGATCTCTTGGCATAGGCCACGCAACAAAACCTCCGTCAAGTCCATCAAGTCAGCATAATCCGCGTACGCCTGATAAAACTCGACCATGGTAAATTCCGGGTTATGACGGGTACTTAAGCCCTCGTTCCGAAAATTGCGGTTGATTTCAAATACGCGCTCGAGCCCGCCCACGATAAGGCGCTTAAGATACAACTCCGGCGCAATGCGCAAAAAAAGCGGTATATCGAGCGCATTGTGGTGGGTGACGAAAGGCCGCGCCGCCGCCCCGCCCGCCAATGGCTGCATCATGGGGGTCTCGACCTCGCTAAAGCCGCGGGCCCGTAGGAACTCGCGGATATATGCGATAATGTGTTCCCGGCGCTTGAAAAGCGTGCGCGTGGCCGGATTCATGATGAGGTCCAGGTATCGCTTTCGGTAGCGAATTTCCTGATCCGTCAGGCCATGGAATTTTTCCGGTAGGGGCCTTAGGCCCTTTGTTAATAACTGCATGGTCGAGGCCCGAATGCTCAGCTCGCCGGTCTTGGTCCGAAAAAGACGACCTTCCACCGCTATGATGTCGCCGATGTCCCAGTGCTTAAAAAGCTCATAGGTGGCGCCAAGCGTCTCGCGTTCAACGAATATCTGCATGCGCCCGCTCGCATCCTGGAGATGGCAAAAGCTGGCTCGGCCCATGATGCGCTTACTCATAAGCCGACCCGCGAGTTTCAAGTCACCAGCCTGCGCGAAATCTTGTTCCCCCCCCGCTTCGTATTGGACGTGAAGATCCATCGCGTGCGCATTGGGCCGAAAGTCGTTCGGAAAGGCCTGCCCCTGTGCGCGCCACGCGGCCAGCTTCTCGCGCCGCATGGCTATGTGGCGGCTTTCGCTCTCTTCTCCGTCAATGCGGACTTCTTCGTCCTGCCTGTCTGTCACGCCTTCATCCTCACTAAAGTCCGCTCTTTAAACTCGCTTCGATAAACCGGTCCAAGTCCCCGTCAAGCACGGCTTGGGTATTGGCGGTTTCGATACCCGTCCGTAAATCCTTGATTCGAGATTGATCAAGCACGTAGGAACGAATCTGGCTCCCCCATCCTATATCGGACTTGCTCTCCTCAAGTCGCTGTTGGGCCTCGCGTTTTTTTTGCATCTCGGCCTCGTAAAGTCGGGCCTTCAGCATCTTCATCGCCGACGACCGGTTTTTATGCTGCGATCGGTCCGTTTGGCATTGGACGACGATACCACTTGGCGCATGAGTTATGCGAATGGCCGAGTCCGTACGGTTTACGTGCTGTCCTCCGGCCCCGCTCGCCCGATACGTGTCGATCCTAAGGTCTGCGGGGTTGATCTCAACTTCGATATCGTCGTCAATCTCCGGATAGACAAAAACCGATGCAAAGGAGGTGTGGCGTCGATTACCGGCATCGAAGGGCGATTTGCGTACTAGCCTATGGACACCGGTTTCGGTGCGCAAATGTCCGAAGGCATAGGGTCCTGCGTATTTGATGGTGGCGCTCTTGATCCCCGCCACTTCCCCCGGCGACACCTCGATAAGCTCTGTCACAAACCCGCGCCGCTCGCCGTAGCGAAGATACATGCGCAAGAGCATCTCGGCCCAATCCTGCGCCTCGGTTCCCCCTGAGCCGGCCTGGATATCCAAAAAGGTATTGGCGCTATCCATCTCGCCTGGGAACATGCGCTGAAACTCGAGCTCCTCGAGGCGTTTCTTAAGGGCCCGAACATCTTCCTGCACGGCACCCAAAAGCTCGTTATCGTCCTCGGCACGGGCCAAGGTAAAGAGCTCCTGGGCCTCGGAAAGGTGGGTCTCGAGGCCGCGGATAGAGCCTACGGTCTCGGCAAGCCGGGCTCGTTCGCGACCGAGATCTTGGGCGCGCGCCCGATCCGACCAGACGCGTTCGTCGAGCAATTCACGCTCGACCTCGACTAGGCGTTCCTCTTTCGTCTCGAGGTCAAAGGTACCCCCGAAGGGTAGCCGTACGGTCGCGGAGTTCCCGAAGCGTCTGTTCAATACTCCCCTGCTCTTCCACGAACCCCCCTCAAAATCCTCGCAGGATACCGAAACAGTTCCTTAAAAACGATCCCTTTTTCGCAAAACGGCACCGGCGACGGCCCCTGCGGCTTTAGCCCTCCTGAGGTCAAGACCGAAACACCGGCAGCAAGCGCCCGTGCGGGCTATCGGCTTTCTATGGGGTCCTGTGGGCCGCGAGCAGGGCGCGATAGCGGGGCGAAATGGCTTGATGCGGGAAAAACGTGTGCACGGTACTTACCGGGAGTTGGGTCAGTGGCGGAAAGGTAAAGTCCGTGGTGCGCGCTTGAGCGTGGCACGCGATGCAGCTTGAGACGCGGCCGTAGGCTATCACCTGACCCCCCGGTTTATAGGCAGCCATAAGCCAGTTGCGGTCCGCCGTGTCATAACCGGGCACCTTCAGCATCGCGGTCACCGTCTTTAGCACCTTATGGTCGTTAAAGTTTTCCTTGATATAGAGGCTCCCTGCCGGGAAACGTCGGACGCGCCCCACGCCCTGCGCCGCACTCTTCACCGCAATGGCGTTGGCCCGATCTATGGTGTAGTAATCCACCATCCGCGATCCGTACATCCACAGATGACTCCCCGGCAGCAAGGTCCCTCGGGTCTCAAGGGCCCGGACCTCCTTGAAGAGGGCTGCGGCATTGGGTGCCTTAACGGCGGCCGATACCGTAATCGGGACCATGATCGCCGCTAGTACCGCGACCTTACAGCAAGAACGTATGGGTCTTCCTTGTGACACTAGAACCCCCTTCGCAACCCCTATGAGCCAGTTTATCATTGCGCGGAGCTTAGCATCTGTCAACGGGCACTGGTCCCGATCCGGTTGCATCCCTGGCACAAGCGCCTGACACCGACCGTCCGCACGCGCCTGGAAGGACTTACCCAGGCGCCGGTTTGAGCGAGAAATCCTGCCGAGCAGTCGCCGTCCGCGCGATTGGCGCAAAGCGCGCACCACGCAAGACACCACGCCGCCCCCATCGAGCGGCCACGGCAATAACATGAAAGCCGAAAGGGCGTCCACCCCGGCATGCGAGCTCGGCCAGGGCGCGGTCCGCAGCACAGACCCTACCGATCAGCCGGCAAGGGTCCAGCCGCGGTCTTTGTCCATCACCGATTCGTCGGGGCTTGCCAGACAGATGTGCTAGGATCGCGGTTCGTTACTACCGTATGATATCGACCATGGGACCTATTGAGGAGGACGTGTGGCGTTGGAAGACACGCTAGCGCTTCAGTGTCGAGCATGACGCCTACGGACCTGAAGGGGCCCGCGCTCTATATCAATCGCGAGCTGAGCTTGCTTGCGTTTAATCGGCGCGTGCTTGAACAAGCCAAGGACCCGACCTTACCGCTTCTCGAGCGGCTGCGGTTTCTGTGCATTTCGAGCACGAACCTAGACGAGTTCTTCGAGGTCCGGGTAGCCGGCCTCCAGCAACGGGTGGAATTGGCCGCGACCGCCTTGTCGCCCGACGACATGACGGCGCGCGAAACCCTACAAGCTGTGCGCCAGGAGGCCTTGGTCCTGGTCGAGGATCAATACCGAGTTTTAAATGAACTGCTCATTCCGGACCTTGCGGCCGCCCAGATCCATATCATAAAACGCGATAACTGGACCGAGGCCCAGGACGCTTGGTTGCGGCGATATTTCGAAAACGACCTTCTGCCGATACTGAGCCCTTTAGGCCTCGACCCCGCCCACCCTTTCCCGCGTATCTTAAATAAGAGCCTCAACTTTATTGTCCCCTTGAATGGTCAGGACGCCTTCGGCCGCCATAGCGGCATGGCTATCGTTCAGGCGCCACGGGCGCTCGCGCGGGTCATTGCCCTACCAAGCCCCCATAGACCAATCCATCAATTTGTTCTGTTATCGTCCGTGATTCATGCCTATGTGGATCGCCTGTTCCCGGGCATGAAGGTATTGGGCTGCTATCAATTTCGCGTGACCCGCAATAGCGATCTCTATATCGAAGACGAGGAGGTCGACGACATTCTGCGTGCCGTCCAAGGAGAGATCGCCTCGCGCCGTTATGGTGATGCCGTTCGCTTGGAGGTGTCCCGGGAATGCCCAGAGATCACAAGCAACTTCTTGTTGCGGCAATTTGGTCTTGGGCCAGAGGACCTATACGCCGTCAATGGCCCTGTCAATCTAAACCGTCTCGGCGAAATCTACGACCCGGTCGATCGGCCGGAACTCAAATATGGCGCCTTTGTGCCGGGCGTCCCTCGCCACATTAGCCAAAGCCCCGATATCTTTACCGCGATTCGCCGTAACGACATGATCTTGCACCACCCCTTCGAGTCGTTTCTCCCGGTCGCCGAATTCGTTCAGCAGGCGGCGGCCGATCCGCGAGTGCTCGCCATCAAACAGACCATGTACCGCACCGGCCCAGACTCGGTAATCGTCGATTCCCTGGTCCAAGCTGCCCACGCCGGCAAAGAGGTCACGGTCGTGATCGAACTCCGGGCGCGGTTCGACGAAGCGGACAATATTGCCTTAGCCACCCGGCTCCAAGAGGCCGGCGCCCATGTTCTTTACGGCGTGGTCGGATTTAAGACCCACGCCAAAATGGCCCTGGTGGTCCGCCGGGAGACCGCCGGGCTTCGCCGTTATGTCCATTTAGGTACCGGCAATTACCATTTACGGACCGCCAAAACCTATACCGATTATGGCCTTCTGACATGCGACCCAGAGATTGGCGAGGACGTAAACCACGTGTTTTTGCAGCTTACGAGCCTTGGCACGGTGATCCGTTTACGCAAGCTAGCCCAATCCCCGTTCTCCCTCCACGCGCACATGCTGTCTTTGATCGAACGTGAACGCCAGCATGCCCTAGACGGTAAACCCGCGCATATCATCCTGAAATTGAACGCACTGACCGAGCCCGATGCCATCCAAGCGCTTTATAGGGCCTCTATGGCCGGGGTTCGGATCCAGCTGATTGTCCGCGGAATATGCTGTTTGCGGCCTGGCATACCCGGAGTCTCCGAAGGCATCCATGTTCGTTCCGTGATCGGGCGTTTTCTCGAACACAGTCGCGTTTATTACTTCGCGAATGGCGGGAAAAAGGAGTTATTCTGCGCGAGCGCCGACTGGATGGAGCGCAATTTTTTCCGGCGCGTCGAAATTTGCTTTCCGATTCAGCAAAAGCGCCTGAAAAACCGCATTCTGCGCGATCTTAAGTGTTACCTCAAAGACAATAGCCACGCCTGGATCTTGCAGGCCGACGGCCATTATCGCCGTCCACGACCGCGCAAGACCACCCGGCGCGATGCCCAGGCGGAGCTTCTCTCGGAACTCGCCGACCGCTCCTAGGGGGGCTACACCAGACACCGATGCCTATTAGGCAAGCAAGAATCGCATGCCGCTTTTTTTCATGTCGGAAATCTCTGGACCAAGGTTATGCCACAACGCATCGCGCGCGGCCATGCTGCGCGTGGGGGCATGAATCTCCAAGACCGCCCCATGCGCCACCAGCCGCACCGCGAGACCTGGGCCTTGCTCTTCAAAACGGACTAAAGCGAGAGCCAATCGTAAAAGAATGGCAAGCCGCACCGCCCGTACCCCGGAATCGTGCTTCACGGAGGCGAGAGTCAGGCTCGCCCAAGGACCCCGCTGAAGGCCCACAAGCGCCGCCAACAACCGTTGGTCGCGATACGATACACCGGCCATTTCTTGATGGGCCACGATATAAGCACTGTGTTCTTGGTAATTACGCGCATTGATCGCCTGCCCGCATGCGTGGAGCTGTGCCGCCCATTGAAGAATCTGGCCGTCACCGGCAGACAAGCGCCACGCCTCCGCGACCCCCTGAAACAAGGTCATCGCCCGTTCCGCCACACGCGGACCCCGAGGTTCAGGCCATTTCGCGGCGAGTCGCGCAATCACCTCGTCACGAACGTCGGTACCCCCCAATTGCCCCATGAGGTCTTGCAGTATTCCTTCGCGTAGCGCCCCGCGCGCGACCTCCATGCGCTTCAACCCAAAGGCCTCGAACAGGGCGATCAGGACGGCCAAGCCACCGGCAAAGACCGGGGCCCGTTCGCTGGCAAGACCAGGCAATACGAGTCGATCGAAGTGTCTTTGGCGCAAGATGCGCTCCTTAATCTCGCAGAGCCCGGCGAGCGTCAGATAGTACGGGGCCAAGCCTATCTCGCGAGCGACGCTTTCGACGGCCCGAATCGTTCCTGACGACCCGAGCACCTGCTGCCAACGGGCGGCCCGAAACCGCGTTCTAATGGGCGCCAAGCGCTGATGAGCGAGCGCCTCGGCCTGGGCAAAGCGCGCCGCGGTCAGAACATGTCCGCGGAACACTTGATCTGTCAAGGTGACGCAGCCGATCGTCGCGCTCTCAAGGATCTCGGGGCGCGGTCCCGTACCTACTATGATTTCGGTGCTTCCCCCCCCGATGTCCATAACCAAGGTGGTGGAGCCGGGTTTGATGGCCGGACTTACGCCGCGATAGATGAGGCGCGCCTCCTCAACACCCGAGATGACATCGATGGGGACGCCGAGTTTGAGGGAGGCCTTATGAAGGAAGAGTTCGCCACCCTTGGCTTGCCGCAGGGTATTGGTTCCTACCGCGCGTATCAGCTCCGGGCGCCATAGGATCAGGCGTTGACCGAATCGGCGCAGGCACGCCAAAGCCGCCTTTTGCGCTGCGGGTTTGATGTGGCCCTGGCGATCGAGCCCGGACCCGAA
>JAJYQN010000110.1 GCA_021794595.1 Pseudomonadota bacterium
AGGGCGCCGCCCGGTGAATAGCTCCCTTGTGGTCCGGGTAATTCACCGAAACGGGCTGCACCAGGCATCCGGTCTCAATCGCGGCGGCAAAGAGGCGCGCGTGGAAGCCGCGCACCCCCTGACCGTCCGTCGATGTCCCCTCGGGAAAGAGGATAACCGATTGACGGCCCCCAAAGGCCGCGCTCATGCGTTCGGCAACCCCCGCCGAGGCCTTTCGGTCCCCGCGTTTAATATAAAAAGTCCCGGCTTGGCGGGCGAGCCAGCCGATAATGGGCCACGCCGAGATCTCGGATTTGGCGACGAAGTGGCCAAAAAAGACGGCCCCGAGGGCCGGGATATCGACCCACGATATGTGGTTTGCGACGATCAAGGCCGGGGACTCTACGGGCGTGCCGCGGACGCGAAGCTGTAAGCCGAGAATCGCTAACAGGACCCGATGCCACAGCCGGACGATTCGTTGACCAGTTTCGGTATCGGTAAGGGTATGGCCGGGACTGAGGGCCGCGATCAAGGCACCGAGGAGGGCGTGCGCGATCAGCGCGAACAGGCGTAAAACCGACCCGCCCGGGACCTTCACGCGACTTGTTGTTTATAGCTGCGCCCGAGTAGGCGCTCGAGGTAGCGACCGTCGAATCGCGCCCGGAACAGAAGAATCAAGACATCTGCCACGTCAAAGTCCGGATCGAAACAGGGCGGTCCGGCGACATAGGCCCCGAGCCTCATATAGGCACGGAGCAGCGCGGGCGCGGCGCTTTCGTCGTCTTCGGGGTGGTTTTCCTCATCGAGAACCAAGGGGTTGCGGGGCGCTACCCGTAGGGCATCGGGACAGCCGTAGCGGCGAATGAGGGTGACTACGCTGCGTAAGGCTTGTTTACGGTCGGGACCCAAGGGGATGCTTCCGCATCCAATCAGATAGTCGTAGCTCCGTTCTTCCATGAATCGGGCGAGACAGGCCAATAACAGGGCAATCGCCGGTCCGCGTCGATAATCCGCATGGACGCAAATGCGCCCGACCTCCATGACCCGGCCGGGCAAGGCCAAGATCGGGGCCAGGTCAAATTCCTGCTCGGAATAGAACCCGCCGCAGGCGCGGGCGGCCTCCGAGGTGAGGACGCGCGAACAGGCCACCACCTGTCCCTCGGCCCCGCGCACGAGGATATGGACGCAATGGGGATCAAAGCGGTCGCAGTCGTATTCGTGGTCTTTGTCGCCAATCGCCGCGCCCAGTTCACGGGCAAACACCTGGTAACGGAGCTGTTGGGCTTCCGCGACGTCGCTCGCCGTTTCCGCAAACTCAACGCGCAGCGTCGGCTCTTTCAAGCTATCCCTATTCATTCCCGCGCCTCGTCTCCGTGCCTAAGCGGTCTGCCCGCTAAGCTACTGTCACGGCGCTATATACGTCAAGCGCTTAGCGCTGGTAAAACTGAAGGCGAGTATCACCCACCTCAATAATATCACCCGATTCCAAAACGGCGCCCCCTGCGGGTACCGGTTTGCCATTCCGTAAAACCTGGGTGGCCTCGGGCTTCGTCATAAGGACATAGCGCTCGCCGTTACGGGAGAGAAGGGCTGCGGACTGGCCGCTTTTGCCTAAATGCGTGACCGGCGCCCTCAGTTCGATGCGCTTCCCGTTATTGAATCCGCTCAAAACGAATAGCGCCGCATCGCCGCCATCCGCCGGGAGGGCGGCGGCGGAGGCGTTGGTGAGCCTTTCGGGGGTCTGGGCTGCGAAATCGCTGTCGCTATAGACGAGGGTATATCGGCCGATCAAGATTTCATCACCGGGTTTCAGGTGGTGCTTACGGGCCCGGCGGTTATTGATGTAGGTCCCGTTGGTGCTGCCCAGATCCTTTAAAAAGGAGTCCTGGCCTACGGTAAAGATGCTGGCGTGATCGGCACTTACGGCGGCATCTTCCAAAACCAGGGTATGGGTTAGCCGTCGGCCTATGGAAAGATCACCCTGCGGTAGCTGTAATTGCTTGATTACGGCCTCTTTCAGTTTGACGGTGATACTGGGCATGCTGTCCATGGAGTCGGGTCTCCCGCGCAAGTATAGACGAAATCGAGCGACCTGGCGCTTAAGGGACCAGGACGCGCTCCAGGGTAGCTAGGTAAACGCGCGTTAACCGGGCGAGGTCGGCTACCGCAACAACCTCATCCACCTTATGAATAGACCCGTTTAAGGGGCCAAATTCAAGAACTTCGGCACCAAAGGGGGCTACGAACCGACCATCGGACGTCCCGCCCGCGGTTGAGGCCTGGGGTTTGAGGCCGGTTTCGGCCTCGATACTGCTTGTGAGGGCGTGCCGAAGGGCCCCGTCTCCAGTCAGGAAGGGTTGGCCCGACAGGCGCCAACTCAGGGTATAGCGGAGGTTGTGGGCCCGCAAAATCTCCTCGACCCCGGCTTGCAGGACGGGAGCGGGGGTCGTGGGGGCGAAGCGCAGGTTAAAAAGTGCATGGAGGCTGCCGGGAATCACATTGTCAGCCCCGGTGCCGGCATGGATATTGGAGAATTGGAGGCGAGTCGGGGGGAAATCGCGATCCCCCTCGTCCCAAACCCGCGCACTCAAGGCCTGGAGCGCCGGCGCGAAGCGGGTAATGGGGTTGTCGCAACGCTCCGGGTAGGCGATATGCCCCTGGACGCCATGGATCACGAGATCGCCGCTCAGAGAACCGCGGCGGCCATGTTTCACGGTGTCTCCGAAGGTCTCGAGCGAGGACGGTTCGCCGACCAGACAATAACTGATGCGCTCGGCGCGCTCGGCCAAGGTTTGCAGGACCCGCACGGTACCATCACGGGCTACCCCTTCCTCGTCGGAGGTCAGCAGCAGGCCTACCGACCCCCGATGCTGTGGGTGACGCGCCACGAATTGGCACAAGGCCTGAACGAAGGCGGCGACCGATCCCTTCATGTCGGCGGCCCCCCGTCCATAGAGCAGGCCCTCTTGTACGGTGGCCGAAAACGGCGGGTGTGACCAGGCCTCGAGCGGTCCCGGTGGGACCACATCGGTATGCCCAAGAAAGATAAAGAGTGGTTCGGTCTTACCATGCCGGGCCCACAAGTTCTGGACCGGACCAAACGGCATCGATTCGGTATGGAAACCGGAGGCCGCCAGGATCTGGGCGATGTGGGCCTGACAGCCGCCATCGTCCGGAGTTACCGATGGCCGGCGAATCAGCTCTATGGTCAAGGCGAGAGTCGGTTCCATGCTCAAATGTCCCGCAACAGGGTGTTGATGCCCACTTTGCTGCGGGTCTTCGCGTCGACTTGCTTTACGATCACGGCGCAATAGAGGCTATGGCTGCCATCTTTGGCCGGTATCGAGCCCGAAACCACCACCGAGCCGGCCGGTACCCGGCCATACAGAATCTCTCCGGTATCGCGATTCAGGATCTTGGTGCTTTGTCCGATGAAAACGCCCATGGAAATGACGCTGCCGCGCTCGACTATGACCCCTTCGACGATCTCGGAGCGGGCCCCGATAAAGCAGTCGTCCTCGATGATGGTCGGACTCGCCTGTAAAGGCTCGAGGACCCCGCCGATGCCAACGCCACCGCTTAAGTGGACATTTTTACCGATCTGTGCGCAGGAGCCTACCGTCGCCCAGGTGTCGACCATGGTGCCGGTGTCGACGTAGGCCCCGATGTTGACGTAGGACGGCATGAGCACCGTCTGGGGGGCAATGTAAGCGCCGCGGCGCACCGCCGCAGGCGGCACCACCCTAAACCCACCCTCGCGAAAGGTGTGGGAGTTGTAGTCGGCGAATTTCGACGGGACCTTGTCGTAGTACTGGGCGTCGCTGCCCTTGATCAAGACGTTGTCCTCGATCCGAAAGTAGAGAAGCACGGCCTTCTTTACCCACTCGTTCACCTGCCAGCTGCCGGCGCTGGGCTCGGCCACCCGTAAGGTGCCCCGGTCCAGGTCGTCGATCACGCTCAAGATGGCGTCCTTGACCGAGGTCTCTACGGTTCGGGGGGTAATCGCTGAGCGCTGTTCATAGGCCGCTTCAATGAGAGCTTGACGTGTCATTCGTAGTCCTCAAACAAGAGATTCATAGTAAGACCGAAGTCGCAGGGCCCCGTCTCGGCATTCCTCTCGAGGCCCTACAAGCGCCAGCCGGACGTATCCGGCGCCGGGATCCCCGTTCGGGGTCGGACGCGACAAGTAGCGCCCGGGTAGGGCCAGCACATTGTGCGCGGTATACAAGCCACCAACGAATGCCTCGTCGTCTTGAGGCGTGGGCAGCCACAAATAAAATCCGCCTGCGGGTCGATTCAAGTCTGCGACGTCCTTTAAGATGGCCAAGGCATCGTCGAACTTTTCCCGGTATTGGGCGCGATTGAGCCGGACATGGTGCTCGTCTTGAAGGGCCGGGATCGCGGCCCTCTGGGCGAGCATGCTCGGCGCCGAACCCAAGTAGGTGCGTAATGTCAGGAGCCGCTCTATGAATGTCGGGGCCCCTGCTAAAAAACCAAAGCGTAGCCCTGGGACGTTGGAGCGTTTCGAGAGGCTATGGAGCACTACGCAATGAGCGAAATCTTTGACGCCGAATGCCACGGCCGACGACAGCAGGCCTTCCGGCGGGTTATTCTCGTCATCATAGATCTCAGAATAGCATTCGTCGGCGGCAATCAGAAAATCATAGCGATGAGCCAGTTCTAGGAGTTCGCCGTATTCGGCACCGGTCATTACTTGGCCTGTCGGGTTGCTCGGGCTGCAGGTGATGACGAGCTGTGTCCGTTCGAGGATCTCTTTGGGGACATCCCGAAGGCTCATGCGAAAGCCATTGGCGGCGGTGGTATTGATATAGTAGGGTTCGGCGCCCGCTAGGAGTGCCGCCCCTTCGTAGATCTGATAGAAGGGGTTTGGCATCAAGACGATGGGGCGGTGGTGGCGGCCGGGATCGATCTGGGCCTGCACGACCGAGTAGATCGCCTCACGGCTTCCTGAGGCCGGCAGCACATGACGGCTGGGATCAAGGCGCCCCGCCGGCAGCTGAAACCGAGCGGTCAGCCAATCCGCGATCGTCTGACGAAGGGGGTCCCCGCCGCGCGTCGATGGGTAGGTCGACAAGGCCGAAAGGCTTGCGGCAATCTCCGCGGTCACGAGCTCCGGGGCTGGATGGCGCGGTTCGCCGATCGCCATATTGATCGCGACGACAGGTGCGGGCGTGAGGGGCGCTATGAGGGCCGCGAGCCGCTGAAAGGGGTAGGGGTGGAGCAATCCGATATGGGGGTTCATGGTCGATGCGGGCTCTGTGGGTAGGGCGATTATACGGGAGTGCTCGGTCGTGACCAAGGATCGTTATGGGGCCGTGGCCGCTTTGCTGGCGGGGGCCGGGGCCTGGGGCCTCTTGTGGTATCCCTTGCGAGACTTCGCTCGCCACGGATTGTCCGGTGTGTGGCTCGCGGTCATGTTGTTTGCCGGGGCGAGTGTCGCCGGCTTGGCGCTGGGTTTTGCGCGCCGGCGGCCCGTTACCGGCCCCTGGCGGGTGTGGCTCGCGTTGGCGCTTCTAGGCGGCATCACCAATGTCGGCTTTGTTCTCGCGGTCTTGCACGACAATATCTTGCGCGTGACCCTGCTCTTTTATCTGTCCCCGGTCTGGTCGGTCTTGTTGGCACGGGTGTTTTTACGCGAGCGCCTAAGCTTTGTAGTCGTGTCGGGCATCGTGGCGGCGCTTGGCGGCACGATGATTCTCTTGTGGCGCGATGCCGCCCTTGAGCTTCGGTTCCCGGATATCCTGGCCTTAATAGCCGGGGCGAGTTTTGCTGCCGCGAACGTAATTTTGCGGGCCCATCCGCGCTTATCTTTGGAGGCGAAGGTTGTTTCGACCTTTGTCGGCGTGGTGTTTGTGGGGCTTTTGGTGTTGGGCTTGAGGACTCACGGGGGGCCTAGCGCCTCGGGTCTCGTGCTCGCCACGGCCGCCGTCTTCGGCGGTCTCGGTATCTTTGTGATGACGTGGCTCGTTCAGTATGGCGTCACCGCGCTGCCGGTCCGGCAATCGGCCGTGATCTTATTGTTCGAGGTCATCACGGCGGCCTTTTCCCAGCACGTCTTGCTCCATACGGTTTTGGGCCCGCAGGCGTGGTGGGGGGCTGCGATCATAGCCTTAGGCGCCACCATCGTAGGCGCGCACGAGTCCTAAGGCTTTGGTCGTTCGCCAAAGAGGGCGCGACCCACGCGCACGAGGGTGGCGCCCTCGGCGATCGCCAAGGGGTAATCGTCACTCATGCCCATAGAGAGTTCGGCAAAGGGCTTAAGTCCAAAGCGGCTGCGGCAGCCCTCGCCGAGGTCGCGCAAGCGTGCGAAACAGCCGCGGATGTCGTCGCGGGCGGCATCTTGGGGTCCTATGGTCATGAGGCCGGAGAGGATGAGACCGGGCCAGGAGCGGGCACAATAGCTGTCCAAGAACGGGAACAGCTGTTCGGGGGAGAGCCCGTGTTTGCGCGGGTCGCCTGTGACGTTTACCTCGAGAAGAATGCGCAGCTCGTGTCCTTGCGCGCTGGCATGGCGCGAGAGCGTTTCGGCCACCGCCAATTCATCGAGCGAGTGCAGCCACTGAAATCGGCCCGGAAGGAAGCGGGCCTTATTCCGTTGCAGCGGCCCCAGGAAATGCCACTCGAGTCGCGGATCGGCCAGGGCCTCTATTTTGGGCAGGCCCTCTTGGACGCGGTTTTCTCCGAAACGCCAATGACCCCGATCCATGAGCTGAGACAAGGCCGCGGGAGATTGGCCCTTAGACGCCGCCACGAGTCGCACCGAGCGGGGATCCCGGCCGCTTATCGCGGCGGCCTCCTGCACGCGATGCAAAATCGCGTCGAGTCGCTCGGCAAGTGAGGTCATGGCCTCAGTGTAACCGGTCGAGCGCGGCATATCCAAAGTCTCCAGGAGTCTGGCATACTGGGGGACATGCAAGACATCGCCAGCATCCTTACGCACGCCGTGCCGACACCGCCCGCGGATTTTCTGGGCGCGGAGACGGTCAAGCCGCTGTGGCTTCAGTGCTGTTCTGCGAGCCTCGCGCGGGTCGAACCGCAATGGTACTGCCGCGGGCGGCTCTCGGTGGTGGTTCCAGGATCGGCGTTTGCCGCGCGCCTGCGCCAAGAATGGCCGGATCTCATGGCGCGCCTACGGACGCAATCCGGGCTTCAAGATCTCTCGGAGGTCATTGTACGAGTCATCGAAACCCCGCGGCCGCGCGCCGAGGGCGCAGAGCCCGTTCCTGCTCGCCGATCCCCCGAGGCCGCCCGCTGCCTAGCCGGGCTTGCGCTAGAGGTAGTCGATCCCGAGTTGCGGGCGAGCTTGGATCGGCTCGCCACGACGCTCGGAACCGAGGCCAAAGGCGCAAAGGACGTCCTTAAGACGCCATGATCCGTCCCTTCGAGATATTTGTGGGTCTGCGTTATATGCGCGCGCGGCGCCGGAATCACTTTATCTCCTTTATTTCCGTGACCTCAATGATGGGTATCGCCTTGGGCGTGATGGCCTTAATCACGGTCCTCTCGGTCATGAACGGTTTTCAACGGACCTTGCGGCAGCGGATCCTGGGCGTGATTTCGGATGTCACCGTCAGTGGCCCGGCGCATCGCTTGACGGGATGGCGGTCAGTGACAAAGGTCGCGTCCCATGAGCCCGGGGTCGTGGCCGCGGCCCCTTATGTACGGGGCCAAGGCCTGCTTGTGCATGGTCGGTTTTCGAGCGGGGCCATCGTGCGCGGCGTGATCCCCCATCGGGAAAAGGGTGTATCGAATATCGCCACGCACATGGTCTCTGGGCAATTCCAGGCCTTGCGTCCGGGACGGTTTGGGATCGTGCTCGGGCGCTACCTCGCCTGGCGGCTCGGCGCTACGGTCGGGTCGCGCATTCTTTTGGTAGCGCCGGGTGGGATGGTGACGCCCGCCGGCTTTTTACCGCGACTGCGCAGCTTCAAGGTCGTCGGAATCTTCGATGTGGGCATGTACGAGTACGACGCAGGACTTGCTCTCATCAATATGCGCGACGCTCAAGCGCTTTACCATATGGGGCGGCATGTGACCGGCGTGCGTCTCAAGCTGACGCATGTGGAACAGGCGCCGGAGGTCCGAAGGGCGCTCGCCGCCAAGCTCCCCCAGTATTACCAAGTGCGGGATTGGAGCCAGGAGCACGCCAACTTCTTTCGCGCCCTAAAGACTGAAAAGACCGTTATGTTCGTGATCTTGCTTTTGATCGTGGCGGTGGCGGCCTTTAATATCGTCGCCACCTTGGTTATGGTGGTGACCGACAAGCGCGCCGATATCGCGATCCTGCGGACGCTCGGATCGAGCCCAAGCAGTATCCTGGTCATATTTTTGGTACAAGGGACATTGATCGGCGTGATCGGGACCTTTGTGGGTGTCGTCTTGGGGGTCGTGTTGTCGCTCAACGTGACGACCATCGTCCCGTTCATAGAACACGTCTTTCATACCCACTTCTTGTCGGCCAATGTGTATTACATCAGCGAACTCCCGTCGCATTTACGCTGGGCCGACGTGGTCCACGTGGCGGTCGCCTCGTTTGCCATGAGCTTTGCCGCTACCCTCTACCCCGCCTGGCGGGCCGCTAAAACCGAACCTGCCGAGGCCTTGCGCTACGAATGACTGACGTGATTCGCGCCGAGGGGGTGGGAAAGACGTTTGCCGAAGGCATCCTCCATGTCGACGTTCTGCGCTCGATCGATCTCGTCGTACAAAGAGGCGAGAGGCTGGCCATAGTCGGCGCGTCCGGGGCCGGCAAAAGCACGCTTTTGCATCTGCTTGCAGGCCTTGATCGGCCGACTCGCGGCCGGATCCTGGTCGATGGCCAGGATCTGGCTCAGTTAAACGAGGCGGCGCGCGGTCGGCTGCGCAATCAGACTCTCGGATTCGTGTACCAGTTCCACCATTTGTTACCGGAGTTTACGGCGCTTGAAAACGTCGCCCTCCCGCTTTTGATAGGGCGTGTGGCACCCAAGGCGGCCTCGGCCCGGGCGCGCGCCATGCTAGGGTGCGTGGGGCTTGCCGATCGCGCCCACCATAAGCCGACTGAGCTCTCCGGTGGCGAGCGCCAGAGGGTCGCCATCGCGCGGGCCGTCGTACACGAGCCCCACTGCGTGCTGGCTGACGAGCCGACCGGTAATCTCGACAGTCGGAACGCAGGCAGCGTATTTGAGCTGTTGTTGGAACTGAACCAATCCTCGGGGACGAGCCTGATCCTCGTCACCCATGATCACGAGTTGGCGCGCTCTTTGGGACGGGTTGGCACGATAATCGACGGCTGTCTGGCGGCGGGAACGGGGGCCTGATGCTTCCCACGCCTGTTCGGCCTTGTTAGAGTAACCGAGAACTTGAGCCTCTAGGGGTAAATCGTGCTGGAACTCATAAAGGCCGGTGGCTTTGTCATGTGGCCCCTTTTACTCTGCTCGGTATTGGCGCTCGCCATCATCGGCGAGCGGCTATTTGCCCTTCAGAGGCGCCGAGTCGCGCCGTTGGCGGCCGCCGCCGTAGCCCGGGAGTGGCTTGGGCGTGGGGAGATCTCCCCGGAACAACTGAAGGCGCTCGAAGAGGGGTCGCCGCTCGGACAGGTGCTGGCGGTTGGACTGGTCAATCGCCGTCATTCGCGGGCCATCGTGCGCGAGGCCATCGAAGATGCGGGGCGACACGTGGCGACCGATCTCAGTCGTTACCTGGACGCACTCGGGACTATCGCCGCGATTGCGCCGTTTCTCGGGCTGCTTGGCACGGTGCTGGGTATGATCCGGATGTTCTCCGGTCTTGGGCAGGCGGGCATGGGAAATCCAGCCATTCTGGCGAGCGGAATCGCCCAGGCGCTCACAACCACCGCGACCGGCCTTGGCATTGCTATCCCAAGCCTCATCTTCTACCGTTACCTGAGGGCGCGGGTCAACGGCTTGCTGGTGGATATGGAGCGTGAGGCTATGCGCTTGGTGGAAATACTCAAGGGCGGGCGCGAGGGATCCTAATGCGGTTTCGTCAGCGCGAGCCAGAGGAGCCCGAAATCAATCTCGTGCCGATGATCGATGTGCTTTTGATGACCTTGATATTTCTCGTCCTGACGACGAGTTTTGCGCATGAGTCCGCGCTCAAGGTTCAGCTCCCAGAGGCCCACCCGAAGAAGACCTTAGAGGCCAAGGGAGTGCGAGTCGTCATTGACGCGGCGGGGGATTTCGCCATTGACGGGAGCGTGGTTGCCAGTAACGAGGCGGCCATCATGCGCGCGCTCGCAGCCCACACCCACGGACCCAATACCCCGGTTATTCTCTACGCGGATCGCAAGGCCCCTTATCGTGCCGTGGTACATGCCTTGGACGCGGCGCGCAGATTGGGCCTCGCGCGCATCGTTTTTGCTACTAAAGTTCGTTCCTCACCGTGACCGAAAACTCGCACGGTCTCTACCGGCGCTTGCTCCGCTACGCTTGGCCCTATCGGGGAATGTTCGCGCTGGCGATCATCGGCATGATCATAGGGTCCGCTACCGAGCCGGTGTTCGCAGCTCTTATGCGGCCGCTTCTCAACGGCGGCTTTGTTCATAAAAATCCGGCCAGCATCCGGTTCATGCCACTCGCCCTGGTGGCGCTTTTCCTGGTGCGCGGGATCGCCTCGTTCGTGTCCAACTATCTGATGAACTGGGTCGGGCGGCGCGTGGTGTTTGACGTGCGCGCCGAGATGTTCTCCCGGCTTCTTTATCTCCCCACGACGTTTTTCGATGCGCACTCATCCGGTGTTTTGATCGCCAAACTGATCTATGACGTGGAGCAGGTCGCAAGTGCTGCCACGCGGGCGCTGTCTACGCTTGTAAAGGACAATCTCACCGTTCTCGGCCTCTTGGGGTGGATGATCTACCTGAACTGGGGTCTGACCCTGACGATTCTGGGCGTAGCCCCCGTGATCGCGCTCGTGAATCGCAAGATGGGCGATCGTTTCCGGCGCACGAGCCGATCCATCCAGGACTCGATGGGCGAGATTTCCCATGTCGTACAGGAGGCCGTGGACGGTCATCGGGTCATCAAGACCTTTGGCGGGCAAAGCGAGGCCCTGACCACGTTTGGGCGGGCCAACGAGCATAATCGTCGCGAGAACATGCGGCGCGTGAGGGTCGCCGCCTCGGGGGTCCCGTTCGTGCAATTATTGGCGGCCGCCGCCCTCGCTTGGGTCGTGCACTCGGCAATGACCGAGCCGCACGCTACGGTCGGCGCCTTCATGTCCTACGTCACCGCGATGATGATGCTCTTGGCGCCGATCAAGCGATTGACCCAGGTCAACGAGACACTGCAAACCGGCATGGCCGCCTCCCAGAGCGTATTTACGTTTATCGACCAGCCGCCCGAGCCCGAGACCGGCACCCGGATCGTCCCGCGGGTGCGGGGCGAGATTGAGTACCGGCAGGTGCAGTTTCGATACGGGCATGGAACGAGGCTTGCCGTCAACGACGTGTCCTTCACCATACCGGCCGGCCACACGCTGGCCCTGGTGGGGACCTCGGGAAGCGGAAAGACCACGATCGCGAATCTGCTACCCCGTTTCTATATGGCGGAGGCCGGAACCATCTCCATAGATGGCATAGATACCCGCGAGTTCGCCCTGACCAATCTGCGTTCGCATATCGCCCTCGTGAGCCAGGAGACGGTACTTTTTGATACCACTATTCGTGAAAACATCCTCTATGGCCATAAATCAAAGGCCAGCGAAGAACGACTCGCAGAAATCATCGAGGCCGCCCATATCGCGGAATTCGTGAAGGATCTGCCGGCCGGCCTCGATACGGTTGTGGGTGAGCGCGGCGTGCGCCTGTCCGGGGGGCAGCGCCAGCGCATCGCGATAGCCCGCGCGCTCCTCAAAGACGCCCCGGTGTTGATCTTGGACGAGGCGACCGCAGCCTTGGATACCGAGTCTGAGCGCCACGTTCAGGCGGCTATGGTGCGGCTGATGGAAAACCGGACGACGCTCGTGATTGCCCATAGACTCTCCACGATCGAACACGCGGATCGCATCCTGGTCATGAGCAAGGGGCGGGTCGTAGAGAGTGGCTCGCATACCGAGCTTTTGGCCTTAAAGAAGATGTATGCACGACTGCACTCGCTGCAGTTCCATGCCTAAGCGCGCCTACGAAGGCCATGGGCTTGCCGGTCTGTGGGCCGATCTCACAGACCGCCTGCATAAGGATTATGGCCGCGCCAACGCGCGCTTGGGCTTTCTTCGCCCCCCGGCGGGGACCGGACGGGTCCTTTGGATCAAGACCGATGATGATCGTGCCCATGCGCGGCTCGCCGTGGAGACGGCCCGCGCGGTGCGCGAACGCCGCCAGGATGTCCGTCTGGTCGTGACCTTCGAAGACGAGTATCCGGAAGGTTGGGCGCAGCTCGATAAGCTTGCGCGGACCGGATACGGGTTTGGACCAGCCGATCGGGCGGCCGCGACCGAGCGTGTCCTCGGCCGCCTGGCGCCCGCCGGAGTCATCGCCATAGGCGGAGCCTTGCGGCCGGAGCTGGCTTCGGCTTTGACCCGTAACAAGGTCCCGTGTTGCGCTCTGCACGGTCTACCCCCAGAGGCGGCTATTCATTGCCATGGCTTTCCCAACACCTTGAGTGAACGGGAGGCGTGGAAAGGTCGGCCGCAATCGGATGCGGCGTTTTTCTCGCTCATGGCCGAGGCCCAGGTGGAGCCGACGTTTTCCGGGGTCGCGGGCGCCCACGCCCGCGCCTTGTGGTGGTTGACCGACCCCGATCCGGGGGTGGTGGACGGGCAGGTTCGCTCTTGGCGGCGGTCGAAGCTTGCGGCGAGCGACATTCTTTTTGTCGGGACCCGCTGTGCCGATGCCATCGCTCTCAGTGCCTGGGACCGGGAGCGCCAGCCCCTGCCTCAGGGCGCTGTCGTATGGGTCGATGAGGCACGCTTTTGGCCGGCTCTTGCGGCCAGCTGCCACGGCCTCCATCTCTCCCGGCCGCCCGAACCCTTGCTATGGGCGGCGATCGGGGGCGGGCGCGTGGTAAGCGCCGAACGCCCGGGCGATTTGGACCTCTTGCGTCCGGCGCCGATCCCGGAAATCGGGGGGCGGGAGTTGTGGGCGTATTGGCAAACCGTGGTTGCCGAACCGGCGACTGCGCGGGCCACCGCGGATGGCTTGAGGCGCTATTTTTGGGAGGAGCGGCGGCGCGCGGCGGCGGTTACCGAAACCCTACTGCAAATGGTGTATCACTGGTGAAGGATCTTTGGTCCTATTGGCAACGGGATGGCCTCGGGAATTGGGCACTTATGCCGCTCAGTGTCCTCTATTGCGCCCTAGGCACTGTCCGGCGGCAGCTCTATAGTCGCGGCTACCGTCAGGTGCAGCGATTGCCGGTGCCGGTCATCGTGGTCGGCAATATCACCGTAGGGGGCACGGGCAAGACCCCGTTTGTGGTGTGGTTATGTGAGCAGCTGCTGGCGGCTGGCTTTCGTCCCGGCATCGTCCTTCGCGGCTATGGCGGACGTAACCGGGGTCTACTGCGGGTAACATCCCATACCGACTCCGCGCTCGCCGGTGATGAGGCGGTCTTGCTGGCGCGGCGCACCGGCGTGCCGGTGATCGCTTGCCGCGACCGACCGCGGGGGGCGCGGGCGCTCTTGCCGGAGGGCTGTGACGTGGTCATAGCCGATGACGGCCTGCAGCACTACCGATTGGGACGCCGCGTGGAGATCGGGATCCTCGACGGTCAGCGCCGTTTTGGGAATGGCTATTGTCTCCCGAGCGGGCCGTTGCGCGAGCATCGCAAGCGCTGGGAGAGCTTGGATTTTCGGGTGACCCAAGGGGCCCCGGCCCAGGGCGAATGGGGTATGCGTCTGGAGGGCACATGGGCTTACGCCCTTGACGGCTCGGGGCACGTTCCCGTACACACCCTAAAGCGGGTACAGGCCGTGGCCGGCATAGGCCACCCGGGGCGTTTTTTTGCCTATCTCGAGCATCTTGGTCTTCAGGTAGTGGCGCACACGTTCCCAGACCATCATAATTACGTTCCGGGAGACTTGGTTTTCGATTCTGAGGATCCGGTGCTCATGACCGAGAAGGATGCCGTGAAGTGCGAGCGCTTTGCGCAGGGCGGCCACTGGTATCTTCCGGTGACGGCGGCCGTGGATCCGGATCTTGCCCAGCGAGTATTGGGACGAATAACAGCAAAGGAGGGGTATGGATAGGCGACTTTTGGATATTCTGGTGTGCCCCGTCTGCAAAGGTCCTCTCCGCTACCGACGGGAAGAGAAGGAGCTCGTTTGCAAAGCCGATCGCTTGGCCTATCCGGTCCGGGACGATATTCCGGTTATGCTGGAAGAGGAGGCGCGGGCGATCACCGACGAGGAAGCCAAGAGTCTTAGCTAGATGCATGTCGTCATTCCGGCGCGTTTCGCTGCCACAAGGTTGCCAGGAAAGCCGCTCAGGGATGTAGGCGGCGCGCCCCTTGTCGTCCGCGTCTATGAGCGCGCCTTAGCGAGTGGCGCTGACCGGGTCACGGTGGCGACCGATGATGAGCGTGTTGGCTTGGCCGTGCAACGCGTGGGCGGGGAGGTCGTCATGACCGCGGCCACGCATGCCTCCGGGACCGATCGCATTGCCGAGGCCATACGGGTGCTCGGTGTAAAGGACGACGAGATCATCGTGAATCTCCAAGGCGATGAGCCGCTCATGCCGCCTGGGCTTTTGGCACAAATCGCCGAGCGTCTGGCCCGCGAACCGGGCCTTGCGATGGCCACCGCCGCCCACGCCTTATCCGGGGACGAGGAGTTCCATAGCCAGCATGTCGTCAAGGTGGTGTGCGACCAGAACGGGCGCGCGCTCTATTTTTCGCGGGCCCCGATACCTTGGCCGCGGCTCGCGCCGCTCCCGGGAGGGGCGCTGCGCCACGTTGGCCTTTATGCCTATCGAGCGAGCTTTGTGCGCACCTTTACCGCGTGGGGCCCGTGTCCGCTTGAGCAATGCGAAGGGCTCGAGCAGTTGCGGGCCCTCGAACACGGGGCCGCCATCGGCGTGGTCGTGACCGATTGCGCGATCGGGCCGGGTGTCGATACCGAAGAGGATTTGCGGCGCGTGAACGCCTTATGGTCCCCCCCATGAAACACCTCGGCAGGGCGGCATGGCGCGCCTATCGCTATTCGTGGACCGGAGGGCTCGTTGTGTTCGAACTCATAGGGGCGGCGCTGGTCGCGCGCCACTCGCGCACGACGCACATTTGGCCGTTCCTCGCGTGGGTGTTGTGTGTGCCGGTAGTGCGCTTACTCTATTTGCAGGGCTTGCATTCGTCCCGATCGACAGCTTGGACGAGAGCAGCGCGCATGGCCTACGGCATCGCAGGCTGGCTGTTTTTTGGCGGAGTCATCTTGACGATTTCCTGCGTCGCGTTGCTGTGGGTGGTCGCCGACATTCATGGCGTGCTCCGTTACCTTGCCGCCCACGTGGGCCTCTGGGGGGCGCTGCCGGCCACCCTCGTGCTGGCGTTTTTTATAGTGTTGCTCATGAGCGCCTTTTTGGTGTGGGTCGCGCTGACGGCCCTTGCCTATACCGAGGCGGTGCTGGATCCCGAGCTGTCCCCGCTTTTGGCGATCCGCCGCGGCCTTCACACCCTTAAGAGACGGTCGTTCACGATTCTGGGGGTCGCTGCATTGCAGGCGCTTTTCGTCTTCGTGGCCCTAGGGGGGCAGCTTTTCGAGCAAAGCGGGATCGCGCTCACGCCCATGGTTTGGCCGGCGACCCTCTTTGGCCCGGTCGTTTTAAGCTTTATTTTGGGGTTTACCGAGACCACGCAGTCCTCCCGCGGGCGTAAGAGCCCGTCCCTGCCCTAGGAGCCCTAAGTCATGATCAAGGTTCTGTTCGTCTGTCTCGGGAATATTTGTCGCTCCCCTATGGCCGAGGGGATATTTCGGGATGTGATCGAAAAGGCCGGATTGGAGAGGGAGGTGATGGTCGATTCGGCAGGTACTCATGGTTACCACATTGGTGAACCGCCCGATCCGCGCGCCCAGAGCACGACCGCTCGGCACGGCATTAGCATAGTCGACCTCCGTGGTCGGCAAGTGGAGGCCGAGGACCTGAAGAGTTTCGATTATGTCTTAGCCATGGATGACGAGAATCTCGCCAACCTTCGGCGCTTGCCGGGGTCTGCGCGGGTACGGCTGTTTCTGGAGTTCGCCTGCGCCACCTCGACGCGCGAGGTTCCCGATCCTTATTATGGCGGTCCGGGCGGGTTTGATCGGGTCTACGACCTACTCGAAGACGCCGCGCAAGGGCTTCTTGCCGAGATCCGCCAACGACTGCGGGATGCCAAGCCGACCTAAGGGGCGAGGCCCCTTAGGTCGCTGACTTATTCGCTCTCGGTTTCGTGGCGATGTGATGCCGAGGGTGCGCCCCCCGTTTCCCTTTGATGCTCGCCTTGATGTTCGGGCTGATGCTCGCGCCCTCCCTGTGGCGCGGGAGCCGCGGAGGAGGGGGTACTCGCCGGGGAGGAAACCGGGCCCGCGGTTCCGGAAAAATCATTATCCGTTACCGGCCGCTTGTCAGCGACATTGCCGTCGACGACGGTATCCGGCTGACCTGCGCCGATCTCGGTACGGGCCTCGCCGCCGTGGCGGCCTCGACCTCCGCGCCGTGCCCTATGGCTGCGGGTCCGTGGCGGCCTGTCCCCCTTCTCGGTCGGACGTTCTGGCCGTTCGGCCCGATCAGGCTTTTCGGCGACACGCTCAGGAACGCGTTCCGGCTTGTCATGCCGAGGCCGGTCTCTCGTGGTCTCCCCGGGAGGTCGACCCTGGGGACGACCGCGCCCGGCGCCGGGCGGCCGCCGCGGCGGGCGGGCTGGTCGGGCTCGCGGCGTTCCCTCGGGTGCTGCTGCGGTTTCGGTCTTTTGGGAGCTGCCGCCGCCTAAGAGTTTATGTATGAGATTGCGAATCAAGCCGCTCGCCGCAGGTGTTGCGGGGGCGGCTTGCCCCGGTGATGGCGACAGCGGCGTCAATTGACCGACTACCGGGCGTTCGACGATCGGTGCCGGGACCGGTCGTGTCGTCTCGTTGGGCTCGGGCTCTAGCGGGATAAGGTAGCTTGGCGCCACTCGTTCCACATCCAGTTCCTCCGCCTTGAGGCGCTTGATCCGGTAATGGGGGGTCTCAAGGTCGATGCTCGGGACGATCGTGATAGGGGTGCCAAGGCGAGACTCGATACCGCTAATTTCATGGCGCTTTTCGTTCAGCAAGAAGGTCGCCGTGGTGAGCGGCAGATGCACATGCAAGGCCGCCGTGTTTTCCTTCATGGCCTCTTCTTGAATGAAGCGCAAAATCTGGAGCGACGAGGACGGCACGCTGCGGATGTGGCCGGTGCCTTCGCAGCGCGGGCAGGTCAGGCTGTTTGACTCGCCCAAGGACGGCCGCAGCCTTTGTCGGGACATTTCAAGGAGACCAAAGCGCGAGATGCGCCCCACTTGGACGCGTGCCCGATCGGCCTTTAAGGCCTCGTTCAGTCGGGCCTCGACCGCGCGTTGGTTGCGCATCGGCGTCATATCAATAAAGTCGATGACGATAAGACCGCCTAGATCGCGGATGCGCAGTTGCCGGGCGATCTCTTCTGCAGCCTCGAGATTGGTGTTTAAGGCCGTCTCTTCGATGTCGCTACCCTTCGTGGCACGCGCCGAGTTGACGTCGATCGTGACCAAGGCCTCGGTGTGATCGAAGACCACGGCGCCGCCGGACTCGAGCCGAACCTCGCGGGAAAACGCCGATTCGATCTGATGTTCGATCTGGTAGCGGGAGAAGAGGGGGATCTCGTCTTCGTAGAGCTTCAGCTTGGTGATGTTCTGTGGCATCACCTGCTGCATGAACTTCAGGGCGCGTTCGTAGATGTCCTGGTTGTCGATCAGGATCTCGCCTATGTCGCTACGCAAGTAGTCACGGATGGCGCGAATGACGAGACTACTTTCCTGATAGATCAAAAACGGGGCCGCTTGCTCGCTGCTCGCGCGATTGATGGCCTCCCATAACTGCACGAGGTAGTCGAGGTCCCACTGCAGTTCTTCGACGCTCTTGCCGATGCCTGCGGTGCGGATAATGACCGAATAATCGTCGGCGAGCTTCAATTGCGCCATGATGTCGCGCAACTCGGCCCGTTCTTCGCCCTCGATGCGCCGGGAGATGCCGCCCCCCTTGGGGTTATTGGGCATAAGGACCAAGTAGCGGCCGGCCAGACTGATAAAGGAGGTCAGCGCGGCACCCTTGTTGCCGCGTTCTTCCTTTTCGATCTGAACGACGATTTCCTGGCCCTCGCGGATCACGTCCTTGATTCGGACCTGGCCGGCCGAGGCCTTGTTGTCCTGACCGTTAAAATAGCTCCGCGAGATTTCTTTGAGGGGAAGGAAGCCTTGGCGTTCGGAACCGTAATCGACGAAGGCTGCTTCCAGGCTCGGTTCTACGCGCGTGACCCGCGCCTTGTAGATGTTGCCCTTTTTTTGTTGATAATTGGCCGACTCGATGTCCAGATCAACGAGCTTCTGGCCATCAACGATCGCCACCCGGAGCTCTTCCGAGTGGGTCGCGTTAAATAGCATTCTTTTCATGAATCCGTACTCCGCCGCGTTGCGGCGCACGCCCACTGCCCTCTAGTCAGCGGAACCGGCAGTCCCTGCGGCTTGGGTTGCGAAGAGAAGGTCCTAAAATGAAGAGGACATGAACTCGCTAGAGCACCCATCGCTTGTGAACTTTCCCGCCGCCTCAGCAAGGGGCGCACATCCGAGCACTCCTCCGGTTGGGCGAGGTGTGCAAAACCCGTTTAAGGCGACCAATGAGGCCAGCCTTCGAAAATCGTTTTGTATGCGGCCTGAAACCTTGTTAGTATCTTGCGCATACGAAAGCGCACTATAGCAGTCGGGTTGCGCCCCGGCAATCTTTGGCTTCCCTCATGTCCTCGCACGATAAGGCGGCTGCTGCGGTCCGCTGGATCACAATTGACGCCGAACGCTCCGGGCAACGCCTGGACAATTTTCTTATGGCGATCCTCAAAGGGGTTCCGCGAACCCACATCTATCGGATCGTCCGTAAGGGCGAAATTCGCATCAATAAGGGTCG
>JAJYQN010000150.1 GCA_021794595.1 Pseudomonadota bacterium
TTCCCGGCGAATTCCATCAGGGCCCGCAGGCTTTAGCCTGCACGACAAGGCCGGATATAAGACTGCAGCCGATTCCTTAACCATCCTGACCCCATCGCCCTTGCAAATCGGGAGGCGTCCATATAAGACATCATGTATTGACCTGCCCGGCCTCAAGCGACGTGGATTAAACTGCCCCACTGTAGTAACAGTCCAATTCACGTAAGATTCCGTGATTCCAGGGGTTTCAGAGATGTTTGGGGGATTTTTTGGGCTTGCAGGGCAGTCACTTACTCATATGTGGCGTAACGGGTTGATAGAGGCGTACAGAGTGCCTATAGGCGGCCTATGCCAAAGCGTACTGGCGCCGCCTACGTAGTGACCACGACACGCCGCTATAAGGGCCGGGTCTATCATTCCCATCTGCTGCGGCGCAGCTTTCGGGAAGGGGGCAAGGTCCGCAACGAGACGCTCGGCAATCTCTCGCACCTGCCGGAACCGCTCATCGCCATGATCCGCCGCAGCCTGCAGGGCGAGACCTTCATGCCGGTAGGCGAGGCCTTCACGATCCGGCGCTCCCAGCCGCACGGGCACGTGGAGGCGATCCATCAATGTGATGGGCGGGAAGCCGTAACGGGATCGGAAGAACTGCGGCAGGGTGGGGGTCTGTGAACCGTTTACGGGCTTTTCGCTGTTGGATATCAGTGCGACCGGATTTCCGGCGGCCTTTGTAGCCTTGAAAACATCCGCGATCTGTCGATCGGGGACGCCCCGTTTGAGTATGGCATCCGGCGAAGTTATCAAAACGAGCATGATTAACGCGGCTCCTCAAGCTGTTCGGCGGGCAACGAAAGGGAGTCGTTGAACCGGCGCACTAAATCGTCGAACTTTTCATCCACCGCAGGCGAGTCATAGCCAGGCGTGGCGCCAGGCAACTTGTTCCCCCTCACCGCGGCGGCGACATGTTCCTGCAATAAGGTCAAAAGTTCGTCGATAGCCCTCTTCTGGTGCGCCCCGGAATCCGCGTGGAGCATGCTCATCTGGTTTTCGCAAGGGCGCTGAAACCGGTGCTGGCTCACAAACCAACTCCTGAAGCGGGGATGCGCGGTAAAATTCGCCACGGACTTCATATGCAGCAAAGCACCCTCCACCGAAAACAGGAGGAACATGACCTTCTCCATAGCGGCATGGCTTTCCAGTCTCAGTTCCGCAATTTCCTCAAGCTTCTTCTGTAGGAACTTTATTCGGTACATGAGTCCCATCGCCAGCTCGGAGTCGAGTTCTTCGCATGCGCTGTTCTTAAACTTCTCGATCGTGGTGAGCGCATCGGTCATGCTCGGTACTGAGCGATCACGACACTTCACAAGCAGCTCGACGGCAGCGTATCCCATATGTTCGTCCGCCACATTCGCCGCAAGACCGTTCACCGGTTCCGTATGATTCGTATCCGTTTGCGAGTTGGGCGCCCCGGACGATTCATCGTTTGGTACATTTATCGGGTCACAAGTGGCTGTCTCCACAGAGGCGGACGGCCCACGGCCGGACCCGACGGCGGCGTGAGTAAAAGGGCCACCAAGCAAGCGCTGGTAGTCTTCGCGGCTACGCAGTACCACAATGCGATGAAGATCCGCTTCAGAGCAACGCAGAAGTTCTGCCTTTTGTCCGGGAGACCCTTCGGCGACAAGCAAGTTCGCCTGCACTTTCGGCTCATTGTTGCCGCGGTCGCGATCGGTCGGGTACGGGACCGCCAACCAGCGCCCATACTGTAAGGCGCTACGCGATGCATGCAGGCTGCCGCCCTTCAGGTCGGACTGGATCATGACGACGCCGTCCGCCAGGCCCGCCTGGATCCGATCGCGCTTAACGAACTGCTGGGCCTGGGCACTCTGCCCGAAAGGATACTCGCTCACCAGAGCGCCGCCGCACTCAACTATCTGTTCGGCCAGTTTTTTGTGTTGGCTCGGGGCGATGGTTTGGAGGCCATGCGCCAGCACCGCCACGGTATGGCCCCCTACCTCGAGCGCAGTTTGGTGCGCGATGGCATCGCAGCCAAGAGCCAACCCACTCACGATGCTTGATCCATTTTCCGCGAAGAACTGTGAAACCCTGTGAGCTATCTTGACACCGTGCTCAGTAGGTTCCCGCGTGCCAATAATCGCAACCGCGTGCATCGACTCGGGTGCAAGAGTGCCTTTCACATACAGAATGAAGGGATCGTCCTTTGTGGTAGCCAAGCGGAGTGGATATTCCGGATCTGCGGCTGAGATAATGCGGGCTTGATGCTTTTCCGCAGCCTTCATCTGTTGCTCGGCCTTCTTACTAACCGCCAGCCACGCGTCGTGCGATGCCAGCGCCCGCGCTATCTGCGTGATGCTCTGTCCCAGGGCTTCGGGTTTCTGGTCCAAAAACCCAGGTATCGCTGCCACTTTCTTAAGAGAAGCCGGACCAACCCCCTTCAACATTGAAAGTGTCAGCAAGAATTTGGTAGCGGGCGTGATTACGTTCATTTCTCCCCTTTTGGCAACACGTCGCTTACGTTTTTGGCAAACGCCAAGCATCTCACATCAGCCGCACCCTTCTCCTTGAGATATTGAGCGGCGTATATCAGAGACGCTCCCGTCGTCACCACGTCGTCGATAACCAGATAAATGGCTTTGGCATCAACAGCGCTAGACTTAGGGACGTGTAAATGATCGCGGACGTTGAGAAATCGGGCATGGGCCCCCAAGTGCTCACCGTGTTGGGATTTTACGCCCTCTTTGTAGGCTAGCAAGCCAGGAGCGGTCGCGACATGGATGTTTTTGATGGGCTTCGCTTCAAAATAGTCCTTCAACTGCTTCAACAGATGCTCAAGTCGCGGTGTCCTGCCGGGCCTGGCTGGAACCGCCGTAATAATGACATCAGGCTTCTTGACGGGACAAGCGATGACCACCACATCTTCAATGAAATGCCGCACCGCCAACAACCATTCTCGCGGAAAAGCGGTAGCGTCCTTATGTTCGGCAATGGACTGGCTTAGCTTATGCCATTTTTTGCGATCCTCTAAGGAGGCGTAGTTCGCAAACGAGCGTCCGCAGGCGTAGATGGGATATGACGTGTTGTCACCGCCGACTGACGAGGGAATGAAATGACCGATTTTGTCAAATCGATGCCAGATGCCGAGCGGTTTCCCGCCGTTCTCGAACAGGCGCTCCAGCTCTGGCAAAAACCTTTCGTAGGAGGTTAGTACCTCAATGATCAGTTGCGGGTTTTCGATGACCGCATCGGGCATCCGCCCTTGGGCCCGCCAATGCTCAGGATTCCATTTGGCAGGCCAGTCGCTTTTGTCGAGCGCGACCAAGCAACCGCAATGATAGGCCGCCCGAATATCGATGTCGTTGTCGCCGACGAGAATGACCTCTCTGCGATATTTCACGCCGACCTTATCCATGGCGTATGCAATGCCGTCGCGATAAGGTTTTGTACGCCCGACATCACCGTACGCGACCAAGACATCCCATTCAAAACCGGGATAGGCCAACTCAAGTACGGTGTCTGCGTAACGCCTGGGTGAACGTGTAAATACACCCAGCATGAGATCCGGAAACTGGGCTTTTATCTGGTCCAGCAGCTCAGGCGAGTAGATGACCCGATCCGTATCCGAATCCAATGCCTCCGTGAGTTGCTCGAACAGCGTACCATCAGGATTCTTGCTCAAGATACGCAACTTCTCCACGTCATCGGTTGAAACTAGCGTGTTGTCTAAATCGAACAAGCACAGGCGAAACATTCTCGCTCCCTCTTGGGTTGCCCAGACCCCTTGATAGGGTTTTGTTCTTGAGATGAAGAGATTTCATATCTCGCCATCGCGAGTATTTGTGACTCACGATGCGAACTAATGCCGCTGAACTTGGGCTACACGATAGGCGCCGAACTCGCGCCTCTTCCATATTAGGTCGAAATTGCCTTGATTGCTACTCTCAGCCTTTTCCAACATGCGCCTCAATAAACTCCCGCTGCCGCGGCAGATCCTCCCTTAACAGGCGGCACAGCGCCGTCATTATGGTCTCGGTTACTTTGGCCTTCTTGACTCTTGGTCGTGGACCATGGACCGGTGCGCCACGGACGCGCACGGACCAAGGGACGATACTTTAGCGGGATGCTCGCATGGTACAAAGGACGAGGCACATAAAGGCGCGTCAACGGGCCTCATCAGATCCTAGTGGCGACCCGCTGCACCATCAAGCGACATCCATAATCGTATGCCATCTTCAAGGTCGACAGGA
>JAJYQN010000068.1 GCA_021794595.1 Pseudomonadota bacterium
TTTACTGCCTCCCCGGCAGAGCCGGGGGGCCTCCCTTTGTAGGCTAGGCCCGGTACAGAGACCGCTCTTTGCTAAAGCCGATCCTTTTCATCAACCGGCCGACCGACACCTCGCTCAAATGCACGTTGAATTTGCGCCAGATCAACTCACGGATCATGGGCCCCGTCCAAAGGGCGTATTCGCGTTTCAGCTGGAGGGGATTTTTCTCCCGGATGATTCGCGACAACTGCGCCATCTGCTTTGCGCAGACCTTGGCCGGGGCTCCCGGGATCGGCTTTGCCTTGATCGCCTCCACGCCGCCGTAAGGGTGGGTGGAGAGCCAGCGGTAGATCGTCCGTCGATTAATTCCGAGGCCTTCGGCGACCCGTTCCGGGCTCTCGCCGGCCTCGACTCGCGCCACAGCCGATACCCGCATCTCTTCTAGCGCCTGATGGGAGAACTTCCGCGCGTCAATGGTCTTCTCGCATTTCATACCCGAGTTATAACGTCTGCGGTATTACTTGTGAAGTATTTAGTAAGTTGCTTTTCCGATAGTCAGCGAAAGCTGCGGAAAGACCTTGAATCATTCCCACTCGATAGTCGCCGGGGGTTTACCGGAAATATCATAAACGACGCGACTTACGCCACGCACTTCATTAATGATGCGACTGGAGACGGTACCCAAGAGACTGTACGGAAGCTCGGCCCAATTGGCGGTCATGAAATCGACTGTCTGTACTGCCCGCAAGGCGATAACAAAGTCATACGCCCGTCCATCGCCGACTACCCCGACCGACCTCACCGGCAAAAAGACCGCGAACGCTTGGCTCACCTTTTCGTAATAGCCACTGCGGCGCAACTCTTCGATAAAAATCGCGTCCGCCAAGCGCAGGATATCCGCATAGCGCTCCTCGATAGCCCCAAGAATCCGCACTCCGAGTCCCGGACCCGGAAACGGATGGCGATGAATCATGGCTGCCGGCAAACCCAGCGCTAAACCTATTCTACGTACCTCGTCTTTGAAGAGCTGACGGAGGGGTTCTAGCAACTTGAGCTTCATGC
Organism: Pseudomonadota bacterium; assembly: GCA_021794595.1. Lineage (GTDB taxonomy): Bacteria > Pseudomonadota > Gammaproteobacteria > Acidiferrobacterales > Acidiferrobacteraceae > Acidiferrobacter. Next base: position 1,042 of record JAJYQN010000068.1, read on the forward strand.
GCTCGGGAAGGCCGCCGACATTGTGGTGCGATTTGATGACGCGCGCCTTACCACCCTTGGCGCCCGCCGACTCGATCACGTCGGGATAGATCGTTCCTTGCGCCAGCCACCGAACCTGCGGCAGCTTCGCGGCCTCTTCCTCAAACACCGCGATAAAGGTCTCGCCTATCACCTTGCGCTTTCGTTCCGGATCACTCACGCCGTGTAAGGCCTGCAAAAAACGCTGTTCGGCATTGACTCGTATGACCCGCACACCGAGATGATCGGCGAAGGTCGCCATCACTTGATCGCCTTCGTTCAACCGTAAAAGACCGTTATCCACAAAAACGCATGTCAGGCGGTCGCCGATCGCCTGGTGCAACAAAGCCGCGACTACCGACGAATCCACGCCCCCGGAAAGGGCGAGCACGACCTCCTCCTCGCCCACTTGATTCCGGATACCGGCCAGAATCTCATCGATAATAGCCTTGTCCGTCCAAGCGCGCGCCAAGCCACAGATGTCGTGCACAAAGCGTTCGATAATCCGCTGGCCTTGACGGGTATGGGTAACCTCGGGATGGAACTGCAAACCATAATAGTCTCGCGACTCATCGGCAATGGCCGCCAAAGGGGCATTGTCAGTCTCGGCAATCGCCACAAAGCCCGGGGGGCAAACGCCCACGCGATCGCCATGACTCATCCACACGTCCAGTGCCGACTCCGTACCCTCGCTGTCCGTCAACCCCCGCAGAAGGCGAGAACGGCCCAAAGGCCGTACCCGCGCGTACCCGTATTCTCGGCGCGTGGCCGACTCGACCTGACCGCCCATCTGTGCCGCCAGCGCCTGCATACCGTAACAAATACCAAGCACCGGCACGCCGCTTGTTAACACCGATTCCGGAATCCTGGGGGTATCGTGCTCTGTGACAGACTCGGGGCTTCCAGACAGGATCACGCCGCGCGCCGCGAAATTCTGTACCGCCTTATCGTTCACGTCCCACGGAGCGATTTCGCAATAGACCCCCGCTTCGCGCACACGTCTTGCTATGAGCTGGGTATACTGGGAACCAAAATCGATAATGAGAATTTTTTCCGAACGCGGATCGTCGGCCATCTCTTTTACGGATCTTTTCTCAGCCACGTTGATAATTCGGCGGCTCTTTGGTGATCGTCACATCGTGCACATGACTTTCATGCATGCCGGCATTGGTGATGCGCACGAACTTGGCGTGAGTCCTCAGGGTCTTCAGGTCGGCGCTCCCAGTATAGCCCATGCTGGCCCGCAGGCCGCCCATCAGCTGGTATACGATACTGACAAGCGAGCCTCGGTAAGGGACGCGTCCTTCGATGCCCTCGGGAACCAATTTCTCCGGGGCCCCGTCTTCCTGAAAATAGCGATCGCTCGACCCATCCTGCATGGCCCCCAAGGAGCCCATGCCGCGATAGGTCTTGTAAGACCGGCCCTGATACAATTCAACGGTCCCAGGGGCCTCGTCTGTCCCGGCAAACAGGCTGCCGATCATGACGGTATGGGCGCCAGCCGCCAGCGCCTTGGCGACATCGCCGGAATAGCGAATACCGCCATCGCTGATCAAGGGGATATCGGTACCCGCCAAAGCCTCCGCCACATTATCGATAGCCGTGATCTGCGGAACCCCCACGCCCGCTACGATCCGGGTCGTACAAATCGAGCCCGGACCGATACCGACCTTGACCGCATCGACCCCGGCATCGACGAGAGCCCGAGCGGCATCGCCGGTTGCGATATTTCCCCCGACCACCTGGGCATTCGGGTAGCGGGACTTGATCCAACGAATACGCTCCAAGACACCCTCGGAATGTCCGTGCGCGGTATCGACCACCAACACGTCGACCTCGGCCTCCAAAAGCCGCTCCACGCGCTCCTCGGTGCCCGCCCCTACTCCCACGGCCGCCCCCACCAAAAGACGTCCCTTGCTGTCTTTTACGGCGCTCGGCTTTTCGGTCGACTTCTGGATATCTTTGACGGTCACCAGGCCCTTCAAACGGAACGCCTCATCGACCACCAAGACCTTCTCGATGCGGTGCTGATGCAAAAGCTTCAGGATCTCCTCGCGAGAGGCCCCCTCTTTGACCGTTACGAGGCGATCTTTCGGGGTCATGATTTTGGCGATCACTTCGTCGTTGCGGGTCTCAAAGCGCAGGTCGCGACTCGTCACGATCCCCACCAATTGTCCGTCGCGAATGACCGGCACCCCCGAGATGTGATGGCTGCGCATAAGGCCAAGCACCGCGCGCACGGTCATGTCGGGGGTCGCTGTGATCGGATCGCTTATGACCCCGCTCTCGAATTTTTTCACGCGCCGCACTTCGTCGGCCTGGCGTATGGCGGTCAGATTCTTATGAATCACCCCCAAACCCCCCTCCTGGGCCAAACAAATGGCCGCGCGGGCCTCGGTTACGGTATCCATAGCCGCCGACAGGATGGGGATATTCAGCTGGATGCCGCGGGTTAGTGACGCCTTGAGGTTGACATCGCGCGGCAAAATACGGGAATGATCCGGGAGCAGCAGGACATCATCGAAAGTAAGGGCTTCTTGGACGATACGCATGCGCCATTATACGGAAAGCCTGTGCGGTCGTAAACGCCCAGCCCCTCGGGACCCGTTCGGCGCTTTGTGTTTTAATAGGGGGGCGTCTATAACATAAAACTCCACCCAGAGGAGCTTGCCAGATGAAAAAAACGATCCTGACTGCCGTGTGTGTACTCGCCCTAGGGGGCTGTGCCGGCATGTCCCACTCAAACGGCCCATCGCAAAGCGCCATCGCCCGACAACGCCTAAAGCAGGCTGACCTAGCGGTCAAGACGACCCGCGCCAAGGGGGCCCTATGGCTCGCTACGCCGCACGAATTGGCGCTGGCCCGCAAAGCCGCAGCCCACGGCCATTACGCCCAAGCGATCAAGGCCGCCGATATCGTTTTAACCCAATGTCGGGTCGCCCAACGCCAGGCCTCGAGCAACGCCAACGCGACGCCCTATTATCCTTAAGGGTCAAGGCCCTAGGCCCCGGGGTTTCGTGCCCGGGGCTTTCGCGCTATGGTGGGCCGAATGACCCCTGAAATTCCATCTCCCCCCGCCTTTTCCGACCGTGCCGTTTATACCGTCTCGCGCCTCAATCAGGAGGTGCGAGCCCTTCTGGAAGACCAGCTAGGGC
>JAJYQN010000069.1 GCA_021794595.1 Pseudomonadota bacterium
AGCTGGTGGAAGCCAATGGATCCATAACCCAGGCCGCTCGCAATCTCGGTATCCCGGCGAAGACCTTGCAAGGTTGGGTGAGCGCCCAGCGATCGGCCAGTGCCACGGGTACGACGGTAGAGGCCAAAAAAGCCACTGCCAATGAGCTCGCCCGTTTGCGTCGCGAGAATGCCTGCTTGAAGCAGGAGCGGGATTTTTCCTATGGCCCCTCACCGGGTGCGGGCAATCCGCCTGTCCGGTTTGTGAGCAGTACCATATTTACAAAGGAAATCGCCATTGTGTATACTAATGAGATAGTACACACTAAATAAATCAAAGGGACTATCATGCAAAAACGCCATGAGAACGCGCTCTATGACATGTTGGAAAAGGTTGCCTATGAGGGGTATGCTTCGATTGAAAAATGGCGAATAACCCGGTGGTATGGGCAAGAGCGCTTTTCTGTCGGAATCCGGCGTGATGTTCGGGACAGATGGGCGGATCTAGCAGCCGAGTTGGCATGGATCGCGCAAAAAAAGCTTGTTTTTGCTGAGGTCAAGGGGCAGATCGTGTTGATGCATGATCAGGCATTCTTTGACGAGGACGAATAAACTTCAGGGATTGCGCCACATCCTGTAATGTAGCGGTTCTTGATTGCGGTCCACCCCAGATCCGCGCCTCTTGCGGTGTAAGAAAGCCTTGTCCAGTCTCCGTAGAAAACGTGGGGGCAATTTCGATCGTCCCCGGTTGAAGCGGACAGATGGGTACGACACGCTAGGCTCGTTCAGACATCGGCGGCGTTGTAGGGAGCCCGTCTAGCGGAGTAGGGGCCATGCGCCGTGCCGAATCCCGACCGCGGCGCACGCCTAGCAATCCCCGCCCCCTGTTCCTCGATGGCCCAGCGTGATGACTAATAAGGAAAGACGGCACCTCGCGCCCATCCCGAAATATAAGTGTTTGCCCACCGACGCAATTCGGAAGGCCGCCATCTAACGCCCTGATGCCCAGTTTCGCGACTAATGAGACGAGTCTTGCCACTAATGAGAATCGACGTTGGGGCCGTCTAGTCCCAGGATAAGGCCCCGCCTGTCTGGTACTCGGTGACCCGCGTCTCAAAGAAGTTCTTCTCCTTCTTAAGATCCAAGACCTCACTCATCCAGGGGAAGGGGTTAGTGGCCCCCGGATATTGGATGGTGAGCCCGATCTGCTGGCAACGACGGTTCGCGATAAATTTCAAATAGTCGTCGAACATCGCGGCGTTAAGGCCCAAGACCCCGCGCGGCATGGTATCGACCGCGTACCGGTATTCGAGCGCCACGGCCTCTTTAATCAGGTCGAGAATCTCTTGCTGAAAGGCCTCCGACCACAAGGTCGGGTTTTCGATCTTGATCTGGTTTATGAGATCGATCCCGAAATTAAGATGCATCGACTCATCGCGCAGAATGTATTGAAACTGCTCGCTCGACCCCATCATTTTGTTGCGCCGACCGAAAGAGAGCATCTGCACGAAGCCTACGTAAAAGAAAATGCCTTCCATGATCACGTAGTAACCGATGAGGTTACGTAGGAAGCGTCTGTCGTTTTCCTCGGTGCCCGTGGAGAAATTCCCATTCATGAGTTCGCGGGTGAACTGGAGTTCGAAGGCGTCCTTATCCGATATGCAGGGCACCTCGCGGTACATATTGAATATCTCGCCCTGGTCGAGCCCCAGGCTCTCAACGATGTGCTGGTAGGCGTGGGTATGCAAGGCCTCCTCGAACGCCTGGCGAAGCAGGTACTGTCGGCATTCCGGGTTGGTGATGTGGCGGTATATGGCCAACACCAAGTTGTTCGCAACCAGGGAGTCCGCAGTCACGAAAAAGCCGAGGTTGCGTTTGATGATGGTGCGTTCGTCCGCAGTCAGGCCATTCGGGTCCTTCCAGGTGGCGATGTCCCGCGACATGTTCACCTCTTGAGGCATCCAGTGGTTCGCGCAGGCGTCCAAGTACTTTTGCCATGCCCATTGGTACTTAAACGGCACGAGCTGATTGACGTCGGCCTGGCAGTTGATGATGCGCTTGTCGTCGACCTGAACGCGACCGGAGCCGATTTTCAGTTCTTCAAGACCGGTGACGCCGGCGTGCGGCGTCTTCTCGGAGGAGGGAGTATTGTTCTCAAAATCTAGCATGATGGCCCCCGTGATTTATTGACAGGCTTCGCATTGCGGGTCATTGATGGAGCAGGCCTTGGGCTCGTCTACCACTGGTCCGCGAACTGCGTTTAGAGCGCCGTCGTTTAACGTCGATTTCTCGACTGAAGTCGCGCCGAGCGTACGTAAATAATAGGTCGTTTTGAGACCCTTTTCCCAGGCCAGCATATACATATCGGACAGCTTGCGGCCCGAGGGTTCGGCCATATAGAGGTTAAGGCTTTGCGCCTGGTCGATCCACTTTTGGCGACGAGAGGCGGCTTCTATGAGCCAGCGGGGCTCGATCTCGAAGGCGGTGGCGTACAGGGCCTTCAGATCGCTTGGCAGACGGTCGATTCCGCCGACGCGCCCATTGTAATACTTGAGATCATTGACCATGACCGGATCCCAGAGGCCGCGTTCCTTCAAGTCCCGCACCAGGTGATCGTTCAATACCGTGAACTCACCCGACAGGTTGGATTTGACGAACAGGTTCTGGTAGGTGGGCTCGATGCTTTGCGCGACCCCTGCGATGTTCGAGATGGTGGCCGTGGGCGCGATCGCCAGGCAGTTCGAATTGCGCATGCCGTTTTCTCGTATCGATTCGCGCACGACATTCCAGTCCAGGTGCGCCTGGCGGTCCATCGACAGCATGCCCTCGCGGGCCTTTTCGACAAAGGCGATGCTATCTATCGGCAAAATCCCTTGGCTCCAGAGCGAACCCGCGTAGCTTGCGTACACGCCACGCTCTTTCGCCAGCTCGCTTGAGGCGAGGAGAGCGTAATAGCTTACGGCCTCCATGGACCGGTCGGCAAACGTGACCGCGCCCTCGGAGCTGTATGGTAAGCGCAGCTTGTAGAGGGCGTCTTGAAAGCCCATGAGCCCGAGACCGACCGGACGGTGGCGCAGATTGGAGGTGCGCGCCTGAGGCACCGAGTAGTAGTTTATGTCGATCACGTTGTCTAGCATGCGCATGGCGATCCGCACTGTGCGCCCGAGTTTGTCCATGTTGATGCCGCTCTCGGCATTCACGTGCGCGGCCAGGTTTACGGAGCCGAGGTTACAGACCGCGATTTCGCTGTCCGATGTGTTGAGGGTGATCTCGGTGTTCTTTGTGATAAGACCATTTACGGTCCACGCGTGGGTGTCCGATTCCACCGTAAGGCAGTAGGCGTCCTCGCGGGGTAGATTGGTCAGCCCAGTAAAGGTGGCGTACCGGCGCTGCTTTTCGGTAAACAAGGGACTGTCGGCGTGGTGTGCCGCGTAATCGTTCTCGTCGATGCGCAAAAGCCTTGTCGCCAAGGTGTGACCTTCTTGGCTGCTGATGACGAGGCGGTATACGGGGTGACGCCAGTAGCTCTTCTCGATCTTTTGGATATACGTCTCGATCCCGAGGTTTGCCCATAGGATCTGCAAATCGGCGATAAACGCCAGATCATAGGAGGCGACGGCCAGATTCGCAACGACCTTGTCGGCGACCTGATAAATGCCGCGCAGGTAAGCCGTTACCGTGGCTTTATCGCCGCTCCAAACCAGGGCCGGAACAGGAAGGTGGACTCGGTCGCGATCGTCTTGCGCAACGTGCCCCCATGCCCAGGCTCCGTCCGTCCCGCCCTCGGGTGCAGCCGTGGCCATCCGCGCCTTGCCCACGTAGGCGAAGCGCTCGGCCTCCATGTCCATGACCAGACGATGCCGCCCCAAGGTGCTGCTTGCGGTCATGAGTCCCATGACAAACGCGATCTCGGGGTTGTGGGTGCCGCCAAATAGACCTTCGCCTTGTTGTACGAGCAGATGGTCGCCCGGGGTCAGGTGTTGGGCCTCGACCCAGCCTCGGTTTTGCACCCAGACCTTATGGTCGGGCGTTACCTTATGGCTATAGCCTTCCGCGGTCTCGATCCGCACGATCGGGGCATCCGGCCGCGGTAATAACATCTCGGAGGCGTGATAGACGCCATCGAGACCCAGAACCTGGTTCTTGCCCCCTAGGGCGTAGAGTTCCCCGACCGTGAGCAGGCCCCGGTCCGTGACGACCCTTTGGTCGGCGGTCATGCAGCACAGATTCGAGCTGTGAACCACGCCCTTGTGTCGCTGAGGACTACGCAGATTGCACGGGTCCTTGAACGTCAGCCAGGGATGGCCGGTCTCAAACAACATCGAGAGCATCTTGCGCCACAGATCCAGGGCGCGGACCTTCTTGAAAAGCTTGAGTTCGCCGCGCTCCACGCGCGCCTCGTGACGCTCGTATGCCGCCCGGAACTCCTCGCCGTAGGCGTCATGGAGATCGGGGACGTCCGACGGTGAGAACAGCGTCCACTCTCCGCCGTTTCGGACCCGCTCCATGAATAGGTCGGGCACCCAGTTCGCGGTGTTCATGTCGTGCGTCCGTCGCCGGTCGTCGCCGGTGTTCTTGCGCAGCTCGAGGAATTCCTCGATATCGAGATGCCAGGTCTCGAGATAGGCACACACCGCGCCCTTGCGCCGGCCGCCCTGGTTCACTGCCACTGCCGTGTCGTTCGCGACCTTCAGGAATGGGATCACGCCCTGCGATTTCCCGTTCGTACCCTTGATGCGGGCCCCGAGCGCGCGGACTCGCGACCAGTCGTTGCCGAGCCCGCCCGCGTACTTCGAGAGCAGGGCGTTGTCTTTGACGGCGCTGTAGATGCCGTCCAGATCGTCCGATACGGTGGTGAGGTAGCAAGACGAGAGCTGTGAGCGCAGGGTGCCGGCATTAAAAAGCGTCGGCGTCGAAGACACGAAATCAAAGGTCGAAAGGACCTCATAAAACTCGATTGCCCGTGTCTCGCGGTCCACTTCGTTCAAGGCAAGCCCCATAGACACGCGCATCCAGAACGCTTGCGGCAATTCGATGCGGCGTTCCTCGCGATGCAAGAAATAGCGGTCGTAGAGGGTTTGTAGGCCGAGGTAGGTAAAGCTTAGGTCGCGGTCGGCCTGGAGAGCGAGTCCCAGTCGTTCGCAGTCAAACTCGGCGAGTCGGGGGTCCAGGAGCTCGGCCGCGATCCCCTCCTGGATGAATTGCCCGAAATAGTTCTTATACTCCACGCGCATCTGGGCGTGGGTAAGCGGACGGCCGAGAACCTCACGGCGCAAGACATCCAGCAGCAGGCGTGCTGTGACGTAGGAATAGTCGGGCTCCGTCTCCACCAGGGCGCGCGCGCTCAGGATCGCCGACTGCATCACATCGAGTTCGCCTACCCCGTCGAAGAGGTTACGCAGCAGAGCCTGAAATACCGCGTCCGCCGATACCTCGCGGAGACCGTCGCAGGCCTCTACGATGACCGCCCGCAACCGTTCGCGATCCAGCGGCGCGGTGCGCCCGTCCGGGGTCCGGACATGGATCGTCTGCTCGTGCGGCGCGCCTTGCTCGATGGTCCGCGCCTGCGCCCGCTGTTCGCGATAAAGCACGTAGCGGCGGGCGGTCTCGTGGTGGCCGTTGCGCATGAGCGCCAGTTCGACCTGGTCTTGGATATCTTCGATATGGACGGTGCCGCCGCCGGGAAGCCGGCGGGTCAGGGCTGCTGTGACCTGCTCAGTTAGACCTGCCACGATCTCCCGCACCCGGGTCGAGGCGGCACCCGAGCTGCCCTCGCTTGCGAGGAAGGCCTTGGTTATGGCGATCGCAATCTTGGCTTGATCAAAATGGGTAGCATGGCCGTTGCGGCGGATGACGCGTAGACCACTTTCCGTGATCGTGCCGCTCGGGGAAGCCTGGGATGACGACTGCGCATTTTCCATTCTGTCAGGTCTCCATGTGAGAAAAGCGAATACGTGACGAGTCTACTGTAAGCGACCTTCGCCGGGCAAGCCGTTTTAAACTATATGTTGGGCATTAGAGAGAGCTAATACACAAGAGGTGGCGAATCCACGAAAACGCGCCTACCGGTACAGAGACCCGGATAAAAGGCCGTACCGGCCCTATATACCAGGCTTAGAGGAGTGCTTTGAAGAGAAATTCAGGCGATGCAAAGGCGGCCCGATGAATGCCATCGTTGTAGTAACGGGTGGCGAAGGGGCGCTCGCAACAGGCCTCCTCGCGAAAGGTCGCGAGCGTCGCGTCTTTGCGCGCCAAGGTGGCGCTCCACCAGCCGGATGGGTAGGTGCATTGCGGAAAATGAAGAGTCGCCACATCAAGAAAGTTCGCCTGTCGCAAGGCCTCATGCATGCTCTTAATGAGGTCTGAGTGAAACAGCGGCGACTCGCTTTGCCCAACGACGATACCATCCCGATTCAGGGCTCGGTAGCAATCGGCATAGAAGGCCTGTCCGAAAAGCCCGGCCGCCGGACCGACCGGATCGGTCGAATCGACGATGATGACGTCATAGGATCCTGCCTTGGCGTCCTTTACCCACTGGATGCCGTCTTGAAAGTGCAGGTGGGCCCGCGGGTCATCGTTCGCTGCGCAAAGCTCAGGGAAAAACCGCTCCGACACCCGGGTCACCCGCTCGTCGAGCTCGACTTGGTCCACATGCTCAACCTCATCGTGCTTCAAGACCTCTCTCAAGGTTCCACAATCCCCGCCGCCGATGATAAGGACTTTGCGTGGATGATGATGCGTAAAGAGCGCGGGATGACTCATCATCTCGTGGTATACGAAATTGTCGCGGTCGGTCACCATGACAAGACCGTCCAGGGTCATGAGCGTCCCAAAGGTCTCGGTCTCGAAAATCTCGATGCGTTGATAGACGGACTGCTCGTCGTGAACTTTCTCTTTAACGCGCAGCGAAATAGCCGACCCTTGGCCGGCCCATTCCTCCGTGTACCAACCGTCTTTTTGCATCACAGGTCCCACAACACGACCGCCGCGAAGGCCGCGCCGATCTTCTCGACCCGGTGGTCGATGGCCATCGATTGTATGACCCGAACCTCCCAGCCGCGCTTGCGCATGCCTTCTTCGGCCATGCGTCGTACCACCGATTCGGCATCCTCGCGATGGCCGTGGGCGTGGTATTCCATGATAAGCCCCGGCTTCGTGGGATCGGTCGGCCATGCCGCCGCCACTGCGGCGCAAATCATAGAACCCGGGATGTCGGACTCCATGGCCGCGTAAGCGACTGGCACCAAGGCGCCGGGCGGCAGCTTGAGCTCCTTGATCGGGACCTCGCGGGTCCCCGGCGGCACGATGGACGACATCTTCACCAAATTGGTGTTGCCGATTCCGGCTGCGAGCAGCGCGCCATCAAAGGCGTTCAAAGGCGTATAGCCCTCGCTTGAGCCCGTCACGAAGGTGTGGGACGTCGGGGTTTTGATGATCATGGTTAAACCTTAGGTTTAGGCGGTCTTGCCCGCAACAAGCTTAATGGCTGGCCGGCTTTCGTCGCCCATCGACATCATGTCGATTTGGCCACGATGGACTTCCATCGTCGATACATGGCCCGCGCCTAAGGCCTCGCGCAGGTGATTAAAGCCCACCTCGGCCGAAACCGAGTCTCCGCAGGTGAATAAATCCACCGCGGCATAGCCGTATTCGGGCCATGTGTGGATAGCCAGATGACTTTCGGCAATGATGACCGCACCGGAAACGCCGTGCGGGGAAAAATGGTGAAACGTCTCTGTGACAATAGTGGCGCCGGATTTCACGGCCGCCTCCAGCATGTGGTCTCGAATGTAGGCGACATCGTTCAATAGCGCTTTGTCGCATCCATAAAACTCGGCCACAATCTGATGTCCAAGTGAGCGCATGGGCAAGCCCTCCAATTCTGTTACCGAGGAACTCCAAGACCTTCGTCTACGGCAGTTCCGTTGAAGTAGCTCCCGTGCACACCCGGTCAGCGTTAAGGCCCGTCAGCGATGGGATCGCTAACAGAGAATGGCGGCCGCCTTCGGTGCCGTGGAATCGGGCGAATCATAGGCATCTTTTCCGAGCAATGCAATTTGAATTTTCATCCTGGGGGAAAATAATTGTCCGGCCTTTGGCCATCGGCGGGTTCCGGCCGCCCGCGAGGCCTATCTTGGGTCGAGGAGGGTCTCGGCGCGAGACGAGCGGGCGCCGCCCCTGTGGGTCTTCGTCTCAAGGCCGTAAGTCTTGCCGAGCGACTCTTTTCGGGCATCGGATCAGGCGTTCCGGCGACCAAGGGAGGCTGCGCCTCCCGATGGGCTATTGGTTCTTCTCTGTGGGGCACGGCGGCGGAGAAACCGGGTACGTCTTGTGGGGGGCCGCCGCTCGCTCGCGCCCTAGTTGCCGCGGGCCTCGCGCAGGAGGATGGGCGTCAACCCCAGGCGCGCCAGGATCTTGCGATCATGACCCAAGGAATCTTTGTGGAGCGGTCCAAGCCGGACCCGGTAAAAGGCCCCGCGGCCGCTGATGCTCACCTTCTCGATATAGGACGCGAGTCCCCGCAGCGCGAGTTCGGCGCGCAAGCGGCTGGCGCTGGTCAGGTCCGGGAACGAGGCCGCTTGCAGGATGAAGCGTCCCCCGATGACCCGAACCTTGGTTTCTGGCGACTGGGCAGGTGTGGCCGAGGTTTCCGGCGGCCGCTGTGGTGACGGCCGGTTTCTCCGCAAGGCCCGCTCGGACTTGCGATGGATCTCGGGAAGAATGGTGTAGAAGTCGAATTGCGTAGCCGCCGGCAGGCCGGGGGCAGGTCCCTTGGGCTTCGGCAAGGGCGGTGGTGGCGCTAACGTGGTGACGGGCTGCGGCCGATGGATCGCGGGGCTCGGTAGGTTTTGGTGAGAGTGGTGGATGAGGCGATACGACAAGGCGCCGAGCCCCAGTCCTAGCACCAGGGTGATGCCGGCCACCACGAACATCTTCTGGCCGGGAGACAGGTCTACGGAGCGCCGCCGGTTCGCCACCATTACATGGTCTCCGGGGCGCTGACCCCAAGCAAGCCTAGGCCGTTTGCCAAGACGTGGCGGGCGGCACCGATCAGGGCCAGCCGGACCTCCCGAAGGCCGGTCGGCGCGCTCAAAAAGGCGTGGGCGTTGTAGTAGGCGTGGACGTTGCTTGCGAGCTCGCGCACGTAATAGGCGACCTGATGGGGTTCGCGGGCGGCCGCCGCGTCCTCGATCACCTCCGTGTACCGGTCGAGAGTCCGAATCAGCGCGGACTCCTCGGGGGTATTGAGGAGCGTGAAATCGCATTGGGCGAGGTCCCCGCGACCCAGGCCGCGTTCCTCAACTTGACGGAAAACGCTCATAATCCGGGCATGAGCGTACTGGACATAGTAGACCGGGTTTTCGCTCGACTGGGACTTGGCCAGATCCAAGTCGAAGTCCATATGCTGCTCGCTTTTACGCAGCACGTAAAAGAACCGCGCGGCATCGTTTCCCACCTCGGCGCGCAGCTCGCGTAGCGTTACGAAATCTCCGCTCCGGGTCGACATCTGGGCGCGCACGCCGCCGCGGTACAGGATGGCGAATTGCACGAGCAAAACCTGAAGTTGTTCGGGTTTCAAGCCGAGAGCGGTCAGGGCCCCCATGACGCGCGGAATGTAACCATGGTGATCGGCGCCCCAGACGTCGATCAAACCGTCAAAGCCGCGTTCGTACTTATCGAGATGGTAGGCGATGTCGGACGCGAAGTAGGTCGTGACCTGATTCTCGCGGACCACCACCCGGTCTTTTTCGTCGCCGTAGTGGGTGGCCCGAAACCATTGCGCGCCGCCTTCCTCGTAGAGGTCTCCATGGGCCCGCAAACGGTCCAAGGCCCGCTCGATGGCGCCGCTTTCAAGTAGGGCCCGTTCCGAGTACCAGCGGTCGTAATGGACCCCAAACGCCTTAAGGTCATCTTCGATATCGGCCAACATGGCCTTAAGACCGAAACCGTGAAGATCCTGATACTGTGTGCCTAGCGCCGCCTTGAGGCGTGCGATGCGGGCGTCCGTGAGGGCGTCTGGGTCCTGGTCGCCGGCTTCGATGAGAATATCCGAAAGGGGCCGTTGGAGCGTGTCCCCGACCTTCTCGCGTAGCGCGTGAGCGATGTCTTGAACGTAGGCGCCGCGGTATCCGGTCTCGGGGAAGACCAGGGTCGTACCCGCTGCCTCCATGTAGCGCAGCCACACGCTGAGCGCAAGGATGTCCATCTGTCGCCCAGCATCGTTGACGTAGTATTCGCGCTGTACCTCGTAGCCGGCGCACGCCAGAACGCGCCCTAAGGAGTCGCCGTAGGCGGCGCCCCGGCCGTGGCCGACATGGAGCGGGCCATTCGGGTTGGCGGACACGAACTCGAGCAGAATCTTCGTCGATTTGCGGGGGAGCTCGCCGTAATGTTTCCCTGCGGCCAGAATCTCGGGGATCAGGCCAAGCAAGGCGGAGTCGGCCACAAAAAAGTTGAGGAACCCGGGGCCTGCGATCTCGACGCGCTCAATCCATGGCGAGTGGCCGAGCGCCCCCTGAATGTCGGCTGCCAGGATCCGCGGCGCGCGACCCACGGCCTTGGCCGCCATGAGCGGGAAATTTGTCGAAAAATCCCCGTGCCCCTCCTGGCGGGGGCGCGTGAGCTCCGGGGTCGGCAGGTCCGCGGGCAGGTGTCCGGCGACCACGAGATTCGTGATGGCTTCTTGTAGCAGAGCGGCGATTCGTTGTTTCACGACTTATCCTTGAAAGACACTATGTTACCAGTTGACGCCCAAGCCCCGAGCCCGGTCCCCGGGGGCGTCTTACGCCCCTTTTTTCAGTCCGGTGGTCCTGTGCGTCGACAGTTTAGGGTGTGCCTGGATATAAAGCGAGTCGCCGAGGGTCGGGTTTCCGGTCTCTTAGCCGGGTGCCCGGGAGTCGGAGGGCGGGGCATCCACGAGGGCTGCGACCTCGCGCGCGCCGGCGCGATGCATGGGGTGTCCGTTGATGGGTGAAAGCGGGAGTTCGCGTATGGCCTCGGGGCTTAATACATATAAGGCAAAGGGCGTGCTCCCGGCCACGAACCGAAATACCGGGACTTGCGCCACGCGGTCGCCGTTGTAACGGAGTCGGCGGTCTTCGATGTCAAAAGGGATGTCGTGTCCCGCAAGAAATAGGCTCATTTCCTCAGGAGTCGCGGTAAGGTGGAGCTGAACCTCGGAAAACCGCGTCGCGGTCCCACTCAAGACCTCGCCTACGAGCTTGGGCGCAAAATCGCGGAGTAGGGTCATGGCCTCGAGGGCGTTTTCCCGAAGCGCGCGCACGGTCTGTGGCCACTCATGATGGAAAAGCTCGAGATGCTGCTTCAGCGCCGCCTCGATCTCGCTATTCGCGGGCCAATTTTTATCCTCCGGAAGGCTCAAGCGATGGGCGGCCTTGCGTTTGGCGCTTTGGTAATCGCGCACCCCCTCCTCGGCCATGAGCCGGGCCGCCTCCACGATGATCTTTTGGCGGACTACGGTCTCGGACTTGCGACCGGTCGACGCTCTGCGGGTATGTCGCCCCATTTAGAAAAGCCCGCTGCTACGCACGTTTTGGGCGGGGAGCGGTACGAGTGGCCCTCCGCCGGCTGCCGCCTTGCCAGGTACGGTCCCCTTGATGAAGTATTCACGCATGGCCTCCGGGTTGGAGGGATTACAGAGTAGCCCCGTGTGGCGGTTAATAGTGGCGGTCACGATCCCCTTCGGGACCGGGAACGGTGTGTCGGGGCGGCCGGCCAAGACCGCGCCCATATATTGGATCCAGATCGGCAGGGCGGCGTGGGCGCCGACCTCGTAGTGTCCAAGCGATTTGGGTACCGGGAACCCCATCCAGGTGGTGGTTTCAAGATACGGGCTGAATCCCGAGAACCAGGCGTTGCGTTCGTGGTTTGACGTACCCGTCTTGCCGGCGATATCCACGCGCTTTAAAGAGAGGGCGAGTTGTCCGGTCCCCGACTGGATCACGCTCTCCATCATGCTGGTCATGATGAACGCATTCTGGGGGCTTATCGCCTGGAAAGCATAATGCGGATCGCCGATGCTCGCTGTCGGGATGCCTCCTGCGGGCGGGACCGTCATCGGTTTCGCGTGCCAGACTACCTTGCCCGTCTCGTTGACGATCTTACGGATGAAATACGGGCGTACCCGGTAGCCCCCATTGGCAAAAACGGTATAGCCGCGGGCCATCTCTAGGGGGGTGAGTGTCGCGCTACCCAGGACCAAAGACAGGCTGTGGGGCAACTGGGAGGCCCGAAATCCAAAACGCTGGGCGTAGTGAACGGCGTACCGGATGCCGATCGCGCGGAGTATCCGAATCGATACCAGATTGATGGATTGGGCTAAACCGACGCGCATGCGCGTAAGCCCCCGGAAATGCTCGGAATAATTATGTGGCCGCCACAACTCGCCGTGCGCCCCGCTTAAGGCCACGATGGGCGCGCCGCTAAAGAGACTCGCGGCGGTGAAGCCCTTGGCGATGGCTGCCGAGTAGACGAAGGGCTTGAAGCTCGACCCAGGTTGACGATGGGCCTGGGTCACGCAGTTGAAGTTGTCGTGATAGAAATCGAAGCCTCCTACCAGAGCCGCGACCGAGCCGTCCGCGGGCCGCAACGACACGAGCGCCGCGTACGGGCGCGGGATCTCGGCCAGGGCCCATTTTTTTGGACCCTGGTGTTGGAGGTAGATGACATCGCCCACCGCAAGAATATTGCTGGCCTGCTGAGGCGCGGGGCCTTCGGCGTTCACATTGATAAAGGGCGCCGCCCAGGACAGGCCCGCCCAGCCCACATGGACCTGCTGACGGTCCAAGTCATAGGCTTGAACGGACCGGTAGCCCACGCGCAGAACGATCGCCGGGACGAGTCCCCCTACGGTCGTGTAATGCCGCAAATCGCGGTCGAGGCGATGTTTGGTCGTTTGGCTGTTGATGGCAAGTGTCGCGGTGGGGCCGTAGTAACCATGGCGCCTATTGTAGGCAAGGAGCCCGTCTCGGACCGCGCGATCGGCTGCGATCTGCTCATGCGCGCCCAAGGTAGTGTATACCCGGTAGCCGCCATCATAGGTCTTCTTGCGGCCGAAGTGCTTGACCATATACTCGCGAACCATCTCCGCGACATAGCCCGCGTGGACATGGTAATGGATCATATGGGCCCGGGTGGCCACGGGGGAGGCGTTTGCGGTCTGGTACTGGGACGCACTGATGTAACCGAGGCTCCGCAGGCGCCCGAGCACGTACTGCCGACGTGCGCGGGCGTTCTTCGGGTGATCGACGGGGTTGTCGAGCGACGGCGCCTGCGGCAGTCCCGCCAACATGGCTATTTGGGGCAGCGTGAGCCGCTTTAGCGATTTCCCGTAATAGATGTGGGCCGCGGCCTCGAATCCATAGGCGTGGTTGCCGAGGAAGATCTTGTTTAAGTAGAGCTGAAGGATCTGATTTTTACTGAGCTCGCGGGCGATTTTAAAGGCGAGCAAGACCTCGCGAATCTTGCGCGTAAAGGTCTTGTGGGGACTTAAGAAGTAGTTGCGCGCGACCTGCATGGTGATGGTGCTGGCGCCTTGGGCCTTGCGACCGGTCAGAATATCGACCCAGGCGGCGCGCGCGATTCCGAGGAGATCGATCCCTGGATTGGTATAAAATGAGCTGTCTTCGGCGGCAAGGATCGCGTGAATCAAGGTCGGGGGGACCTGGCTCAGGGTGACCGGCATGCGCTCCTCGTTGCCGAATTCGGCAATGAGCTTGCCATGTCGGGTCAGGACCTGGAGCGGCGCTTTAAGCCGCTTTTGCATGATATTGTGGACCGAGGGCAAGGTCGGCGCGATGACGAGGGCCGTGACGCCTGCCACGAGGACGCCGGCCGCGAAAAGGCCAAAGAAAGCGAGCAGCAACCGGAAACCGATCCGGCGCTTTAAGGGGACGCCGGGCGTGTTTGAAGAGTCCATAGTTTCTCAATCCGCAGGGTTATGGTGAGTATAAGGGGAAACGCCGCGAGTCCCAAACCATTTGTCATTGCGCCGTTTTGTGATCTATAGTTCAAGGAAGCTCATCTAAAGAGCGATCTACCGGACATAAGTTCCGGAAAAAGGGAGGAATTTGGATCTGCCGAGCCGTAAAAAACAACCGCTAGTCGGTTTAGACATCAGTACGTCATCGATCAAAGTCCTGGAATTGAGCTCGAGCCAGAACCAGTATCGCGTGGAACGCTACGCCGTCGAGCCCCTGCCGCAAAACGCCATGGTTGAGCGTGCCATAGCCGATATCGAACAGGTAGGGGCCACCGTGGATCGCGCGATGAAGCGGTCTGGGACCCGGTTGCGCCACGTTGCGGTCTCGATTCCGGCGAGCCAGGCGATCTGCAAGTCGGTGCGCATGCCGGCGGCGCTGACCGAGGCGGAGCTGCAGACCCAGATCGAGATGGAGGCCGAACACTACATCCCGTACCCCCTAAACGAGGTGAATCTGGATTTTCAGGTGACAGGACCGGCGGAAGACAATGCCGAAGAGGTCGAAGTCCTTATCGCCGCATGCCGCAAAGAGGTCGTCGACGATTATCTCGCGGTCATCCAGACCCATGGCTATCAGGCCCTGATCGTCGACCTTGAGACCTACGCCATGGAAAACGCTTACACCCTGATCGCCGAGCATATGGCGGGCGGCGGGATGGAAAAGACGGTTGCAATCTATGATATCGGCGCGACCAGCATGACTTTGAACGTGATGCACAGTAATCGCTCGGTCTACAGCCGCTCGCATAGCTTCGGCGGTCGCCAGCTGACGGAGGAAATCCAGCGTCGTTACAGCTTGTCCTACGAGGAGGCGGGGCTCGCTAAGAAACAAGGGGGCTTGCCCGACAACTATCAGGCGGAGGTTTTGCGGCCGTTTATGGAGGCCCTCTGTCAGGAGGTCATGCGCGCCCTGCAGTTTTTCTATTCGTCCAGCCCCTTCAATAAGGTCGATCTCGTGCTGCTCGCCGGGGGATGTGCCCAAATCGCCGGAATCGACAAACTGTTGGCGAGCCGTATCGGTGTGCCGGCGGCTATTGCTAACCCCTTTTCGAGCATGACCCTGGCCGGGCGGGTCAAACCGCAGCTCTTTGTCAATGAGACGCCCTCCCTTATGGTCGCCTGCGGTCTGGCGCTACGGAGCTTCCATCTATGATGCGCCTTAATCTCCTGCCGTGGCGCGAGCAACGACGCAAGGAGCTCGATCAGCGCTTGATGCGCCAAGCCGGGATAGCCTGGGTTGGCGTGCTTGTCGTGCTTCTTTATACCCATCTGCAGTTGGCGAGCATGATTTCTCACCAGCAGGCGCGGAACAGTTATCTGCAACAGCAGATCGCGCTCATGAACACCAAGATCCAAAAGATCACGGCCATAAAGAAGGCGCGCGCCGCGCTGCTCGCTCGAATGCGCGTCATCCAAACCCTGCAAATGGACCGCATGCAAATCGTCCACGTGTTCAACAATCTCGCGAGCGCCGTGCCCGCCGGCGTCTATCTCACGTCCTTTGGGCAGGCACAGACCACCTTTACGATCTCGGGGGCGGCCCAATCGAATGAGCGTGTGTCGCAATTTATGCGCAATCTCGCGGCCTCGCGATCATTCACAAACCCGATTCTTGACGTGATCACTGTGGTCAAAAGCGGTAGTGGACATCTAAGCCTCTTTACGCTCACAGTCCAGAGCCGGGCCGCGATAGCTACCAAAAAGCCTATAGCGGGAAGGGGATAGCCGTGGATTGGCAGCAGACTATTGACGATCTGAAGAATGTTGACTTCAACAACTTGGCCGCGTCCCCCTATTCGGTCAAGGTGGTGGGAGCTGGCCTGTCCTGCGTGTTGCTCCTGGCCCTTGGGTATTGGTTTTTTGTCCGGGGCCAGATTCATACCGACGAGGGTCTTCGCACCCAGGAAATTGCCCTCAAGCACCAGTATGTTACGCAGAAAATGGAGGCTGAGGACTTGCCGGCCTACCAGCAGCAGATGAAAAAAATGAAGGTGCTGTTCGGAGGCCTCCTTCAGGAGCTGCCCAATACGACCCACATGCCCGAGTTCGTGACCGAGGTGACGAAGGCCGGCAAGAGCAGCGGCCTGCAGTTTGTGCTTCTGAAGCCGGAGGGCGAGGTCCCGAAAAACTTCTATGCGGAGTTGCCCATTAAACTCACGGTCCATGGCACGTATGCCCAGCTCGGACATTTCGTGGGCGACATCGCGGCCCTGCCGCGTATCGTAACGCTTGGTGACGTCAAGGTGACGGCCAAGAAAGGGGTTTTGCTCTCCATGTCCATGACCGCGAAGACCTATCGCTATCTGAAGCACCGGGTTATTAAGAAATGAACGCGCGCCTAGTGACGATAGGAGTCCTGTGTACGCTGTTGGCCGGGTGTTCGGGCGGCGGGGGTATGGCGAGCCTGCACCAATTCGTGGCGACCGCCGATGCCAGCTATCATCCGCCGGTAAAGCCGGTGCCAAAGATCGTAGCGCCGCGCGTGGTGGCCTTCAATATGCACCACTTAATCGATCCGTTCGAACCGTTTTCGATGCGCCTGTCCGTGCGCGGTCCTGATCTGAACCTCCATATCCCTAAAGGGCCGCTCCAGAATTATCCCTTGGATGCCCTGAGGGTGGTGGGAACGCTATCGGCGGGGCATAAACTCTGGGCTTTGATTACGACGCCCGGTGGCGCGACCCATCGGGCCGAGGTCGGGACGGGCGTAGGCGAACATTACGGGACTGTCACGCGGATAACGTCGAAAAAGGTCTATATCGTCGAAACTGTTGCGGGTCCAACCGGCTGGGTCAAACAGCCAGTGACTCTAGAAATTAAGTGATAAGGGAGCCCCATCATGATTAGAACCAAGCTTGTGGCCATTGCGCTGGTTGTGTCGGCGATCGCCATGGCGCACGCCGCTACGCTCACCGGGCTTTCCTGGACCTCCGCTGCCGGCAAACCCGCGCTCCGGCTCGTTATAAAAGGGGGCCGCTCGGCCCGGGTCGAGACCCTTCATCATGGCCGGCTGTTGCGCATCCGACTGACGCGCACCAAGATGGGCGTTCAGGTAAAGGATTTACCGGGCATGGGGGCCGTAAAGGGCGTGTATCCCTACTTGGCGGACCGCGGTCGCAGTGTCAACGTCGACGTCCTGCTCACCAAGGCCGGATCTTTGCGCTTGGTGCGCACGACTTACGGTTATGAGGCCCAATTGGGCGGCGTCAAAGTGGCCATGGTCACGCCGCAGGCGGGGCCTGCTCGTGCCCGCTCGAAGCCCGCGTCGGCCACCACCGCGCGGGGCCCGAATGCCCTGACGAAACTCAGCTATTTTGCCTTTCCGGGCAATAAGATCGAACTCCACCTCGTGACCAAGCGCCGCGCCGCGGCCCCTTCGGCCTTTGTGTTGGCGCATCCGGCCATGGTGGTGCTGGATATCCCCAATACCGTGCTGACGGCGTCGAAGGATCGCCTCAAAGTCGGCGCCGGGGATGTCCAGAACGTAACCGCTGTCGAAGCCAATAAAATGACCCGCGTCGTCATTCGGCTTGTGAATCCCGCGGCCTACCGGGCATTTGTGCGCCCGCATGCGATCAACGTGATTATCGCAAGCCCGAACGCCGCCATAGCGCAAGCCGCAGTGGCCATACCAAAGGTGCCGGTATTGCCCCCGCCGCCCTCAGCGCAAGGCCGGTACGCCATTCGGGCTATCACGTTCCATCGCGGGCGTAATGGCGCGGCCAAGGTTCAGGTCCGCCTGTCGAGCTCGAACGTGGCGGTGAGCGTCCACAACCACGGTCACCACATTATCCTCACCTTCCATAACACCCGGCTAAGCCATAGCCAGCAGCGCAAGTTGGTGGTCACGGACTTTGCGACCCCGGTAGACACGATTCAGACCTTTCAGGACGGCCGTAATACCCGCATGGTTTTACATGCCTTCGGCCACTACAGCCAGATGGGCTACCAGGCGCAACGCCAGTTCATGCTGCGTGTGACGCCGATCTCCCGGCGCGCCTACAAGGCGATCGAGCGGCGCAAAACCCAGTTCGCGAGCCGGAAGATCTCCCTGAATTTTCAGCACATCGGCGTGCGCGCCGCGCTTCAGGTATTGGCCAACTTTAGCGGCCTCAATTTTGTGACCAGCAACGCGGTTCACGGTACCTTGACGCTCCAGCTCCACAACGTGCCGTGGAAACAGGCATTGAACCTGATCCTGAAGACGAAAAATCTCGGCATGGAGCGGACCGGAAACATCATCCTGGTGGCCCCGGCTGCGCAAATGGCCAAGGAGGAGCAGGCGCGTCTCAAGGCCCAGGCCCAGGCGCGGAAATTGGAGCCGCTTGAGACCGTGTTGATTCGCATGAACTATGCGAAGGCCTCGGATATCGCCAGTCTTCTCAAGTCGACTCGGACCGTCGGCCAGGGATCGCATCCGATGCCGTTTAGCTCGGTGAACTACAGCAAGGCGACGACCGAGTCGACATCGCTGTTGTCGAAGCGCGGCCAGGTGACTGTCGATAAGCGCACGAATTCGCTCATCATCCAGGACACGCCGCAGCGCATCCGCGCTATTCGCCGCTTGATCGCAAAGCTAGACCGCCCGGTGCGCCAGGTCTTGATCGAGGCGCGCCTGGTTGAGG
>JAJYQN010000001.1 GCA_021794595.1 Pseudomonadota bacterium
AATGGCGCCGGCCGCAAGCCTCGATGTCGGGGCGGGGGTGACGGTCACAAGCCACGGACCGTGGGCGGCGCGTTTGGCCTATACCGGGCAGTTTGCCGGTTCCACCCACCTCAATAGCTTTACTCTCCTGGGACGCTATCGGTTCTAATGATCGACAGAGGGCTGCGGGTTCGCCAGGGGGCGGACCCGCGCCGCGTGCGGGGGATTTCTAAGGTGGGCCACAACCCTTGGACAAAATCTCCGGATCTTTAAGTGGATTACCCGCCGGGTTTATCGGGCGGCAGTCCCAGAGACACCCCAGCATAAGCTTGCCACGGTGTCTGTCGGTCCATTAGCCCTTGATGACGGTGGTCATCGATTAGTGAAATCGAAGGTTTTGGCAAGAGAGGCCCGTGCTTCGGGAACCGATTCGTCGCCCTGCGCGCACAGCGAGGCTTTCAGGTACACTTCCTCGTATTTGACGGAGCGCCAAAGGCGTTCGACAAACACATTGTCCCGCCACCGCCCCTTGCCGCCCATGCTAATGGCTGTTAACAGTTCGATCGCCACGCCCTGTAAAAGATAAGAAAAAATGCGATGGCCCTTCCCGGGAACGCTGGTCTTGCGCTTGGGGTATAGGGCTTCTAAGCCTATGAGACGCATGAGCCGCTGGATGCGCTTGCGGTTCACCAAGAGACCCTCTTGTTCCAGGGCTCCCGTAGCCTCCGTAAGCCCAGGAATAGGTACTAGAGAGGGACCCCCGCTAAGCCCCTCCTCGCCCTTTCTATTTTCCGGGTATCCCTTAGAATGGGGTTCCTGATTCTCGCCGCACAGGAGTCGCACACCTTGCCTTCTCCCCGCGAATCGAGCCCGGCCTCCCGCCACATGCTCGCCATCACGTTTGCTGTCATGGCGAGCATCATCATGAACGTGCTCGATACCACGATCGTCAATGTGGCGCTCCCTCATATGCAAGGGGGCTTACGCGCCAACGTCAACCAAGTGAGCTGGATACTGACAAGTTATATGCTGGCCATGGTGATCGTGACACCCAT
This sequence comes from Pseudomonadota bacterium, assembly GCA_021794595.1. Lineage (GTDB taxonomy): Bacteria > Pseudomonadota > Gammaproteobacteria > Acidiferrobacterales > Acidiferrobacteraceae > Acidiferrobacter. The sequence goes on from JAJYQN010000001.1 coordinate 1,035, forward strand.
GACCGGTCTCCTTGTAGAGCGCTTCGGGCAACGACGGCTCATGATCGGGAGCGTAGCCGGGTTCGTTTTGAGCTCGGCCATGGCCGGTCAGTCGCACAGCATCATCGAAATGGTGATCTGGCGATTTCTGCAAGGGGCGCTGGGGGCGTCCATGGTTCCGGTCGGGCAATCGATCCTGGTCTCAAGCTACCCACCCGAACGTCGGGGGGTGGCGATGGCGACCTTAGGGATGGGCATTATGTTGGGACCCGTACTGGGACCCATCCTCGGTGGCTACCTCACCGACGATGCCAGTTGGCGGTGGTGTTTTTACGTGAATGTCCCGATCGGCCTTATGGCCCTCCTCTTACTCATACGCTTCGTTCCCGAGGCCGGGCAAAGCGACCGGCCGCGACCTATCGACTGGCTCGGATTCACGGCCATGGCCTTTGGGCTCGGGTGCGTGCAAGTGGTTTTAAGCCTCGGAGACCAAGACGATTGGTTTGGCTCACAAAAGATCGTGACGCTTTCCGTGTTCGCCGTAGCGAGCATTGTACTCTTCGTCTGGCGGTCTCTCACCATCGACCGCCCGATCGTCAACCTGCGGCTTTTAAAAAACCGCGCGCTCGCTTTAGGAAGTGTCGGGATCGGCCTCTTTGGTCTCGCGCTCTACGGCGTCATGGTGATCCTGCCGATCTTCCTACAGGAGCATATGGGCTACGAGGCCCAGACCGCGGGACTGGTCATGGCCCCCCAAGGACTCGGCGCCATGGTCTCCATGTGGTTCGCGGGACGCCTTTTGAATCGGCACGTGAATCCCCGCATATTGGCCATAAGCGGTATCGCACTAGGAACGCTCGGTTCTTGGTTCACGCTCTCCTACAACCTTCATATCAGTAGCGGATGGATCATATGGCCGGGGGTCTTGCGCGGACTCGGACTCGGTCTGATATCAATCCCGCTCTTTACGATCGCCTTCTCGACGCTCACCAAGGCCGAAACCGCCGAGGGATCGGGGATATTTAACCTGATGCGCAACCTCGGCGGATCCATTGGGATTGCCTTTATCACCACCATCATGAGCGAATACACCCAGGTGGCCTGGAATCAAATAGGCAGCCATATCACCCCCTACAACCCCGTGCTTCAGACCTATCTGCATGGGATGCGGACACCGAACCCCTTGGTTTGGCAGCTTCTGGGGCAAGCCCTAGGGCAAGCGGCGGCCATGCGCGGCATACTCGACGCCTTGGTGTTCGTCTTCTGGAGCTTTCTTGGGATGTTGCCGCTCGTGCTGCTCATGCCCGGCGCCAAGACCTCGGCGTCGCCTAGCGAACATGCCATCATGGAGTCCTGAGGGGACCCATGAGGCTTCATGGCAACTTCCAGGAACTCGGTCGCCCTCTTGGCATGACCGCGCAGACACGCCACCCCTCCCGCGCCCCCCATAGGAACACGATCAAGAGGCCAGCATTTATAAACCAGGGGTCAAAAACAGAGAAAAAGATAAAGCAGAACCAAGGTGTCGCGAGGCGACACCTTGGTTTATAGCCTGAAGAACTTCCGTTCGATCAGTCTTACTTGACGCCCAAGGCCTTCAAGGTGGCCTTATCGGCGGTGCCCGTGACCTTCAGGTGATGCTTGGCCTGGAACTTCCGCAAGGCCGCTTCGGTCTCTTTGCCCATCAGGCCGTCGACTTTAAGCTTGGCGCCGGACTTGTCCAAGGCCTTCTGAACTTCCTTCACCTGAGGATTGCCCACCGCTTTGTGGGCGACAGTCTTATGGCTCGCAGCCTTAGTCATCTTGGCCTTGGCCAGCGCCACGCCGGGAACGGCGGTCGCAACGACCAACAATAAGGCGGCGGCACTAATAACGGTATTGCGAATCGATATGGTCATGGTGTCCTCTTTATGTGTTTTGGATGATTCCCTAAGCCCTCTCCGAACCAATAACCGAACCGTCCCTAATTAGATACAACTCCCTTGGTCAATTCAGTCTTCAGAGAAGGCTCGCGCAGTATAGAGGAGATGCATGCGCCACAAAAGATGATTAAGCCAGAGAACAAAGATTCTTTTTGGCCGCAAAAGAACCAGCACCCAGTCTCCGCGGCACCTTATTCTTAACATATGATTATTCAGTGATTTTGCAGGAGCGTAATTCCCATACTCTCGAATATCAAAAGGACCGTAAGGGGGCATGTTCGTAGGCGGGGACGGTTAGAGGCGCTCATTCTTCAGATAAGTGGCAGGGTTTAGCCGACACCGGACCCAGCCCTGGCCGGACGGCGTCACAGCGGAAGACCGAGAACAGGAGGCATCGGCCACCCCCTGAACCATCCATTCCATCCGACATCCGGCCTGGCACCGCACGGCGTGGTGCAGAAAGCGGGGCGGCCGGTTCATACTAAGGCCCCTTAAGCGAGCCTATCTCATAACTACGAATGCGCTTGACTATAACGCGCACATGGCCCTCATCTCCCGCTCGGTGAACGCCTTTGGCGTACCGGGCCTTGAAGTGATCGGCTACGAGGATTGGGCACGCCAATGCCAACACGAGTTTACGAATAAACTCCTAAAGCGGGTGCACCACGAAGGGGCGCGCATCGTCAGCAGCACGCCGAGCCGGATCTTATTCAAGACCCGAGAAACCGCCGAGGGTGTGGACGGCACCCGGAACCACTGCCTCGAGGTGCTCATCGAAAAGGAGTCCGACGGCATGTGGCGGGTGACGCAAGAGCGCATCCTGCCCGACGAAGAGGTAGCGTTCGACCAGCACAAGACTCAGTAAAGATCGAGTACTTACCTCGCCCGCCCTCACACTACGGCCCAAAAGGGCCTGAAAGCCGTACGCGCAACGAAACCTCCCGCCATTCAAACCTAACGAGCTTGTCGTGGGGATCGCCAAAGTCAACGACCCGAACGCGAGAGGTTTTCGTCATCACGACTGACCGTGATCTCACCTGGCGTAGAGCGCGCTTCCGCCCTCCCTTTAGTACCTGACTAGTAATCACGCTGGACAAGGGTGAAGTTTTCCGCTATCGTGCGTGGCGATGGTTATCGCTGGCAGAGACTTCAACGACGAGATTCTCGCACGCATCCGCGAAGCGGTGCGTAGTCGCGCGG
>JAJYQN010000057.1 GCA_021794595.1 Pseudomonadota bacterium
AATGGCCAGATGCCGCTTTCAGCAAATGGTAAGCGACCAACAACTGCGTTAGGGCCAAGGGGTGAGACTTCAGTTTCTCGCCGGTCGTGCCGGTGATCTCGCCTATGCCATCATGACGGAGATGGTGATGCTCTCCGGGGATATGCTTCCACAGCAAATCCTCGAGGCGCTTGGCCTTGCCGTCCGATATCTTTCCGTCAATCTCGAGGCGGTCGACCGGAAGACCCATGTCGCGGTCGAGTTCCATATGGATACCGTTACCGCCACCTTGCTCAAGCACATCCGATAAATCCGGATGGGGCAGTGTCGGACGCAACACCAGAGAGGCGTTCAGGTGGCTGCCGGTCTCCTCCTTGTCGTTCTCGGGCGGCCAAAAACATATGACCATGTCGGCCCATTTCCGTTGCGGACGAATGAAGGCATCCGAGTCGGGCTCGCGCAGCTTCATTTCCTTGATGACGGCCTCGGCGCTATGCCCGCGCTTTTGGGTATCGCGCTTCATTTTCCACCGAAACCGCAGGTCCTCGGGCGGCGCCAGATACAATTTCACATCATACGCGTCGCGCATCGCCTTGGTCGAAAAGCCCAACAATCCCTCGACCACGATAAAATCCTTAGGCTCGATGTACGAGGGCGGATCGAAATCGCCGGTGCTGTGATTATAGTGGGGCTTCAGAATCGGCTTACCATCCTTCAGCAGGTTCAGGTGCTGCTCGATGATATCCATGTAATTACAGTCGGGATGAAGGGCCGTCAGATTCAGTTTCGCCCGATCTACCCGGTTGTATTTATGGTAGTCGTCCGTGCAAATGATAGTGCATCTGTCTTCCCCGATGACTTGCGCGATACCGCGCGTAATCGTGGTCTTTCCGGCCGCCGAATCACCGACGATCCCCAGTAGGATCGGTCTCTTTTGCATCTCACTGCTCCTCGATCAGGCTCGACGGACCCGGCCGCTTGCCGCCGCCGTCTGCCCCACCCATCGTTTGCGTTAAGTCGTGCTACCCAAAAAGCCGCCGTGCGCCCAACAAAAAACCCCCTTGGCGGTCCAAAATCTCACCAAAGGGGATACGGGACCCTTCGTTGCCGACACCGGCAACGAACCCAACCACAATTTAGAGTCGGCTATTTTCCCTCACCTGCACCCCATTCGGCAATAGGCGTCTTCAAAACACGCTCAGGCGTTATGATTTATCCACGCCTGCCACGCCTCGTGGAGATGGGCGGTTCTCGCCGCCACGGCCGAGGAACCCCCCAGGCTGTCGTAGGCCAGGGGAGCGCCGTCCAAGGTCGTCGCCACCCCGTCCACTTCCCGTAAGATGAGGCTTCCGGCCGCATAGTCCCAGAGCTTTTGGCCCCCATGGAGATAAAGCTGGGCGCGTCCGGCCGCCAGCCAACACCAGTCGAGCGCGCAGGCCCCCAGGCTGCGTTGCGAGCTATAAGGGGGATCAATCCCCACGCGACCGGCGAGCCGTGGCGAGAGCCGCTTAAAATCGACGAACGCGACACAGCGCCGGAGCGCCGGGGCGTCGAGAGCCTTAGGTAAGGGCACGCCGTTCAGCCACGCCCCGATGCCCCGAACGGCCGTAAAACACTCATGGCGGGAGGGATCGTAGACTAAGCCCATAATCGGTTGGCCGTGCTGCAAAAGCGCCAGCGACACGGCAAAAAACGGGAGGCCGTTGACGAAATTCGTAGTGCCGTCGAGGGGGTCCAGGCACCAAGCGCCGCCTGCGGCCGACAGCGCGACCCGCTGATCGCCCTCGCTCATCTCTTCGCCGACCAGCGGAAACTCGGGCCACGAATCGTGCAAAGCCTGGGCGAGCCGCGACTGCATGCCGGTATCGGCGGCGGTCACCACGCTCCCGTCATCCTTAACCCGGGCCCCGCTCAACCCAAATCGGGGCACCAACTCCTTCTCAGCCGCCGCGCGCACAAGCCCTACCAAAACCTGAAGGCCAGCCTCGCTCGCAGGGTGCGGGACATGGTTTGTGGTCAAGAGCCCCCGCGTTCCTTCCACTTGATCGAACAGCCGATACTCGGGATCTGCTCGCGGGGGCCACGGCCGGTGGTGGCGACAAGCTTCATGGCCTCGAAGAGATCGCGCTTGGCGCCCGCCGCCGGCTCCTTGCGGCTCGCATCAAGACGGCCTCGATACTCAAGCCCGAGATCGGCGTTATAACCGAAAAAATCGGGGGTACACACCGCCCCGTAGCGGCGCGCGACATCCTGACTCTCGTCATAAAGGTAGGGAAAGGAGAAGTGATACTCCTCCGCCACACGCTTCATCTGGTCGAAAGAGTCCTCTGGATAATCCTTGGGATCGTTCGACATGATCGCGCAACTTCCGATACCGAACGCCCGCAGTTCCGTCACATCCCGCACCAAGCGGTCGCGTATGGCCTTCACATAGGGACAATGATTACAGATAAACATCACCAAAAGGCCGCGCTCCCCGCGTACATCCGCGAGAGTCATTATCCGACCATCGGTAGACGGTAGCCGAAAATCGGGCGGCGCTCGCCCGAAGTCGCAAACCGGGGTTTCCGTGCTCACCATAACCGCCTCACAAACCAAGCCTGCCCATAAGCGGGATTATGTCACACCTTGGCCAATCGCTGTCTATACTGGGGGGCAGGACGTAGGTCGCAGGACGCACTAACGCTTGGAGACTGTTCATGCACAGGGGACAAAACGGCATTGGCCGCCTCGCTTCTCTTATCACCTTCGCGTTGTTGAGCGCAGCCCACTGCGAAGCCCAGGTCTTAAAACTTGCGGTTCAGCCCATCTTAAGCGAGCACGCGACTAAGAGGGCCTTCACGCCGCTCGCCCGCTACATAGGGCAGGTATTGGGGCGCCCCTGCCAAGTCGCCGCCAACCCCAACTTCCTCGCCTATTGGCAAATGATGCGCAAACCGCATGAGTACGCCTTTATGTTGAATGCGGCGCATTTCACCGACTACAGCCTCGAGCACTTAGGCTACCATGTGTTGGTGAAAGAACCGGGTACCGTATCCTATAGTCTCGTGGCCCGGAGCTCGGAAATGATCTTTGGGCCGTCCGACCTCATCGGCCAACGGGTCGCCACCCTCGGCATACCCAGTATGGGTGCTGCGCTCCTAAACCGGATGTTTCCCCATGCCACTCGCCAGCCTCTGATCGTGGCTGTGAGTGACGCCGCTGATGGGCTGAGGCTCCTTAAAGAACACAAGGTCGCCGCAGCCATGATCCCGACCCCGCTCGTTGGCCTACAAATGGCCCAAGGAGGGGCGTTTACGGTGGTGGCCACCTCGCGGTCGGTCCCTAACGTCGCGATCTCGGCGGCGCCGTGGGTACCGGCTGCCGAACGCGCACGGGTCCGCTATGCGCTGCTACGCGCCCCCTCCTCGCTGTTTCGCGCGATCGGACTGCCGCGGTTCGTGGCCGCACGCGCTAGCCAATACCAGGGCCAGGAACAGCTCTTGAAGCAATACTGGGGCTATTGAGGCCCTGATATACTGAGGGCATGCCCAATGCCCCGCTCGTCGAACGCGACCTCAAAGTCCTCTGGCATCCGTGCACACAGATGCATGACCACGAGACGATCCCGCTGGTCCCGATTCGCCGGGCGCACGGGGTGTGGCTGGAAGATTTCGAGGGCCGGCGCTATCTGGATGCGATCAGCTCCTGGTGGGTCAATATTTTCGGTCACGGCCACCCGGCCATTGACGAGGCCTTAAGGCAACAACTCGGGAACCTCGAACATGTGCTGCTAGCGGGCTTTACCCATGAGCCCGCCATTCGACTCGCCGAATCCCTGGTGACGCTCGCCCCGCTGGGCCTCACGCGCTGCTTTTTTGGCGATAACGGCTCGTCGGCCGTCGAGATCGCGCTAAAAATGAGCCTTCATTACTGGCGCAACGAGGGTTATCCGCGCAAGACCTCGTTTGTGACCTTGGCCCACTCCTATCATGGCGAGACGGTGGGCGCCCTCTCGGTAAGCGATGTCGCCCTCTACAAGGAGACCTACGCGCCGCTGCTCTTTTCTGCCCACATCGCGCCCTCCCCCGATTGTTCGCTACGCGAACCGGGCGCCAGCTGCGAAGATCAGGCC
>JAJYQN010000095.1 GCA_021794595.1 Pseudomonadota bacterium
CGCCATGCGCCTGAGGATGACGGCCTCCTCATCCTGTCCGCGACCACGCAGACGGGCCTCCAGGGCCTCCAGGGAGGGTGGCACAATAAAGATCGTCAGAGCATGAGGCCACGCGGCCTTGATTCGCCTCGCGCCCTGCCAATCGATATCCAAAATGACGGAGCGGCCGGCCTTCAGGTGGCTCTCGACCGCGGCCTTGGAGGTCCCGTAGCGATTGCCGAACACCTCGGCATGCTCCAAAAAGGCCTGCCCCTCGACCAAACGGGCGAAGGCCGGGCCGTCAACGAAATGATAATGGACGCCGTCCTGTTCGCCGGGACGCGGGGCACGTGTCGTATGCGAGACCGAGACCCCGAACCGCGGATCCGCCGTCAGGGCCTTCGCCAAGCTACTTTTGCCAGCGCCGCTCGGCGCCGAGAGTACGATAAGACGCCCTTCTTCACTCAATGTTCTGTACCTGTTCGCGCATTTGTTCTATCACCACCTTGATGGCCACGGCCTCGCTTGCGATCTCGGCCGAGGGCGACTTCGAGGCCAAGGTGTTGGCCTCCCGGTTCATCTCCTGCATCAAAAAATCCAGTCTGCGGCCCACCGGCCCCCCGCCGCCCAAAGCGCTCCGCACCTCGGCCACATGGACCCCGAGGCGGTCGAACTCCTCGGCCACGTCACCGCGCTGCGCTTGTAAAACCACTTCTTGCTCCAAGCGGGCCGGATCGAGGGCCACGTCCAAGGTCTTGACTCGCGCCCGCAGGCGTTCGCGCAGCCGGTCGGGGGCCGCCAAAACCAAGGGCTTCAGGGCCTCAAGGCGCGCCAATATCTGCTCCAAGCGCTCGCCAAGCCCGGCTGCTAAGCGATCGCCCTCGCGTTGGCGGTGACTCAAGAGCGAGGCGAGGGCCCCCTGAGCGGCCGTCATAATCGCGTCCTCCCAAAGAGGTGCCGCTGGCGCCTGTATGACCCCGGGCCAGCGTAAGACATCCGCGAGCGCCAAGGGGCCGAGGCCCGGATGGGCGGTTTGAACCGCCTCGGCCGTGCGCACGAGCTCGGCTGCCAGCGCCGAATCGACCACCAAGCGCCCTGGGCCATCCGATCGGCGCACGGTCACCTGACAATCGACCTTACCTCGGCCAAGGGCCTCGACCAAGCGGTGCCGGAGGAGGTGTTCCAGCGCCCCCATGCCCTCGGGGAGACGCACCGAGACATCAAGAAAGCGGTGATTGACCGAGCGAATCTCGCAAATAGCCTCGCCCTGCTCGCAGCGCGCCTGCTCACGGGCAAACGCCGTCATACTTTTAACGGAGATTCCCATACGCCCATAGTAACCGAAAACCCCGGCGCCTCGCAGCCCACGGGGCCAACTCTAGGACCGGACATGAGGCAAAACCGCCCACACGCTGCATTTGGGACGCTTTTCAGCTATTGTGACGAGCAAATGCGTAATGCTCCCACACCTCTGGCTCAAGGCTACGTCTTAAAGGGCTACCGGATCGACAAGACCCTCGGGGGCGGCGGTTTCAGCTCGGTTTATCTCGCAACCGACCTTGAAACGGGCATCGAGGTCGTCATTAAGGAATTTCTTCCGGTCACCCAGGCCTACCGAACCCAGGACGGACGGGTCGAGCCCCTATCCGAAGAAACCGCGCCGCTGTTTGCGTCCGGTATCCGGCGGTTTTTCGAGGAGGCGCGCGCGCTCGCGAAACTCCACCACCCGAACATCGTCCAGGTCACGAACTTCTTTCGCGCCCATAACACCGTCTATATGGTGATGCGCTATGAGCTCGGGAAGGACTTGCGTTGGTACATTAAGCGCCACCCCCGCGGCTTGAGCGAGAAATTTCTGCGCACCGTCTTTCCGCCACTCCTAGTGGGCCTTGATGAACTCCATAAAAACGGCCTGCTACACCTGGACGTCAAACCCGCCAACATCCTGCTACGCTCCGGCGGCAATCCCTTGCTACTCGACTTCGGGGCCGCCCAAAGCACGCAGGAGCGCCCCGCCGGCATGCGCACTCTCACAGCGGGATTCGCCCCTATCGAACAACATAGCAAGGGTCATATCGGCCCCTGGACGGACCTTTACGCCATAGGTGCCTCTATGTGGGCCTGTCTGAGTGGCCGAGCCCCGCCGCCGGCCACGGCGCGCGCTGTTAAGGATCAGTTCAAGGGGGCACGGCGGGCTTATGGCCGCCGTTATTCGGCCCAGATCCTCGAGGCCATCGACTGGTGTATGCAAATGAATCAGCTCGAACGGCCCCAGAACGTGGCACAGCTGCTGGCGTTCTTGAACGAAGAGCCGGTTCCGAACGTACCCCAAAACCGAGGCGCGGGACGCTGGCTTGAAAAATGGGCATGGTGGCGACTCAAACAACTCTAATAATTAAAAAAGGGAGCAGGCAAAGATGGGCGACACACTATGAAATACGTCTGTGCGTACGGGTCGCGTCAGGGAGGACGCGCCCATAACGAAGACCGGGTAGCGGTGGCGGAACGCGACCAAGCGATCTTCATGGTGCTAGGAGATGGTCTCGGCGGACATAAGGGCGGGGGCCTTGCCTCGGAGACCTTGTGCCGGGTCGCGATCAACGCCTTTCGCGCGGTACGCTCGCCGCTCATACAAGATCCATCCAACTTTTTGGCCCTCGTCGCCTTTCAGGCCCATCAATCGCTCCGCGTGCTCGGCAAAAAACTCCCCGCAGGCGTCGAACCGCGCACAACCTGCGTATTGTGCTTAGTGCAAAACGGCTGCGCGTATTGGGCCCATGTCGGGGATAGCCGCCTCTACCACTTCCACCACGATACCTTGGCCGAGCGTACCCAGGACCACACCGTCGTAGACGACCTTCAGGCGCGCGGTATACTCGATGAACAGGAATCACGCGTTCACCCGGCAAAGAGTCAGTTGCTGGCCTGTCTTGGGGGCCGCCACGATCCCACAGTCAGCCTCAGCGCGGAAACCCCGCTCAAGACCGGCGACCTGCTGGTCTTATGCAGTGACGGGGTCTGGGAGGCTATGGAAACCCGCGAGCTCGCTCGCACTCTCGCCCATCCGGTCCTTGAAAGCGGCCTGACCGACCTCTTGCTCGAGGCCGAAAGTCGAGGTCATGGGGTCTCCGACAACCTGAGCGCGATCAGCCTGCGCTGGCAAGACGCGTCCGCCTCAGCCTTAGGTCTTGCCCCGCGCCCGCGACGTCTGACCGCCGAGGTGTTCTGGAGCGAGGGTCAAAAATTGGCCGTGCACAATAAACTCCGGGAAGGAACGCCGCCAAAACAGTCTTCGTAGTGCCCTACGGCCGAGCCGGCATGCGGCGCCGAATGGGGCTTCCCTGGACCGAGCGCGGCTAGCCGCCGGCGCCGGGAGTGGCCGACATGGGGTCGATCTTTCTCGCGAAACACCTGGGAGCTTTAGCAATTTCTTTGCTAAACTAGCCGCTCCCTCGACCCGACCCTTAAGGACTACTTCATGCGACCAAGCGGACGCGCCCCGAATGCCTTGCGCGCCATCCAAATCACCCGCAAGTTTACCCGTTACGCGGAAGGTTCCGTGCTTATCGAATTTGGAAACACCAAGGTCTTGTGCACCGCCAGCATAGACGAAAAGACCCCACCCTTCCTGAAAGGGCGGGGTCAAGGCTGGGTCACGGCCGAATACGGCATGTTGCCGCGTGCCACCGGCCAACGCACTCAACGCGAAGCGGCGCGCGGCAAGCAAGACGGTCGCACAGTCGAGATTCAGCGTCTCATCGGCCGGTCGCTACGAGCGGCCGTTGACCTCAAGGCCTTGGGCGAACGCACCATAACGATCGACTGCGACGTCCTGCAGGCGGACGGTGGCACGCGCACGGCAGCCATTACCGGTGGCTACGTCGCCTTAGTCGACGCGGTACGGTTCTTGAAGTCCCACAAAGTCTTGAAGGACGACCCTTTGCGGCGCCAGATCGCTTCGATATCGGTGGGCATACACCAGGGCGAACCGGTCTTGGACCTCGACTACAGCGAGGACTCGAGCGCCGGAACCGACATGAACTTCGTCATGGACGATGGCGGCGGATTCATCGAAATCCAAGGCACGGCCGAACGCG
>JAJYQN010000121.1 GCA_021794595.1 Pseudomonadota bacterium
TTCGAATACATCGAAGTGTTTTATAATCGTCAACGCCGCCATTCGACATTGGGATATATGAGCCCTATGACGTTTGAGGCTACCATCTCCTGAATGCGAGGTGTCCACGAAACCAGGGCAAGGTCACATTGCCACAATTGAGAATTGCTGGGCATCAAGGGTTCAGTGCTCGGCGCTTGCCTGAACGTCGTCCCGCGGGGGGCTATCACTACCACCTAGCGGATCGGCGGTTCTCATGCTTGGTTCGCGGCGGATACCATAGGGTGAGTTATTTGGAATAGTAAAAACTACGGAAAGCCGAAGCAAATCACCGGACCTAAGGCGTTTTTTTGCCCTCGCGGGTCTTTTTGAGGCCGATCCGCTCGGTATCTCCGATCGCCTTTGTCAAAGGCTTGCGCCCTCAGGCCCTGTTTGCTTGAGGCCTAGGGGCGCGCGTAGAGTAAGGCGGTCGTAGCGCAAGGACGAGCGAGGGGTGTATGGGGAGATGGTTACAGATACAGGGCGACCCGGCGGTTCGGCAGTTTTTATTCGAGCAGCAGCGAGTCGATAATGCCTTCGACCGACAACTGGACCAGGTCTTGGCACGGGTCCGGGTGCTTCTCAGTTCGCGCGGCGTTTTTCATGCCAAGATCCATTTTTCCACGGGCCAAGTGACGCTCTGGTTTTTGAACGACCCCTGGCATGACCGGGTTCATCTCATGGACGAATTCTTGTCGCACACGGTCTGCCGCCTGTATGGGCGCAGACCCTACCCCTCGAATACCGCCTTGCCGATGGCGGCCATAGGCCCGATTCTGGCCCAATTTAAGCGCCTGCGCTTTCAGGACCCCCGGATTTATCTCAGGACCGGTTCGCTCAATATCATGACTGGGGTGGTGGGCTTGCGCTTTTCCTGCGACGGCTGCCATTACCTTGACTATACGGAGTTCCTGGCGCGGGCCAGCGAGATCTAGGCCGAGGTCATGCATGTCGGTCGGGAATCAGGTATTCTTAGGGTTTGTGGTAAGGCGCAACCAAGAGGAGCCTGATGTTTAGCGAGAAAACCCTGAAGGACACCGATCGCCCTTTGTGGGAGGCGATGCACAAGGAGCGTCTGCGGCAAGAAGACCATATCGAGCTTATTGCCTCGGAGAACTATACCAGCCCGCAGGTCATGGCCGCCCAGGGCTCCTGTCTTACCAATAAGTACGCCGAGGGTTACCCGGGCAAACGGTATTACGGCGGCTGTGAATACGTCGACGTGGTCGAGGCCCTGGCGATCGAGCGCGCCCGTAAGCTCTTCGGGGCCGATTACGCAAACGTTCAACCGCATTCCGGGTCGCAGGCCAACGCCGCGACCTATTTGGCACTCATCAATGCCGGCGACACGATCCTCGGCATGAGCTTGGCCCATGGCGGGCATTTGACTCACGGGGCCAAGGTCAACTTTTCCGGCAAGCTTTTTAATGCCGTAAGCTATGGCGTCGATCCGGTCACCGGCCTCATCGACTACGACGAGGTCGCAAAGCTCGCCCGCCAACATAAGCCGCGCGTGATTATGGGGGGCTTTAGCGCTTACTCGCGGCTCATCGATTGGACACGTTTTCGGGCCATTGCCGACGAGGTCGGGGCCTATTTGGTCGTCGATATGGCCCATGTCGCGGGTCTTGTGGCGGCGGGTCTCTATCCAAGCCCGGTCGGGATCGCCGATGTCACGACTTCGACTACGCATAAAACCTTGCGCGGGCCACGCGGTGGCTTGATCTTGGCGCGCGCCAATCCCGATCTCGAAAAACGCCTCAATAGCATGATCTTCCCCGGTACCCAGGGCGGCCCCTTGATGCATGTGATCGCGGGCAAGGCCGTGGCCTTCGCCGAGGCCCTGACCCCGGAATTCCAGAGCTACCAACAGCAGGTCGTGAAGAATGCCCAAGCCATGGCCGATACCCTCATGGGTCGCGGCTTCAAGGTGGTATCGGGCGGCACCGACAATCACTTGATGTTGGTCGACCTGATCGAGAGACCGGTGACCGGCAAGGTCGCGGAAGAGGCCTTGGGGCACGCGCATATCACGGTCAACAAAAACGCCGTACCCAACGATCCGCGGTCACCTTTTGTGACGAGTGGAATCCGCCTCGGGACGCCGGCCATCACGACCCGCGGTTTCGGGGAACGCGAGACCCGTCTCCTGGCGGGTTGGGTCTGCGACATCCTGGAGCGTCCAGAGGATACCGCCCTGCGCGAGCGTGTGCGCCGCGAGGTATTGGGCCTGTGTGCACGTTTTCCGGTCTATAGCGACGAGGTCACCCTGTAAAGCCATGCGCTGCCCCTATTGTTTCGCTGAGGATACGCGGGTCATAGACTCCCGCCTCGCTGACGAGGGGGATGCCGTGCGCAGACGGCGCGAGTGCTTGGCGTGTCGCGAGCGCTTCACGACCTTCGAGCACGCCGAGTTGCGTTTGCCGCAGATCGTCAAGTCCGATGGTCGGCGCGAGCCGTTTCACGAAGCGAAGCTGCGCGCCGGTCTGCAACGGGCCTTGGAGAAGCGGCCGATAGACGCCACCCAGATCGACGCCATTGTGGCCTACGTCCGGCGGTCATTGCTGGGCAGCGGCGAACGTGAGGTCACGAGCCGCCAGATAGGCGAGTGGATCATGGAGCAGTTGCGGGCCCTCGACAAGGTCGCTTATGTGCGTTTTGCCTCGGTCTATCGCAGCTTCCAGGACTTGAATGCCTTCCGCGAGGAGATGGAGCGCTTGGAGGATCAGTCTCAAGCGAGCGATATCTCCCCTAAGTTGTGATGACCACCGCCGATGCCCTCTATATGGCGCAGGCCCTTCGGCTCGCGCGCCAAGGGATCGCCACCACTCATCCCAATCCGCGCGTCGGTTGTGTCTTGGTCCGCGAGGGGCGGGTGGTCGGTGAAGGTTTTCATGAACGGGCCGGGGAACCCCATGCCGAGCGTCTGGCCTTAGCGGCGGCCGCTCATGAGGCCCGCGGGGCCACCGCCTACGTCACTCTCGAACCTTGTTGCCATGCTGGGCGCACACCCCCGTGTACCGAGGCCTTGCTGAGCGCCGGCGTCACGCGCGTCGTGGCCGCCATGGAGGACCCGGATCCGCGCGTGCAAGGCGGGGGCTTTGCGGCCTTAAGGGCCCAAGGGGTGGAGGTTGAGGTCGGTCTCATGCGCGCCGAGGCCCAGGAATTGAACCGGGGTTTCGTGTCTCGGCTGACCCGTAAGCGGCCGTTTACGGTCGCCAAGGTCGGTGTGTCGCTCGATGGCCGCACGGCCTTGGCAAACGGCGAGAGCCAATGGATCACAAGCCCCGCGGCCCGCGCTGATGTCCAGACGCTGCGCGAACAGAGCAGTGCCATCCTCACCGCCATGGGTACGGTGCGCCACGATGATCCGCGGTTGACGGTGCGGCGGGCAGGAGCTCGCCAGCCCCTGCGCGTGATACTCGACTCAGGACTTACGCTCGCGGTCGCAGCGCGGGTTCTCACCGAGCCCGGCTCGGTTCTTATTCTCACGGTCTCCGAGGGACCGCGCGCAGACGTCCTGCGGGCGGCCGGGGCTCACGTCATAGCCGTGGGTGGGGATCGCCATGCCGTGGACCTTCACGCCGCCTGGACGACGCTTGCGGGCCTTGGTATCAATGATCTTTTGATCGAGGCCGGGCCCACACTCCTCGGGGCGGCCCTAGGGGCCGGACTGATCGATGAATGGGTGGTGTACATGGCGCCGAGTCTGGTCGGGCAGGGGCGCGGTCTTGCAGAATTCACGATTCCGGCGTTGAGCGCCCAGTTCCGCTGGCATTATCGGGATGTGCGACGGGTGGGGGCGGACCTGCGCTTGACCCTGGCCCCTCTGACAAAGGAGTAAGGCATGTTTACAGGGCTTGTAGGAACCGTCGGCACGCTGATCCGGAAAACGACCCAAGGGTCGGGGGCTAGGTTTACGATGGCCGCTCCCGAATGGGCCAGTGTGCCGTGGGTGCTGGGTGAGAGTATCGCCGTAAACGGCGTATGCCTGACCCTCATAGAAGGCCACGACGATCAATTTTCGGCGGACTTGTCGCGGGAGACGCTTACGCGCACGGCCTTACAGGCCTATTCCCCCGGGGCGCGCGTGAATCTGGAGCGCGCGCTCAAGGTGGGGGATGCCCTGGGCGGCCATCTCGTGTCGGGACATGTCGATGGCGTAGCCACTGTGGTGCGCCTCCAGCGCGATGGCGATGGTCGGCTGCTGACGATCGATATCCCGGAAGACCTCACGCGCTATGTCGCGCGCAAGGGCTCCTTGTGTGTCGACGGGGTCAGTTTGACCGTGAACACCATAGCCGGCGCTCTGGCATCGTTTGCGATTATCCCGCATACCCTGAGCGCTACGACTCTCGGTGGACTCGAGCCCGGCATGGCCATCAATATCGAGGTCGATCTCATTGCCCGCTATCTGGAGCGGCTCGTACAAAACCCTTAAGGGGCGATGGCGAAGCGCGTTTGGGTCCGCGCTATGAGAAGCGGCGGTCCTTTGGCCCACCGGGCGTAGAGCAGACTTACGACCCGGTAGCGGCCGAAGGGCGCTGATGGCGGGATCGGAAGCGTCAGTTGCCCCCTATAGACCCCACTTGCCGGGATATCACGGCCCACGAAGCCCCGATGTTCAGCCACCAGTCGGCCCCGCCGATAAAAATCCCGCACCTCGACGATATGAAGCGGTCCCGGTCCGCGCAGGAGCGTGAGGTGTTTAGTGAGGATAAGTGAGCCGCAGCGATGGCCGGCCTCAGGCGTGACCGAGATTCGGTAGGCCAGAACGCGCAACTCCCCGGGCGCCAGGGTCCCGAGCGGATGGGCCGTGGCGTAAGGTGTCGACCAACTTGTGGCGAGCGCGCAGCCCCCGGTCCTCGCCGTAGGCCTCGGGGGCCGGACGTGGCGGGGCGGCAGCGGGACGCAGCTGATCAGGAGGGCGGTAAGACTAACCGCCCCAAGCGTGCGCCAATGCGGCATAAGCCCCCGGATGAATGGCGGTCCTGCGGGCCGCGGTATGAGTGGGTTCGGCTATCGCCAACGCCTTGCGTGGGCGGGCCTTAGGGAGGTGACCGTGGGCCAGTCGCGCGACCGTGTGCGCCACATGAATAACCGGTTGTAGCGCCGCTTGCCTATGGGGCCAGCCGATCTCGGCGGCAAAGAGCCCGGTGACGACCAGCAAGATCAGTAAGAGGCTAAGGCGGCGATGTCCGCGGGCGGGCCGTCCCCATCCGGGGCGCTCATGGAAGGCCGGAAGCATGGGATTGATCGACGGCTCGTCAAAAAGATCGAAGAGCTCCGGGTCGTGCGGCAGAGCGGACGGCCGGGCCAGCTCGTGCGCTGGCTCTTTCGTGTCTTCCTCTACCAGGGGCGCGACAGTGGTCGGTCCTTCGAGCGCCGGGGTCGAGGCCTCGGTCTGGGGTTCGTCGGCGGTCTTTGTGACCCCGCAGAGGGCCATGCGGAAGGCGCGGGCGGTGGCAAAGCGCCCGAGCACGGCCCCGCGGGCGATGTCCGCGAGTACGCCCTCCTCGGTGGCCAATAATTCCTGCATGAGTCGTCCGGCGGCGCGCACGTCATCGGCCGGCATGGGCGGGGCGTCACCTAAGCTCGTCTGCCGGAAATCCAGGAGCTTGATGCGCTGATCGGTGGTCAAAAAGACGTTGTCTGAGCGGATCGCGCCATGGGCCAGGCCCTGGCCGTGGACCAACTCCAAGGCGCTCAAGAGGGCCACCATCCAGGCGCGGATCGGGGCCTCGGGCAAGACCTCGAGGCGCTGGCGACGGGCCTTCAAGGTCTCTCCGACTAGGTATTCGAGGATCAAGGCCGGGGGCTGGGCCCAAAGACCGTATAAGGTCACGATATGGGGGTGGTTCAAGCGCGCCAGGATACGCCCCTCGGCGATCACCGAGACCGCCCCGCGTGGGCTTGTCTTTAAGGCGACGGGCCGATCGAGGGCCAGGTCTTGGCCCATATACACCGTGCTCCGGTTACTGGACGAGAGGGTGCTCAAGACCAGATAGGAGCCGAGCGCCCGCCCGGGCTCGAGGGTCGGTGTCTGCGGTTCGTTGCGGCCGGTTCTATGCGGTTCCATCGACTTCCATCCCCTGGTCAGTCATAATTCGAGGCCGGTCAGCCGACCACTTGCCAATGAACAATCCATGCCTATTAGCCCTGTCCCGGAAATCATAGCCGAACTGAAGGCCGGCCGTATGGTCGTCATTATGGACGATGCCGACCGCGAAAACGAAGGCGATTTGTTGATGGCGTCCCAGGCCTGCACGCCCGATGCCATCAATTTCATGGTACGCCATGGGCGCGGACTCGTGTGTCTGACTTTGACCCCGGAACGTTGCCAACAATTGCACCTGGAGCCCATGGTCAAGGAGAACGGTTCGCGCTATGCGACCCGTTTTACCGCCTCGATCGAGGCCGCCGAAGGCGTGACCACAGGCATCTCGGCCGCCGATCGGGCGCGCACGATTCTCGCCGCCATTGCTCCCGATGCCAAGCCCCGGGACCTGGTGAGCCCCGGCCACATCTTTCCGATCATGGCCCAAAGGGGCGGTGTACTGGCGCGCGCCGGTCATACCGAGGCCGGGGTCGACCTCGCGAGACTCGCGGGTTTTGCACCGTCTGCCGTCATATGCGAAATCCTTAAAGATAATGGTGAGATGGCCCGCCAACCGGAGCTCGAGGCCTTTGCCGCCGAGCACCACTTGAAGATCGGTACGATAGCGGATCTCATTCATTATCGCCTACAACATCAATCCAGTGTGCACCGCCTAGATGAGCGGTTGATCGACACCGTCCATGGGTCGTTTCGGCAAGTGGCCTACCACGATGACATCGAAGACCGCGTCCATTTGGCGCTTATACGCGGCGAGTTCGATGATCGACCGATCCCGGTGCGCGTCCATGTCCAAGAAAGCCTGCTTGATCTTCTGAGTGACGTCAACCCGCCCTCTTGGACCTTGGGGGGCGCCTTGGAGTTTATCGATAAGGCGGGGCGCGGGGTCGTGGTCTTGCTCGACCAGCCGGCGCCTACGGCCTTGACGATTACTCGGTTGCGGGCCTCGGCGGCTGATGTTACGGCGCCTGCGAGTTCGGCGCGCGAGGTTATGCGCACGGTCGGTCTTGGGAGCCAGATCCTTGTGGACCTCGGGGTCCGTAAGATGCAGGTCTTAGGTCACCCGCGCAAGGTGCCGGGATTGGCCGGGTTCAATTTGGAAGTGGTCGAATATGTGGCGCCGACGAGAGGGAGAAGGAAATGAGCGGGGAAACCGTAGTCGATGGGGGATTGATGGCCGGTGAGGGCCGGTTCGGGATCGTGTTGGGGCGTTTTAACGCCTTCGTGGGCGAGCGGCTCTTGGAGGGCGCCCTCGATACCCTGCGGCGTCACGGCGCGGCTTCTGAACGGATCACGGTGGTGCGCGTACCCGGGGCCTTCGAGCTGCCGTTGGCCGCCCAGGTGATGGCGGAGGCCGGGTTTTATGATGGGATCGTGGCCCTCGGCGCCGTGATTCGCGGGGCCACGCCCCATTTTGATTTCGTGGCCAGCGAGTGCGTGAAGGGTCTTTCGCACGTGGGCCTAAAGACCGGGGTGCCGGTGGCCTTAGGGGTTCTGACCGTCGATACCGTGGCGCAAGCGATCGATCGCTCGGGGGCCAAGGCCGGCAACAAGGGCGCGGAGGCCGCGCTCTCGATTCTTGAGATGGTTGATCTCTTACGTCGCCTTCGCCATCCATGAGTGGGAGCCGTTCGCGGGCTCGGCAGGCGGTGGTGCAGGCGCTCTATCAGTGGCAGGTCACGGGCCAGTCGGTCCAGGACATCGGTCGGCTCTTTTTGCGCGACGAGGACTCGGGCGGCAGCGTAGACGAGGCGTATTTTGCGGAGTTGATCCGCGAGGTCCCGCTCCATGCCGACGAAATCGACGCGCTTCTGGGTCCCCACCTCGATCGGCCCTTGGCCGAAGTCGATCCGGTGGAGCGCGCCATATTGCGTCTCGGGGTCTATGAGTTTCGCTACCACCCGGAGATTGGGCAGCGCATTGTGTTAAACGAGGCGGTGTTGCTGGCCAAACGTTTTGGCGGGGACTCCGGACACAAATTCGTGAACGCGGTCTTGGATAAGGCGGCGGCGGTGTTGCGGGCGCACGAGCGAGGCTAGATGGATGAGTTTGGCTTAATCGAGACCTTTTTTCAGCGTCGTTCGCAAGGCTCTCGCGTTCTCCTCGGCATAGGCGACGACGCGGCCCTGATCGAGGGCCCTCCCGGTCACGCCTACGTTCTCACCACCGACACCCTGGTCGCAGGTGTCCATTTCCCAGACGGGGCCCCGGGCTTTGATGTCGGCTACAAGGCACTGGCCGTCAACGTGAGCGACTTGGCGGCCATGGGCGCCCGTCCGCTCGGGTTTTTATTGAATCTCACCTTGCCCACGGTTGATGAGGCTTGGCTCGCTGGCTTTCGCGATGGGCTTTCTGCGCTCTCGGAGGGTCTCGCCATGGATCTTGTCGGCGGCGATACGGTGCGCGGGCCTATGGCGGTGACGATTACCGCCATAGGCGAGGTCCCGCAAGGCGAGGCCCTGCGGCGCGATGGCGCGCGGGTCGGGGATCAGATCTATGTCTCGGGTTTTTTGGGGGAGGCGGCGCTCGGGTTTTTGGCGCGCTCGGGGCAGGTGGTGGTGCCCGAGGAATTCCTGGCGGATGTCGTGACGCGCCTCGATCGCCCCAGTCCACGGATTGCCGAAGGGCAGGCCCTGCGTTCTCTTGCCTCGGCGGCGATCGATCTGTCCGATGGCCTGGTGGCCGATCTTGCTCATATCCTGAAGGCAAGCGGGGTCGGGGCCGAGATCGATCTGCGCCACCTCCCGGTGTCGGATGCCTACGATGCCGTTTTGAGTACCCTAGGCTACGACCCGGCCTTGGGCTTTGGTGACGACTACGAGCTCTGCTTTACCGTGCCCCCGGAACGCTTGACGGCCTTTCATCGCATCCTGCCGCGCTTTAGTTGCGGGTTCCATTATATCGGCGACATCGTGGCCGGCGACTCGCTCGTGTTGCGGACCGAGACCGGCGTTTATGTACCGAAGGCCCTGGGTTTCAATCACTTCCGTGGCTAAGTCTCCGATCTCGATGTTCGTGGCGACCGGGTTTGGGGTCGGGCGGGTACCCAAGGCCCCCGGGACCGCGGGCTCGGTCTTGGGTCTCTTGTTGTGGGCGCCGGCCGGGTTTTTGAGTCTCGGGGCCTATGGCCTGTGGCTAATCGCGGCCCTAAGTGTCGGGATCGTGGTCGCGGGCCGGGCAGCAGAGGTGCTACAGCGGGTCGACCCCCCGATGGTGGTGTGGGATGAGGTGGTGGGTATGGGTGTGACGCTCTTTGGGGCCCCCCGGACCGTCTGGTCTTTACTCCTGGGTTTTGCCCTTTTTCGCCTCTTTGATATTGCGAAACCCCCGCCGATTCGGTGGCTGGAGCGGCTTCCGGAGGGCTATGGGATCATGCTAGACGACGTGCTCGCAGGCGTATATGCCGGGGCCTGCCTGGAAGGGACGCTATGGATCGTGAGCCACTGGTGACGATCGCGACAAGCCTTGGGGAGACCTTAAGCGCGCGGGGTTTGACGCTTACAGTCGCCGAGTCGTGCACGGGTGGTCTTATGGCCGCGGCCTTGACCGCCGTGGCTGGGAGTTCGCGTTGGTTTGGTTATGGTTTTGTCACCTATAGCGCCGAGGCGAAGGTGCGGCTTTTGGGTCTCGATCAGGAGCACCTCGATGACGACCACATCGTAAGCGAGGGGACCGCTGTGGCGATGGCGCAGGCGGCGCGTACGCGGGCCTCGGCGGATCTTGCTATCGGCGTCACAGGAGTCGCCGGACCCACGGGCGGGAGCGCTCGTTGTCCAGTCGGTACGGTCGCGATCGCCTGGGCCCTTCCGGAGCGGGTCTCGGCCCAAACCTTCCATTTCCCGGGGGATCGCGAGGAGGTGCGGGCCCAGGCGGTGGTTTCGGCGCTCGCGGGCCTTCTGGCCCGTCTTGGCGGCGGATCGCTCGCTAGGCCCTAGCCGTCCTTTGTGGAATAATCGCCCCCTTGCGCGTCATCGCGGGGGTGTTCATGGATGTCAATAAGGGCAAGGCCTTAAGTGCGGCTTTAGGGCAGATCGAAAAGCAGTTCGGTAAGGGTTCGGTCATGCGTCTTGGGGATGCAGGCGATGCCCCGGCCATAGCGGCTGTGCCTACGGGCTCGCTTGGGCTTGATATCGCACTCGGCATAGGCGGTCTGCCGCGCGGCCGGGTGGTTGAGATCTACGGCCCGGAATCGTCTGGTAAGACGACACTCACCTTGCATGTCATAGCCCAAGCGCAAAAGCTCGGGGGGGTAGCGGCGTTTATCGATGCCGAGCATGCCTTGGATCCGACCTACGCCAAACGTCTGGGTGTCAATGTAGACGACCTTCTGGTGTCACAGCCGGACTCCGGCGAGCAGGCGCTTGAAATCACCGACATGCTCGTGCGCTCGGGTGGGGTGGATATCGTGGTCGTGGATTCGGTGGCGGCCCTGACCCCGAAGGCCGAAATCGAAGGCGAGATGGGGGATTCCCATGTCGGTCTCCAGGCGCGGCTCATGTCGCAGGCCCTGCGTAAGCTCACCGGCAACATCAAGCGCTCCAATACCCTGGTCATCTTCATCAACCAGATCCGCATGAAGATCGGGGTCATGTTCGGGAACCCAGAGACCACGACCGGTGGTAACGCCCTCAAATTTTACGCCTCGGTGCGCCTGGATATCCGTCGTATCGGCGCGATCAAGCGCGGCGAGGAGGTGGTCGGCAGCCAGACCCGCGTCAAGGTCGTGAAAAATAAGATCGCCCCGCCTTTTCGGCAATGCGAGTTCGATATCTTTTACGACCAGGGTATCTCGAAGGAGGGCGAGCTCGTGGAGCTCGGCGTGATCGCGAACTTAGTCGAGAAATCGGGCGCCTGGTACTCCTACGCCGGGGAGCGTATAGGGCAAGGCAAGGAGAACGCGCGCCAGTATCTGCGCGATAATCCGGCCATCGCCCAAGACCTCGAGGCGCGCCTGCGCGAGTCCTTCACCGCCCGTCCCGGGGTGGTCGTGGAAGACGCAGCGGCCCTAGATGACGAGGCCGACATCTGAGTCAAGACGGTCAGAGCCCACGCTCCTATGCCATGAGTCTGCTCGCGCGCCGGGACTATAGCTGTCACGAACTGACCGAACGGCTCTGTACCCGCGGTTATCCCGCCGACGAGGCGGCCGCCGCGGTCGCCCGCTTAGCTTTGGAGAACGCGGTGTCCGATAGCCGTTATGGCAGTGAGCGGGTGCGGGTTCGCAGTGCCCAAGGGGTGGGGCCCTTGCGCATTCGCGCCGAGCTGCAAGCCAAGGGTGTGGCGGCCGAGGTGATCGCGGCGGTGTTAGATATGGGGGATCCGGAATGGGGGGAGCGGGCCTGTCGTGCACGAGGCAAGCGGTTTGGCGAGGAGCGGCCCACCGATCGGTCTGAGCGGGCGCGGCAATCCCGCTTTCTGCAGACCCGGGGTTTTACTAGGGAACATATCATCTTTGCGGTGAGCGTGCCGCGGACTTAAAAGACAAAGGCCATGAAAAGCACTGAAATACGCAGTCGGTTCTTGAAATACTTTGCGCGTCACGGCCATGAGGTGGTGGCGAGCAGTTCGCTCGTTCCGGGCAATGATCCGAGCCTCCTCTTTACCAACGCCGGCATGGTCCAGTTTAAGGACGTCTTTTTGGGACGCGAGACGCGGCCGTTTCGGCGGGCGGTGAGCGCCCAACGCTGTCTGCGCGCCGGCGGCAAGCACAACGATCTCGAAAACGTGGGTTACACCGCGCGTCATCACACCTTCTTCGAGATGCTGGGGAATTTCAGTTTTGGCGATTATTTCAAAAAGGACGCCATCCGTTATGCCTGGGAATTCCTGACCAAGGAGTTGGGTCTGGCGCCCGAGCGGCTGTGGGTGACGGTCTTTGAAGATGACGAGGAAGCGGCCACCATTTGGCTTAAAGAGGTCGGGGTCGATCCTGCGCGGTTTAGCCGTATCGGGGCCTCCGACAACTTCTGGTCCATGGGCGATACCGGACCGTGCGGCCCCTGTTCCGAGATCTTTTACGATCATGGGCCTAAGATCGCAGGCGGGCCCCCGGGTACGCCCGAGGCCGATGGCGATCGCTATGTCGAGATCTGGAATCTCGTCTTCATGCAGTACGACCGTAACCGCGCCGGCGAACTGACGCCCTTGCCTAAGCCCTCGGTCGACACCGGCATGGGCCTTGAGCGGGTCGCGGCGGTGATGCAGAAGGTGACGAGCAACTACGATATCGACCTCTTTCAGGGGCTCATCCGGGCCGTGGGCCAGGTCTTGGGCCTGACCGATCTGCGCGATAAGTCCTTAAATGTCATCGCCGACCATATTCGGGCAGCGGCGTTTTTGGTGGTCGACGGTGTCGTCCCCGGCAACGAAGGCCGGGCCTATGTATTGCGCCGTATTATCCGCAGGGCCTTACGCCACGGATATCGCCTAGGGGCCGAAGGCGCCTTCTTTTACCGCTTGGTGACCCCTTTGATCGCTGAGATGGGCGGGGCCTACCCCGAGCTTTCGCGCGAAGAGACGCGTATCGCGGCGGTCCTTAAGCAGGAAGAGGAGCGGTTCGCCGAGACCTTGTCGCAAGGCCTGCGGCTTTTGGATCAGGATGTGGGGAATCTTCCGGTGGGCGGGGTGATCCCCGGGGAAACAGTGTTTCGGCTCTATGACACCTACGGTTTTCCCGCCGACCTCACTCAAGACATCGCCCGCGAGCGCGGCCTTGTGGTCGACATGGTCGGCTTTGAGCGCGAGATGGCCGCGCAAAGGGAGCGGGCGCGGGCCGCGCAGAGCTTCCATGGCGAGGATTTGGTGGTCGCGGGCGAGACCCGCTTTTGTGGTTACGACACCGTGGTCGTCACCGGGCGGGTGCGGGCCTTGGCGGCGGGTGGCCGGACGGTACCGCATCTGGCGGCCGGGGAGGAGGGGGCGGTGTTTTTGGATAGGACCCCTTTCTATGCGGAGTCGGGCGGGCAGGTCGGCGACACCGGGATTATCGAAGGCGCGCACGGGCAGTTTGTCGTGGAGGATACGCGCAAGGGCTTTGCCCATATCGGGCGCGTGGCGAGCGGCACGCTGAAAGTCGGCGATGAGGTGACCGCGGTCGTCAGCGCCACGCGGAGGCTCGCCACCGCCGCCCACCACTCCGCGACCCATCTCCTGCATGCCGCTTTACGGCGGATATTGGGGACCCACGTGGTGCAGCGCGGCTCGCTGGTCGGTCCTGAGCGCCTGCGTTTTGATTTCAGCCACCCGCGGCCGGTGGCGGCACTCGAGATCGCGGCCATCGAGCTGTCGGTCAACGAGGCGATTCGGGCTAACACCGAGGTCACCGTTCAGCACATGGCTCTGGCCGAGGCGGTGGACAAGGGGGCCATGGCGCTCTTTGGGGAGAAGTACGGCGACGAGGTCCGGGTCATCGCTATGGGCGAGCACTCGACCGAATTGTGTGGCGGTACGCATGTGAATCGGACCGGCGACATCGGCCTTTTTAAGGTCTTGGCCGAGACCGCGGTCGGTTCCGGGATTCGGCGCATCGAGGCCGTAACCGGCCAGGCGGCGCTCGACTACGTGCGGGCGCTCGAGGCGCGCTTAAGCGAGGCCGCTTCCCTCGTCGGCAGTACGCGCGAGGAGGTCGTAGAGAAGGTCGAGCGTTTAAAGACCCGCAACGAGGCCTTGGAGAAGGAGCTTTTGCAGTGGCGGGCCAAGGCCGGCCAGGCCGCGAGTCGCGATCTCGCCTCCCAGGCCGTGGAGCAGGGCGGCGCGAAGGTCCTGGTGAGCCGATTTGAGGGCGACGCCAAGGGTCTGCGCGAGGCGATTGATCGCTTAAAGGCCCAATTGCGGAGTGCCGTCATCGTATTGGCGGCTGTGAATGACGGGCGGGTGAGTCTTATCGCCGGAGTGACCGCTGACCTCGTTCCCAAGGTGAATGCTGTAGAGCTTGTGAACGCGGCCGCGGCCGCGCTCGGTGGTAAGGGCGGCGGTCGCCCCGATCTCGCCCAAGCAGGCGGGGCTGATAATGGCGGGCTCGACGAGGCCTTTGTCCGGGCTCAGGCCTTTTTGGCGGAGCGTTTGGGGTAAAATCCCCGGTTTTTCGTTTACACATGAGGGATGTCGGGGTAATCTTCGCGTCTTTCTCATGCCAAGACGCCTCATTCTATGTCCTTGTGGGTTCAGAAGTACGGCGGTACCTCGGTAGGTACGGTCGAGCGTATTCAAGCTGTGGCCCGCAGGGTTGTGGCTGATCGGGCACGTGGACACGATATGGTGGTCGTGGTCTCGGCCATGAGCGGCGAGACCAACCGCCTCTTAGGCTTAGCCCACGCCCTCCATCCGAACGCCCCGGCACGCGAGATCGACGTCCTGCTTGCGACCGGCGAGCAGGTGACGATCGCGCTCCTCAGTATGGCGCTCGAGCAATTGGGCTGTCCGGCCAAGTCCTATACCGGCGGCCAAGTCCATATCCGGACCGACAATGTTCATGGCAAGGCCCGCATCGTCGCGATCGATGACGCGCGTGTGCGCCAGGACTTGGCAAGCGGGCGGGTGGTCGTCATCGCCGGATTTCAAGGGGTTGACGAAGCGGGCAATATTACGACCTTAGGCCGCGGCGGTTCCGACACCACGGCGGTTGCCATGGCTGCGGCCTTGAAGGCTGACGAATGTCAGATCTATACCGATGTGGACGGGGTTTATACCACCGACCCGCGCGTCTGTCCCCAGGCGCGCCGCTTGGCGCAGATCACGGTCGAGGAGATGCTGGAGCTGGCAAGCCTCGGCGCCAAGGTTCTACAGATCCGTTCAGTCGAGTTTGCCGGGAAGTATCGCGTGCCGCTGCGGGTGTTGTCGTCTTTTGAAGATGGCCCGGGGACATTGATCACCTACGAGGAGTCGAAGATGGAGCAGGCCCTGATATCGGGTATCGCCTTTAGCCGCGATGAGGCCAAACTGACCATTAAGGGCATCCCGGACGAGCCCGGCATCGCTTACCGCATCGTCGGAGACATCGCCCGCGCCAATATCAATGTCGATATGATCATCCAGAATATCGGTGCTGATAAGACCACGGATTTTACCTTCACGGTGCCGCGCGCCGACTTTCGGCAGGCCCAGGCCATTCTCACAAAGACCGCGAGCGCTTTGCATGCGCGCGAGGTCCAAGGGGATGAGCGTATAGCCAAGATCTCGGTCGTTGGCGTTGGTATGCGCTCGCACGCCGGAATCGCGAGCACGATGTTCCGGGTGTTAGGGGAAGAAGGCATCAATATTCAGATGATATCGACTTCCGAGATCAAGATCTCGGTGGTTGTTGAGGAGAAGTACCTCGAACTCGCGGTGCGCGCCTTGCACAGTGCCTTTGGGCTCGATGCCGAAACGGGGATGCCAGCGCAATTGGCATAGATTCTGCATTACCTAGGAGAAGCTGCAAGACGATGAGTCGGCTCAAGTCGCCTCAAGGACGAGCAGTGAGGGGAGGGTGCAAGTCGCCCTCAAAAGGCCGAAGTGGGGGAAGGCTTTGAACGATCAAGGAGAGTGGCGGCATGCTGATTTTAACGAGACGTATCGGTGAGACGCTCAATATCGGCGACGAGGTCCAGGTGACGGTGTTGGGCATCAAGGGTAATCAGGTTCGCATTGGCGTCAATGCGCCGAAGGATGTGGCCGTTCATCGCGAAGAGATCTACGAACGTATCCAGAAAGAACGCGAAACCGGGGTCGTGGAGGGCGTTACCAAAGACTAATACGCTTCCCCGAAGGGGCCGTACAGGGTATGCTGTCGCCCGCGGATTGGAGAGATGGCCGAGCTGGTCGAAGGCGCTCCCCTGCTAAGGGAGTATGGGGTCAAAAACTCCATCGAGGGTTCGAATCCCTCTCTCTCCGCCATTCATCCTGGATCGGCCGATCGATTTTCTGGCCGCTCGGGTTTACGAAAAAAGGCTGTTCTTGACAGCCGGGCTGTCAGTCCGCAGAATCGCCGCCTTAAAATGCGCCCGTAGCTCAGTTGGATAGAGTACCTGGCTACGAACCAGGTGGTCGGGAGTTCGAATCTCTCCGGGCGCACCATAAAATCAAGCACTTAGCGAAAGTCCTAGTCAAGCATCCCCCCTATTTTGCGACAACGTGAGGTATATACCTCTCACTAACACGCAAGGGGTGTCGCATGGCGACTTTTGTACAAAGAAAGGGGCCTGGCGTACAAAAGAAAGGGGCCTGGTGGTAAGCGGGTCTGGCAAGCGCTTGTGCGGCGCAAGGGGTATCCCCAGCAAACCCGGACCTTCGACACTAATGGGGAGGCTGAGGGGTGGGCATCGATTCTGGAGTCCGAAATGTCGCGCGGAGCGTTCGTCTTCCGCGCGGAAGCCGAGAGTACCACTTTGGGAGAGGTCTTAGAGCGATACGCTCGTGAGGTCACGACCGGCAAAAAAGCGAAAGGCGAGATCAGTATCATCCGGTGGTGGGCGGGCATCGCTTTAGCTAAGCGCCCGATGGTGTCGATCAGGGGTAAAGATGTCGCCGAC
This sequence comes from Pseudomonadota bacterium, assembly GCA_021794595.1. Lineage (GTDB taxonomy): Bacteria > Pseudomonadota > Gammaproteobacteria > Acidiferrobacterales > Acidiferrobacteraceae > Acidiferrobacter. The sequence goes on from JAJYQN010000121.1 coordinate 16,642, forward strand.
GCGATCACGATCAAAGAGGCGTCAGGCTCTAGCCCCAAAGCTCTCCTTATATACCTTGCCACGCTCTGTCACGTCTTTAATATCGCCGCCCGCGAGTGGGGCATGGAGTCGCTCAGGAATCCAGTGGTTCTTGTTCGCAAACCCAAACTCCCTAGCGGTCGCGACCGCCGCCTGGTCGACGACGAGTACCCCCGCCTCTTGGCCACCGCTGCCACCTACGGCGGCGAGATAGGCCCCCTCACCACCTGGGCCATTGAGACCGCCATGCGCCGCGGGGAGATCGCGGCCATGCGTTGGGAACACTTGGACCGCAAGGCGCGGGTCCTGCTCTTACCGGAGACCAAGAATGGGGCACCCCGACGTGTACCGTTGTCCACGGCGGCGCTGGCGGTCCTCGGCGGGCTCCCCCGGCGTATCGATGGCCGCGTGTGGGGTATGCGTCCCGACTCGATCTCGCAGGCCTTTGAGCGGGTCTGTGTGGTGGCCAAGATCGAGGGCCTCACCTTCCACGACTTGCGGCATGAGGCGACCTCCCGGCTCTTTGAGAAAGGATTGAACCCTATGCAGATCGCGGCCATTACGGGACACAAGACCCTGCAGATGCTTAAGCGGTACACGCACCTGAGGGCGGAGGATCTGGTGGGGAGGCTGGGGTGACAAAATAAGTGGCGTTACACCCGCCGCCCCACCTCCTTCAGCAGCGCCCTGGTAATCGCGCCCGTGGAGCGGTTGCGCTTCCCCGCCCGGATGGCCTGACGGTCCTTAGCGAACGCGCTGCGTAGTTGCTCCATAAGTCCCGAGTCGGAAAGCTCCTTCTTGTCTCCATCCGCCCCCCAAACTGTGGCGCGATCTCGCGCCCGTTTCTCGCGCATACGTTCGGCGGCCGTCATTGGTCCCGATTTATGAATAGGTTTGCGTGGCATGATCTGTCTCCGTATTCCGTCACTGTCACTATATTGTATTCGGTAACAGTGACGAAAAAAGTCCATGACGGCACAAAAGCTAAGAAAAACCCCCTTCATTCTCGCGTTATTTTCGACTGTCCTTTGTGTGTAAAAACGGTCTTGAGCCTGCAACGGATCAAGACCGACCGGCACAAACCCCAAGCCGGGCGCCTCCAGCGCCCGGCCCTCCATCCCCTCTTTCAGATCCCACGCTCCTGCGCGATCATTTCTACCAAGTCCGTCCCGAAGGCCTGCGCCGTACCAGCTCTTGTAGCCTGTGCTCAACGCAACGGAGTTCTCTGATGACCCATAACGAGCACGGACGCCGCTTGACAAGACATCTTCTCAACCAGACTGAACCTTGACCCCCTGTCCCGATAGAGGGTATTATCGGGCCGATATTGGGTCTTCCTTTAAGGCCGGTATGGGGATGCTA
>JAJYQN010000029.1 GCA_021794595.1 Pseudomonadota bacterium
GGCACTTTCCGTAGGCTCGCGCCTCCCAGGCGTTACCTGGCACCTTGCCCTGCGGAGCCCGGACTTTCCTCCACCCTTGCGGGCAGCGACTGCCTAGCCAACTCCCGGCCGCAGTATACTCGCTTCAATCCCGGATGCTTGCCTTATTCCGCCGTGAGCAACTCTTTTTTGTCGGCGAGACGCGCACTCAAGGCATGGTAGGAGGCAAGAAACGAGCCCAAGCCCTGCTCGAGCAAGGAGTCCAGGACCTCGGGGAGATCGATCCCTTCGCGACGTATGCCCTCCAAGACCGACTGGGCTTGACCCGACTCCGCCTCCAGGAGGGCTCGGGGGCGATTATGCTTTAGTAAGGCCGCGAACGTCTGCGGCGGTACGGTATTAATGGTGTCGGGCGCGATCAGCCGATCGATATACCAGGTCGCGGAATAGCTCGGGTCCTTACTGCTGGTACTGGCCCACAGCAACCACTGGGGGCGCGCACCCCGGGCGCGCAAACGGGCAAAGCCCTTGCCGCGGAAGAGGTCCCGATAGCGCTGGTAGATACGCTGGGCGTTGGCGATCCCGACGCGCCCGAGGAGGCCCTGCAAACGCTTCGCCTCGGATGTCGGCGCGAGCTTCAACTTATCGTGCAACAGGCCGTCGACGACCCCATCCACCCGGCTTACAAAGACGCTCGCGACCGACGCGAGCCTATCAATGGACTGGCCATCAGCCAGCCGATCCTCAAGCGCCGCCATATAGGCCGCCGCCACCCGCTCATAGGAGGTCGGCGCGAAAATCAAGGTCACATTGACGTTGATACCGGCGCGCAATACTGCGCGTATGGCCTCATATCCGGCCTCGGTAGCCGGGATCTTGATCATCACATTAGGCCGGTCCACGGCCGCCCATAAGAGCTTTGCCTCGGCAACTGTCGCCTCGGTGTCCTGGGCCTTGTCCGGCGCCACCTCAATACTCACGTACCCGTCTTCGCCTAGGCTCCGGTCGTAGACGCCGCGCAAGACATCGGCCGCCAACCGGACGTCGCTGACCATGAGCTCACGGACCATCTCGGCCGGGGCCGCGCCCTGGGCTTGTAGGGCCCGGATCTCGTCGTCGTAATGTTGGCCCTCATGAATGGCCTTCTCGAAAATCGTCGGATTGGTGGTCACTCCGCGTACACCCGAGGCCACCAAAGACCGCAAACCGCCGCTCGTGATCAACTCACGATTAATATTGTCATACCAGATCCGCTGGCCGAGAGCTGCAATACGTTCGATACTATTCATACACCACCCAACCCTTCAAAAACCTCATGACATCCGGCCTGAGCGCCGTTCCTCGATTTCCGGGCATTGGCTCGGAACCGGGACCCGCCCCGGCGACCCGATACCCGTGATCCTACCAGATCGCGCATCCATGCCTTCACCCAGTATCCACCCTCAAACCCCATCTCGCCAGAGTCGGCTGGGCCGCCACTAAAGCCGGCACAGCAGGCGCGGTCTGTGCTTCAAGCCTCTGGGGCCTGCTCGAGGGCCACAAGGCCCATCAAATAGATGAGCATGGCCGAATGATCAGCGTCCGCGCTTGGCAATACCGAGATATTGTGCTGAACCACCATGCGCGCAAACGCGCGGTGAACGTCAAGGGCCTTCTGATGAAAGCGCGCCACATACGGGTCGCCTTCAATGATATAGACAATGCGAGCATGCAGACGTTCGAGGTTTTCAATATTAACCCATAACCCCTCATCCACGACACTCAAGATGAAGTCGGTCGCCGACTTTCGTTCCACCACTATCTCATTTGGCAGCAGATAATCGCCGAACTCCAAGTCCACCATCTCCAGCTGTACCCCCTCCGCCTCCTCAAGACGCTTCAGAATTCGGCCACGCTCGCGACGATCGGCCTTAATGGAAAACGGCGTGACGCTCATACCTGCCTCCTTTGAGGGGGTGACAAAAATGGGCCACGGCTGGCGCCGTACGCAATAGACGCCCTACAGGGGGCCCACGGGATTATTTATCGTTAAAAATAGCAAATTAGGATCTATAGGCCCACTATATACGGACTTTCAGCCCTCCCGCATACCCCAACCTCATCGGGCCAAGGTTGGTACAATGCTTGCATTTGCTCAGGGCAACGCACACGCGCCCACGGCTTTTTTGAACAAAAGGGCTACAGGGGCGCCAGGACGGTATTATGGACCAGTCTAAGGCACGGCCCGTGGCTTCACCGCCTCTACAGTATCCCGACGGCAAAAGGCCGAGCCCGACTCAAGGCTATGCCGCGGTACGCCGGAAAACGAGACTCGTCACCGCGGTCTTTGTGGTCTTTGCCTTCACGCTCGGAGGCATCGGCGCCTGGCACGCCTATAGTACCTACACGACCGTAGGCCACGAGGAGCATCTGCGGGCCGAGGCCCTGGTGTCGCGTGCCGCCGATCGAGTCGCCGGCGCACTGGGCGAGCATTTCTCCGACCTGCGCTTTCTGGCGCGCTCACTGCGCGCCGAGGGCGCCGGCCCAAACCACTTGAGCCGCTCCTCAAAGATGGCCCTGCGGCGATTTCTCAGCACCCACCGTGGCATCATCAACATCAATATCCTCAATGCCAGCGAGACCCGGATCGTGTGGTCTGCGCGCCCGCAAACCCCGCGACCGATCATACAGGGGCACAAGTTCTTCCCCTTACCCGGCCAGCCGCGAGCGAAGATCGCCGACCCGGTTTTCGCGCGCCGCTACGGCGCCGCCATTGTACCCCTTCGTTACCGGGTAGAAACCCGAGCGGGCGTGGTCCTTCTCTATGTCGGCGACCCGATAGCCTTGAAGAGTCTTAGCGCGCTCATACCAAAGAGTGATCTGAACGTCCTTTTGGCAGCCCGCGATGGCCAGCCGCTTGTCGAATGGCGCCACGGACAATTGCTCACGCGGCCACGGCCACTCCGTCAGATCGCCGGAGCAGACCGGGTGGCCATATCCGGTTACCCTTGGGCGGTGAGCGCCACCTGGTCGCGTCCCGTACTGCTCAAGCTCTGGTGGCGACGGGTACGCCCCTGGCTACCGCTTTTTATCCTGCTGCTTTTGGCGAGCCAGTACTTGGCTGCCCTGGTCGTCAAGCTTTTATCCCGAGAAATGCAATTGCGGCAGTGGCATGAAACCCTCCACCACCTCAATCAAACGGCCCTCAAGGACCAGCCGCTCGAGATGCTTTTCGCGGATGCCGCAAGCCGCATTCAGGAGAATCTCTTCGCAGAATATGTATTCGTCGGCACGCGTTCCGAGAGAATCGCGGTCGGACCGGCCAGCGCCGACTTTACGAGCGATGTGTCCCACGTAGCGTTCATCGTGGCGGTCCCGCATGAGTGGCGCCCTGTACCCGTCGACGATCCCCAGAAGCCGCTTGCTCTGGCCTTGGGCAAAACCGGCGTTCTCATCGTGATCCGGCCCTCACGGCGCGCCCGCACCGTGCCCTGGGAAGGCCTGATCCATGAACTGGGCAACCAACTGACGAGCGCCGTCAACCAAAGACGACAACAACTCGACATCCTGCGCCTGCAACGCTACCAAGTGGCGGTCGGTAAAATGCAGCTCGAGCTGATACGCGCGCCGCGGCCGGATGACGTCTACGCCCTCCTCGTGCGGATACTGCAGGCCCAAACCGATATCCTCGGGGCCTTCGTGGCCACGCCGCAACCAGACAGCCAACGACTTCACGTCAAGGTCGCGGCCGCCCAGTCGGAGGAGGTGGCGCGCGCCCTCGAACGCCTGACGCTGTCCTACGATCCGCACGAATATCCGTTCGGACAAACGCCGGCCGCCCACGCCTTTCGCAATGGCGTCCCCTGCGGACCAATTGATCCCGAGGACGATTTCAAGCTGTGGCAGTCCTTGGCGAGCGAACCCGCCTTGTCATTAGTGCGCGCCGTCGTAGCTTACCCGATACTCGAAGAGGATAAGGACACCCCCGCGGCCGTTCTCGTCGTCAAGGGAACCGATCCGCACTACTTCACCCCCGCCCTGCAAGCGCTGCTCGAGCACCTTGTAGCGAGCGTCAGGGTGGCGCTCAGCCGCTACCGCACCAGTCGCCAGGTCGATCGCTACCGGGCCTTCTACGAGGCCATCGCACGGGCAAGCCAACTCATGGTCCGGCAACATGAGCCGCTCCAACTCTTCCGCCACGTCTGCGATGTCCTGGCGGACTCGACCGGCGTACCGCTCACCTTCATTTCACTTGTCGAAGGAGACATTGCACGGGTGGTCGCAAGCAGCGGTCCCGCCAAGGCGTTCATAGACCAGGCGTCCATCAGCCTTAACCCCTGCGATACCGGCTTAGGTGGCATGCACACCAAAACCATGAGCGCGCAGGGCGCCAAGCTTTTTGAGAAGCGCGGCCTCTGGCTTGGCAACGATGAATGGCGCTGCAAGGCCCACGCCCTCGGTCTCCAATCTGCACTCACCATATCATGGAAGAATAACGGCGGATCGTCAGGGGTCCTCGGTGTCGTGGCTGCCGAAACCGAATTTTTCGACCAAGACCTGGTTCATCTCATCGAAACGCTCGGACGAGACATTAGCCTTGCGGTCAGCGACTACGGTCGCCAACAGGAGCTCTTGCACCTGTCCCTTTACGACCCGCTCACAGGCCTGCCTAATCGCGCCTACTTCGAGCGCTCGGCCACCGAGGCCATGGCTCGGGCCGACCGCAGCGGGCGCAGCATGGCGCTAGGAATCATGGATCTTGATGGCTTTAAGGAGTGGAATGATCTCCAGGGCCATAAGGCCGGAGACGATCTGCTGAAATCCGTGGCCGAGCGGCTTCGCCAGGTCATCCGCAAAGACGAGGGTGCGGCGCGCCTCGGGGGGGATGAATTCGGGCTCCTTGTGACGATCGAGGACGCCGACACGCTGGCCACGATATCGGCCCGCCTACTCCAAACCGTGAGCGAGGCGGACAGCGAAAAACACGTAACGGCTAGTATTGGCTGGGCGACCTATGCCACCGAAACGCCGTACGCGACGCTCCTGGCCCGCGCCGACGAGGCTCTGTACGCGGCCAAGGCTGGTGGCCGCGATACGTTCTGCCTGTTTGGTGGCGATATCGCGAAGCGTCTTGAACGCCGACTACAAATCCATCAGCGCCTGCCCAATGCCCTAGCCGCAAAACAGATTCATTTTCTCCTCCAGCCCCAGGTGAGCTGCCTCGCCGGAACCATCGAAGGGGTGGAGCTTCTCGCGCGCTGGCGCACCCCTGAAGGCGTCCTGTCCGCGATCGACTTCATCGCCGATGTCGAAAAGGACCCGGCCCTGATTCGGGCCCTGGGACGCTATGCCCTTTCTGAAGCCATCGAGGTGCGGGCCCGGCTGCGGGCGGCTGGCCACCAGCTGCGGGTCGCCTTTAACGTCGGCGCCCATCATTTTCTTCATCCGGCATTTCTGGCAGACACCGCATCCCGGCTCGAGGGAACGAGCGCCGAAGGCCTTTGCATCGAAGTCACGGAAAACGTCGCACTGAGCGACATGCACCGTGCCGCCCAGGTTATCGTCCAGCTTAAGGAAATGGGGTTTTCGGTGGCGCTCGACGATTTTGGAACCGGCTACTCGTCTCTCAACGAGGCCGTGCATCTTCCAGTCGACGAACTGAAGCTCGATCAACGCTTCATTCGTTCGTTTCGACACGACCCCAACGCCTTCGCCGTGGCGAGCGCGGTACTGCTTCTTGGCACACTCTCCGGACGCCGACTGATCGCCGAAGGAATCGAGGAACCGAACGATCTCGCCTTGTGGCGACATATAGGAGGAGACTATGTGCAGGGGCATCTGCTCTCTCCGCCGTTATCGGAATCTAATTTTTATGCGTGGCTTCCGACCTTCCGTCCAACCTGGACGTCGGCCGGCGCGATCTTTCCGACCAGAGATCTCGTATTGGTCGGCTATGCCTTTTTGGAGCCCGACAACTATGCCTCATGCGATATGAGTAGCCTGCTGGCCGGGCACGCCCGGCTGAGGAATTGGATAGAGACCCGACGCGCACTTTATGGACAACTGAGCACTTGGGGGCCACTTGAGACACTGCTTCGTCAGGGGAACACCGCAAACGAAGGCGCTTTTCGCGACTACTGGACCTACCAGCTAAGGCCGGCGATCCAGGCCGTTTTCCGTGACATAGATACCCTGTTGCGCGGTCAACTACCATGAACCACTCCCGCCAAACCTAAACGCCTATGACGTGATTTTCATGGGTCACCCCAGCGAACTTTCCACCGCTCCACACCTCGGGCGGTTCAGGGCGCGTGCATTGACACTTAGGTCGTGACCTTACCGGATCTCCCAGAAATACTCCCTCATAAGATCCGCTATCTCTTTGGGAAACTCCCTTCTTTCTCCCCTAACCCAAGATAAACATAATTCTGGGTGTGGTATCCCGCATAAGCCCTAAACTCATCCTCATACGATTTATTCCATATCTCATGAATTCTGATAAATTCTTTAGCATATATGCGCGCTAAGAGTGGAATCACGCTCATGTGGGTTGTGGCGAGCGATAATCCTCAGGGTACGAGATAAGCTATGCAGCTCAATCCTTCGGGAAGACATGTTGGTTGAATTTCATATCTGAAAGGCAATTGTTCGGCCTTATGTATCGCGCTGCATAAGGCCGACACTACGGCAATGCATCTGTTACAGGCGGGCGTCGACATCAGCGTCATCGCGCTCTGGCTCGGTCATGAGAGTCCGGCCACCACTCATCATTACGTTGAGGCCGATCTGACAACGAAGGAGCGCGCCTTGGCCAGACTTCACGAGCCAGACGTAAAGATTCAACGCTACCATGCGCCTGACTCGCTGATCGACTTTCTGAAGACGCTTTGATTATGTGGAGTGCAAAAAACGCGTCGACCTCAGTCCATCAGCGGTTGGCGCGTATTCACAGGATCAAGATTGTTCTTCATGCGCTTGAGCCCCTCCCAGCGGGGGTACGTGCAAACGTCTTACGTTATGGACTCCGGGGTCGATTTTGATTGGCTATGTCGTGATAGCCTGACTCCACCGTGCGTAAATCCACACATGTACGCTTGGCTGGCAATTTCGCCGCGCCACCGCCTCGCGGGGCCCGCGCCTTCGCCAAGTTAAGGAGATTCCGCGTCTTGATACAAGAAAGATGCGGGTCTTGGTGATCGTCTACGGCAGGAGGCGATTGTTTATCACCGCATTGAGGCGGCGTGGATGGCGCTTAAGGCATCACCCCCGGCAGACTGCCCGGCACCCGAACCTAGGATCGCGGCACCAGTGGCGTAGGCCATGGCGCGGTGTGACTCGCGATCCCTGGGCGATGGCCGGTAGCGTCACGAGATCGCCAAGACGCGATTCGGTGAGAGCGCCTGCGACCCCGGCGACACAATCGCCCCCCGTGAGTCCGGCCTCAGTACAGCCGAGCGCACCCGACCGGGCACACTACAAAAAACCCCCGCGCAGGCGGGGGTTTTGATAAAGCGCTTAAACAACGAGTCGGAATTAGACCTTAGCCGAGCCCGCCTTTTTTGCGTCCTTGGCCTTCTCCGCCTCATCCTTGTTGTGAATATCCCGCCAATAATCCTTCTTCAAGAGGTAGGCTAGAATCGTAAACAGAATGAGGGTGCCGAGCACATAGCGCCCAATGGCACGGCGCTCGAACACCGACGGATCGCTTGCGTAGCGTAAGAACGCCACGATCTCCGCGACCTGCTTGTGGTAGAGTGCCGGGGACTCACGACCGGCCTGCAAGAGCTTGCCGTTCTTTGCGTAGGTCCCGCCCCACGGAGCCAAGATATCCGGCATGGCCACGTTCGGGAAGATGTGGTTATTCCATCCCGACGGCCGCTTCGGATCCCAGTAAAAGGACGTAAGATACGTGTAGATCCAACGCGCCCCCTGAGCCCGGACCATATGGCTTAGGTTCGGGGGCGGCAGGCCAAACCACTTCTTGGCATCGGCCTGGGTCATGGTCGGACGCATGCCCTGAAGATAGTTAGCGCCCCCTGGCAGCATGATGTCCTTCTTGATTTCGGCCTTGGTCATACCAAGGTCTGCGGCCAGACGGTCATAGCGGAGCGAACTCACGGCGTGACACGCGCTGCAGTGATCGGCGAACAACTTCGCGCCCGCGATCACCGTAGGTTTGTTGAAGGTATACGAGGGCGTCGCCAAGGTTGCGGCCTGCGCGAAGCCGAGACCGAGAGTCGCCAAGGCGGCCACAAGGCCCCCCGTCCATGTTTTCCTCATCATGACCTCACCCTTTCCGGCACTTTCTTGGTCGGCTCAATTGAACTTATGATCGGCAGCAAGACATAAAAACCAATATAGATCGCGGCTCCCAGACGCTCTATGAGGAAATACTTCGGTAAGGGCGGCTGCTCGCCCACCCAGGCCAGCGTAAAGAAGGTGATCCCCATGACGAGAATCATGATCCTATAGACCGGGCGGTAGCGGCTGGAGCGGACCGGATTGCGATCAAGCCAGGGCAGGAAGAACGGAAGAACGATCGCCAAAAACATCAGCGCAATCCCGTAGTACTTGTTCGGTACGGCCCGCAACATGGCGTAGTAGGGCGCCAGATACCAAGGCGGGGTGACGTCCGGCAGTCCGACCATCGGGTTGGCGCGGAAGAACGTGGTGCGCTCCAGAAAGACACCGTGCATCGTGGGGGCGTAAAGGATGATGGCCGCAAAGATCGTGAGCCACACACCGACGCCGAAGAGATCCTTGACCGTATAGTACGGATGAAAGGGAATCCCATCGAGCGGATGGCCGTCCGGACCCTTCAGCTTCTTGATCTCGATACCATCGGGATTGTTCGAGCCGACCTGATGAAGCGCCAAGATATGGAGCACGATCAAGGCCGCTATGATCATGAACCAGAGGACGGCGTGCAGCGCTAGAAAACGCTCAAGCGTGGCCGTCCCGACTCCCGGTCCGCCCCGCGCTAGCGTGGTGAGACCCGGACCGATCAGCGGCACCGCATGGATGATCGAGGTAATAACCTGTCCGGCCCAATAGGACAAATTCCCGAATGGCAGGATGTAGCCGAAGAAGGCCTCGCCCATCATCATGATGTAAATGACGTAGCCTATGATCCACAAAAGCTCTCGCGGCTTACGGTAGGAGCCGTACAGCAGGCCCCGCCCCATATGGAGATAGAGCAAAATGAAAATGAGGGATACGCCATCGACATGCATATACCGAATGAGCCAACCCCATTTCGTGTCATACATGATGCCTTGGACGGAATTGAACGCGTCTTTGCTTGTCGGTACGTAATGGGCCATAAGCAAAAAGCCCGATACCAGCTGCAACACGATCATAAGGAGTAACAACGACCCCGTGTAGTACAGGATGTTGAAGTTTTTCGGAGCGTAGTACTCCGTCATATGCTCCCGCATCATTTCACGTGCGGGAAACCTCTCGTTTAACCAATCACCAAACTTGCTCATGCGACTCTCCTACCCTGTTCTGAGCCTGCCCGACCTAGCACAAGTGCGCCAATGGATACATCTTCGTAACCGTCACCGTCTTCCCGTTAGGCGAGAACGTGTATTCGGGGACCGCCATATTGTGCGGAGCCGGCGACCCCTTGATGACCCGCCCGGAAAGGTCGTACATAGAACCATGGCATGGGCAGTGAAAGCCCCCCAGCCACCAAGGCGTTACGCTGGCCTTCTTCGGTCGATAATGGGGAATACAGCAGAGGTGCGTACAAATCCGCACCATGACAAGCCACTCCGGCTTACGCGCCCGATATTGGTTCTTACAATAAGGCGGCTGCTGAGGGACATTGCAGTTTGGATCCTTCAGCAACTTCTTACTCTCGGCCTCGGCCAGAGTCGCCAGCATGGCGGGCGTCCGGTTCACGATAATCACCGGCTTTTTCTGCCAGGGCACCGTGACCTGCATCCCCGGCTCGATAGGACTCAAATTCACCACTGTCGCAGCGGCCGCGGCCTCGGCGGCCGTAGGCTCGAGACTGTCCACCATCGCCACCGCGACCGTTCCGATAGCCGCTACCCCTACCACCGACGTCGCCGCCGTCAGGAAACGCCGCCGCCCCATGTCGGGTCTGTCTTTTGTATCCTCGACTGTCTTTGCCATGCCTTCACCTCAGCCTCCAACGCCCTTGCCTTGCAGCGGCCTTCCGGCCCCCAAGACCCCCCTTCCGTACAAGCAACACAACGGAAACTCGTTCACACTGCGGCCTTTGGACGATCATCGACAGACGTATCAAGCCAGTCCGAAGCGTGAATCAATTGATCTCGACAGTTACGACCCTCGGGACCCATGAAATAGACGTAAGCCGGCACCAGGGCCTCCGGCAAAGGCCAGGACGACAAGGGAGCCCCAGGGTGAGTGCGCAGCCGCATGCCGGTGCGGGCAGGCCCCGGATCCACGACATGGACCCGGATCGCCGTTTCGCTCAGCTCTTGCGACCACATGAACGCGAGATTATGGAGGGCCGCCTTGCTTGCCCCGTAGGCGCCCCAATAGCCCTTCGGGGTTACGGCGCATTCATCGCCCGTAAAGAGGATCGCGCTATCGGGCGCCGCTCCTAAAAGCGGCAGGCAGGCTTGAGTCAGAAGAAAAGGGGCGGTCACATTCGCCTGCAAGGTGCGGTCCCAGGCCTCGGCCGGATGGAACTCGAGCGGCGTGAGAAGCTCCAAGACGGCCGCGTTATGAAGAATGCCCTCGAGATGCCCAATCTTGCTCTCTATATTTTTGGCCAGATCGCGGTAATCCCGAGCCCGGGCCCCACTCAGGTCTAGGGGGTAGACGGCCGGTTCCGGCCCCCCGAGACTGAGGATTTCGTCATAAACGGCCTCGAGCTTTTCGACCGTCTTTCCGAGCAAAACGACCTCGGCCCCATGGCGCCCGTAGGCTCGCGCCACGGCCCGTCCGAGACCGTCGCCGGCTCCCGTTACCAGTACCGCGCGCCCCTGTAGGCATCCGGCGGGCGGTTCGTAATGCGGCATACCAATCCCCACTTAGAGAGTTCGAACGTAGGCGGCAACCGCGTCCATCTGTTTTGTCGACAGCTTAGCGGCAATCGTGCGCATAATCGCCAAAGGATCGTTGCTTCTTTGCTTGGTCTTAAATGCCTGCAGTTGGGCAATGACGTATGTCATATGCTGCCCGGCTAGCCGTGGGAAAAGCGGCGGGAGACCGCGAGCAGTCGAGCCATGGCAGGCCATGCACGCCGGCAAATGGTCGGTGGCGACCCCGCCCATATAGAGCTTGCGGCCCGCCGCCACGAGCTGCGCGTTCTCCGGAGAGCCCGGCGCGCCTTTTTGGCTAGCAAAATATTGGGCGATCTCGTGAATCTTGTTCTTGGGGATTGTCGCGGCCATGCCCCACATAATGGATTGGGCCAATGGATCGGCGCGCTTATGGTTTTGGAAATCCCTAATTTGTTTGACGAGGTACGGAGCGCCCTGGGCCGCAAGATTCGGAAACGTAGGGACCATCGACACGCCGTTTAGTCCGTGACAAGCCGAACAGGTCGTCGTCACGATCGTAGGGACCTTAACGGGGCCGGCTGCGTAAGCACTCCCGACCAATAGGACAAGTCCCGCCCCCATAGACACCGCCTTGCGTACTGCTCTCACCATCGACCTTACCCTCTCTTGGCTAACTACCGCACACCGTTGTGGCCTCTGCAAGGCGCATCGCGGTCTCTGTCTTAACCGGACCCTGCGACCGAGGATTCTGGCACAAGCCCGCATCCCTCTCAAGCGACAGACTGATATATGTCAAGTTAATTATTATATGCGAACATAATTATTTACTAGTTTGTGCGTTGAAAACAGGCCCGAAAACGCTTGCTTCGGACCCACAAAGGACAGGGGCCCTCACGGTTTTTCTGGCCGATCCTTTAAGCTCAATGCCAGCGTATAGAGGGGTTTGCGCGGCGCGTCGGTAATAGCGACCGCGAGATCGACCGCTTGGCGCAGCGGCAGAGCGTCGAGGAGAATACGCAAAACCCGCTCACTGTCTTCGTCGCGGCGCGGCGCCAAGGCTCCGCGGACCACCAATACACATTCACCCTTTACCGACCGGGCAGAAAAGTCTTCAGCTAAGCTCGCGAGGGTGCCTAGTACGCCCTCCTCGTAACGCTTGGTGAGCTCGCGTATGAGCGCAGCCTCGCGGTCGCCACCCATGGCCTGACTGAGGTCGGAGAGCGAGGCCCCCAAACGGTGTGGCGATTCATAAAATACGAGGGTTCGCGGCTCGTGGGCCAGGGACGAAAAAAACGCCTGTCGGGCTGCGGCCTGCGGCGGTGGGAAACCCTCGAAGGCAAAGCGATCACAAGGAATGCCGGCCACTGATAAGGCGGCAATGACGGCGCTTGGACCCGCCACGGCATAAACCGGAATACCGCTCTGGCGCGCCGCGCGCACAAAAAGGTAGCCGGGATCGCTGATGAGGGGGGTACCGGCGTCGCTCACGACCGCCACCGACTCTCCGGCCTGGAGGCGCTCGATTAGCGACCGAAGGCGCGCGCGCTCATTGTAATCGTGGAGGGAGACGAGGGGGGTATGGATACCCCAGTGCTGGCACAAGATATGGGAGTGACGGGTGTCTTCAGCGGCTATGACCGCGACCGAACCCAAAATCTCGACCGCCCGGGGCGACAGATCGGCCAAGTTCCCAAGCGGGGTCGCTACCACATAAAGGGCTCCGATCATGGTCGCCGCACGAGGAAGATAGACATTTTGCGCGCCGTTTCGGATACTTGCCCCATGAACCGATCCCCGCTGCTTTTGGCCACCCGCGCCGTTTGGACCCTGACGCTACTTAACCTCATCTGGATCAGCGTGAGCGGCTGTGCGCCGACCCTGCACCGAAAGACCGCCGTGGTTAGCGCGGCGCGCGCGCAACGCGCCGTAAAACACGGCCACTACATCAAGGGGTCCCAAGCCTATCAGCATCTCGCCCGGGAAACTACGGGCACCACGCGCGCGGACTTCGCCCTCAAAGCGGCAGAGGCCCTGGTGCGCGCGGGCGCGCTACGCGCCGCCAATAAGGAACTCGCGTTGGTCTCGAAACCCCTGCCGGGCCCCCTCGCGGCCCGCAAAGACGCCCTCAAGGCCGAAATCGATAGCGCGCTGGGCGCCCCCCGAAGGGCCTTGCGGGAGGCCCGAGCCGCGCATCGTTTTCCGGGTCTTCGGCCCCGCCTCTTAGCGGAAATCGACCGGGTCGAGGCCCAAGCGGCATTAAGTCTGGGCCACCCGCTGTTGGCATCGCGAGACCTCATCGCGCGCGAACGCCTCATCACGTCGCAGCGCCAGATCACAAATAACGAACGGGCCCTGTGGCGGGCCCTTGGGGGCGTTTCGACATCGCGACTGCGATCCCTCTATAACCGCAACCCCGACACGGCAACAGGCGCTTGGGCCCGCCTAGCGCTCATCGTAAGGCGCCAGACCCCGCGTTCCCACAAGCTTCAAAAGGCGATCCAAAAGTGGCAGCGGCGTTATAGTCAGTATCAGCCTACGCCGGCCTTTCTGCAGGGTCTTTTGGTCGCCCGCCAACGCTCGAGCGCACCACCCAAAGTCATCGCCCTCTTGCTCCCGATCTCCTCGCCCTTTTCGCAAGCCGCGAAGGCTGTGGAGCGCGGCTTCGTGGCCATGGCCCAAGCGCACCCGTCAACGCCGGCGCCGCGTATCGTGGTGTATGACATTGGCGCGGATAGCCAGGACGCCGCGCACTACTACAAAGAGGCCGTGAAAAACGGGGCCCAATTTGTGGTGGGGCCCTTGGGCGCGGATGCCGTTCGCAACGTCGCAAAACATGCGCGCATCAAGGTCCCGACACTCTTGCTCGGCCTCAGTCCCCAACCGATCGCCCACGACCGGCCGCACGTCCCGGTCTATCAATTCAGCCTGGCACGGACCATGGAGGCCCAGCAAGCCGCGGACCGCGCGTTTTTGGATGGGCATTTACGAGCCGCCATCCTCTACCCCAATACCCCCTGGGGACATCGTATGCGGCGCGCCTTCGCCCGCCGCTGGCGCCATCTGGGCGGCCTCGTCGTAGCCCAGGCCCCCTACACGGCTGGGTCCAGCACCTATGTGAGGCCGGTGGAAGACCTCCTGAACATCACCGAAAGCCGGGCCCGAGAGCAGCGGCTCCAGCAGATCCTGCACATGCGGCTCGCCTTTACCGCCCGAAGGCGGCGCGATGTAGGCATGATCTTTCTTGTTGCCGATGCGCCCGATGCGCGTCTCATCAAACCCCAGCTCGACTACGACCATGCCGACAATCTGCCGGTATATTCCACGTCCTCTGTCTTTACCGGCCGCCCGGATCCGGTCTACGATCGGGATCTCGATGGGATCATGTTCGGCGACATGCCGTGGATGCTGGTCGGCAACGGTCGCATGGCGCGTTTGCGCGCGACCTTGGCGCACGCCCATCACTACGAGTTCAACGCCTTGGGCCGCCTCTATGCCTTTGGGGCCGATGCCGATAGCCTCGTTGACCGACTGGACCGATTGAGCCTGGGTGGCGGTGGTCGTTACAACGGCTTGACCGGGTCGCTCAGCGTGAAGCGCGACAACGTCATTCGCCGGCAACTGGTCTTTGCCCAATTCCGGGATGGGCTGCCGCAACTCATCGATACATTCCTGCCCTATCGGAGCCTGTTTTCCCATAAGCCGGGCGCCCGCCGCTAGGATCATCATAGGGGCGCTCATTTTTGCTTAATTTAAAGGGGTCTTTATATGTCCGAAGGTCAGGCGTACGACGCTCTTACTTCGCGAGTACTGCGTCATTTTGACGAAAGCATCCACACCAAGCAGTCGTGCAAGGACGACTTGGCCCCGCTCATTGCTCGCGGGGCCCAGACAATGATCAATGCGCTTTTGAATGACCGCAAGATCCTCTCCTGTGGTAATGGTGGATCGGCGGCCGATGCCCAACATTTCTCGTCCGAGTTATTGAATCGGTTCGAGATCGAAAGGCCGGGGCTGCCCGCGTTCGCACTCACCACCGATGCGTCAACTGTGACATCGATCGCAAACGACCACCATTTCGAAGAGATCTTCGCGCGCCAAGTACGGGCGCTCGGACATGCGGGCGATGTGTTGCTTGCAATCTCCACCTCGGGGAACTCGACAAACGTCATTCGCGCCGTCGAAGCCGCGCACGAACGCGGGATGCCGTGCGTCGTCCTAAACGGTCGCGACGGCGGCGACCTCTCACGCCTATTGACCGCCGACGATGTCGACATTTGCGTCGCCGGCCCGTCGACCGCCCGTATTCAAGAGATCCACATCACCGTCATCCATTGCCTGTGCGATCTCATAGACTGTCAACTGCTCGGCCAGGACTAGGCATGAGGCACAAGCGGGGCAAGAGGGTGGCTTATGGGCTCGCTGGGCTCATAAGCCTTTTGCTCCTCACAGGCTGTACTCCGCTCCTTCTGGGCGGAACCGCCACCAGCGCCAGCATCGCAGACGATCATCGCTCGGTGGGCGCGGTAGTAAACGATGCTTGGATCAAGCTACGGGCCGAAGCCCTCATCGCCGCAAATAAGCCCTTGCACCGCGCAAGCCATGTCGATGTCACGAGCGTCGACGGTCTGGTCCTGTTGACCGGCGAGGCCGCGCGGATCGCAGACCGTAACAAAATTTTAACCATTGTGCGCGGCATTAAGGGTGTTCGACGGATAGTCAACCAATTGCGCATCGCGCCGCCTAGCTCTTTCGGCGCCCGGCTGACCGACTCCTGGATCACTCTGCGCGTGAAGTCGGCACTTTTGGCTGATGGACTGGACGCCAACCCCATTAAGGTCGTTACCGCCCATCGCGTTGTCTATTTATTGGGGCTAGTGCCAGCGGCCGTAGGGAACAAGGCGGCGCGAGCAGCGAGCCGCATACCCCGTGTCCGCAGTATAGTCGAGCTCTTCGAGAGCCAGTCATGATCGCCGACAAACTTCCCGCAACACGTGAGCAGGGCGTGGCGCGCGTCCTGACCTTAGCGAAACCCCTGGTCTTTACCAACGGGTGCTTCGATATCCTCCACCGAGGACACACGACCTACCTGGAAGAGGCCCGCGCGCTCGGCGCCTCTTTAGTCGTGGGGATCAACACCGATGATTCAGTGCGGCGACTAAACAAAGGGGCAGACCGGCCCATCAACGGCCTTGAAGATCGCGCTGCGGTCCTCGCGGCCCTTGAGAGCGTGTCGCTCGTGATCGCCTTCTCCGAAGACACCCCGCTCGCCTTGATTCGCGCACTCCACCCCAACGTCCTCGTCAAGGGCGGAGACTGGCCGGTCGATAAGATCGTAGGGGCCGAGGATGTGCTCACGAGCGGCGGTCGCGTCGTATCCATTCCTTTCCGATTTCAGCGCTCGACTACGGCCCTCATAGAAGCCATTCGCCGATGACCCTGGGGGCCGAACTTCACCGAGAGTTGCAGGCGGTGGTGGGCGCAAGTCGGCTCTTGGTCGATGCAGCCGACTGCTTCGTCTACGGCTATGACAATTCCCGCAAACACCACCTTCCGGAGGCGGTGGTGTTCGTCTTGACCGAACACGAAGTGCAGGCGGTGATTCGCATTTGTCGACGACATAAGCTCGCGCTTGTCGCGCGCGGGCGCGGAACCGGGACCGCCGGGGCCGCCGTCCCCCTGCGCGGCGGCATCGTGATGTCACTTGAGCGCATGAATCAGATCAAGGCCGTCGACCCGGCAAACCGCCTCATGCGCGTAGAGCCAGGCGTCACAAACCAAGAGGTCCAAGAAGCGGCGCGGGCCAACGGCTTTTTTTGGCCCCCGGACCCCACCAGCGCCGCCTATTGCAGCATCGGGGGAAACCTTGCCGTCAACGCGGCCGGGCCGCGCGCCGTCAAATATGGCACATGTCGGGAAAACACCCTCGGTCTCCATGCCGTAACGGGCGCCGGACACATCATTCGGGTTGGGGTGAGCACCACAAAAGGGGCGGTCGGCTACGATCTGACGCGGCTACTTATAGGCTCCGAGGGAACACTCGCCGTTATCACCCAAGCGACGCTCAAGCTCACCCCGCTGCCGTCCGCGAAACGAACCCTGCGAGCAGTCTACGACACCATGCACCACGCAGCCGAGGCCGTATCACGGATTATGGCGCAGCCCGTGACCCCTTGTGCGCTTGAATTTCTGGACGGCTCAGCTATAGCTATGGTACGAGCTTATAGCCAGGCCCTGCCTGCTCGGGCCGGGGCGCTGTTGCTTATAGAAACGGACGGGCCGGAGTCGAGCATGGATGAAGCGGTCTCGGCCCTCACTCGGGCCGCCACAGGAGCCGGCCTGACCGAGCTCACAAGCGCCAAGACCGCCGAAGAGGCGGCGCAGCTTTGGGCTGTGCGCAAGGCCTTGTCGCCCGCTTTGCGCACGCTTGCACCGAACAAACTCAACGAGGACGTTGTGGTGCCCGTATCGCGCATACCAGAGCTGATCGGCGGACTCGACAAATTGAGCCGAAAATTCGGGATTCCCATTGTGAACTTCGGGCATGCCGGAAACGGCAATATTCACGTCAATCTTCTCTACGACTCCCAGAACGCCGAGCAAGAGAAGCAGGCGCGCCCCTGTTTGAGCGAGGTCTTTGACCTTGTCTTGGCCCTTGATGGGACCCTTTCGGGGGAGCACGGCGTGGGACTGGAAAAACGCGACTATGTGGGTCGCGCCATCGACGAGGAGACGCTCGCGCTCATGCGTTCCATAAAGGCCCAATTCGATCCCGACAATATCCTGAACCCGGACAAGATTTTTCCCTTGGCCCACACTTAAGACTTAGAGGAGGTATTATGTTAAGCCAAAAAAAATGGACCATCGCCTTATTCGTTTCGGCCCTCGCTATCGGACCCGGGGTCGCCTGCGCCGGCAACATCAGCGGGGTGGGAACCATGAGTCAATCGCAGTTCCAGGGTCTGACTCAAGATCTCGGCGAGCCGGTGCAGCGCGGCG